>JBFFBV010000112.1:0-14439 GCA_041560205.1 Candidatus Sulfomarinibacter sp.
AAGGCCGCGGTGGACCGCTCCGGCGCGGTGGCCATGGGCCTGAGCGCCATCAACCAATACGTGGGCCTCAAGGACGGTGACAACACCGTCGAGGACTACGTCAACTACGTGAAGCAGGACCTCATGGGCGTCGCCCGCGACGACCTCGTGGCTTCGATCGCTCGCCACGTCGACGGCTCGGTCCACCTCTTCGAGAAGTGGGGCCTCCCCATATGGAAGGCAGAGGGCGGCGGTTATGTGCACGAGGGTCGCTGGCAGCTCATGATCAACGGCGAGTCCTACAAGGTGGTCGTTGCGGAAGCCGCGAAAAACCATCTCGGCACTGACAACATCTACGAGCGCGTCTTCGTCGTCGGCCCGATCATGGAAGGCGGCGAGTGCAAGGGCGCCTACGGTTTCTCGGTTCGCGAGAACAAGTTCTACGTCTTCCTCGCGAAGGCGATCTTCGTCGCCATGGGCGGTGCGGTGCACGTCTTCAAGCCGCGCTCCTCGGGCGAGGGCCTCGGCCGCGCCTGGTACCCGCCGTGGAATTCCGGTTCCTCCGCGTACTTCACGCTCAAGGCTGGCGCCGAGATGACCTGCCAGGAAGTCCGCTTCATCCCGGTCCGCTTCAAGGACGCCTACGGCCCCGTCGGCGCCTGGTTCCTGCTCTTCAAGTCCCGTGCGACCAACGCCTTCGGTGGCGAGTACATGGTCGAGCGGCGCGACGAGCTCGAGAATTGGAAGCCCTACGGCACGGTCAAACCGATCCCGGCCAACCTCCGCAACTGGCTCGGCATGCTCGACGTGATGGAGGGCAAGGGCCCGATCTACATGCGGACGGAAGAGGCGCTCCAGCGCATCGCCGACGAGTACAAGGACGATCAAAAGGCCTACAAGAAAAAGATGAAGGAGCTCGAGAGCGAGGCCTGGGAAGACTTCCTCGACATGACCATCTCGCAGGCCATTCTGTGGGCCGCGAGTGACGTTCAGCCGGAAGAGAAGTCGTCCGAGATCGCGGCCGCCGAGCCGTACTTCATCGGCTCGCACTCCGGCGCCTCCGGCGCCTGGGTCAGCGGTCCCGAAGACCTGGCGCCGCCAGAGTACTTCTGGGGCTACGAGAACATGTGCACGACCAAGGGCGTGTTCGCCGCCGGCGACGCCTCCGGAGCTTCGTCGCACAAGTTCTCCTCCGGTTCCCACGCCGAGGGACGGATCGCCGGCAAGGCCGCGGTTCGCTACCTCGTCAAAGAGAATCCGGCGATGCCGACCGTCGATGACGCCACGATCGAGAAGCTGAAGGCGGAGACGCTGAAGCCCCTCGATCTCTTTGAGGAGCACAAGGGCTTCACCTCGCAGACGGACGTCAACCCGAACTACATCCTGCCGAAGATGTTCATGTTCCGTCTCCAGAAGCTCATGGACGAATACGCCGGTGGCGTGGGTGCACAGTTCACGACCTCGCAGAAGCTCTGCGAGCGGGGTCTCGAGCTGCTCGCCATGCTCAAGGAAGACGCCACCAACCTCGGCGCGTCCGACCTCCACGAGCTGATGCGGTGCTGGGAGAACGTGCACCGCATGTACCAGGCCGAAGCGCACGTCCGCACGATCCTGTTCCGCGAGGAGACCCGTTGGCCGGGCTACTACTTCCGCGCCGACTTCCCCAAGCTGGACAACGACAACTGGCTGTGCTTCGTCAACTGCAAGATGGATCCGGAAACGGAAGAGTGGGAGATGCTCAAACGCGACATTCTCCCGATGAGCTAATCATCATTTCTACTTCGGCCCCAGGCGCTCCGGCGCCTGGGGCCTTTTTTCAGAGGCCGTATTGAGCACCCAAGAACACCCCGTGTGTCCGCACTGTAACGAAAGACTCCAGGCCTTCGAGCTCCCGGATGGAGCCGGCTGGGACAGCGAGTTCCAACTCGCCTGCTTCAACGATGACTGTCCTTACTACGTGCGCGGCTGGGAGCACATGGAGTCGAACTACGCCGTCAAGGCATCGTACCGCTATCGTGTCGATCCCTTCACCGGTCACGTGTCACCCGTGGCGGTGTGGTCACCGAGCGCTCTCAAGGACCGCATCATCGAGGCCGCGATCGGCGATCAAGCCGATCCCGACGTCGCTGATGACGGCGACGAGAATGGAGGCTCCACATGAGCACAGCAGACGCGAGCTTGCCCGAGTTCCTCGCGGACAAGCGGCAGCTCGCGGAGGGCGAAACCTTCCAATTCACCTGCCACCCCGGCGTTCCCTGTTTCAACTCCTGCTGCGCTGACGTCAACATCGTCATGACGCCGATCGACGTCCTTCGCCTGGCGCGCAGATTGGGCATGAACACTCGAGATTTCCTCGAAAACCACACCTCGAACCCGATTACCAAGGACCTGCAGCTACCGATCGTCATGCTGAAGATGACGGACGAGGAACGCAAGCCCTGTCCCTTCGTCGGTGAACATGGCTGCACGGTTTACGACGATCGGCCGTGGGCATGCCGTATGTACCCACTCGGAATGGCGATCCCACCGGCCCGTGCCGGCGAGGAGCCCGAGCCCGTCTTCTTCGTCTTCGAGGACGACCACTGCAAGGGAAGGCATGGGGCCGACGCCAAAGAGTGGACGTCAAAGAGCTGGCGCGACGATCAGGGCATCGAGGAGCGCGAGAGCCTCGAGGCCGGCTTCCGCGATCTCGTCAGCCACCCGTGGTTCATCGGCGGACGCACCCTCGATCCCAAGCGGATGCACATGTTCTACACCGCGTGCTACGACCTCGACACCTTCCGCTCGTTCGTCTTCGAGTCCTCTTTCCTCGAGAAGTTCGAGATCGAGCCCGAAATGCTCGAAGAGCTCAAAACACAAGACGAGGCCCTCCTCCGCTTCGCCTTCCGGTGGCTCCGTTTTGCGATGTTTGCGGAACCGACCATGAGGGTGCGCGAGGAAGCGGTCGATCGGAGTACCACATGAGCGAAGCCAAGAGTCTGCTCGTCGTCGGTGCCGGCATCGCGGGAGTCACCGCCGCACTCGAGGCGGCCGAGGCCGGCGCCGAGGTCACCCTGGTGGAGCGCGAGGCGACGGTCGGCGGCCGCGTGATGCGCACCAACAACTACTTCCCGAAGATGTGTCCGCCGTCATGCGGCATGGAGATCAACACCCGCCGCCTCGAGCGCAACCCGCGCATCCGGGTGATGACCAACGCCCGCATCACCGGCGGCGAGCAACAGGACGGCGGCTGGACAGTCGAGATCACCAGCGGCCCGGTGTGGGTCAATGCCAAGTGCACCGCGTGCGGTGACTGCGAGGCGGCCTGCACGACCGAGATCGACGACCCTCACAACCTGGGCATGTCGAAGGCCAAGGCGGTTCGCCTCCCCCACCCCGGCGCGTGGCCGAACCGCTATGTCTTCAACCGCGATGCGGTCGGCGACGACGAGGCCAAGAAGATCGCCGACGCCTGCACCTACGGCGCGATCGATCTCGACGCGGCCGAGTCCACCGAGACCGTCGAGGTCGACGCGGTGGTCGTGGCAACAGGTTGGAAGCCCTATCCGCTCGAGAAGCTCGAAGAGCTCGGCGGCGGCTTCGACGACGTCATCGCCAACGTCCAGATGGAGCGCATGGCGTCGCCGGCCGGTCCAACCGGGGGCAAGATCCTCAAGCCATCGAACGGCGAGGCCCCGGCCAACGTGGCCTTCGTTCAGTGCGCCGGCTCGCGCGACGTCAACCACCTCAACTACTGCTCCGGCGTCTGCTGTCTGGCCAGCCTCAAACAAGCGCAGTACGTCAAGGAACAGTATCCGGAGTCCGAGGTCACGATGTATTACATCGACCGCCGTGCCCCGGGCCGCAACGAAGACGTGCTGCTCAAGGTGGCCGCGATGGAGGGCGTCAAGCTCACCAAGGGCAAGGTCGGCAAGATCGAGCAGAACGGAGGGGGCCTCAAGCTGCACGTCGAGGACGTCGAGAGCGAGACGATCCTCGAGGCCGAGCACGACATGGTGGTCCTCGCAACCGGCATGGTGCCGAACGCTATCGACGAGGATCTCGCAGTCTTTACCCGCAAGGATGACGACGGCTTCGTCCTCGATGACATCGCGTCGAAGGTCACGGTCGCCGGCGTCGCCCGGCGGCCTGAAGACGTTGCAGCGTCGGTGCGTGACGCGACTGGAGCTGCAGCCCGTGCCCTCGTGGCAGCCGGAAGGAGGTCATGATGGACACGCTCGGCGTATTCCTGTGTACGGGCTGTGGCATCGGCGACGCCATCGACGTCGATGACGTCTTCGAAGGGGCTGAAGCGACCGGGTGCGCCTGCACCCTGGCCCACGAGTGCTTCTGCGGCCCCGAGGGCCTGGAAGCGATCAAGGGCGCAATCTCCGAAAACGATCTCGACGGCATCCTGGTCGCCGCCTGCTCCGAGCGGGCCAAGACCCAGGAGTTCGCCTCCCTGACGGTCGACGGCCCGGCCATGTTCCGCACGGCGATCCGCGAGTACTGCGCGTGGCCGCTCAAGGAGGCCGAGGACGACGAGGACAAGACCTTGTGCGCGAAGGACATGGTCCAGATGGGCCTCGCCCGTCTGAACGGTGTCAAGGCGATCGAGCCGCTGGCCGAAGAGGTCAGTGACACCGTCATGGTGGTCGGAAGCGGCCGCGCCGGTCTCGAAGCCGCACTGACCGCAAGCGGTCTTGGCCACCCTGTGGTGCTGGTCGAGAAGGACGACACGCTCGGCGGCCTGCTCGCCGACCAGAAGTCGATCCCGCCCGAGGAACCGCCCTACGAGCGGCCCGAACCCAACCCGATTCCCAAGCTGATCGAGGCGATCGAGGCCAGCGACCAGATCAAGGTCCTCAAGACCACCAACATCGTCAAGATCGACGGCCAGCCGGGCCAGTTCAAGGTCCAGCTCAACGGATCGTCGGGCCTCGAGATGAAGGTTGGCTCGATTGTCCAGGCGACCGGCGCGCGACCCTATGACGCCTCGAAACTCGACCACCTCGGCTACGGCGCGTCGCCCGACGTGGTGACGTCGCAGGAGTTCGAGAAGATGCTGATCGACGGCAAGATCGCCTGCCCGTCTGACGGCCGCACCCCAGAGCGCATCGCCTACATTCAGTGCGCCGGCTCGCGCGACGAGAACCACCTCAGCTACTGCTCCTCCGAGTGCTGCAATAACACACTGCGCCAGATGATGGAGGTCGCCACGATCGATCCTTCGATCCAGAACGCGGTGATCTACAAGGACATGCGCGCTCCAGGCCACATGGAGTACTTCTTCCTCTCCGCCCAGAAGGAGGCTACGGGCATGATGGCCCGCGGCGACGTCCAGAAGGTAGAAGCCAACGGCAAGCTCAAGGTGCACCTCACCAACAGCATGCTCGGTGACGATGTCCAGATCGAAGCGGATCTGCTGGTGCTTGCGGTTGGCATGGTTCCCAACTCTGCCGACGGCGAGCTGATCCGCGAGTTGCACGATTCCCGCCACCAGGCCGAGCACTCCGAGAGCTCGCAGGTGCGCGAGACGTCGGCCGCGAGAGCCGAAGCGCTCGCCGACCACGAGGGCACCGAGATCCTCAATCTCGAGTATCGCCAGGGCCCGGATCTGCCGACCCTCAAGTACGGCTTCCCGGATTCGCACTTCATCTGCTTCCCCTACGAGTCACGCCGTACCGGCATCTATGCCGCCGGGACGGTGCACGCGCCGATGGATTCGGTGCAGGCGGCCGAGGACGGTCTCGGAGCCGCGATGAAAGCAGTCCAGTGCATCGAGATGGCCAAGCGCGGCGAGGCGGTCCACCCGCGCGCCGGTGACACCGCCTACCCCGACTTCTTCCTCCAGCGCTGTACCCAATGCAAGCGCTGCACCGAGGAGTGCCCCTTCGGCACCCTCAACGAGGACGAGAAGGGCACACCGGAGTTCTTCCCCCTGCGCTGCCGCCGCTGCGGCATCTGCATGGGCGCCTGCCCCGAGCGGATCATCAATTTCCAGGACTACTCGGTCCTCGGAGTCGCGGAGATGATCAAGGCCTTCGAGGTTCCCGAGGACTACGAGGAGAAGCCGCGTATCGTCGCGCTGATGTGCGAGAACGACGCGCTGCCGGCCCTCGAGGCGGCGGCCAAGAACGGCGCCACTTGGAACCCGTGGACCCGAATCATCCCGGTGCGCTGCCTCGGCTCGATGAACATCGTCTGGATCGCCGAGGCGCTGTCGCGCGGCGTTGACGGTGTGATCCTCATCGGCTGCCCCTTCGGCGACGACTACCAGTGCCACTACGTGCGCGGCTCGGAGCTCGCCAATACCCGGCTCGACAACGTCGGCGAGACCCTCGAACGGCTCGCCCTCGAGCCAGAGCGCATCAAGCTGGTCGAGCTCTCGCACAACGAGTTCCAGAGGATTCCGACAATTCTCGACGAGTTCTCCGAAGAACTCGACGAGATGGGCCCGAACCCGCTTAAGGGCTTCTAGGAAGGAGCAGGTATGGCCTCGATTCCGGTCATTTCTACGTCATCGGACTTCCGGGATGCTTTCTTCGACCACGGCGGAGAGAACGCGGCCCATTGTTACCAGTGCGCGACCTGCTCGTCGGTTTGCGAGCTGGCGCCTGCAAATGCCCCGTTCCCCCGCCGCCAGATCCTGTGGGCGCAGTGGGGTATGGAGGACCGGCTCATGGGCGACGCCGGCGCGTGGCTGTGCCACCAGTGCAACGACTGCTCGGTCCGCTGCCCGCGCGAGGTCAACCCAGGCGACGTCATGGCGGCGATCCGCGCCATGGTGGTCGAAAAAATGGCGACCCCGGCCTTCCTCGGCAAGCTGGTCGGTAACGTCAAGAAAACCTGGCCGCTGCTGGTCCTGGCACCGCTTGTCTACTGGCTGGTCCTACTCGGTGCGACCGGGATCCACATCCCGGAGGTGGACTCGACCCTCTCCGCGGCCGACGGCCGTTTTCACTACGAGCACTTCGTCCCCCACAATTTGATCTACATCACTTATTTTGCGGCAACGGGCTTTGTCGCTTTGATGCTGTTCATATCGGGGGCTCGATACTGGAAGCTGCTGGGGGCGAACCAAGAGCGTAAGGGCTCCCTGGTGGGAGCGTTGATCCCGGCGGGAATCGACATCGCCCTGCACAAGAAGTTCTCTTCCTGCGAGAGGGGAGTGCCAAAACGAAGATGGGGCCACTTCCTGGTCATGTGGGGCTTCATCGGCGCCGCCATCACCTCGGGCTTTGCCGTCGTCTACCTCTATCGCGACACGGTGTTCTTCTCGTGGTTGAACCTGCAGTACAGCTACCCGGTACCGATCACTCACTGGGTCAAGTGGCTTGGCAACATCTCTGCCGCCGCGCTGGTCCTCGGCGGGGTGCTGCTGTGGCTCAACCGACGCAAGACGGAAGACAAGCTGGTCGGTGCCACCACCGCTTTCGATCGCTTTTTCCTGTGGGTCGTGCTGGCGGTCATCGTAACCGGCGTCTTCACCGAGCTGTTCCGTTTCGTCGCCGTGCCGGTTATCCTCGCTTGCGCTGTCTACGTGATCCACCTCGCGATCGTTCTGACCCTTTTCTTGACGCTCCCCTACTCGAAGTTCGCACACATTCTCTACCGCACGTTGGCGATGGCCAACGAGCGTTTGACGAAGGAGTAATTCCTTGGCGGCCGGGACGGGCCGCCCTCAATTTTGAACGCCAAAGGAGGCAACTCGATGAGCAAATTGGTCCCACCACACGGAAGTCCGGAGCTGAAGCCGCGATTGCTCGAGGGCGCGGCGCTCGACGAAGCGATGAAGAAGGCCGAAGGTCTTACGAGGGTCCCGATGACCACCCGCGAGACCTCGGACCTCATCATGCTCGGCATCGGCGCCTTCACGCCGCTCGACGGCTTCATGGGCAAGGACGATTGGCAGGGTGTCTGCGAGAGCTACCAGATGCCGTCGATGGACAATCTCTTCTGGCCCATCCCCATCACCCTGTCCGCGGAGCAGAACCTCGCCGACTCGATCGAGATCGGCGAAGAGGTCGCCCTCTGGGACACCGAGACCGAGGCCATCATGGGTTCCATGACGGTCACCGAGAAATACGAGATCGACAAGGACTTCGAGTGCGAAAAGGTCTTTGCGACGACCGACACCGAGCACCCCGGCGTCCAGAAAGTCATGGCACAGGGCCCGGTCAACCTCGCCGGTCCGGTCAAGGTGTTTTCGGAGTCCTACTACCCCGAGATGTTTTCCGAGATCTACCAGCGTCCGGTCGACGCGCGCAAGATCTTCGAGGACCGCGGCTGGAGCACCGTCGCCGCGCTCCAGCTCCGCAATCCGATGCACGGCTCGCACGCCTACCTCGCCTGGGTGGCGATCGAGGTCTGCGACGGCGTCTACATCCACCAGCTCGTCGGCAAGCTCAAGCCCGGCGACATCCCGGCCGATGTCCGGGTCAAGGCGATCGACGCCCTGGTCGACAACTACTTCCGCCCGGATCGCGTTGTCCAGGGCGGTTATCCGATGGAGATGCGCTACGCCGGCCCGCGTGAGGCGCTGCTGCACGCCGTCTTCCGTCAAAACTACGGTTGCTCGCACCTCATCGTCGGCCGCGACCATGCAGGCGTCGGCGACTATTACGGTCCCTTCGACGCGCACCGGATCTTCAACGAGATCCCCGACGGTTCCCTCAAGCTGCAGCCCCTGTGCATGGACTGGACCTTCTACTGCTACGACTGCGGCACCATGGCTTCGATGAAGACCTGCCCGCACGAGTCGAAGGCAGTGATCGACGACGACGGCCAGTACCAGGGGGGCTCCCGCCTGCTGCTCTCGGGCACCATGCTGCGCAAGCTCATGAGCGAAGGCAAGCCGGTGCCGAAGGAGTTCTCCAAGCCCGAGGTGATCGAGGTCCTCAAGAACTACTACGACAATCTCGAGGAGAAGGTCGAGGTCAAGCTCCACGGCGCCGCGACGGGCGACGTCAAGAAATAGGCTTCATCGCAATACGGTCTTATTGCATTTCAAGCCCCGCCTCACGGCGGGGCGCTTTTTTTGAATCTGGAGCCACCTTTCGCATTGATTGGCCCCAATGCATCCCGGACTTCGACGACAACTCCCAACAATGCGAAAGATGGCACCCGGCGATGCTGGTTTGATCGCGCAGTTCGCGATCAAAAACGCGACAGGTCCTCAGTACTCAAACTCCTTGTATCTCACCTTGAAGAACAGCGAGTACAACACCGGCACGAAGACCAGCGTCAGGATGGTTGCGAAGAGCAGCCCGAACATGATCGCGACCGACATCGGCTCCCACATCGGACCGCCGCCCAAGTAGAGCGGTATGAGCCCGCCGATGGTCGTGCCGGTCGTGAGCAGGATGGGGCGCAGGCGTCGCTGGGCCGACTCCACCACCGCACGTTGTGGATCGAGGCCGTTCTCTTCGATTTCGATCCTGATGCGATCGAGCAGCACGATGGCGTTGTTGATGACGACCCCGGATAAGGCAATGATCCCGAGCAGCGTCATGAAGCCGAAGTAAGAGCGCAGGACGACCAGTCCGATCACGACTCCGATGATGCCCAACGGTATCGTGATGAGGATGATGGCTGGCCGCCGAAACGAATTGAACTGGCCCACGAGCAGCAAAACAATGGCCAGGCCGGCCACCGGAAGCTTGACCATGATCGACTCATTCGCTTCGATGCTGGTCTCGTACTCGCCACCGAATTCCCACGAGTAGCCGAGGCCCCAGCTCGACTGTTGCTCTTCGAGCCACGGCGTGAGCTGGTTGATGATTTCGATGGCCGTAACCCCAGGCTCGAGGTCCGAATGCACCGTGACCGTCTTGAGACGATTGCGCCGGCGAATATTAGCCGGCTCCCAGGCGACCTCGATGTCGGCGACCTGCTCCAGCGGCACGGATCGCCCGGTCGCCTGGGAGAACACATTGAGGCTTTCCAGCTTGCCGAGATCGCTCCGATCGGCGGCCACCGAGCGCAGGGTGACCGGGATGACCTTGTCGTCCTCGCGAAACTCGGTGGTGTCGAACCCGGTCAACGCCGTCTGCAGGGAAACCGCGATGTCGAAGTTCGAGACGCCGGCCCTCTGGGCGCGAGCTTCATCGATCCGCACCACCAGTTTCTTGGCGCGAGCGCCCCAGTCGTCGGAGATTCCGGTCGGACCTGCGAGAGAATACAGCTTCGCTTTGACCGAATCGACGAGGCCGAAGATCACGTCTTCGTCCCGACCGGAGATGCGGACCTCGATCGGATTGATGATGGGCGGTCCAAGTGGCAGGGGATCGATCTGCGCCTTGAGGTCGGGGAAGGAATCGAGGCAGAACTGGCGCAGTCTGGGAACCAGTTCGTCGATCACCTCGCGGGAGGTGGCGTTGATGACGAAAACCGCGTACTCCGGGGTTGTCTGTTCGATGATGAACGACAGGATGAAGCGGGGGGCACCCTCGCCCATGAACACCGCCCAGTTGACGACGCCCTCCGCACCTTCGATCGAGTCTGCGTCCAGGAGCATCTCGTCACGCAGGTACCGTTCGATTTCGGCCACGACGCGGTCCGTTTTCTCCAGGCTGGAGCCCACCGGTAACCGAAGCTCGGCGAGGAAGGTGGGCCGGTCGTTTTCGGGGAAGAACATCACCGGCACCAGGGCAAAGGCCTGCAGCGCCAGGAAGAAGACGAGTCCGATCACACCAACCGCAGCCCACCGGTTTTTCAGCGAGAGGAGCAGGAGTCGTCGGTACGATTGGAAGAACCGTCCGTCGTACGCGTTTTCGGGCTGCTGCGGCTTGACCCTGAAGAACTTCACGCACAGCATCGGGATCATCGTCAAAGACAAGATCCACGAGCTCAACAACGTGATGGTCACGACCTTGAAGAGCGGTGCCGTGTACTCGCCGGTGTCGGACTCGGCGAGGTAGATGGGGAGAAACGCGGCAATGGTCGTGAGCGACGAGATCAGGAGCGGAATCCGCAGCTCGGCCGCCGAATCGACGGCCGCGTCGATGGCCTGTTTCCCCTCGCCCATCTGCACCATGATCGATTCGGACATGACGATGGCGTTGTCGACCAGCATTCCGAGCGCGATCATCAGCGATGCCAGCGACATCTGATTGAGTCCGATGTCGAGGAAACCCATGATCATCAGCGCCATTACGATCGCCATCGGAATCAGGCTTGCCACCACCAAACCGGTCCGGATGCCGAGGCTGATCAACATCACGATCACGACCACCGCGATCGCCTGCAGCAGAGTTCCGATGAACTCGTTGACCTTTTTGTTGACCGGCTCGGCCTGAAACTGGATGAAGGTGAAGTCGATGCCGATCGGGTACTCGGATCCGACCCTGTGGATAGTCTCCTTCACCAGTCGGCCGAGATCGAGGATGTTGCCGCCCTCCCGCATCGAAACGGCAAGGGCCAGCGCGGGCTCACCGTTGACCCTCAGCTTGGTCTGTGGCGGGTCGACGTAGCCACGTTCAATGCGGGCGATGTCCTGAAGCGCGATCAGCTCTACGCGGCCGGGCACCGAGATCAGGGCCCGCTTGACATCCTCCAACTTCACGAAGTTTCCCGACGGTTCGAGCGAGATCCTCTCCTCGGAGGTGTCGATGCTGCCGCCCGGGATGATGATGTTGCGGCTCGACAGGATCTGCTGGAGCTGCACCGGCGACAGACCGAGCTCGGCCAACCGGGCGTTGTTGTACTCGACGAATATCCGTTCTTCCTGGTCTCCATAGACGTCGACCTTGGCGACGTCGGAAATCAACAGAAGTTCGTCCCGAACCTCGTCCGCCACGTCCTTGAGCTCAGCGTAGTCGAAGCCGTCACCGGTGATGCTGACGACCGTGCCGAACACGTCCCCGAACTCGTCGTTGACGAACGGACCGATCACTCCGTCCGGTAGCTGCGGAGCAACATCCGTCACCTTGCGGCGGAGGCTGTCCCAGATCGGCCGCATCTCGCGGTACTCCCCGCGAATCTTGACGTAAACGATCGAGATCCCGTTTTTCGACTCACTCGAGACGAATTTCAGCTCCGGCATCTGCTGAATCGCCTTCTCGATTTTGTCGGTGACGAGCTGCTCGACCCGGCGCGGGCTCGCGCCCGGGAAATAGGTGATGACCACCGCATCACGAATCACGAAACCCGGGTCCTCGGCCCGCTCCATATCGAAAAAGGACAGGGTGCCGCTGAGAAGAATCACCGCCAAAACCACCACCGTGATCCGGTTCTTTTCAATCGCGGCGAGGGTCAGATTCATGGCTGCGACTCCAACTCCGCCAACCGCACCAGGCGACCGTCCTCGAGCCGCCGGACTCCTGCGGTGATGATGATGTCGCCCTCCGAGAGGCCATCGAGGACCTCGATCAGGTCCCGCTGGCCGTCAGTTGTGAGGTCGCCGACAGTCACCGGGCGTCGCCTGACGACGGCTTTCCCTTCACCCTCGGGTTCGGCCAGGAAAACGAAACGACCGTCGCGATCCTCTCCAACCGCCACCGCCGCCACGAAAATGCGGCCGGAACTCCCCTCGGGAGACGCGAGGCGAAAGGTGACCTCGGCCGCCATTCCCGGTCTCACCCGATCGCTTTGAGAAGCCAGCTGGACGGTTACCGGAAAGGTGGTCGCGCCAGACGCAGCGACGCCGACCTCTGTGATGATGCCATCGAGGATCTCTCCCGCATGGGCGTCGCACTCGATGACGGCGCTGTCGCCCTCACGGATCTCGGTGATCACGCTGCCCGGGAGATCGACGCCGACCTCGGTCATGGTGCTCGAGGACAGCGTCACGATCGGTTGGCCCGCCTGGACGTTTTCGTTGACCTCCACCTCGACTGTGGCGATCGCCCCGGTCACCGGCGCCGTCAAATGTGTGTAGTCGAGCTGCAGCTGGGCCAGCTCGAGCCTCTTCTCGAGCGACTCCACCTGGGCGGCCGCCGACTCCGCCATCGCTCGCGCCTGGTCCCACTGGCTGAGCGACGCGTTGTCATTCTCATAGAGCTCCCGCACACGATCTCGCTCGGCATCGGTGTTGCGCCTCGTGGCCCTGGCCCGGGTCAGGCCCGCCTGGGCCTCTTGCACCTGCAGTTCGTAGTCCCGAGATTCGAGCTCCGCGATCAGGTGGCCCGGACCGACCGCCTGTCCAACCGAAACGTTGAGCCGTTGCACCCTTCCCGGTACGCGGAAGCTGAGCCTCGACTCCATTCCGGCGCGGAACGTACCAGAAAACGTCCGCTGTCGTTGGGCTCCCGACAGGGAGACAACTTCGGTTCGAACCGGTCGCAGCTCTGGTTCCGCTGTGGTTTCCTGGCGACCACAGGTGACACTGAGAATGGCCATCCCGACGACTGTCATCACGCGAAGCGATGTCTTGCGCATCCCATGTACCTCCTCGATCACCGGATGAGGGTGCGGGTTGCCTGATCTTCGGGAAGAGGCTGGACGCCGCGCCGAATCATGTACTCATGAACACCCTGGTAGAAAGCTTCCCGCTCCTCCGGAGTCTGAAAGAAACCGAAGCTCGACATCGAACGCTCGACCTCCATGAGGTCGATCAGAAAATCGTAGACGGCATTGGACGCGCCCTCGCTGGCACGCAAGGCGGCGGCCTGCGCGTCGAGAAGCTCGGTGATCGAAACGGCACCAGTGACATACGATTCGGTCACCAATTCCAGGCTCTTGAGAGCCGCATCAGCGGCCGCCTCGGCAAGCTCGATCGAGTAGAACGAGGCACCGGCGAGGAGCAGCGCGGATCGAATCCGTTGTTCGACCCGGTTGGCCACGGCGTTGCGTTCGATCTGCAGCTGGAAGAGCTCCTCCTGTGCGCGCCGCTTGGCCGCTCGGTTGGCGCCACCGGCATAGACCTCCAGCGCGCCGAAAAGGGCGACCGACCAGCTGGTATCGTTTACCGACGGAAACTCGATCGGAATCGGGAGATCGATCGGTTCGCTGCCAGCACCGCTCTTGGTCAAGACCTCGCCGACTTCCGCGCTCAGAAAGACGTCTGGAATATAGAGCTGGCGGCGTGTCGCGACGAGCGCGCGTTCGGCAGCCGCGATCGCTTCGTCGAGGGCCTTGATCTCGACAGAATTTTCGAGGCCGGCATCGACCATGAAATCGATGAATATCTCGTAACTTTGCGGGCTGAACACGTACTGCCAGGTCCTCATATCACCGGACATGAACACCTCGCTGAGGTGATTCACATCCTCGGGGATGAATTTGGTGTTCAGCGGGCGGTTGAGGACCCGGTTGAGCTTGACCTTGGTGACGTTGAGGTTTTCGCGGTTCTTCACAGTCACGCTTTCGGCGGTCGCAATCGCGCTCTCCCATCGGTAGACCTCGGAAGCTCCGGCTGCACCGATACGTTGCCGGATCTGCGCGAGCTCGAGGTTCCTGCGGGTGACACGCAGGTTCTCTTTCTGGATTTCATACAACCCCGCGGTCCGCAGGACGATGAGGTAGGCGGTCGCCGCCTCC
>JBFFBV010000113.1:0-14096 GCA_041560205.1 Candidatus Sulfomarinibacter sp.
AGAGGGCCCCCTTCTTGTTGCTCTGGCTGAAGAGGCTACTCATGACGTTGGTGACGGTGATCTGCCCGTTTCCCGCGATATCGATCGCTTCGCTCTCCTGGATCTCGAAGCCCGGCGCCGAGTTCTTGATCTCCGGAAACAGCACCAGCACGACCTGGATGTCGGATGAGTTGAGGTTGAGTATGGTGACGTCGGAGCGCCAGAAGGTGTCGTTTTCGCCGGGAAGGTTGGCGACCGCCGGGATCGCACCCCCCGGGGCGACAAATTGCGCCTCGGCAGCGACGGCCGGGCCCAGGATCATGATCGTGACGAAAAGACAACGGTACATATGTCCTCCGCGTTCAAGTGTACCGCGCCGCCCCCAACTGCCCACCCAGATGCAAGATACACGATTCAAGATACAAGTCCCACCCACCCACCACTGTGATCTGCATCGCGCTCCTGCCCGGATGGGCGGCATTGCATCCTGCATCCGGGTGGGTGGTCGGGCGGGTGCATCTTGTATCCAAGCGGCGGTTGGGCGCTACAATGGTCAGATCATGTCCGGGTCTCCGAACAATCCCAACACGGGAGCTTTATTCTCCCCGTTGCTCGAGGCCGCGGTGCGGCTTGCCGCCCGTGGCCACTACCACCAATTCCGCAAGCACGCCGCCGATGAGGACACGGAAAGCCCGGTCGGCGACTTTCTGCCGGACCGCGTGCCGTACGTCGCCCACCTGATGGGAACCATGTGCATCCTTGCCCGCATCGGCGTCCGCGACGAGGTCCTCGCGGCGTCGATTCTCCACGACTACCTCGAGGACGTTCCCGATCCCGACGGGCAGGAAAGCATCCGCGCGAACCTCGGCGAGGAGGTCCTCTCTCTCGTTCTCGAGGTCACCGAGCGTAAGCGGCGCGAGCTCGATGACACCGAGACCTGGGGCATCCGCAAACAGGAGCAGCTCGACCACATCCAGACCATGCCCCGGGAGGCCGTCCTCATCAAGGCGGCTGACGTCCTCCACAACCTGCTCGCGCTGCTCACGGATCTGGAAATTGCAGATGATCCGGAGACCGTGTGGGAGCCCTTCAACGCCGGCCCCGAGCGACAGTTATGGTACTTCGCCGGGGTCTTCGAGGCGGTGGAAAAGCGCCTTGGAGAGCATCCCCTGGTGACGGCCCTTCGAGACGGCGTTGACCGGCTCAGGCCATTCGTCGAGAGCTGAAAAAGGGGCGCCGAAGCGCCCCTGGTCACAGCTTTGGTCGACTTTTATCCGCGTTCGAGGCCCAGCACCTTGTGACCGGCGTCCTCGAACTCTGCAACCCAGGCCGGGTTGACACCCCGGACCTTGGACATCAGCGCATGCGCGTCGGCGTCCTTGCCGTCGGCGAGCAGGAGCTCGGCGATGATCATCTGGTTGTAAAGCTTGAAGATGGCGGAACCCGCCTCGATATAGGTCAGGGTCTGGTCGGCGGTACGCAATTTCTCCGCGGCGCCCCCATAGTCGCCCTGGAGGGCCAGTCGCACGCCGCGCATGTGTTCGATCACAGCACGCAGCCTCTCCAGATCCTTGGGCGAGGCTGACTCTTTGGCTTTGGCGAAGATCTCCTCGGCCTCGGTCTCAATCGCCTCGGCAGTCTCCCATTTGCCGAGCTCGCAGGCCGCGAGGTGGGTCGAAACCTTGGAGAAATTGACGTGTTTCTTGTCAACGCAGGAGGAAGTCTCCGCCAACTCGAGGATCTGTTCCCACGAGCGGGAGTTTGACAACGCCATGGACTGCTCGAGGCAGCCCATCGCCATCGCGTAGCCCTCTGGGATGCCGGCGGTCTTGCCGCGTTCGAGAATCTCGCGCGCCCCCTCGAGATCGCCGCTGAAGGTCTTCATGAGGGCGATGTGTTCGTAAGCCGCCCAAAAGTCGGACTTGATCTCGATCGCCCTTTCGAAGGACTCCTCTGCCTCGTCATACCGTCCAAGGGCGACGAAGAGCTCGCCCAGCGAGTCGTAGGGGTTGGCCTGGTCGGGGGCGATGAACCGGTAACTCTTGAAGTACTCCTCGGCCTCATCAAAGCGTCCGCGGCTCATGTTGATGTAGCCGAGCTGGTTGTAGGCGATGACCCAATTCGGGGCGATGTCCTTCAGCCGCATGTACAGAGGCTCGGCCTCTTCGAACTCGCCACGAGACCAGTGTTGGAGGGCTTGCTGGTTGAGAAGGTAGGGATCGTTCGGCGCTTCGGCGAGGAACCGCTCCAAGAGGCCGTCGATATCCTCTCGGCGCTCTTCGTGATAAGCCCGCGCCCGCTCGATGAAGAACTGCTCCCGCGGCGTGAGCTTCGAGATGTCCTCGGCGAGAACCTCCTCCAGCACCTTCTCGGCCTGTTCCTTGTCCTCGCGATACATGGAGTCGGCCGACATCAGCTTCGCAACCAAGAAATCGGGATCGAGCTCCACCGCCCGTTGGATATACTCGCGGGCGTCTTCGTAGTAAAGCTTCATTTGAGCGTCCATCGCCGCCTCAAATGCGGCGAGCGCCTCGGGCGACGAGGTCGTCCACTCGTACTCGGTGGGCAACGCGACCAGCGACACGCCGACGCCGACCACGATCACCGCCGCCAAGGTCAACCACATCCAACGTTTCATTGCGCCTCCATCACTTGGTCGAAGCGTACACGTTCCCAGCGGTGCAGGTGCACGCCTCCTGGCTTCACTATACGGAAAACCCTTTGAAATGTTGCGTCATTTCCATATTTTGAACACCTCGGAGGAGCGGTCTCGGGGTTGAGGTGCAAATCCGGAGATTGTCTCAATTTTGGACATTGTCTCGGAGGGCGCGCGCCCGCCCGAGAAGGAGCTGGGCTTTGCGCGAGGTCGGCCAGGTCAAGGCGATCATCAAAGCCCCGAGAGCCAGCAGCCACACCCCGAGGCGCGGCCCCGCCCCCCACAGCGCCACCACCAACCCCCCCGCCGCCATCATCTCGAGCCGGATCAGAATCACCACGTACACCATCCAGTGATCGCGGAGGAGCCGTTTTTCGTCTCCGTGGACCGCAAAGGCGCGGCGGATCTTCGCCAAGCGGCTCGCTGCGTCTCGATTGGCCGAGAACCCGATCCACAGGGCTGCAACGGCCGCCACCAGGGTCACAGTAGCGGGCGAGGCCACTGACGATCCCTGATAGGGCTGGAGGAAGGCCGCCCCCGTAGCGACCGCAACGACGATCAAAGCCGCCACCCCAGTTATCCGCATTCTCAGCAGATGCGCTCCAATATCGACCTGCCCACTCACCCTTCGTCTCCCCCCTCGTTCCAGTCCCCGTTCCCGTTCCCGACGGATTCATCGGTCTGAGTCTCGAGAACGGCAGATCCCCCCGACCCCTCGTCATCCTGGGCTCGCCCCCTGCGCCTCCCCTCCTCCACTCTCCCCCAGACCCCCCATACGAGTCCGACCCACGCCGCCATCAGATACCCGTTGATCGGCGTGTGCAGGCCGAAGCCGACCATCTCGTGAAGGGCGGTGGCGACGAGCGCCACCGCGGCGCCGGCCAACGGATAGCGGAGATCGAAGCGGAGTCGTCGCACACGCGCGGGTCGCAGCCCCGCCCAGAGCGCGACCAGGAGCAGGCCGAGAATGGCCATTCCTGTCATCCCGGTCGTCGAGGCCCATTCGAGCCAGTCGTTGTGCGCCTGCTCGAGGACCGACGTGCCGGTCGCCGGCTTGTCCAGGCCGATGACGTACCGGTAGCTGCCGAGACCGGAGCCAATCACAGGAGACCGTGCGAAGGAAGCGGCCGTACCGATCCAGAAGTCCCTTCTGGTATTACTTTCCACGCCCTCCACGACGAAGAGATGCGCGAAACCGTCCCTGAGCTCCGGCAACCGGGTCCACGCCAAGGCCAGAGCTACGGCCACCAACGTCGCAACACCAGCCATCCAGGGCCATCGTCGGGCGCGTCGGGGGCGCAACCAGAGGCTCCCCGTCAGAAGCAGGGCGAGCACCATGAACATCACCCCGCCGCGCGACCCCGATCTCAGGACCGCCGCCACCGCCACCACCACGACCACCGCCGACGCCAGCGCGGTCACCGCCGCGCGCTGCCTGGTCGATCCCGGTCGAGGCAGGTTGCGCAGGGCAGCGGCCAGCAACACCAACGCCGCCGGGAGGCTGAGCTCGATACCTGCGGCGAAGTGGTTCGAGTTGACGAAGGGTCCATACACGTCGCCGCCACCGGTATTGGCTCGGAACAGCAACACGTTTTGAGGCGCACCGCTCTCTCCCGCGAGACCGAGCACCGCCATGATCCCGCAGGTCACCGCGATGACGGTCAGCAGCAAGGGAAGGCCGCTACGGGTCGCCGCCATTCGCGCCGCGATCAGCACGATTCCACCGAGGACAAAGGCCGACGCCACGCCCCGAACGGTCGCCCAGGGGGCCAACGAGAGTGGCGCCCATCCGGTCGCCATCACCTCGGCGAAGCCGGGCTGGAGGAGGTGCCGGACTCCGACCGGCAGCGGCACCAGCTGGACGACGACCAAGCCCAGGAATCCGAAGACCGCGATGCGAACCGTCGGGGGTAGCTTCGGCACCCGACGGAGATCGATCATGAGCGCCAGCACGATGGCGGCGGTGATCAGTTTGAGGGGAGGATCCACACCGGCGAACACTGCAGCATTGCCCACCAGGAGCAGCGCGAGCAGGACCCGGTGCAGAGCAAACACCCTGTTCAGTCCGGGCAGGTGAAGCGATATCCGACGCCGCGCACGGAGTGAATGAACTGTGGGTTCTTCGGGTCTGATTCGAAGTACCGGCGCAGGCGCACAATGAAGTTGTCGATGGTGCGCGATGAGGTGGAGAAGCGATAGCCCCATACCCGCTCGAGGATCTCCTCGCGCGAGACCACCTGATTGCGGCGTTCCACCATCAGCTTCATGAGCATGCATTCCTTCTCGGTCAAGCTCAGCACCCGATCACCGGTCGTGGCCTCGTAGGTCAGGAAGTTGAGCTCGTTGTCACCGAAGCGAAAGAGCTCCTGCTCGTCGGGCGGCGAGGCGTACCACTCCTGGCGGCGAAAGATACCGTGGATACGGAGGATCAGCTCCTCGAGGAGAAACGGCTTGGCGACATAGTCGTCCGCCCCCACCTTGAGGCCGAGCAATCGGTCGGCGTCGGCCGCCTTGGCGGTCAGGAAGAGAATCGGGACCCTGCTACCGGTCGCCCGCAGACGGCGGCAGACCTCGAGGCCGTCGAGCTTCGGCATCATGATGTCGAGGATCACGAGATCGAACTGGATCGTGCGGGCAAGCTGGAGACCCTCCTCTCCGTCATACGCGATCGTCGTCGAAAAGCCCTCGAACTGGAGGTTGTGGGCGAGAGCATCTGCGAGATGCTCCTCGTCATCGACTATGAGGATGTGCTTCTTCACAAGCCTGCTCCCACATCAAGGTGCCCGGGCAGCGCCACCCGGATGATCGTCCCCGAGGGACCGGTCGAGGCGATCTCCGCCTTGCCCCGATGCGCCTCGACAACCTGTTGTACCAGATACAAGCCGAGCCCGGTGCCTCTCGCGGTCCTGGTCATCTCCTCTCCACCGCGGTAGAACCGCCCGAAGACCAGATCCACGTCCTCCTCCGCGATACCGCTTCCGTTGTCGCTCACCTCCAGCACCGCGAAGCCGCCGTCCAGGCTGAGATCGATCTTCACGGTCGCGGGATCATCACCGTACTTGACCGCGTTCTCGAGCAGGTTCGAGATGACGATCTCCATTGCCTCGGCATCGGCCTCCGCTCGGATATCGGGGGAGATGTTCGCTTCCAGGCGCGCCCCGGCGGCCACGGCCCGCCGCCTGAAAGCCTCGATCGAGTCCTCGACCAACTGGCTGAGGTGGAGGTCCTGGCGATGGATCTCGGTCCAGCCCTCGCCGAAACGGGTCGCCTCGAGGACCTTTTCCACCAGATCCTGGAGACGCTCGACATCCTCCAGGGCGTAGCCGACGAACTTCCTCCCGGCCTCCGGGTTCGCGCGCCCGGTGGCCACTGTCTCCAGGGCCAGGCGCATCGAGGCCAACGGCGACTTGAGCTCGTGGGTGACGGCCGAAAGGAAGTTCCGGTGCTGCCGCTCGAGCTCCACCTCACGGCGGATGGAACGCCACAGGAGGAAGATCAGGACCAGCAGGAGCACGGCGAAGAACGCGCTCTCGGAGACCAACATCACGATCCGGCGCCGGTAGTCCTCGAGCACGGCCGACCACACCTCCATCCTGGGACGAATCGAAAGCCCAGCGAAGGGCTCGGCCAGCGCAACGCCCGGCGCGCCATCGTCTCCCGTTGCGGCTACCTCGAGCATGGCGCCCACAGCCAACACCGACCGACCCCACTCGCCGCCGACGACACCCGTCACGCATCTTAGACCCGACTCGACGCCGAGCTCGACGACACCCGTGTCACTGATATGTGTCGTCGGACACTCGTCGACAGCAAAGTCCGTCCGCCAGCCGACGAAGGGCGCGGGCACCGCGCTCCGACCCGGTTCGTCACCCATCAGGACCGCGGCCTCGAGGGCGGTGTGGGCGGCCTCGAGCTCGGTCTCGACGCGAGCGGCCTCCACTCGCGCTGCGGCAACCAGCCGTTCACGCTCGAAATCGAGGATCGTCCGGTTGAGGCGGAGGATGAAGAGGACCCACCAGGTCAGCTGCGCGTTGATCACCACCATCACCAGGACCGCAACGACGATGTGACGCGTGGTGATGGGGCCTTGCCTTCGCATTGAAGGCAGTTTAACCCGTGCCCGTGCCCGTTGCCGTCTCCGTGCCCGAAAAGAGCCTCGATGTCTCTACAGCGTCGTCAACACCTTCGCGATCCGCTCCACCGCCCAATCGATCTCGTCCCGGCCAATGGTCAGCGGCGGCGCCACGCGGATGACGGTCGCGTGGGTCTCCTTGCACAGGAGGCCCTCCTCCTGAAGCGCCTCGCAGAACCGGCGCGCGCCGCCCGCCTCCTGGTTGAGTTCGATGGCGATCCACAGGCCGCGACCGCGGATCTCCTTGACGTGCTTCGAGTCGACCGCCGCGAGCTGGTCGAGGAAATAGGCGCCGTTGTCGGCCGACAGCTGGACCATGTCTTCCTCCACCAGCACCTTGAGCGCCTCTCGCGCGACCGCGGCGCCGAGCGGGTTGCCGCCGTAGGTCGACCCGTGTTCCCCCGGGTTGAAGACGCCCATCACCTCGTCGTCGGCGAGGATTGCTGAGACGGGGTACATCCCCCCGGACAGCGCCTTGCCGATGATCACGACGTCGGGCCGGATCCCGTCGTGCTCGTAGGCGAAGAGCTTGCCGGTACGGCCGAGCCCGGACTGGATCTCGTCTGCCACCAGCAGGGCGTTGTGCTCTGTCGTGATCTCGCGCAGCCGACGCAGAAAGCCGTCCGGCGGGATCACGATCCCGGCCTCGCCCTGGATGGGCTCGACGAGGACCGCCGCGACCTTGTCGTGCATCGCCGCCTCGACCGCATCCGCGTCGCCGTATGGAAGGATGCGGAAGCCCGGCGTGAAGGGCCCGAATCCGAATCGGTACTCCTCATCCGAGGAAAAGCCGACGATGGTGGTCGTGCGGCCGTGGAAGTTGCCGGCAAAGACCAGGATCTCGGCCTCGTCGGCCGGGATGCCCTTGACCGTGTAACCCCACTTGCGGGCCGCCTTGATGGCGGTCTCGACCGCCTCGGCTCCGGTGTTCATCGGCAATACCCGGTGGAAGCCGGTGAGGTTTGTCAGCTCCTCGCAAAAGGGCCCGAGCTGGTCGTTGCGGAAGGCCCGCGAGGTCAGCGTCACACGCCCGGACTGCTCCCGCATCACCTTGACCAGGCGGGGGTGGCAATGGCCCTGATTGACCGCCGAGTAGGCGGCCAGGAAGTCCATGTACCGCTTGCCCTCGACGTCCCACACCCAGGCGCCTTCGGCCTTGGCGATGACCACGTCGAGCGGGTGGTAGTTGTGGGCGCCGTGGCGCTCCTCGAGCTCGATGAATCGAGCGGATCCGGTCAATTCAGCCGTCTGCTTCATGGTCGTGTCCTCCCTTGTGTCACGGTTCGCGGGAACTCCGAAACGCAGGGACCAGGTCGACCTGCAGCGGCTGGACGCAGCCACATCCCGCAGCTCGCACAGTACACGTCAGTCTGAGTTTACGCAACACCACGCAAGAGGGTTCGAAGGCGAGCCACACTTCTTCGCGCCTCCCGCTTCGGCGAGACAGGTGCCACCCCTCACATTGTTTGATTTTATCGCCTGCAAATCGAGCAACGCCTTCAGGGCAAACAACGTGAGGGGTGGCACCGATGTCGTCTCGGCTGCAAAGCGCTCCTCATTGCCACGTCGATGCAGATCGCGCGCCTCACTGAGAGGTGGGCGGGCTCGCCCGCCTATTGCGTCGCTTCCTGCTGCGCATTCCAATGCAGGAAGGCCTCGATGAAGTCGTCGATGTCGCCATCGAGCACCCGGTCAGCGTTGCCCACCTCGTGCTCGGTCCGCAGGTCCTTGACCATGCGGTAGGGCTGGAGGACGTAGGAGCGGATCTGGTTGCCCCACGAAATGTCCTTTTTCGGACCCTTGAGCTTCTCGAGTTCTTCCTCGCGCTTCTGCATCTCGAGCTCATACAGCCGCGCCCTGAGGACCTTCATCGCGCTGGCGAGGTTCTTGATCTGCGAGCGCTCGTTCTGGCAGGTGACGATGATGCCCGAAGGCTCGTGGACGACCCTGACCGCCGAGTAGGTGGTGTTGACGCCTTGCCCGCCCGGGCCCGACGAACAGTAACGATCGACCCGGATGTCTTTCTCCGGAATCTCGAGATCGACCTCGTCGTCGACCTCGGGATAGACGTGCGCCGAGGCAAACGACGTGTGGCGCCGGGATTGCGAATCGAAGGGCGAGATCCGCACCAGACGGTGGACCCCGTTTTCGGAGCGGAGATTGCCGTAGGCGTAGGGCCCCTTGATCAGCAGCGTGGCGCCTTTGATGCCCGCCTCTTCACCCGGTTGCTCGTCCATCACCTCGACCTCGAAGCCCCTCCGTTCGGCCCACCGCAGGTAGAGACGCTCGAGCATCTGCGCCCAGTCCTGGCTCTCCGTTCCGCCGGCGCCTGGGTGGATCTCGACAAAGGCGTTGGATCCATCGTGCTCACCAGTCATCTTGGCGGTGAGCTCGACCCGGTCGAGAAGCGGTGTGATGCGCTTGAGAGCCTCGCCGAGCTCTCCTTCGGCGCCCTCCTCCCCCTCACGGGCCATCTCCATGAGCACCTCGAGCTCTTCGGAGGCCTCGTGGAGGGAGTCCGCGGTTGTCAGCTGCTGCTGGAGCTGGGAGCGGCGGCTCATGACCTGCCGCGCGCGATTCTGGTCGGACCAGATGTCCGGATCCTGCGCCTCGGTGTCGGCCTCTTCCAGCTGAGCTTTCAGCGAATCTTCGTCAAAGGTACCCCCGCAGGCGCTGGATACGCTCCATCTCCGCTTCACCGCTCTGTATCAGTTCTTCCAGCATCTTCGCCTCTCAGGGATCATGATCCGCCCGAACGGACGGCCTATTTTACTCAACAATCGGGCGCCCCGCTACCTTCCCGAACCCGGGCCCGTTTCCGTTTCTGTGCCTGATGTGACCCGCCCATCCGTTTTGACTCGAACTCGACCGACGAGCCGCGATCCCACCACCATCGCGATCGTCGCAACGCCACACAGAATCGCCCACCAATCGCCCCACCGCACCCTCGGCGTGAGGCCGGTCATCGGTTGAACGGTCTCCGCAACGATTCCTGTCTTGCCGGTCCCAAGCTCCGACACCACCCTTCCGTTCGGGTCGATGAAGCCCGAGATTCCGGTCAGCGCTGCGCGAGCAAAGCAGCGCCTGCTCTCGGCCGCTCGCAGCCGCACCTGGGTGAAGTGCTGGCGCGGCGCCCACGAGAACCCGTACCAACCGTCGTTGGTCAGGGTGGTCAAAAGCTGCGCCCCGGCACGCACCTGCGCGGCCACGATATCGGGGAAAACGACCTCGAAGCAGATCGCGACCCCGAGAGGAACATCGGCCGGCAGAACAATGGGACCCTCCCCGGGGGAGAAGGACCCGACCTCGCGCACCAGCGATTCCGAAAAGGCGAGTCGCGCCCAACGCGGCACGAACTCGCCAAAGGGTACGAGCTTGACCTTGTCGTAGCGTGTCGGCGCCACACCCGCTTCGGTCACCAAAAAGGCCGAGTTGGCGTAACCACCGCCGTCACTCGAGGCTACCGAGTTGAGGACGATCTGGATCTCGAACTGCTCGGCCATCTGCTCCACCGCCTCGCGGTAGGCGGGGTCCGAGTCGAGCCGATAGGGGACGGCGCTCTCCGGCCACAGCACCAGGTCGGCGCCGTGGACCGCGGCCTCGGCGGTCATCGCCCACACCCGCTCGGCGATCTCTCGCGATTGCGAGGGGTCCCACTTCTCCTCCAGCGACGTCCCGGGCTGGAGCGCTGCCACTCGGATCGGCTCACCAGCCGGTGTTGGCGGAGGCGACACGGCGATCATCACGATCAGCCCACCGGCGGTCATCACTAGGGATCCCACCGCTCCGAGGCGAGTGGACGCCCTTGCGAGGCCCCAGACGGAGGCCCCGATGGCCGCCACCCACCAACCCAGGCCGGTCGCCCCCCACACCGGAAGCGATGCCATCAACCACGGCTGATCGACGCAGGCGGCCGCCGCACCGGTCCAGGTGAAGCCGAGCGGGGGGTATTGGTGCAGGACCGTGATCGACGCCCATGCTGCAGGAAAGACCCAGATCCTCAGTCTGGCGGGCACCAACGACGTGATACCTGCTGCGAGGGCCCAGAAAAACCCGAGCATTGCGCCCATGCCGACGAGGCAGCCCACCGCCACCGGCCGAGGGAGCCCCCCGTAGTGGTGCATCACCGGGATCACCCAGTTGGTCGAGATCACCCAGAAAACGGTTCCCGCGAGCCATCCCACCAGCCATGGCCGCCACCGCCCAGGTCCCCTCTCGAGAGCTTCGAGGAGCAAGGCCGGAAACAGGAGTGCCAGCGGCACCAGCCCGGGTCCCGGCATTGCGAGCGCCAGCGTGAGTCCGGAGAGCACCGCAAGCAACCAGGGAATCGCGACCTTCATCAGGAGGAGTATAGAGGGGTTCCACGCGTGTCCGTTTCCGTTCCCGTAGGCGTGCCCGACGATCCTTCTCGAGCGGACCCTTAATCGCACCCGAACTCTTTCAGCACCGCCTCCGTGTGTTCCCCCAACTGCGGTGCAGGACGTTCGGGCGTCCTTCCGGACGACGGATTCCACGGTCCGATCCCGGACACCGTCGAACCACCAGGCATTGGCGACTCCTCGACCAGTCCGGCCGAGGCGAAAAAGGGTTCGACGACGGCCTCGTCAAACCCGTGCACGGGACCCATTGGGAGTCCATTTTCCTCTGCCTTTCTCAACCAATGCTCTCGCGGGTGCTTCGCGAGGGCGCGTTCGACGGCGGCGACCGTCCTCGCACCGTCTTCGCCCAGGGCGAACGCGCTGTGTTCGAGGCCCTCGGCCTCGATGAGCTCGACAAAGGCCGTCCAGAACTTCGCTTCGAGCGCGGCCAGCGACAGGCTCTTGCCGTCGCCGCAGCGGTAGACGCGGTAGCAGGGACACACCCCGCCGAGCAGGGTGTCCAAGGTCCCCCCTCCGCCGAGTGCCTGTTCGGCCCAGCTCCAGGTCAGGAAGGGCAGCGGCCCGGCGGCGAGCGGTTGTTCCAGCTGCCGACCCTGGCCGTCCCTCTCGCGTTCCAGCAATGCGGAGAGGATGGCCGTGGCCGCCAGCAGACCGGATGTGACGTCGGCGAGCTGGAGCCGCGGAATTCGACCGCCCACCAGATCGAGCACACCGGCCATGGCACTCAGGTTGAGGTCGTGGGCCACCCGGTCGCGGACCTCGGGGGAGGCGCCGAAGGACGAGAGCGAACACCACACAAGGCGGGGGTTTTCGGCACGAAGCTCTTCCCACCCCAGTCCCCACCCCTCGATCGTGCCGGGTCTGAAGCTTTCGACCACGACGTCGGCGCGGATTGCGAGACGCCGCAGGCGGGCGGCGTCTTCATGATCCCGAAGATCGAGGGCGACGGACTCGGCGCCGCGGAAAAACACGGCGAAACCGACGCCGATGTCTTCGACCTGCGGCGGCACCATTCGCATGGGATCGCCGGATCCGGGTTCCTCGACCTTGATCAGCCGGGCGCCGAGGTCGAGCAGCTGCCGCGCCAGCACCGCGCCAGGGAGCATGCGGCTCAAATCCAACACCAAAACTCCGTTGAGCGGAAGCGGTGATTTTTGGGTCATTGGGTCACCTCTTCAATTTTGAATTCTGAAATTTGGATGTTGAATTGTCCCGCACCCGCCCGAAGCGCGGTGCATACCGGGGAGGGCGGGCGGGAATTCAATATCCACAATTCAAAACTCAAAATGCATTATGAGTAGAATCTCCCGCGGTTCTTGACCGTCTCGGTCAGCGTCCCGGCCGGCACGAAGCGTTTACCGTGTTTCTCCGCGAGCGCCTCCATCGCGGCCGAGATCTTGCCCCTGCCAACGCTGTCGACGTAGCGGAAGGGCCCACCGCGGAAGGGCGGGAAACCGAGGCCGAGAATCGCGCCGAGGTCGCCGTCGCGGGGCGAGGAGATCACGCCCTCCTCGAGGCAATGGACCGCCTCGTTGACCATCAGGAACGCCAGACGCTCGTGGATCTCGGTGGGATCGACGCTCCGTCTCGACTCGCCGCCGAGCAACTCGTAGATCTTCGGGTTGACGTGTTTCCTTTTTTTCTTGCTCTTTGGGTAGAGGTAGAAGCCGCGCCCGTTCTTGCGCCCCTGGAGCCCCGCTTCGTAGATGCGCGGCATCGCTTCAGAACCCTCGAGTCCTCGGTCGGCAAAGGCACGCCCGAGATCCTGGGCGACGTGGGCACCGACATCGATACCCACCTCGTCCACCAGGGCGAGCGGCCCGACCGGGTAGCCGAAGTCCTTCATCGCACGATCGACGTCCTCGATCCGCGCGCCCTCCTCGACCAGCAGCACCGCCTCGTTGAGGTAGGGAGCGAGGATGCGGGTGGTGTAGAAACCCGGGCCGTCCTTGACGACGATGCAGGTCTTGCCCTGGGCGGTGCCAAAGGCGTGAGCGGTCGCTGTCGTCCACTTCGCGGTCCTCTCCGCAACGACGATCTCGAGCAAGGGCATCTTGGGCACCGGCGAGAAATAGTGCATGCCGATCACCCGCTCGGGGTGGCGCGCGCCGGCGGCGATCTCGCCAATCGGGAGGGCGGAGGTGTTCGAGGCGAAGACCGTATCGTCGGCCACCCTCTCCTCGATCTCCGCAAGCACCCGCCGCTTCAGATCGAGATCCTCGAAGACCGCCTCGATCACGAGATCGGCGCCCGAGAGATCGTCAACCTCGGTCGTCAAGAGCAGGCGTGAACGACGGCGGTCGGCCTCGACCCGGCGGATGGCGCCGGAGCGGACCTGCCGTTTGAGGCCGTCGTCGATCGACCTCGCGGCGCTGCCAAGGACTTCTTCGGAGAGATCGCGCACCACCACCGGACATAGACCGAGGGACACCGACGCCACGCCCGAGCCCATGAATCCGCCACCGAGAATCGCGAGACGTTGCACCTCTTTCGCCTCACCCTCGGCGCTTTTTTTGGCATCGTTCATGGCGTGGAAGAGGCGGACCAGGTTGCGGCTCTCGGAGGTCACCGCGAGCTTGCCGAAGGAGTCGCTCTCGCGCTCGAGGCCGGCAAGTCGCCCCTTCTTGAGGCCCGTTTCGACACACTCGAGGATTGCCGGCGGCGCCGGGTACAGCCCACGCGTCCGCCGCATGACCTGCTGGCGTGCCTTGCGCAGCGCGAGTGCGCGACCGGGCGCGGTTGAGGCCACACGGTCCATGAGGTTCTTCTTGCGCGGGCGGCGTTTGAGCGAGCCCTCCGCCAACGCCACGGCCGCCCTTGCGCCCGTCTCGGCGATGCCGCCCGGTGTGGTGATCGCATCGACCAGCCCCATCTTCTTCGCCCGGCGCGCGCGCACCCGTTTTCCGGTCAAGAGCATCGGCAGGGCCGCAACGAGCCCCACACGCTCGAC
>JBFFBV010000114.1:0-13763 GCA_041560205.1 Candidatus Sulfomarinibacter sp.
ACCTTCGATCTCGATCAAGTCGAAGATCCGGCAGACGTTCGGTGACATGACCTCACGGGCGGCACGGACCTCCTGGCGGAGGAGCTCCAATCTCCGTTCCGATTTGAAGAATTCCGGACGCAATGCCTTCAGCGCCACCTCGACCCGGAGCTTGAGGTCGAAGGCGTGCCACACCTCGCCCATGCCGCCCCGGCCGAGCATGTCGATTATTTGATAGCGCTCCCCGAGAACCTGCCCGACCGCAAACGCCTGCATTCCCTCCGGGAGATCGAGTGTTTCGTCCTCACCCTCAGTTTGTGTGTCCGGCGGGGGCCCATCCTCCGGGTTCATGAGGTGGATTGCTCGGTGACGGTGGCCTCGCCTTCGATCAGGAATCGGAACCTGGCGACGCTGCGACCGATCCAGATCTCGTCGCCGTTGGCGAGCAGGGCCGGCTGCTCGAGGCGTTCGCCATTCAGGTAGGTGCCGTTCTTGCTGCCGAGGTCCTCGACGGTCGCCGATGTGCCCGACACCACGACCCTGGCGTGCGCGCGCGAAACCTCGGTGCGATCGATCGCGATGTCGGCGTCGTCGGTGCGGCCGATGATGTTGTCGCCCTGAATGAGACGGTAGTCGCGGCCGTCGCCCTGCAGTTTGAAGGGCACCGAAACCTGACGCGTGGGCGGCACCGACGCGGCGACGGGCGTCACGGCAGCCACCAGCCGATAGCCGCGGCGCGGGATGTTCTCGATGTAGGAGGGGTTGCGAGCGTCGTCACCGAGTGCGGCGCGCAGCTCGGCGATGACCTGGGTGAGGGCGTGCTCGGAGACGAACTCGGTGCGCCACACCGCGTCGATGAGGTCTCTCTTGCTGGACAGCTTGCCACCGGCGATGGCGAGGCAGGCGAGGACGTCCATCGCCCGCGGACGGAGCTGCACCGCCCTGCCATCCCGTGAAATACGATCGAGGGTCGGCTCCACCAGCCAATCGCCGAGATGGAATGCCCTTCTTGGAGCGCCCACCAAATCCCCAGGATGCTGCATTTTGAGGAAATTATAGGGTTCAGGCTCTGAGAGGGCAACTCACTCGGATGATCGGGGTAGGCGTGGAGAGGCGGTGAGAGGTCGCGCACGCCATCAATCTGGGGCGCGAACCGGCGAAAACAATCAGGATTCGGTTCGGTTTCGGTGCGAACCCGCTGCAATGGTCCCGGATTTGGGGAACAAGGGCGGCGCATGCGCCGCCCCTACGACGACGTTGATCGAACCGTTCACCTGTAGGGGCGGGACATGTCCCGCCCTGGCGCGCCCAATCGAGCGTTCTTCAATCAAACGGGGATTTTCTTGATCAGCTTGGCGACGGTCTTGAAGTCGGCGGTGTCGCAGCGCTCGAGGAGCTCGAAGAGGACCGACTCGGTGGTGGTGATCACGGCGCCGGCCGAGGCCATGCGGCGGAGGGCCCACTTTCGGTCGGACTTGCGGCGGGAGTTGACGGCGTCGTAGGGGACCTGGACCTCGTAACCGCTATCGAGCAGATCAATGGCCGTCTGGAGGACACAGACGTGGGTCTCGATGCCGGTGACGATGACCTGCTTCCGCCCACTGTCGGCGATGGCCTGGCGAAGATCGTCATCGCGGGCACAGGAGAATGTGAGCTTGGCCGGCGGCGTATCGCCGAGGATGGCGGCGAGGCTCTCCACGGTCGGACCGAGGCCCTGCGGGTACTGCTCGCTGGCAATGACCGGCACGTCCAGGCCCTGGCAGGCTTCGACCAGCACCTCGATGCGGGGCAGGTGTTTCTGGTTTTTCATGACGGCGTTGATGCGCTCCTGGACGTCGATGACGAGGAGGGCGGTGTTGTTACGTTCGAGGAGTGCGCTCATTTCAGACCTCCGGGAAACGATTGTAGAGCGTCTCCTGACTTCGAAGCCCGCTTCTCTCAGCTCTCTTCCGAAGAGTGCCCCCCCTGACGATGTTTGGCCCTCGAGGGGCGGCTGGGTTGATGGCCCTCATGTCCAAAATCGTCAGGGACGGCACGTTTTGTAGCGCGCCGTTCTCCGAACGCCCTTCCCGAGAGGGTGCCAGGCACGCCGGTTCGCTCGTTGCGGATCAGTGATTCTAACGCAAGTCCCTGAACCGGGATGCCAGGCACCTCCGGTCAACGCGCGCTTGCCTCGGAGCTCGCAGCGGGTGGGTGGGCGGATCGAGTATCCAGCATCGAGCATCCAGCATCGGGTGGGTGGTGGGGCGGCTACAATGGCGCGATGGACGAAAAGCCGATTATCGACGACGACGAGGAGGTCGAAGAGTTTCGGGCCACCGAGGAGGTCGAAGAGGCGCCAAAGCCCGAGGCGCCCGCGCCACCCGCCGTCGTCTTCGAAGGCCTCGCCACGGGCAAGGAGCCGTGGAAGGGGTCCGGATGCAGCAGCCGGCTGCCGCTGTACGGCTGCATGGTGGGTGTGGTGCTGTTGATCGGGATCCTGTTTGCCGGGACGTCCATGATGCGCAGGACCGTGTGGGTCAACATGGACCGCGGGCGGCGGGCGGTGGTTCAGCAGCTGCCGCGCGACCTGCCGGCGGCCGAACGGGAGCGGACCATTCGAAACCTCGACCGTTTCCGAGCGGTCCTGGAGGCCTCTCGAGACCCTTATCCGACGATGGGGGAGTTCATGAACCGGGTGCGCGACATCCTCGACGACGGGCGTCTCACGGGCGACGAGGTCGGAGGGCTCAACGTGTACCTCGAACGGGTGATCGACGAGTCGGGGATTCCGCCGATGCAGCTCGGCGAGGGAGTTCGGAGTTCGGAATTCGGAATTCGGAATTCCGCCCACCCACCCATCACTCCGAATGTCACCGGGGGGGCGGGCGGGAATTCAAAATTCAGAATTCAGAATTCAGAACTCGTATGACATCTCGTTTCGTTCTGAAGACCGATTTCGAGCCGGCCGGCGACCAGGTCCAGGCCATCGACCGCCTGGTCGAGGGGGTCGACGGAGGGGTGGCCTTCCAGACCCTGCTCGGGGTCACCGGCTCGGGCAAGACCTTTACAATGGCGAAGGTGGTCGAAGCCACCAATCGGCCGACACTCGTTCTGAGCCACAACAAGACGCTTGCTGCCCAGCTCTACCAGGAGTTCAGGGCATTCTTCCCCGAAAATGCGGTCGAGTACTTCGTCTCCTACTACGACTACTACCAGCCCGAGGCCTATGTGCCGGCCAGCGACACCTACATCGAGAAGGAGACCTCGATCAACGAGGAGATCGACCGCATGCGGCTTTCGGCGACGCGGTCCCTCTTCGAGCGGCGCGACGTGCTCATCGTCGCCTCGGTGAGCTGCATCTACGGCCTCGGCTCGCCGGAGGCTTACTTCGGCATGCTCCAGCTCTTCGAGAAGAACGTCGAGGAGCCCCTCGACGACGTCCTCAAGCAGCTCGCCAAGATGCAGTACGAGCGCACCCATCTCGACCTCGCCCCCGGCTCCTTCCGCCTGAGGGGCGATTCGCTCGAGATCTACCCGCCGTACGACGACACCGCAGTCCGCATCTCGTTCTGGGGCGACGAGGTGGAGAAGATCGAGCGCATCGAGCCCGTGCGCGGCGCCGCGATCGAGGCGCTCGACCGGTTGCCCGTCTACCCACGGACGCACTACGTCACGCCGCGCTCGCAGCTGCTGAAGGCGATCGAGAGCATCCGCGTCGAGCTCGACGAGAACCTGAGCCGGCTCAACGACGAGGGCAAACTGCTCGAAGCGCAGCGCCTCGGCCAGCGCACGAACTTCGATCTCGAGATGCTGACCGAGCTCGGCTACTGCCAGGGAATCGAGAACTACTCGCGGCACCTCACCGGCCGCCAGCCGGGCGAGCCGCCGCCGACCCTGCTCGACTACTTTCCGCACGACTTCCTGTGCATCATCGACGAGTCGCACGTCACCGTTCCCCAGGTCGGCGGGATGTTCCACGGCGACCGGTCGCGCAAGCAGACCCTGGTCAACTTCGGCTTCCGCTTGCCGTCAGCACTCGACAACCGGCCCCTGACCTTCGAGGAGTTCGAGGAGCGGATCCACCAGGTGGTCTTCGTGTCCGCGACACCGGGTCCCTACGAGCTCGAGCACAGCGAGGGTGAAGTGGTCGAGCAGCTCATCCGGCCGACGGGCCTCCTCGACCCGGCGGTCGAGGTGCGGGAGGCGTCTCATCAGGTCGATGATCTCCTCGCCGAGATCCGGGCAGTGGTCGAGAGGGGTGAGCGGGTGCTGGTCACGACCCTCACCAAACGCATGGCCGAGGACCTCAGCGCCTATCTGGCCGAGGTCGGTGTCCGGGTGCGCTATCTCCACTCCGAGATCAACACGCTCGAACGGTCGGCGATCCTCGCCGATCTTCGCAAGGGCGAGTTCGATGTGCTGGTCGGAATCAACCTCCTGCGCGAGGGGCTCGATCTTCCGGAGGTCGCGCTGGTCGCCATTCTCGATGCCGACCAGGAGGGCTTCCTCCGTTCGGAGACCTCGCTCATCCAGACCATCGGGCGCGCGGCTCGCAACGTCGATGGCCGCGCCATCCTTTACGCCGACAATGAGACCGGGTCGATGCAGCGCGCCCTTGGCGAGACCAGGCGCCGCCGCGAACGGCAGGCCGCGCACAATGCCGAGCACGGCATCGAGCCCCGGACCATCGTCAAGGATGTCGCGAGCCCGCTGCTCGCAATGTCCGAGCTCGACTACTACGGACCCGGCTCGAGGCCGCTTCGCGTCGGCGACGGCGACAGCGAGTTTCCGGACGATGCGGTGTCGCTCAACAAGCTGATCACCGAGCTCGAAAAGAGGATGCGGGTCGCGGCCAAGGCGCTCGAGTTCGAGGAGGCTGCGAGGCTGCGCGACCGGCTCAAGGACCTCCGACGGCAGCAGATATATAAATCTTAGGTCTTGAGGTCTTGAGGTCTTGAGGTCTTGAAATCTTGAGGTCGTGAGGACTGGTCACTTTCCAGAATCTCCTGAAACCCCAAGACCCCAGGACCTCAGGACCCCACGACCTTTTCTTACGCGATCCGGATGCCGAGGAACACCAGATAAGCCGCAAAGACGGTGAGCATCAGCGCGCCTTCCAGTCGACTGATCCGCCCGTCACGGAGCACGATCACCCCGACGACGGCGGTGGCTGCGACCAGGATCGGGATGTCCCACCGGATGACCTCGACCGGGACCGCCGCTGGCCGGATGGTGAAGGCCGTTCCGACCACGAGCCCGAGGTTGAAGACGTTGGAGCCCAGGACGTTGCCGACGCCGATCTCGGACTGCCCCTTGAGCACCGCGACCACCGATGTGGCGAGCTCGGGCAAGGAGGTTCCGAAGGCCACGACCGTGAGCCCGATCAGCGCCTCGGCGACGCCGAACCGGCGTGCGAGCTGGACGCCGCCGGTGACCAGCATCTCGGAGCCCCCGATCAGGATGGCGATACCGACGACGGTGACGGCGAGATGACGGGTGAGCGAGCCTCTCACGACGGCCGGCTCGGTGCTCCGGCCGCGGGCCTGGACGAGGGTGACCACGATGAACGACGCGAAGATTCCGAGCAGGAGGAGAGCCGCAGGGCGGCTGATAAAGCCCTTGAAAGCGGAGACCACCAGCACCAGCGCCGGGACGAGACCGAAGGCCAGATCGCGATACAGCAGTCGTTTGCTGCCGATGACGTGGATCGGGACCAGAACCGCGGCCACGCCGAGGACCAGCAGCAGGTTCATGATGTTCGAGCCGACCGCGTTGCCGAGGCTGAGACCGCCGCGTCCCTCGAGCGCGGCCATCAGCGACACCGCGAACTCGGGCATCGAGGTCCCGAACCCGACCACCGTCAGGCCCACCACCATGGGCGAGATGCCGAGGCGCAGGGCGATGCGCGAGGCGCCGTCAACGAGCCACGACCCACCCAGACCGAGGCACAAGATGCCACCGGTCACGAGCAGCCAGGGGAGGAGGGTTTCGAAGATCATTGCGGTGGGAATCCTATCACTGCGCCTTCGAGAGGCGCTTGTAGGGGCGGCACCTGTGCCGCCCTCGTCCGTTCAATCTGCCTTCGGCCGACAAGGGCGGGATATATCCCGCCCCTACAGGAGAACTGACGGCACGACCTGACTAAAACGGTACGCCGAAGCTGATGAAGAACTGGCCGCCGGACTCACCCTCGGGCGCGTCGATCCTCCAGCCGTACTCCGCACGCAAGGGGCCGGCCGGGGTCAGGTACTGGAGACCCAGCCCGGGTCCCCACTCGATCTCGCCCAGGTCGACCTGCTCCGGAGAAGCCCACACGTTGCCGACATCGACAAAGATCGCGGCGTAGAGCTGACCCGCGACCCGCCGCCGGTACTCCATGTTGAGCAGAATGAGGGCATTGCCGCCGACAGGTTCGCCGTCGATGATGGTCTGGCCGGGAACCCCGAGGCGGTCGACATCAAAGGACCGATGGCTGGTGCGGCCGCCAGCGAAGAACCGGTAGGCGAAGGGGATCTGGAGGTTTTCCGGGATGTCCGAGTTCGGGTTGACGGGTTTGATGGCCCCGAGGCGGAGTCCGATGGCTCCGAACCCTCGGAAGATCGGGCCATAAACGGTTCCGCCGGTCTGAAACCTCAAGAAGTTGGCGTCTGCCTCGAACGCGGGAAAGGCGAATTGGAGGGATGCATTGGCGAAGACACCGCGGGTCGGAGCCAGTGGATTGTCGCGGGTGTCCCACTCGACGCTGGGGATGACTGACGCGACCTTGGCCTCGCGGAGCGCGGGATCGATGTCCGAAGGCGGGTCGATCGGAAAGCCTTCGGGCTCGGTGATCTCGTACTCGTACCTGAGCCACGGACGGAGAGGCCGTTTCAGCCGGTCTCCAAAATCGACCCAGAGGCCCCGCCGCAGGACCTTGCGATCGCCGAGGATCTCGTCCGTTCGGTAGATGGCCAGGTAGCCCGGGATCGGCAGGCCGAAGGTGCGCTGTTTGCGGAGCGACAGTGAATAGCGTTGTTGTCTGCGCGATAGCGACACCTCGGCTGAGAATGCGTATGCGCGCTTGAAAACGTTGAGGTGGGACCACCCGAGGATGAGCCTGGCCGCGTCGACATTCGAATAGCCGATACCGAAGAGGTAGGATTTCTGCTCACCTTCCTCGCAGGCAACGACGATGTTGCGATCGGCCCGGTGCTCCTGCCCCGGCATCGGCGCGAGCTCGACCCGCCGGAAGAGGCCGAGCTCGAAGAGACCGCGCTGGGCTTCGAGCATCCGTCTCCGCGACAACGGCTCGCCGGTTTGGACCCCGGCCCGTCGCACGACACCGGACACCAGATTGACGTGGGTGCGGCGCAGACCGGCAATGATGACCTCGCCGACTCGTACAAAGGGCCCCGAGGACACCTCGAAGAAGACCGATGCGCTGCCCTCGAGGGACGTGTCGACCTCGACCTCGACCCGGCCCTCCGGGTAGCCGGAATCGGCCAGTGCGTCCTCGAGCCGACGTTTGGCGCGTTCCACCGCTCCGGGGCTCCACGGGCTTCCGTCGACCAAGGCCAGCGGGGCGGATTCAAGCTCGGCCGCCGCCTCGACCGGCAATCCTTCGATGCGCACCTCGGCGATGATCCAGCGGACGCCCTCCTCGACCGGGAAGAGAACCCGGACCTTGTCCTCGCCCTCGACGAGCTCGATCGATGGGGTCCCGAGCTCGGCGAAGGGGAAGCCCTGGCGCTGAAAAAGGTCCTCGAGTGATTTGCGATCGGACTCGAGTGTGGCGTTGCTGAACTTCTGTTTGAATCGGCCGCCGGTTCCACCTTCTTTGACCTGCACCGCGTCTCTCAAGACCCCACGCCGGATGCTCTCGGCACCCGGGAACTCCACCCCTGCGACCTTGAGCTTGCTACCGGGGTCTGCCTCGACCCGCAGCACCTGTTCTTCAGCGCCGACCAGAAGTTGGGTGCTGACCTCGGCAAGGAGAAACCCCGACTCCTGGAGGTTCTCCAGGATCTGCTCGGCGAGAGCTTCGGTCTGGGCGGGATGGATCTCCACCGTGGCCGGGTCGGGAAAAGCGTTTTCGACGGTCTTCAAGAGCTCGTCGGGAGCCTCCAGCTCGAGGCGGTACCGAGGCCCGGACTCGACCTGCAGCGCGAGCTCGACCTCGGCGCCCTCGACGCGGCGGTCGACCGAAAGGACCTCCGCCTCCCAGTAGCCCATCCTGCGGAGGTTGGTCTCGGTTCGTGTGCGAAGACGGTCCTCGAGCCGTGAGGTGAGCTTGGCGCCGGGTTTGTATTTCGGAGTGGCGGCGGCGATCATCGCCTCGTCGTCGAGGCCTTCGAGGACGACCGAGTTCACGACCTGCGGTGCACCCGAGTCGACCTCGAAATCGACCGCTACGGTGTTCGTCGTGCGATCGAAGTTGATGTAGGCGTCGACAGCTGCATCTGTGTAACCCCGGTCGTGGAGTCGACGCTCGACCCGTCTTCGACTCGCTTCGATGCCCGCGGACGTCACCGGGTCGCCGATCTCGATCTGGACCCAGCGCCGGACCTTGACCCGCAGCATCGGCCGCTTGGTCTTGACGTGGACGCCCGAGATCGTCGATCGTGTGCTCATCCGAACCAGCACGTCGACCCCGCCCTCCGCAGGGGCGGTCTCCACCCGAAGCCGTTCCACCTCGGCGCCCGCGTACAGGGTGAGGATGAGCTCACGGAGCTGCTGCCGGTCGAGGCGATTGCCGACCTGGAGACCGAGCACCTCGAGGGTGCCCTCCTCGTCGACCGGGCCGATGGCCTCGACCCTGGCGCTGACGATCAATGGCCCTTCGGTTGCATCGCTGACCGGCCCACCCGCCAGCAGGGTCGCGAGCGCTGCCAGGAGAATGATGCCGGACCGAGGCCTGGTCATCGCCATGTCAGTAGGGTCGCCGCATCTTGAGGTCGAGAGAGAGTGAGCGGTCCTCGTGCTGGCCGGCCTCGATGAAGAGCCCTGGCGCCAGGTACCACCGGCTGACGACCACCTGTTCGCGTTCGCCCGACAGGGTCGATTGGAGGATGACGGTCCACGACGGCGTGATCTGCTTGATCAGCGATAGGCGAGCGGTCGGGTTGCCCGTCTGATCGACCGCGAAGGGGTCAACCCGGACCTGGTCGATGGGAAGGGCGAGCTGCGCACGACGACTGAGAACCGACGTCAGCTCGGATGAGAGGATTGTGGATGCCAGGCCAAGCCCGACGGCACCGCTTCCATAACCCCGGCCGGTGTAGCCGACGCCGAGCAGCGAGTAGATGTCTGACGTGTTCAGCGGTGGCGTCGAGACTGCGGTCGTCACGAAGTTGTCGACAGTGCCGGAGATCTGCACCGTGATCTGGTACTCCTGGACCCAGGTTGCCGCCTGCAGAGAGATGAACGGCTCGATGGCGTCCGGGTTCGAGAAGCTGAGGCTTCCCCGTTCGATCTCGTACCGATTTCCGAGAAGTGTGGCCTCGCCGCCCTCCAGGACCTCGACCTGTCCGACCAGCCCGGGGCTGTTGGAGGTGCCGGTGACCTCGAGCGCGGCAGAACCGGTCAGCCGCACGAAGGGGTTGCGGAGCTCGATGCTCTCCTCCGCGTCGACCCGCAGGGCCAGGTTGAGGCCCCCGCCACCGGCTGTACCGCGGCCGCTGCCCTCGAGCCAGCCGAGGAGGATCGAGGCCACGTCCTCCTTGGTCGCGAGCGACATCCGGTCGAGCGTGATGTCGCCGGAAAGCAGGAGATCGTCGATGGGGCCGATCAGACGCCAGGTGCCGGATACCCGGGCTTCAAGGTCGGGGAGGACCTCGAAGCGCACGCCGCTGGCGGTGCCGTCGAGGGCAAGGAGGATCGAATCGTCTCGCTCCCGGATCCGACCACTGGCGCGCCCGCGGCCGCCCATGAAGCGGAAGTCCATGCCCTCGAGCTGGACGTCGCCGGATGACAGGAACACGGTGCCCTCGACCTGCGACAGGATGGTGCGCGTTCCTGGCAGTCTGAAGGAGCCCTTGTGGATTTCGGCGATGCCCTCGAAGAGCGGTTCATCGATGGACCCGATGAGCTCGACGATGCCGCTCGCCCGACCCGCCGGTTCCCAGTCGGGCAGCAAGAAGCGCAGGAGCAGCGCGTCCATGGTGCCGGACACGTTGCCGCGAAGCTGCCGGTCTGCGCCGATGTCCCAGCGTACGAAGAGCTCGTCGTCGCGTACGCGGAGCTGGAGCCCCGGCACCTCGAATCCATTCTGGGAGAGGGTGAACGCAGCCGGTCGGACGAGCTGGACCGGTTGTTTCTCGAGCTCGACATCGAGTTTTCGAAGGAGTCCCTCGATGCGCGGCAGGGGTGCATCTTTCCAATCGACGCTGTAACTGGCTTCGGCGGTGCCGTTGAGAGGAACCCCCGCCTCGGGAGCGAGCAGGTCGAGCAGTTTGGAGGCGGAGGTCACTGTGAGCGTGCCGTCTCCGGAGAGCTTTCCTTCCGCGTCGCGGGCGAGAACGGCGCTGGTCACGAGGGTGCCCTGGATGTCCGCCGTGACGTCGACCGAGTCGGGCGAGCCCTGGACGTCGAGCAACGCGTGATCACTGGCGGCTCGCAGCAGAACGGTTGGTGTTTGGCCGAATGGCACGGTGAAATCGAGGTTGACGTCGGCTGTGTTCCCAGCCAGGCGCTGTACCTCGTCGCCCAGGAAATCGAGCGGCATTTGACGCCAATACAGGTTTCCACCGACCTCTGCATCGTGCACGTTCCAGAACACGTTCCCCTGGAGCCCGTGGCTGCAAACGAGGTCTGTACAGCTGAATCGTCCCTCTTCGAGCGTGATGGGCGTCGAGGCGTCGCCGATGTCGAGTCCGGCGACAATCGGTTCTTCGATGTCGAGGTTCCAGAAGCCGGTTGGCGAGGCCAGGGGCCCGTCGAGGGCGCCGCTGAAGGTGAACGTGCCGGCGTCCACCCATTGATCGAGGCCGATCCACGAGGCGACCGCATCGAGCGGAATGCGGCGGCCCCTGATCTCGAGGTCGAGCTGGTCGTCTCCTGCCGCTGCGCCCCAGCCCATACCGCCGCTGATTTCGCCGAAGCCGTCCGCGATCTGGTAGCGCGCGGAGGCGAGGCGCAGCGTCGATCCGCCGATCGTCATGTCGGCATCCAGGCGGTCGAAGCGGATCGGGTCGAGAATCAACGGCTTGGCGTCGACTCTGGCGTTGACGGTGAGTTCCGAAAAGGGTCCGCTCAGATCGACCTGGAGCTGGCCCGTGCCCGACAATCCTTCGGGGAGGATCGTCGACCCGACCCACGCGTTGACCATCGGTCCGATTTCGGAGAAGACCGCTGGATCGGCCGCGATCGACCATGACGGCCGCCAGGTGCCGAGCGTCAGCGCGCCCTGCCATCGTGCGTTGGATTGCCCGATGGCGAGCTCCTCGGCATCGAAGAGCAGGAAGCCTTCGCCGGTCAGCGCCACATCCACCGCCCCCGCCACCGGAACACCGGGCTCCAAACCGTTGAGGACCAGCGAAGCGCTTCCTTGGCCGGATGGGAACCGTCTCCCGTTCCATCTTCCATCGGCGCGAAGATCCATCGTGGCCGCGAGCCCGGCCGACTCGACACGGAGATTGTCGAGAAAGCCCTGCAGGGAGATGCCGTCACCCTCGAGGTGAACCGTGTGAGAGAAGCGACCACCGAGGTCGCCGAGTTCGTAGGTGCCCCGGATGACGCCGCCGTGAAAACGAGCGCGGCCCAGGGTGCCGCGCAGGCGTCTGCCTTCGAGTGCGATCCGTCCTTCGAGGTCGTCGATCGGGAATCCGGCGGTCACGATCTGTGGGGCCTTGACCTCGGCTTCGATGAGGGCCGGAGCTCGGGTGTCGATCACCACCGCCACTTCGGCCGCGCCTCGCAGAAGGCCGCGAGTTCGGACGAAGCCGTCCAGCCAGTCGATGTCGAGGGGCCCGGCGAACTCGAAGCGTGCTCCAGGCCGACCGACCTGCCCACGGCCCTGGAGCTCGAAGCCGGTGCCGTCGATGCGGTAATTGGAGAAATCGATCCCGTCGTCATCGAGAAGGAAGCGTGTGAGCAATGAGAACTCGAGCGGCTCCATCGTGCCGATGCGAAGCGTGGCGTCGGCGATCTCGGCAAAGCCACGAGCTTCCTCGTCCTCGGTCGTCCAGCTCGAGCGGACGCCCTCGAGATCCATGTCGATTTTGCCCGGGAAGTCGACGCCCTCGAAGACCACGTTTTCGAGCGAAAGCTGCCGGACTTTGAACTTGAGCCGCTGCTGTCCCTCGCCCCTGGCTTCCGGCAGCCCGGTGAGCGAGAGCCGGACACCCTCAGCTCCCACCTTGCCGAGCTCCACGGTGCGCTGGGTGAGCCAGATACGCCCCAGGACCACCTGCAGCGCGTTGATCTCCGCGTGGATTCCCGCGCCGTTGAAATGAACTTCACGCAAGCGCACGCTCGGTGGAAGGAGGCCCCAGTGGAGCTCGCCGATCTCGAGGTCGGCGCCGAGGCCTGCCGCAGTCTCCTCCAGCCACTTCTGCGCGAAACGCCGGGTTGGTTCTGCCTCGAGGACCGCCCTCACCGCCAGTCCGAAAATGAGGAAGAAGGCGATGGTCGCCAGCACGGCGATCACCGTGCGTCTGAGGTGGCGGTATCTCACCCGCCCCGCTCCCCCCATTTGAGCTTGCGGTGCAGGACCTGGAAGTACGACCTGTCACGATCGGTGATCAGGAATACGGGGTCCTTGCAGCGTTCGATCCGAACGACGTCGTCGATGCTCAGCGGAAAGCCCTGCTGGCCGTCGAGAGTCAGCCAGACCTCCTCGGACTGCTTCTCGAGACGCATCACGACCTTGGAATCGAGCGAGAGCACGAGCGGACGGTTCGTCAGCGTGTGAGGGCAGATCGGCGTGACGACGATGACATCGAGATTCGGGTAGAGGATCGGTCCGCCGGCCGAAAGGTTGTAGGCGGTGGACCCGGTCGGCGTGGCGATGATCATACCGTCGGCTCGAAATCGGCTCACCAATTCCTCGTTCACGTGCACCGACAGATCGAGCATCCTGGCCAGCGCGGATTTGTTGATGACCGCATCGTTGAGGACACAGTGGGTCGAGGGCTCGCTCCCCGGCTTTTCCACGGTCACCAACAGGCGCTCTCGACGCACCGTGTTGACCCGGCCCTCGATTGCCGCGTGCAGCATGGGGAGGAGGCTTTCCGCGGGCTGTTCGGTGAGGAAGCCCAGCGTGCCCATGTTGATGCCGAGGATTGGTGTGTTGTCGATTGCGCCACGGGTCACGGAGAGGAGGGTGCCGTCGCCTCCGAGGACGACCACCAGGTCGACCTGGCTCGGGAGCTCTTCACGGTCCACGTCGCCGTCCGTGCTGAGAGCGGCCGCGGACTCGCGCTCGATCACGGCTTCGAGATCGAGACGCTTCAGCTCGTCGAGCAGCTGATTGCCGAGCTCGACGGCCTCGGTGCTGGTGGGTTTGAGGACCACTCCGACCCGACGTATCGTCCTGTCCGCCATCGCCGCCCATTCTACCCCTAGCAGGGCCCATGTTCTTTGGCGGGGAACACAGAGGGTTTGACGCCACACCGGACGCTATGAGTGATCAGGTATCAGTGACCAGTCATCAGTGGGCAGCATGTGGCGTGGATACTGATCACCGAGCACTGATGAGGGGTCACATGTGTCGATAATCACCAAAAAATCACTCATACAATATATGGTGTATCTCATTCTCAAAACCACAACATATTGTGGTGTGATGGCGACATTCAATTCGTGCCCTCGAAAAAGGGACGAAA
>JBFFBV010000115.1:0-13371 GCA_041560205.1 Candidatus Sulfomarinibacter sp.
GCCAGCTCGTAGGCCGTTGCCGCGTGGGCGTATCGTTGCTCCAGAGCTGCGTCTCGCGGGATGTAGAACGACAGGCCCGTGTAGAGACCGTTGAGACACCGGAGTGCGGCAAGGCCCATCGGGCCAGCCTTTTCCGCACGTTTGCCGAGATCATCGATCGCGAAGTCCCGCGCAAGCTGGTCCACCGGCGGGGGGATGTCCGAGCTGCGGAGATTTGCCAGGCCGTTGTTGACGCTCTCGTCACATCGGCGCTCGAAGGCTCGTGCTTTTCTTGCCGCCTTGGCTTGCTGACGGAATGCCGCGGACGCTTCGATCTCAGCGAGGCGTCCGCCCACGGACGTGATGTCGGTCAGCTCACCGTACAGCTGACGAATCTCGCGAAACCGTCGTGCCGCGTCGAGCTCCCGACCAGCATCCACGAGCTCCTCCGCCCTCGCCGCATCCGCCACAAAGAGCGAATCCACCATCTCAGTGTCGGACTCGCGCAACTCACGTTGCATCGCAACCAGCTCGAAGAACTCGACCGCCTCTCGGGCCACGGCAGGGGGCATCCAGCCGTGGGTGCCATCGAAGATCACCAGCCGGTGAGGGTTGCCCTGTTTCGCCAGAAACTCGTCAGTGAGGTGCGTTTCGCGGTGGTTGAAATCGAGCTCGCCGGCGGTCGCGAAGACCGCGATATCGTTGCCCTCGAGATATTCGGGGAAAAATCTCCCACCACACGCCAGGATTCCGGCCAGCTCGCCGGTCGCCTTCGAGAGCACCGACGCCACCGCAGCGCCACCGGAAAACCCGGCCGCGTAGATTCGGTCGAAGTCCGCAGGGAGCCGCTCGTGGACCTCCGGCCACAAGGCCTGGAGTGCGACCGTGTTGGGCTCCATCGGTCCATCCGAGCGGGTGTTGTCGGAGCTGACTATGATCCAGCTGTAGGCCTCGGCCGCCTCCCGAAAGACCTCGGCGGCGACGAGTGAGCGTCCTCGCGGATCGAAAACGAGCAGTACCGGATATCGGCGTTCGCTCGAATAGGTCGAGGGTATGTACAGAGTATAGGTCTGGGTCGGGTTGGAAATGCACGCGACGCCTTCGACCATTTCGCCGACTGTGACCTGGAGGGGCTGAGCCTCCTCGGCCGCCGCACCCACGGAGAACACGAACAGCAAACAGATCGAGAGCTGGCGCATGGGGGAGGTACGCAGGCACGAGCGGCGAGTTATCAGCTTGGGTCGGAAGCGGAAACGGGCACGGAATCGGGCACGGGTTGATGGCGAACGCCTCAAGCAGAGCGAATTCAATACAATGGGCGCGTGAAGATCATCACGACCCACCTTTCGGCGGATTTCGACGCATTCGCGGCTGCCGTGTGCGCGGTGCGTCTATTCCCCGATTCGAGGGTGCTCTTTCCCGGCTCGCAGGAGGTCGCGGTCCGACGATTCCTCGCCGAGTCGGAGCTCCGCTATCCAGAGCTCAAGCTGCGAACGGCGCGAACCTCGAAGATCGAGCACGCGGTGGTGGTCGACACCCGCAGCCCGTCACGTCTCGGGGAGGTTTACACCCTCATCCGACGCGACGGCTGCCCGGTCACGCTGATCGATCACCACATGGAAGAGGACGATGACGACCTCGAGGCCGACGAGGTCTTCGAGCGCCCGGTGGGAGCGACGTGCACGATCATTGCCGAGCTCTTTCGCGAGCGCGACATCACACCGACGGCCGACGAGGCAACCCTTCTCTTGATGGGCATCTACGAGGACACCGGTGGTCTCTCGTATCGCGAGACCACGCCCGACGACCTGCGGATCAGCGCCTGGCTGCTCGAAAACGGAGCATCTCTCGGGTGGGTGCGCAGGTGGGTTCTCAAGGCTCTCCAACCCGAGCAGTTGGAGCTTCTCAACCTCATGGTCGAGGCAACCGAGGAGATCACGGTGGCCGGCACTACGGTGGCGCTGTCGATGATCGAAGTCGATCGCTATCACGAGGAGGCCGCATTTGTGGTCCACCGCTGGATCGAGATCTTTGAAATCGCGGTCGGTGCGGTGATGCTGGTTCGTCCACCCAATATCAACCTCATCCTGCGGTCCCGCCTCCCCGGTCTCCACATCGGGAGAGTGGCGCAACGCTTCGGAGGGGGCGGCCACCCGACAGCCGCGTCGGCCAGGGTCAGCGGGATGATGCCGGTCGAGCTTCGCGAGACGCTCCTCGAGACCCTCGCGGTCGAGATGCCGCCACCCGCCACGGCCATCGACATCGCCGTCCGCACGATCTTCTCGGTCGACGACACCAACGACGTCGAGGCGACCAAGGACCGGATCAACCAACTGCGCGTCAACGCCCTCCCGGTTCGCAACAGCGAGAGTGGGGAGCTGGTGGGCCTGGTCACCCGGCAGATCCTCGATCGTGCGCTCAGCCACCGGATGGGCGATCGGCCGGTGAGCTCGATCATGCAGCCCGAGCTGCCGATCGTCTCTGCGGCGACGCCGCTCGACGACCTCAGAGACCTTTTCCTCGAGCGCTCCTACCGCTTTGTGATCGTCGAGGACGCCGGCCGGCCTGCAGGGATCATCACCCGCATGGAGCTCTTCCGCCGCCTCTTCGAACAGCAACACGCGGCCGGTGCCTCGCTTGACCACCGGATGGCGGGCGCCCGACCGATCAGCCAGCCGGTCTCCCGACTCCTGCGCGAGGCGTCGCCGCGCTGGATGCAGCGGCTCCTCTCCACCGTGCACGAGGTCTCCGGCCGCATGGGCGTCTCGGTCTACCTGGTCGGCGGGGTGGTGCGCGACCTTCTTCTCGATCGACCCAACGAGGACGTCGACCTGGTGGTCGAGGGGGACGGCATCGCCTTCGCCGAAGAGCTCGCCAATGCTCTCGACGGACGCCACCACCCCCATGCACCGTTCCTGACCGCTGTGGTCACGCTCCCGGACGGTCTTCGCGTCGACGTCGCATCGGCGCGCACCGAGTTCTACCGCACACCCGCTGCTCTGCCCGAGGTTGCCACCTCGCTCATCCGCCAGGACCTCTATCGCCGCGATTTCACCATCAACTCACTCGCCATCGCGCTGTCGGGCGACCGCCACGGCGAGCTGGTCGACTTTTTCGGCGGCCGCAAGGATATCCAGCGCAAAGAGATCCGAGTCCTCCACTCCCTCTCCTTCATCGACGATCCGACCCGCGCCCTTCGCGCCGTACGCTACGCACGCCGCCTCGGTTTCACCATCGCCACCGACACCCGCAACCTGATCTCCACAGCGCTCGAAGAAGGGGTCTTCGAACGCCTTTCCGGCCAGCGGCTCCGGCGGGAGCTGGAACATCTGCTCGCAGAACCCCACCCCACCCCGGCGCTCGCTCTGGTCGCCGACCTGGGTCTGTTGCCCGCGATCTGTCCTGACGTGAGCTGGTCGGAAGGTGCCCGGAATTACATGCTGGAGATCGAAGGGCATCTCGCCTGGTACGAGCTCGAAGAGCTTGGTCCGCCGCCCGAGCCGTGGATCCTGTTTCTCGGCGGGTTGGCGATGCGCACCGGCGACGAGACGGTGGCGGCCATTGCCGACCGGCTGCAGATCGGCGGACCTGTGCGCAATCGTTTCGTCTCCCTGCCGGCGGCGGTCGAGGCCCTCACCGCCGCGACCGCAGCGGACCACTCGCTTTCCCAGCGTGCCCATGTCGTGGAACAGCATCCCTCCGAAGCGCTTTTGCTGGCCATGTCGCGGCTGCCGTTGGAACCGAAGCGGGCACTCGCCAACGCGGCTGTCGCCGCCACCCACGTGAGTTTGCCGGTGACAGGGCAACAGCTCGTCGAAGGCGGAATCTCACCGGGGCCCCATATCGGCCGCGCCCTCAGACTCACTCGCGACGCGCTGATCGACGACATGATCGCGGCGGAAGATTCTCTCGCGTGGGCGGTCGAGACCGCGCGCTCGCTCGAAGCGGAGACGGGTGAATGATCATGCGAACGACGATGCTGATCATCCTCATCGCACTTGCGCTCCCGGCGCACAGCCAGGCTCCGGTGGCGGTGGCTGAACGGACGATCACTCGGGGTGAGGTCGCGACGCGCGTGTCGCTCTTTTCGAACCACGTGGTCGTCGTCACCGTTCGCAGGGGCGACGAGCAGGACTTCTTCCGCCGCTTGACGCTACCCGAAGACCAGTACATGGTCTATCTGGCGTCCTTTCAAACTGCCGCCAACGAGCTCGGCGAGAAACCCATCTCCTCGGAGGTCTCGACATCGAACGCCGAGGTGGTGGTCTCGCTGCACGTGGGTCCGGATTCGCCGCGCGTCATCCGATTCTCTCCCATGTCGGGAGTCGATCTGCCACTGGCACGGATCATGGGCGCGCTCGACGATCTCGAGCTCCAGGTCTTCGAGGCGAGTCCGTCAGCGGAGGCGATGAGGGTCTGGGAGCCGAAGGAGGGCGATCGGGTCGAGCTGATGAACGGCACCCTCGCAACCGTCGTCGAGATCTGGGATGACGGACTCCTGATTCTGGAACACGAGCAGACCTATGTCCGCGAGTCTGTGGCCCCCCTCATGCGGGATCAGGTGATCCTGCGCGTCTTGGAACCCGAGCCTTGAGAATCTCCGGCGGCCAGTGGCGATCGCGCCGCCTGCATGGCCCGGGGAAGCAGCTGAATCTGCGCCCCACCCCGGACGCCATGCGCGAGCGCGCCTTTGCCGTTCTCGCGGATCGCGTGCAAGGCGCACGCTTTCTCGACCTCTATGCCGGCACCGGTGCGGTCGGGCTCGAAGCGCTGTCCCGCGGCGCCCGATCGGCTGTTTTTGTCGAGAAAAACCGAAACGCCGGGCGTCTCATCGGCAAGAATATCGCGAGCTTCGAGCTTTCGACGGGTCGCGCGGAGCTCGTGACACGCGCGGCGGCAACAGCCATCCGGGAGCTCGAGCGCCGTGGTGAAACCTTCGATATCGCGTGGGTGGATCCGCCGTTCGAGATCTGGCGGGAAGGACTCACGCTCGTGGTCGAGCTCTTCGAAGTCGGACTCCTGGGGGCCACATCGTTGGCATGTCTCGAGTGCCCGGAAAAGGCCGAGGTCGCCGCTTCGCTGCCTCCAAATATCGAGATCGTCCGAGACCTCGCCGGTGGCGCCTCCCGCGTGGTCATGGTTGAATTCGCGGATCAGTCACGGTGATCCGTTCGAGACCGGGACCGGGCGCCAGGCTTTAGAAACTTCGAAAGTTGTCTGCGTGGTACGAGATGGTGATGGCGCTCGTCAAACTTCCAAGTTTCTAAAGCCTGGCACTCCCTCCGACGGTTCGGCGAAGGGCGCGGGCCTCTTCGAGAAGCTCACGAGCTGCATCGACAACCCCCGCAGGATGCGCCGTCGCCCAATCCGCGCTTTCGACCAGCGGCTGATCCGGGTCACCGAGGCCGGCGTCGCCAAGACGTTTGAGGCGTTCGAGAATCAGGTCACGGATCGCGGGTGCATTGTCGACTCCCCGGAAATAGCCGATGTGGCCGCTCTTCTCCTCGCTCTGAGGCTCGTGAGGGTTGATCTTGCCACCACCGCCGGCGGTACGGACGCGCAGATTGGCGATTCCGAAGAGCCGCTCGACCGGGCCCTGCCGGATCGACACCTCCTGCACATTGGCGAAGGTGAGCGTCATCTCGCTGACTTTCCACACACCCTCGCGGATACGCAGGCTGCGATCGGTAACGATGTACCACCGCATCTCCCAGTCCAGGATCACCGGCACCAGGGACAGGGGGAGCTGGATGAGAAAGCCGACCACACCGATGACCTCGAACCATCCCGCGAAGCGGAGGATGATCGCCTTGTGCGGCACCTTGTCGAAGACCTCGAGGGTGCCCGCGGCCGCGACGTTGAGGGCAACGAGCGCAGCGATGAGTCCCACGAGGGTGAAGAACTGACCTACACCCCAGTTCAACAGCTTGAGCTGGAGATAGCGTTTCGAAGCCCGAAAGACCTGCGCGCTTTCGGCAGACCCGACCGGCAGGCTGGGTTCGGGCGGGACCTTGAGAAGCCGCAGCATCGCGGATTTGAGCGAGTCGATCATGGCAGCTCGCCCCGCTCGCGCCCGGCCAGAGCTTCGCGCACGGCGCGCATCTCGGCGGCGACCTCGCGCAGGGTTCCGACAAGCTCGTGCATGGTTGCCGTGTCGATACCGGCTTCGGGCGCCGCGGTCCCGGGCACGCTTCTCGAACGGTCGTGGCTGCCCCGCATCCGGGTGTAGAGATAATCGCGAATCGCTTCGAACTCGAGCAGACCCTCGAGCGTCATCTCGGCGCCCGAGCTGCCACTCGCCGTTTGCACTTCGATCCGCGCCAGGTTGAGCCACCTCTCAACGAAGTTCGAGCGTAGGTGGATGTCCTGGATCCGGGCGTAGGTGAGGTTGATCTCGCGCCGGAAGAGGATCCCCCAGCGCATGGAGATGCCCTCCTCGTCGAAGCGATAGCGCAGCGTGTGATAGCGGAAGTAGAGCGGGACGAGGAGCACGAAGAAGAACGGTCCGAGGATGAAGGACGACAGGAGGTAGTAGGTCATGAGCTTCGGCGCCGGGCGCTCGAACGCAAAGATGGTGCGTTCATCCATGGGTGATGTGTCCATGGGAGGAGTTTACACCCAGAAAAGTCGAGGATCGGGGACGGGGACGGGCACGGCAACAATTCAGGAATCAATCCTGCTAACATATCGGCGGGGGTACCCGATGGCCCTGCTCCGACCAAAGACCGAACGACGCCGCACCAGCTTTCGCTCCTACACCGTGATCCGGTGCCCGTACAACGGTCACCAGGTTTCGTTCTGCCGTGGGTTGTGCGAGCCCGTAGATGGACACGGGCATTGCGGCCGCATCGCCGCCCACTCCATGATCGGTCGCCACCAGGCGGCGATCGCCAGCTACAAGGCGAGGCCTTTGAAGTACGGTAACGACTACTGATCTTGGCTGCCGCCGCGAACCGAGATGCGAGATGCGACAGGAGCATCGGTTCTTCTCCACAAGTGCGAGGCAGCGTGCGTCCGGACCTGTTCGTGAAATTTCCAACCCAGTATTCATAGATCCCTCCGCTCGGTCGCGACGCTCCCTCGGTCGGGATGACATCCCATTGTGTTGTTTCGAGCGAGGCCAAAGGCCGAGTCGAGGCATCGATGAGGGCGGATCTCGAATCTTGAATCTGGGCGGGCGGTAGGGTGGCTGCTATGCGGTCTTTTTCTTCGTCTTCGGGCGCTGGTTGGCGGGGAGCACCCGCTTGCGGACACGGATGGGCTTCTCAGATTCCGACAATGGTGCAATGGTGAACGTGGCACCCATGGAGAGCGGCTATGCCGAGATCGGTTCCGTCAGGCTTTACTACGAGATCACGGGTGACGGCGAACCGCTGCTCCTGCTTCACGGCGGACTCGTGGGCAGCGAGCACTTCGCGGAGGTCGTTCCGTTGGTGTCGAAGTCGTTCGAGGTCATCACGGTCGACCGACGGGGGCACGGTCGTTTAACCGACGACGGAGAACCGTACTCGTACGCGGGCATGGCCGAGGAGATGAGGGCCTTTCTCGATCACCTCCAGCTCGGATCGGTCAGAATGCTCGGTTTCAGCGACGGCGGGGTGGTTGGTCTTCATCTCGCGAGCACCTACCCGGAGACGGTCGAAAAGCTCGTCGCAGTCGGTGCCAACTTCAGGGTGGACGGGATGACACCGGAGACCGTCGAGTTCATGGCCAACCGGATGACTCCAGAAGAGCTCGGCAAGATCTTTCCCGAAGTGGAGCGAGCCTATAGGGCGACGAATCCTCAACCGGAAAACTACGTCTCGTTCATCGAGCGATCCCACGCACTGTGGTTGCGCGACCCCTACCTCACCGAGCAGCAGATGAAAAAGATCAAAGTGCCGGTTCTATTCATCATCGGGGAACACGACGCCATCAGGCTCGAGCACGTCCTCGAGATGCGCCACCTGATCGAGGGATCACAGATCTGTGTGCTACCCGGCGGAACACACGTCCTCCTGGGTGAAAAACCCGCGGTGGTCCTGCCGATTCTCTTGGATTTCTTCGCAAGCTGATCATGGGTGTCACAGGCGGACCTATTCTTCCCGGGATTCTCCCGATGGTTCCCGATCCTGCCGGGGAGCGAATCCACGGCGAGTGACTAGGCGGTTTTTTCGCTGATGAAAATGGTCACAGCGCTGGCCAGGAGCCAGAAGCCTCCGCCGATTCCCAACACCCCGTACTCGCTCGGAGCGGCCCCTCCAAACAGCTTCAACAGAGCCATTCCAAAGCCGACCACGCCTCCCAGGAAGAGGAGCCAAACCATCACATTCAAGAGAGTTTTGTTCATTTCAACCTCCTGCGCACCAGTTCGAATTTTTCACGCCGATTGGGGTTTGGTGAGAGGAGTATCCTCTCTTGCCCGCGAAAAGTCAATTTATTGCTCAGATATTCATTTATCCAATTAAACATCATCATCACATGGGCGCCCATGGGTGCGCGGGTGCCAGTGGAAGTGTTCCAAGGGTGCCAATTGCCGAGGTCGCCCGCGGTCTGCACCACGGCCACCATCCCGGGCCGCAAACCCTGCTCTCCCGTGGCAGCCACCATCAGCTCGCGAACCGTCTCCCAGGCCGCGCGCGCGAGCCCACCGAGCAGCTCCCTATGGCGTACCCGCCTCCGGCCAGGAGGGCCATGACCCGCTCGCCGAGCTCCAGACCGGTCACGCCGTCGCCGAGCTCGGTGACGGTTCCAGAGCATTCGAGACCGATGATCGCTGATTCGCCCGGGGGTGGGGGATAGAGACCGCGGCGCTGGAGGAGGTCGGCGCGGTTCACGCCTGCCGCCGAGACGGCGATCCGCACACCTCCAGGATCGAGGTCCGGTGACGGCACCTCCTCCACCCGGAGGACGTCTTCGTCGCCGGGTCGATCGTGTACGACCGCTCGCATGCACCGAATATAGCCGGAACCGTCGACAATTCTGCGATCAAATTGCAAAGCCGTTGGTTGGACGATAATCTTGAAGGGAAATCATTGGAGGACCTCATGTTAGGTAGGCGACAGTTTCGGTCTATCGTTGGTGGTGCGCTGGTGATCCTCGGCGGCGGGTTCGCTCATGCGCAAAGGGGCGCTCTCTCCGGGGTCGTGATCGAGACCCTGGACGATTCCTCGATGCTCGTGCAGGTCGGTGAGCGGGGTGATCCTGCTGTCACCGAGGTCCGCCTCGAAATCGGCAAGAAAGGCGCTCGCGATGCAGAAGCACCCCTGGTACCGACAGGGTGGCGCACGGCCTCCGATGGGGGGACCGTCATCCTGACCGGCCCCGCCCAGGATCCGCCCCTTCATGTGCGGCTGGAGCCCGGCGCCCCGGGCACGGTCCAGGGAACCGTCGGCGTCCAGGTTTTTTCAAACGGGGACCGCGTTTTCAAGGACAAGGTATCGCTGACGGCTCGAAAGCCGTCCGAGGTCGATCTCGAAGATCCCGGCGCGGTGATCGTCATGCCGCCGTCGCTCGATCCCGGTGAGACGATCACCACGACCGTCGTCGACCCTGCTCGAGCACCGTCTGACGGTCGCTGGACCCTGGATGACAGTGGAGGAAAGACCGGAGAGCCGCGGGAAGCGGATGGTGGCGAGTACACGGTCACCTTCGACGTGCCGGCCGACCTGAGCGCGGGCGACCCGGTCGGGCTCGTCTATGTCGATCCGTGGGGCGTGGCCACGATCGACACCGATGTCGGCGACGATATTGCCATCGGCTCGGGCGGCGCCGACACCGGCCCACCCCGCATCGACAGCGGGCAGCGCTATGTCTTTGTCGGCCAGACCGGCTGCGTTTGCGGTTTCTTTCCGAACCCCGAATCGCGAAGCTCGCTTCTGGTCGGCGGGCGGCCGGTCGGCGAGCCGGTCGCGTCGTCGTCGTCGTCGGTCGTCTTCCGCCTCCCGGAGGGCACGACTCCGGGTGAGCATGCCGTGACGGTGGGTGCGGGGGCCGGCTTCGAAGAGCCGATCGAGGTCGAGATCATCGCCCTCCAGCTCAGCGGCAGCATCGATCAGGAGCTGCTGATGCGCGGGCAGTCGACCCCGATGAGGATCGAGATCGCGGGCACCGACCAACCGCTCGAGCTCCTATTGACCAACAATACGCCTGAGATCATCTCGCTCGAAGGGGGCGAAGAGGGCGTCGTGACGACATCCGGCGGGAAGCCGAACTCCGTCGAACGGATCGTCCACGGGCGCCAAAGGGGTGACTTCCACATCACCTACATGATGGCCAACGACCCCTGCCCGTGTGGCCCCGAGGGCACCGACACGATGACAGGGACCGGCGAGACGTCGCCGGTCCAGACCGGGTATCCGGTGCCGTCCGATGTCACGGTGGGCACACCGGTGAGCACCGGGCGGACGACGGGCACGATCGCCGAGGTAGAGGTGACCAACGACGGGACCGAGCCGATCGTGTTTCCCGATCGTCCGGTGCTGATCGACGGATCCGACGAACACCAGGGATACGTCGTGCCCGGTGGTACCGGCACGACCGTGCCGCCCGGAGGGACCCGCACGGTTCCCCTTGACGGGTATTGCACCGATGTCCGAAAGCCCCCGGTCCCGCCCGGGGAGCCCCTTCCCGACCCCTCGGAGTGGACGGTTCCAAGAGATCCTTCCGCACCATTCCCGGAACCCGGTGACCCCGGGTTCGAGGACGAAGAGCTCGGTGTTCGGATCATCGGCGGAACCGAGGCCATCACCCGCACGACCGAGGAGCTGCAAGAGAGCGGGGAGCTGAAAACGCCCTTTTCATCGAACCCGGAACGCGAGCGCGAGACGGTGAACCAGCAGACGATCTGGCGCTACACATCCGAGCTGGAGGAACGCCCCTACACGAGAGAGGAGTTCGACGAGCGCCTCGAGGAACAGCACGAGGAACGGACCGGGACATCCATCGAGTCGGCGCCCGAGGAGGACAGGGAGCGTCTCGAGCAGGGGGCTGATGATTTCTGGGAGGCCTTCGAGCTGGTCGGGGAGAAAGCGAAGGTCTTCGAGCCCGAAGAGGAGATGCCGACGACGACGCCGGAAAGCGTGCCGGTCACGACCGAGGGGCCGGTCTGCGGCTTCGACCGGTCGATGGAGCACTCCGATGCGGAGAGTGATTTCAAGATGTCGGAGAGCTACAAGGACGATGCCAAGCGCGACAACCTCAAGCAGTGGTTCGGCGAGCTGCCGAGGGTCGCCGACACCACAGAGGGCGGGACCTTCGAGGCCGGCAAGTACCCGGCCTCGGCCTGGGCGGTGGCCGGCCGCGACTACGTCGGCGGCTACACCAACGCGGTCGCCAAGCACATTTACCTGGAGGCGAGCGGCGGCTATGACGTCGTCTGGTCGACCGAGCTGATGGAGGTCGACGCCAACTCGGATGGCAGCCACACCCTGACCGTCACCCCGCCACCCGAGGGTGAGTGCGAGTCGCTGGTCGTCGGGGCCGGTGGTGCAGTGGTCGAGGCTTGGAGCAATGCCATCGATCCCATCGCCGACGACCGCGACGTCCTGACTGCGCTGCGCATCGTGCGCGACGTCTCGCTCGCGGTTGCGACCGGCGGCGCGTCCCTGGCCGTCAGCCTCGGTACAATGGCGGCGACGATGGCCTTTGACGAGGCCTTCAGCTCCGATGCCAACGCCGCGGCGGCAGTCGAGGGGCGGCTGCGCATCCAGGTTCAGCGCCGCCGGGTCGACGTCGACGCCAACAGCCGCACCACGCTCTCCGGTGACGGGGATATCCAATCCGATGCGTCCCGCGTGGCGACCGGAGAAACCTCGGACACGCACCCGACGACCCTGACCGTTACCACCGACGGCCGAGCGAGCCTCAAGTCGCAGGCGAGCGACAACGGCATTGCCGAAGCGACGCTCGAAAGCCAGGTCGGCGTCGCAATCGTCGGCTTTTGTCGCTGCGGCGGCGGCGGAGTTCAGATCGGCTATCTGACCGATTCGGGGCTTTTTCTGGTCGAGGAAGGAGCGGCCGCAGCCGCCACCCGGACGGCCGAGCGGTTGGAGGCGATGGTCGGGGAAATCGTCGATACATACCTCGACCTGCCTCCGGAGCAGGTGATCCCGAAGGCGCTCGCCGATTTGCCCACCGACCTCGAGTCTTTGCTGCGCCGCTGGTACCTCGAGAATGGCAAGGGCGAGGGCAAACCGGGCTACTTCCCGGTCGATGCTGGCATGCTGGAATGAACGGCTTCTTGTCGGCAGCGGATTTCGAAAGAGACCCGGAATAGCGAAAATGTGGAGACGCTGAGGAGGAGAGGCGGCGGGCGGGTTGGCGAAGCCGCGCGGTCTGTGCAGCGGTCGTCTCGGTGCGGCCAGCCCAGAGCTCGTTGTCCTCTCCGCGGTTTCCGGCGCGTGGTTGGGTTTTGCGGCGCTGGGTTGTCCCTTTATTGGCTCAGGAGTGCAGTGCCCGTTTGTCGACGGCGAGGGCTGATTCGCGGACCACCTCGGACAGCGTGGAGTGGGCGTGACAGGTCCTGGCAAGGTCCTCCGCCGACGCCGAGAACTCCATCGCCACTGCCGCCTCGGCGATGAGCTCCGACACCCTCGGTCCAACCATGTGGACACCGAGGATGCGGTCGGTGCCCTTGTCCGCCAGGATCGTCACCATGCCGTCCAGCAGGCCCAGGCTTTTGGCACGGCCGTTGGCGCGGAAGGTGAACCTCCCGGTCGCGAACGCGACGCCGGCCTCCTTGAGCTCCGCCTCGGTGCGGCCGACCATCGCCAACTCGGGCTCGGTGTAGACGACGTTGGGGATGACGTCGTAGTTGACGTGGCCCGGCATTCCGGCGAGCTGTTCGGCGACGGCCACTCCCTCGTCCTCCGCCTTGTGCGCCAGCATCGGCCCGCGCACCAGGTCGCCGATAGCGTAGACGCCTTCGACGTTGGTGCGAAGGTGGTCGTCCACCGCCACCCTTCCTGCATCATCAAGCGACACCCCAGCACTCTCGATGCCGGCACCTTCCGACATCGGGCGCCGACCGACCGCGACCAAAACCTTGTCGCAATTGAGCTCTTCCGTCTCTCCCGAGGCATTTTCGATGGTCAGCGTGACGCTCTTTTTGAGGACCTTGCCGGCCGTGACCCTCGACTCGAGGCGAAACCCCATCCCCTGTTCTGCCAGGCTGCGCTGCAACGCTTTGGCCATCTGCTTGTCGGCGAAAGGCGTGATGATTGGTAACATCTCGACGACGGAGGGATAGGAAGTTCCTTTCGTTCGACTCCAGGCTAAAACGGTGTTGATGGGTGGTTTCGAGCCCCGGCGTGAGCTCGCACGAGGCGATCGGCCCCTCGGATCAGTAGGCGCCGCCCAATTCTGAGCATTGCCCCGGCACAGGGTCCTTGAACCCCAATTCCGCACCCCGCA
>JBFFBV010000116.1:0-13353 GCA_041560205.1 Candidatus Sulfomarinibacter sp.
GGCCGCTGGACCGCCTCTGAATCTCTTCAGCCGCTGTGAGCCGCCTCGGAAAGCACTGAACGGAGGCGATCCAAGCTCTTCTCGAGCGAGTAGTTGGCTTCGACGTGTCGTCGTCCGGCGGCCCCCATCGACGCAGCCAGCTTCGGGTCTCGAACCAGGCGCACCATCTGCCGAGCCATGCCATCGACATCGCCCTCATCGACCAGGAAGCCGCAGGAGCCGTCGACAACGGCCTCCACGATCCCGGCGTGCTTCGTGGAGACCACCGGGAGCCCGCACGACGACGCCTCGAGCACCGCCACCGGCGTCCCCTCGGAATCACCGTCGTCGGCCCGCTGAGAGTGTTGGACAAAGCACCGTGCTGCGAGCATCCAATCTGCGACTTCGTCGTGCTTGACGACCCCGGGGAACTCGACCACATCACCGACACCCAGTCTTCTCGCGAGGGCGATGCACGCTTCACGGAGCGGACCGTCACCCAGCATGACAAGCCGCGCCCGCCGTTCCTCGGACCGCACCTGGGCGAAAGCCCGAAGGGTCAGCATGGGCCCCTTCTTGTCCACGAATCGCCCGAGGGCCACGAACACGGGATCCGACTCCCCCGGTCGGGCTCCCCGGAACCTGTCGATGTCGACCCCGCATGGGTTGCAGACGATTTTCTCGGTTGGACACCCGAGCTTCGCCAGCTGATCGACCATGTCCTTCGATACGGCGACGATCCGAGAAGCGGTCTGGAACAGACGCTGGTAGGGTTCCCGCATCTCAGCCACGGTTTCGTGCCGGTAGGCGTCGAAGCCATGGAAATGCACCACCAGAGGTGTCCGCGAGACCGCGCAGGCCTCGCGGACTGTGACCGCTGTGGGCCCGTACTCTGCGAGCACGACTTCGGTCCCAGAGTGCCGCAAAAACCTCGCCAGCACGCGCGTGTAGGTCCGCTCCCGGAGGCGTCGCCCGATCGCGCCGTGGGTCCGCTCGGCGCCTACCCGCCAGATACGCGCCAACGCGCCGGCGGCCGCTCTCCAGGGGCCGGCGAGCACACTGGTCTCGTCAATCAGAAAGAGCGGCCTCGGCGATCCCCAAATGACGACCGGATCGCTGAACAGCCCCTCGATGTGCGTTCCGATGAATGACTCAGAGGCGACATTCCGCTTCGGGATGATGACTGCGAGTCGTGTTTCCGAATCTGCCATCACCCGCCCTCTTCGAAACGCCACACCCCGGAGGCGGCACAGAACGAGTCCAGGGGTCGCCCCCCCAGGATGCTGCCAATGGTCGCTTCCACGTGGGCAGGATCGACCGCGTGAGGCGGTTTGCTGATCGTGAAAACGTCCGCCCATTCCGCCCAGATCGGGTTGCGCTCGAGGGCGCGCTCGAAATCCAAGGAGGCGATGAAGTGCGTCCCCCGGACGATGATTTCTTCCAACCACGGTTGTGGATCGAGACGAATGAGCTCGACCAGGTCCTTGAGATTGACGACGTGGTACTCGTCGGCCAACATCGTGCGGCCCAGGTCTCGGTCGATGTACCCGCTCGGAAACACGAGACAGCTCGACCTCTTCCTCGCCCACCAGTAGCCGCGCCCGAGAATCCGAATGGCGATGAATCGCAGAACCCGCTCACCGAGGTTGCGCGGGATTTTCCACGCGAGCAGAAGCGGCAGACTCCGATCGATGAATTTCAATGGTCGACTGTCGCATCGCAGCTCGAGCACCGCGCGGAGGGCCGCAACACCCTTCGAATACGCTTCGCTGAGCGATTCGCGGTCGTCCGCGACGCGGCGGAGCCGGACGAGCACCGCAAGGGCTTGGACATGGGTGTTCAGGCACAGCGAGTTCTGCTTTGACCGTCCGAGCACCGCCGACCGCACGCGCAGGGGTTTGGAGCCCTCATCCGAATCGTGGAGGAACCACAGGCGGTCGCCGTCGAGCTCTTCGCTCAGTTGCTGCACGGCGAAATCCGCCGCTGTCGCTGCCGCATCGAGCAGTCTGGCATGAGGCGATTCCTCGTGCTCGGAAATCAGCACGCGGATCCCATCCCAGAACATCCGCGAGTGGATCTCTGGATCGTCGTTCCAAAAACCGTGGCGCCAGCAGCCGTCCCGACCCAGATCGGCACACACCGACCACGCCACCGCTCGAGCGAGCGACCGGTAGTGGGGTTTCCCGGTGCGTCGGTGAAGGGACAGCAGGTAGGCCCACCATGCATACGCACACTGTTGGCATCGAAAGCGCCCCGGCCCCCCATCGCGGGGATCGAACACGCCACCGTCCACGTAATACTTCCAGAGGTCGGCGGGTGACGAGGCGACAAACCAGTCAGACTTGAAGAAGCGCTGGAGCTCGAAATCTTTCAAATCAAAGATGTCCGCACGCGTCACGGACACGCCTTCGTCGAAGGCGATCATCGGCACGTACACGGTCAGACCATCGGCCCCGGAAGCGCGGAGGTGAAACTTCGGCACGTCTTCGAGCTCCCACCAGGTCTCGATCTCGGGGCCGTTGACGACCTTCAGGCGACCAAAGCTGTCGCTCCTGCCGGTCACGACGCCCTTTGGGAGCCACAGTACGGGCGCAGTGCCATCGGGTCCTCCGGTGATCAGGGTCCCCATCCGGTCATCGCTGACGAAGCCGCTGGATTCCGACGCCAATCCGAATGAGGCAGACGCATCACGGTCGATCGGAGTCCACCGGAGGCACCGAATCTCCATGCCATCTTCGGGCAGGCTGTCACAAACGATCTCGCAGCGCGAGGAAAGCCGAATGAGGCGTTTGATGTAGACCGGAGATTCGAAGAGAATCGTGTCATCCACTCCCGGCAGAGTCGGGTCGATATTCTCCTCTCGTGGACCCGCCCGGTCACGGCCCGTCGAATCGACATCCCGCTCTTCAGGCATCCCGCTCCACGTGGACAGCGTCTCCCCTCTCCGATGACCCCACGGCCCTCTCCAACACGTCCTCATAGATCTCGATCGCCCTCGGCGCGAGGCGCCTCCAGGAGAGCTTTTCGACGGCGTGCTCCCGTGCAGCTCGGCCACGCCGTCTGCGCTCTCCGTCTGAGGAGACGAGGCACTCGACGGCGTCAGCGAGTCCCTTGACGTCCCCCACCGGCAGAAGATCGGCAAAGGAAGGTGCCACGTACGACGCGACTCCACCGACGTTGGTGGAGACGATCGGCGTCCCGCAGGCCTGCGCCTCGAGGATCGCGTTGTTCGCGGTCGCGTCGAGCATGGGAAGCAACAGGAGCGCGGACCTCCGGTAGAGATCTCGGAGCTCTTCGTCGCTCAGCCCAGCCAGGAAGCGGACGCTGTCGTGGCGGGCGAGGCGGAGCAGTGCATCACCGGAGCGGGCTACCAGGGGGATGACGATATCGAATCCGATTCGAGGGACCCGATCCTGCAAGAGATCGACGACCTCGGCGAGGGTAGAAAGATCACGCAGCCAGTGTCCGACGACGAGGCAGCGTGGCTCCGTCGAAGCCGCGGTGGAGCCGGCTGCGGGACAGAAGAAGTCGACATCGACGCCGTGACGGGCCATGAACACCCGTCCCGGGATGATCCCCTCCCAGTATTCGGCCTCCCGCTCCGAGAGGACGACCAGCCCGTCGAGCGCCCGCACAACTTCCGGGCTTCCATGAACGAGATTCCACCAGGACCGGGGTTGGTGCGCCGTGGCGATCAACGCACCGGTGTCTCTTTTCGATCCGTCCTCGAGAATGCCGAGGTCCTTCTCGAGATACATGAGGTGCACGATGTCAGGTCGCTCTCGTGCGGCAGTGCGTTCCACCTCGCGTTCCAGGAGATAGCTCCACGCGTCATACAACGGGCTCTTACTGCATCCCCGTCGTCGGCGGTCGAGGTACCGTCTTCGAAACGGACCGAGTGGCTTCGTACTGCGATGAACATCGATGAACCGCAAGTGCTCCGAGCAGTCCTCGAGATAGTCGCATCCGCGGTCGTAACCGCTGTGGCGGCCCATCCACGCGATGCGTGAGCGGGTGCGAAGAACTGTCTTCTCATCCATGCACGGCCCTCGAGAGAATCATAATCTCACGCCAGGAAAGACCCGCCCACCCGTGACACCATCATCGGACCGCCCCGTTCTTAAGCTCGTCGAGTCCCCGGACGTTCCACAGCCGGGCGTCGTCAAAGACCGCCTCGGCCACCTCAGCACCGCTGAAATCGCTCTCGCCGAGATCGGCCCCGCGGAAGGTCGAGCCGGAGAGCGCCGCCGACCTGAAGTCGGCGACCCGTGCCTGACAGTCGGCAAAGGATGCACCCCTGAGGTCAGCCTTTCGGAAATCCGCGCCGATGCACACAGCATTGTCAAAGACCGCGCCTGAAGCATCCGCATCCCGGCACACGCTGTTGAAGAAGTTCGCCCGACCGCACTCTGCCTCTTCCAACACTGCACCAACGAGGCTGGCGTCCCGGAGATTGGCGCCTTTCAGCACCGCTCCGTAGAGGTTCACCCCGTCAAGACGGGCATCCGTCAGCAGCGCGCCCTGCAGGCGGATCCCGGGGCAGGAGCCTGATAGCGACAGCCCACTGAGGTCCGCCTCCGAGAAATCGCATCCTTCGAGGGTCCAGCCGTTCCATGAAGCGCCAATCGCGGAGATCCCGCGACAGTCGCAGTCGATGAGTTGAAGGTCGCGGAGATCTGAGTTGTCGAGATCCGTCTCGCGGAACCGACAGCGGACGAAGGTCAGTCGCTCCGCCACCAACCCATTGAGAGCGAGGCGGGAAAGGTCGCGATCCTCGAAGCGGAAGTCGCGGAGCAGGCCCTGGTGGAGCTCCGCCACACGCCCCATCAGCTCCTTACGCCCGAGCTTGCGAAGGGCAAAGGGTCGGAATCCCCGTGGCCATCGCAGACTTCTGCTGATCCGATGCAACGCCCTTCGCGGAAGCGAGCCCCGGGAGGTCACGACGACCTCAACAAGGCCCACGGTCGGGCCACCGTTGCCGCGAGCCGCGACGCCACGCTTCCGTACCCGAGCTCCCACATCACCTTCGGGTCCGAAAAATCGATGTGGCGGAAGGGATAGTGGATCGAGCCGTTCTCCCGCCGCACACCGCCCTGCTGGGCGTAGGACCAGATGTGATTGCCGGTGAGCTCCTCGAGACCGCTGTCGAGCAGCACCGCGCTGCCGTCGACCGATCCTTCGTGAACGCCTTGGGGCAGCGGCTGCGGTTCGAGATCGAGACGTGCCGTCTTGTCGACAATGTTGCCGTACTCCCCGTAGACCTGGGACTCGGGCGAGCGCGCGATATTGCCCTCGTTGTCGACGCAGATGTAGTACATCCCAGCGTAGGAGAGCCGTCCGCCCGAACTCGGGTTGTGGAGCATCAACCGGATGCTGTTGCGGTCCATGAAGGACGCGATCAGACGGCGCTCGTCGGCGGTGTAGGCCTGCGGGTAGGCCCGCCCCTTATATCGCCCACGAAATCGCCGAATATGCAGGAAAAAACCGTGACGATCGAAGACTCGAAAGTGCATATCAAAGTTCGGTAGATGCTCCGGGTACATCACATAGACCACCGGTGCTTCGATGCCGTGTGCACGCAGGATCTCGAGTTGAGCAAGAAAGTCCCGCTGGGTCACCTTTTGGGTCGGGTGAAAGGACGCGTTGACCTGAAATCTGCCTTCTCGGACAAGCCGCGTCTCACACAGCCTGTCGAGCTTCGCCGACAGATTGGTGGTGATGATGCAATCCCACTGCGGCTCCGACGCGATCATCTCCAGGACCTCGCAGAAGTTCTTTCCCAGCATCGGCTCGCCGTACGAGAGGTAAAAGGTGACTCGCTGTCGTCCGAAGAGATCGAGAAAGCCCTCCCGCCACTGATCGATCGTGTGCATGAAGTAGTGTTTCTTCGTCGGGTAATAGCAGTAGGGACAACGGTAGTTACAGAGACCGTAGTGGCCGTTGTACTGCCAGACCACCGTCGTGCTGACGCGAGGGAGGATCTTCATGACAGCATCGACGATGAGCTCGTAGCCGCCGGTGCTGGGGTGGATCTCGTCGTCGAGCCCTTGTGCGGGTGTTTGGAAGTGACGTTTCCAGGCCGAGTTCACGTCGACGACCCTGATCCTCTTCTCACGCGCGAGGTCGATGATCTCGTCGTTGTAGCGGTCGATGACCGCGCTCGTGCCACTGTCCTCACCCTGCCAGTCGGGGTTGATCGTCAGCACCAGCACCCGGATATCGGCATCGAGCAAACGGTCGACGAGGGCCGTCATGGCCGCACGAAACTCCGGACGGTCGACGCCCTTGCGCCAGTCGTTCATGCCGAAGCCGACCAGCGCGACGTCCGGTTGGTGCTCCACAACCGCATCGACGCGCTCGAGGCCGAGCACCGAGGTGTCGCTCACCACGCCCTCGTTGATGACCTCGAGCGACCGATCGGGAAAGCTCCTCCGCATCCTGCGCTCCAGAATCGGAGCCCAGGCCCGGGTGATGGAATCACCGAAAGCGACGATACGGCAAGGGTTTTCCATCAGATCAATGATACCTGGTGAGGTTTTCAGCGAATCAACACCAGGGCGCGTCGCGCGAAATCGAGCTGGCGCTCGCTCCAGTGATCGACCGCGCGCCTGGCCTGCTCGGCGAGGGCCGACCGATTCGACATCAGCCGCTCGTACTTCGCGAAGTACAGCTCACGGCTGTACTCGTCGGTGCGCACGACGAGGTCCTCCATCCCGATGCTGCCCATGAAATCCGCGGTCTTGTTGAACTGATAGTCGAAGGCGACACAGGGCTTGCCCTGCTGCCAGGCGATGACCGTCGGATGAAGGCGTTGGCTGATGACGTAGTCCATCGAGGCGACCCTGGAAAAGGCTCCGATCGGCTCTTCACCCGCCCCGAGAAATCGCACGCGGTCACCCTCCTTGGTGCGCATTCGCTCCATGACGGCCTCCGCCCCCTCGCGGTCGCTGTCATGAATGTTCTCTGCGAGTGAGAAGAAGTGGAGTGTCGCCCCGAGCTCTTCCACAAAGTGATCGGCCAAGTCGGCTACCATGTCGAAGATACGCTCGTTCTCCAGATACTGCGGTTCGCCGGTCTTCCCCATCGCCCGTACCATCACCCCCACTGCCGGTTCGCCGGACGGAGCGGCGACCTCGACCGGCTGAAATGAAAGACCCGGATCACCGATGACCTCGATGTCGTGGACCCCGTTGATCACGCAGTGGTGCTGACTCAGATACCCGCGCACGCCGCACAGCGAGGCTCGACGCAACAAGCTCGTGAACCGTTCCGCCTGCTCCCCGCCGAGCAGGCTGGTTTCGCTGCGGAACCCGGTGCCGAATATCACCAACGGAACATCGGGCCCCGCGAACGCGTCCGCAATGGCTGGCACCGCTGGGCCGAGCAACGTGCCGCCGCCGATCACGACCAGATCGGTGTCGTCCGTCGTCACGAACTCGAGCTCCAGGCCGAGGTCCCGAGCGGCTCGATCGAAGACCTGTTGGACGCAGACCCCGAGGAGGTCGTCACCGGCCGCACGATTGCCGTGCCAGCCGAGCAGTCGTAGACGCCGGATGGTGCCGGCGGTCCGCCGCTGGCGGCTGCGAGCGGTGAGACGTCGGGCACGGAAACCTTCGGCCGCCCGCCGCAGGCCGCCGCGAACCGGTCTCGTGATCACACCCACCAGACGTCGCAGGACGCTCACTCTACGCTCCCTAATCAGGGCTCCGAGCCCATTATCCGCCATCCACCCTGACTGAGTTGAAGACGTCCAGCATGCGGCTGGCGGCGTGTGAGATCGTGAGCTCGGAGACGACCTTCTCCCGACCTCTGCGCGCCATCTCGCTTCGTTCCTCTGCGTGGCCGAGGTAGTAGCCGATCTTCTCCCGCGCTTCTTCGGGCGACGAGAAAACGTCGATCTCGCGCCCGATGTCGAAGAACAGCTCGAGGTCTTTGCGGTACTCGGAGAGGACGAAGCCGCCGCAGCACAGGACCTCGAAGATTCGCGACGAGATCCCGTTGATTTGCTGGTGTCCGGCGTGAAGATCGAGGTTGACGGTGGAGGCCCCATAGATCCGGCTCTTGTGGATGGTGTCGACCCTGCGCTTGACCGCGAGATCGGTCAAACGTGGTGACGATTCCCATCCCTTACCCCACAGACGCACCTCGGTGCCGAGACCCGCGAGCCGCTCGAAGAACTGGTTGCGCTCCGGGTAGGAGGACCCCAGAAAAGAAACCTCGGCTGCGAACTCGTCGCGCTCGTCGCCGGTGAACTCGTGGGGCTTGAAGATGTCCGGAGCCGCCTTTTCCCCGACCATGTACACGTGGGGCATCTGGGCCACCCGCCCCAGGAGGGGTTCGAGGTACGAATCGCCGGTGAAGAACACGTCGTATTCGGGCAGACACGCACTTCGTTCGGGATCAAGGATCGACAGATTGCCTTCCCAGATGGCAACCGTCGACCCGAGCTCGCGAATCCGATTCAGCGCGGCCGGAGAGAGGATCCAGTTCGATCCGTAGACGAAAAAGACATCCGGTCGGGTGGCTGCCACCCTGCGGATGAGCTTTCGTGTGAGCACGGTCCTCTCCAACCACGCACGGTGCCATGGGCGGCCCTGATAGGCGTCGCTGAAGAGCGCAAGATCGGGCGGTTGATCGAGGTCGAGACCGTAGAGCTCGGCCGACGCCCCCAGCTCGACAAAGGCGTCGCGGAGGAGGATGGGCAGGCCTCCCGACCACCGAAGCCACGCGACGATCAAGATCTTCATCGCGCCCCGAGGAGCGGCCGCCGCAGCATCGTCGGGAGCCGCCTCACCACAGCGAGTACGTAGGGATACACGAGGGTGCGCGCGGCAAACCTGCGGTAGCCCGCACGGTCGATCCGCCACGCCCTTTGAGTCGACAGGTCGAAGCTCACAACCAACGGAGCGTGCACCAGTTGGACTTTCACCGCACGCCGCAACCTGCCGCCCCGCTGGTACAGGAGCCCCTCGTGAACGATGATGATCAGCTCTCGTTCAATACCATCGGGCTCTTCGGCAGCTCTGAGATCGACCACCGCATCCGGTGACCAGAATTCCACCTTGTCGGCCACGTCCTGACCGGCATTCGGGTCGGTGCTCAGATTGACGGCGGCGACGCGCCGAATGCGCACAATCTCGGGAACCGCGTGGCGCAGCTCGAGCATCAGTCGCTGTCCGGCACGACCCGATGCATCAATCCGGTCTCGAGCAGGCCGCAGATGATGTGCCAGAAGGTCGCGTGAACCTCCTGGATGCGCGGCGTCTCGTCGGACGGTGCATTGAAGACGAGATCCGCCCGCCCGGCCAACGGGTCACCCTCGCGGCCCGTGATCGCGACCACGCTCAAACCGACTTCGCGCGCGGCACCGACCGCCGCGAGGACATTCGCCGACGAACCGCTGGTACTGATGGCGACTAAAGCGTCGCCGGGGCGCGCGAGGGCCTTCACCTCGCGGGCAAAGGCCTCTTCGTAGCCGTAATCGTTGGCGACGGCTGTGAGCAGGGGCACGTTGGTGCCGAGGGCTGTCACTCGCCAGCCTTCACGCTCCCTCTGGAAGCGACCGACGAGCTCGGTCGCCAGGTGAGCGGCATCGGCGGCGCTGCCACCGTTGCCGCAGATCCAGACCGTTGCCGACCTCCCGAGCACATCTGCCAGATGCTCCGCGATCTCGACGATTCCGTCGAGGTGGTCCTCCAGCACTCGTTGGTGGCATTCGAGATGGTCGAGCAACGCTTGTCGGGTCGTCTCGGTCAGATCATTCTTCATCGTTGCCCCAGATACCGCACCCCGCTTCGGCCTGGGAGTCAGGCCTCGTTCCCGGGTTTGGCGGTTACAGTCACCCTCGAACCATCATACCCGTTCGAGCTGCGCATGCCCGGGCAAACGGCGCTCGGTCCGGTTGATATGATGAAGAGGCGGCGGGAAGCCCTCGTCGGCCGGCGATTCTCCAGCCGACGAGCCGCCATGCACCGGCCCGGAGGCGAGCCTTTGATGTCCGACGACAACGTCATTTTGTACCAGCCGGAAGCGTCCCGGGAGGGGTTCCTCGGAACCTGGCGGGAGATGGCGCACAATGCCGCCTCGAGCCGTGGATTGACCTGGCGCCTGTTCGTCCGTGACTTCTCGGTGCGCTACAAGCAAACCCTGCTCGGTCCGGCATGGGCGGTACTGACGCCGCTCATCACCGTCGCGGCCTTCATGGCCCTCAACCAGTCGGGGGTCATGTCGCTCGGCGAATCTTCCGTCCCTTACGCGGTCTTCGCGATGGTCGGTCTCACCGTCTGGACTCTTTTCTCCGGTGGTCTGGCCGGCGCGTCCCGCTCGCTGGTCCAGGCAAGCTCGTTCATCTCCAAGATCAAGTTCCCCCGCGAAGCGCTGGTCCTCTCCTCCCAGGGAACGGTCGTGATCGACTTCCTGATCCGTTGCGCCCTGACGGCTGGCGTTTTCGCCTGGCACGGGGTCATCCCGCAATGGACGATCGTCTTCGTTCCGTTGGCCCTGATGCCCCTCGTTCTGATCACCCTCGGGGTCGGCCTCGGTCTCGCGCTTCTCAACGCGGTGGTTCGCGACATCGAGCACGGCGTCACCGTTGTCGTCGGTCTGTTCTTCTTCCTCACCCCGGTGATGTATCAGCCACCGACCGCTGGGCTGCTCGCCCGTCTCACGGCCTACAATCCGCTCGCCGTCGTCATCCAATCGGTCCGCGATCTGGTTTTTGCCGGCACCCTGTCACAGCCGTTGGCGCTGGCGGTGGTGGCCGTCGCCTCGCTGGCCGTTTTTCTGGCGTCCTGGCGCACTTTCTTCGTGCTCGAGACGCTCGTCGCGGAGCGCATATGAGTGGCGCCAGCACCGCCGTCCGCGCTGATCGCGTGTCGAAGAAGTTCGCGCGCAGGCTCAAGCACTCGGTGCGCTACGGCCTGCAGGACATGGCACGGACGACCTTCGGCATGCGCCGGCGGACAGACCGCCTGCGGAGCGAGGAGTTCTGGGCCGTACGCGATGTCTCCTTCGAGCTTCGTCGCGGCGAGGTGCTCGGCCTGATCGGCGCCAACGGCTCCGGCAAGAGCACCCTGCTGTCGATGCTCAACGGCATCTACCGGCCCGATGTGGGAGAGATTGCGGTCCGCGGGCGGGTCGCTGCGTTGATTCAGATCGGAGCCGGCTTCCACCCCATGTTGACCGGCCGCGAAAATATCTACGTCAATGGCGCCATCCTCGGGATGGGCAGGGCCGAGATCGACCGTAAGCTCGACGCGATCGTCGATTTTTCCGGCGTCGGAGAGTTCGTCGACCTTCCCGTCAAGCACTACAGCTCGGGCATGTATGTCCGCCTGGGCTTCAGCATCGCCGCTCATCTCGAGCCCGACGTGTTGCTGGTCGACGAGGTGCTGGCCGTCGGCGACGCCGAGTTTCGCGCCCGGTCGATGGAACGGATGTGGCAGATGGTGCAGAGCGGGACGGTCTCCATCATCTTCGTCTCGCACAACATGCTCGCCGTCAACGGTTTTTGCGACCGACTGATCCTTCTCGAGCACGGAATCGCTCAGATGGGTAGGAAGGGCGAACTGATCGCGCGATATCTGGGCGACGACGTCTCGGAGCGTTGGGATGCGGTGGATCCGGAGTTTCGTCACGTGATCGCGGCCAGGGGCCGGATCGCGAAAGAAGTCCAGACCGGAGACCTCGAAATCATGTCTCTGGACATCGTCAACGAAAACGGACAGAGGACGTCCCAGTTTCGCCCCGATGAACGAATGTCTGTGATGGTCGGCCTGAGGGCGAAGCACCGTCTCGACAACGTCGTTTCGTCAGTCGTCCTCCGGGACCCCTCGGGCCTGGTCGTGTCGATCGAGCGATCGATCTTTCATGGCTCAGAACCATTCACCATCGAAGGCGACCGAACCCTCGAGATTCAATTCCGCCCTCTCCAGCTGAAATCCGGGAGATACCTCGTCGGTGTCACTTTTCATGACCCGTCGCTGCAGGCTGTCTACGGTGTGAGAGAAGAGGATCTGATCCAGGTCGCAGATGCGATGCCAAATCCGGGCGGCAAGGAGGGATTCTTCAGGCCAAACCTCTCCTGGACTCTCCATGATTGAGCGCCCCGACGAGCATCTTGGCCTACAGCCCACCCCCGTGAAATCCCCCAACGGCCAGCCATCCATCTTCCTCCTGAGCGAGGTTGCGAAGGACGCGGCCCACCGCGCTCGGCTTCACACCCCGGAGAAACGATGTCTGCTGTGCGACGGCAGGTTGTGGGAGCGGTTTCTCCACGTCAATGGCTGCCGCTTCTCTCGGTGCTGGCGCTGTGGGAGCGTGATGTGGAATCCGCGCTGGAACTCGTCCGACGCGAGCCGCTTCTACAACTCCGAGTATTACAGGCTGCTCAGTCACAACGACGCCCTCCGCTCAACCCGGACCCGCGGCATCCCCCTTGGGTCTCATCTGACAGACGAGACGCTCGATTGGGCTATTGCGGCCGCCGTTTCCACACCGCGCCCGGCCGCAGTCCGGGCACTGGACGTCGGATGCGGCTCCGGAGGCCTCCTTCACGAGCTGCGGCGGCGATACGGAATTCTCGGCAAGGGAATCGAAATCTCGCACCACTACTCGAAGGTGTGGGAACAGTTTGATATCGACGCATCCATAGAATCTCTCGAACATCACCTCGCCACCGGTGCGCGCTACGATCTGGTCTTCTGCTCGGAAGTCGTCGAGCACGTCATGCGACCCGGTGAGTTCATTCGAAGTCTGATGAAACTCCTTCACGAAAAGGGTTCCCTGATCCTCACGACGCCAAACATCGGACGACTGGCGCCGCTGCTAGTAAAAAACGTCACAGGACTGATCAGCCCACCGAACCACATCAACCTCGTTACGCGAAGGGGTTTCGAGATACTGGCTCGGAAGCTCGGCGCCAAAGCGACAGTCCGCACATTCGGGATGCCAGCCTTCTCTTTCGAGGGTTGGGCCAAATCTTTCGAACTCGTGGCTGACCACTGCGCGAACCTTTACGAGTACACCGGCGACACCGTTCTCATCCCGAGACCAATCTCGATACGCGGTTCCAAGGCTCGCAGGGATTTCGTCGCGCGGTTCGCCCTGCCCAAAGCCGCGGGCCGTCCCATCGATGAAACCCTGGAAGAAGAGCTCGAAGGCGGTCGTCCGCTGCGGAGTCGCCTCGTAAGGAAAATTGCCACCACGCCGTTTCTCAGAAGAGCAGCAGGTGTGCTCGAAGCCGCACTGCAGCGTTCGGATGGATGCTGCCAAATGGTCTGCGTCATCACGGCCGGTGAGTATCAATCGCTCACCTGATTGAAGAGGCTACAGATGGAAAACCACTCAATTGAATTCCTGCCCATTGCGGTTCCC
>JBFFBV010000117.1:0-13233 GCA_041560205.1 Candidatus Sulfomarinibacter sp.
GGGGCGCCCCGGCGGGTGGATGACTACGCTTCGAACCTGGACGCCCCCTTCAGCTTCGGATATTCCGCCCCTCCTCCCACCCACCCGCACTCAGAAAGTCGCGTCGGTGACGTCGTTCCGATTCGCCGCCGCGATTTTCTGAGAGAAGGGGGTGAAAAAAAGACCTGGCGCCAGAGTTCCATCCGCTGAATCCAGAACGAAGGTCAGAGGATTGCCTGGTGTCTTGGCGGTTTTGCGGTGGTGGGTGGGCGGGGTCTCACGCCTTGATCAGAGCCACACTCCTTGAACGTGATGCCTGTCGCCCTCCATGTGCTCCTCCAGTGCCGCCACGGCTCGCCGCCACTCGGAGCGGCTGATCCCGCGGTCGAGATCGACCAGTTCGGGAGTGCGGGGCACGCGGTGGGCTGGGCGGTACTGGGCGAGGAGGGAGATGGTGACGGTGGGCGCCAGGGTGGCTGCGATCCATTCCAGATTGTCCTCGATACCGGCGAGGCCTTCGGGCAGGACCAGCATCCGCACCAGAAGGCCTCGTCGGAGCTCCCCCTCGGGGCCGAGCTCCCAGGTGTCGCCGACCTGGCGGTACATCTCGGCCAATGCCTCTCGAGCTCGCTGTGGATAGTCCTCGACCCCCGACAATCTGCAGCCGGCGTCCGGGTTGGCGTACTTCAGGTCGGGCATATAGATGTCGACGATTCCATCGAGGAGGCGCAGGACTTCGACCGAGTCGTAAGCGTTGGTGTTGTAAACGATCGGGATCGTCAACCCGCGGGTCGCGGCGATCGCCAGCGCCCGCGCGAGCTGCGGCACCTGGTGGGAAGGCGAGACCCAGTTGATGTTGTGGCAACCGAGATCCTGGAGATCGACGAAGACGGCGGCCAGCTTCTCATCGGCGACGGAGCCGCCGGAATACGCCCTCGGCCGTTGCGAGATGTCGTGGTTCTGGCAGAAGGCGCAGCGCAGGTTGCAGTTGGCGAGAAAGACGGTGCCGGAGCCGCGGCGACAGGAGATGACGGGCTCTTCGCCGTGATGCGGATTCCATGACGCGATGACTGGGTCGGCGCCGGTCGCGCACTCGCCGAGCTCCTGCCGTCGATCCACCCGACAGGCGCGTGGGCAAACCGTGCAATCCTCGAGGAGTGAATCGAGTTGCGCCGCCCTTCCTTCGAGCTCACCACTCCTCGCCAGAGCCACGTAGCCCGCCCGCCAGGATTTTGTTGGCTGGTTCATCGTTGATCCATGATGCTGGTGCTCGAATCGAGATTCAAGATCCGCGTGTCCGGATGTGACCATCGGGCACCCAGCGACGAATCGACAGAGGCGCATCCGTGGCGAGGGTGGGTCGGGACTGGCTCCTGGTTACTGATTCCTCATTACCGGATCATCCTCGACCGAGAACAGCCGGCCCTCTCGCCAGGCGAAGATCGGCCGATTCCCGGCGAGGCTCTCGATCGCGGGGTCGCCAGGCGAGGCCTGGATGAACAGCAGATCGGCCTCGGGATCCGGCCTCATCATGCGCGCCGCCATCGCCCAGCCCCGCCAGTCGTGGGTTGGCAGAAGGATCATCGCCCTTTCGAGCTTTTGCGTGGCGACCTGTCGTTCGAGGGCGTCGTCGATGCCGTTGTAGCCGCGGTAGAGCGCCAGCCTCTGCGGCAGGGCCAGGGCTGCCGAACCGCAGAGAGTGACAACGAGGAGGATCGAGGCGACAACCGGCATCCGGCGCTCGGTCGCGCCTTCACGACGATCCGATCGCGCGAGCTCGACGAACCCGCGAGCGGTGAGGAGGAAAAGCGGCGCCAAGGCCTCGAAGAGGTACCGCGGACCGAAGCCGTGGAGGCCGTGGCCGCGGCTTCCGAGGAGGGCCAGACAGGAAACCGCCACCATTGCGGCCAAGAGCACGTCGGTCATCCGATGACGTCGCAAAAGGAATGGCACCAGCGCCATGGCGAAGGCCAGCGCGACCCAGAATGGACCGTGAAACCAGGGCCAACCCCAGCCGTGGAGCGACGAGCCTGCGGAGTAGAGAATGACATCGATGTTTCGGATGCCGAAGGGCAGGTTGGCACCGCGATAGATCGATCCCTCGGCCAGCGAGTAAGGAAAGTAAAAGGGGTTGCCTGTGATGATCTGGTTGACGGCAAGGGTCGGCAGCGCCGCGAAAACCGCTCCGACGGCCCAGCCGAAGGCGCGGCCGCGAGCATCGCGGTCTCGATGGGCGACGAGATCCCTCACAACGACGGCGGTGAGTGGAATGGCCGCCGCCAATGCCGCGAGCGGCCGGACGCCCAGAGCCAGGCCGATGACGATCCCCGCGAGAGCTGCCACCGGAGGGGCTTTGAGTCGTCGGGCGAGCAGCAGAATCCACAAGCCGGCGAGGATGAGTGTCGCCGCCGCCGCGTGCGAGAGCAGGCTGCCGAAGATCACGCGGACCATCGGTGACATGACGCCGACGGTTGCCGCGAGGAGCCCGGTGATCGGTCCATCGAGCTCACGTCCGACCAGATAGAGAAGCACGATGAAGAGCCCACCCAAGATTGGTGCGACCAGCCAAGGCGCGTCGATGCCTGAACCTATGGCCAACAAAAGTGGCCAGCCCGGCGGATAGTGGCCGAGCCACCGATCGCCGACGACGTAGGTGTAGGGCACGTCGAGATAGCTCTGCAGAGGCGAGACCGCTCCCCAGAGGTCGCCTGCGAGCAGCCACCGCGCCTGCAGGAGGTAGGTCACTGAGTCGGGGAGATGGGGCAAGCCCTGGAGGAGGATCCGTGCCACCCAGATCGAGAGAAGGACGGCGACGACGGCGAGAAGGCCCACCAAGGGTGCCGCGCGCCACCGTCGCGCGGCGGCGGGCATCGGGGAAGGGAGGGATGCCGCCTCGAGAAGGGCGAAGAACGCCACCAGGAGCGACCCCAGGGCCAGGGCGCGCAACACGGTTGCGGTCAGGGCCCCCACATCGGTCGCCGGTGTCGGGTCGATGCTCGTGACGGCCAGGGTTTCGCCGCCGGCCGTCCGGACAAAGGTGTCGTTGTTGATGAGCCCACGGCGGAAGGCAACGGATGCTCCCGGGACGCCGTGCAGTACGATCTCGAGATCGTGGTGGAAGCGGCCCCGAAAGGCCGCTGTCACGGTGAACGGTCCTCGGGCCGAGACATCGTACTTCCACACCGAGCCCCAACCCGCATGCTCGTCGATCTCCCAATCACCGATCGGCGTCATCGCAGCCTTCGGGAAGCGGAATCGGCGCGGCAGGCCTTCGTCGGAGAAGACCCCCCGGTCGGTGGTCACGGAGAGGCGCCGGGCCCGTGGCGGGTCGATGGAGTCCATTGCGCGGATCTCGATCGCGGCCAGGCTTTCGATCGCGATCGGAGCCGACAGGGTCGAACCGGCAACCTCGAGGTGGAGCCGCCGGCCGTCCGAGGCGATTTCCACCTCGGTCGTGCGGTCGACGGCACCGGCGAAAAGCCACAGAAAGATCGCGGCGAAAGACCACCCTGCCGCCTTCCTCCAGTGCCTCAATTCCACCACCTCATCTCGCGAGAGCGTTGCCCGCCAAATATAAGCCACCCGGTGCCGAAGGAGGGCAGAGGAGCAAAAGAGCAGAGGAGCAGAGGAGCACGATCGATTGCGTCCCTAACTCGGAGCACCCTTTCTCCCTTGCCCCCTTTCCCCACGCCACGCTGAGTATGAGTGCACGAACCCGAAGAATCGGTCAGGCTCGGAATACGATTCGCTGGATCTCGTGCAGCATGTAGAGCAGGCGCAGGAGCCACTCCTCGTCCTTCTCGAGACGAATCAGCTCCTCGACCGTGGTCTCCTCCGCTTCGATGGTGCGGAGGATGCGTTGCTGACGGCCCGAAAGCTGGAGATCGGCGGGGATCGATCCCGGTACACGGAGCACGGTCTCCGACATCCGGCCCTCCATGAAACGCCGAATGACGACCAATGGCAGTCGCTCCTGGACGCCTTCGTGGATCAACGTGTGGGTACGGAGGTTGAGAGGCAGGCCGGACTGCGTGATCGGTGAATCGACGTAGAGCTCGAAGGTGCCCGTGATCCAGCTGAAGAGGTCGAGGATCCTGTTGCGGACCTGGCCACCGAGCTGCTGGAAGAGAATGTTGGGTGTGCAGGCGTCGAGGGCGAGCAACGCCTCCGTGAACCGAAGCCCCTTGCGGGCGGCGAAGTCGAGGGTCTCTCCGTGCTGTTCACGCGAAAGGATCCCCTGAGCGACCAGGTGCTCACCAAAGAGTTCGCTTTCGATGTTCGAATCCGCGAACACCGGATTCCCGTTTTCGAAATCGATGGACTTTTTGATGGGGTCGCGGTCAAAGTCGAGGACCCCGGTGATCGAACCGTCCGCGATCTGATGGAGCACTCGGCACAGGGAGGTTTCGTGCAACAGCCCCTCGCGGGTGGCCTTCGGCGGCCTCTCTTCGACCTTGTCGACGGCCGGTACGGCGACCGGGCCCGCTCCCCGCGCCGCAAAGATATTGAGCGGGTTTCGGACGCTTCCGGCGGGCGCCCTCGGAGCCTTGGCCGACGGATGCGGCACGATCTCTTCGTCTTCGGGCGTTTTGCGGAGCTCCTGCTCCACCTCTTCGTCGCGCACCTTCTCCCGCTCGATGTCCTCTGCGAAGAGCGAGTGCATGAAGGTGGCTACCTCGGCTTCGCTCATCGGCTGCGAGTTTTCGTCGCAATTGCCGAGCAGGTTTTCGGCGAACTCCTGTCCGGTCGGATAACGGTCGTCCGGCTCCACTTCGAGGGCGCGGTTGAGAACGGACCGCATTGGCTTCGGGATGGCGTTGAAACGCTTGCGGTCGAACTCGCCCTTGCGGATGTCGAGCAGCATCGCCATCTCGTTGTCGCCGGTGCGCAGAGGCGCCATCAGCAGCATCTCGCCGAAAACGATCCCGAGTGAGAAGAGATCCGAGCGCCTGTCCACCTCCTTGGCGTAGGCCGCCTCTGGGCTCAGATACCGCACCTTGCCCTTGATGATGCCGTGCTCGGTGTGCTCCTCGCGATCGCGGGCGCGTGCGACGCCGAAGTCGGTCAGCTTCACCTCGCCGTTATAGGTGATGATGATGTTTCTCGGGCTGACGTCCCGATGAACGATCTCCTGCGGCTGGCCGTCAGGCGATCTGAAATCGTGGGCGAAGGCCAGACCGGTGCAGACTTCGCTGACAATCCTCGTCGCGAGGCGCCAGGGGCACCTCCGGTCCAGCGAGCCGAGCCTCTGGAGTACCCGGAAGAGGTCCCGACCGGCCACGTACTCCATGGCGATATAGGGGGTCCCTTCGGCCTCGCCGAGATCGTAGATCTGGACGATGTTGGGATGGACCAGGCGTGATGCGATCTTCGCCTCGTCGGTGAACATCCTCAAAAAGCGAGTTCGCTCGAGGAGGTGCGGGTGGATGCGCTTGATGGCCACCGTCTTGGTGAAACCACGGATGCCGACCACCTTCGCCCGGTAGACGTCGGCCATGCCTCCCGAGGAAATCTTGTCGACCAGGATGTATTTGCCAAAGCGTTCCATAGCCTCGATTGAACAGTGTAGACGACTTCGGTTGAAATCCCAGCGCCGACAAGCGCTCGACCTCTCGACGGCCTGTCATCTCACCAGGGATGAGGGCGAGATCGACAGTGCCATGGGTGCGGTCTCGTCTCCGAAGCGAAAAGTGACCCGAGCCACCTCGGATCCGAGATCCTCCTGAAGGCCGGGCTGCACCGGCCACTCGCCGCTCGGCATCGTGTCGGGGACCGACATGGTCCCCGATTACACGGCCGACGGCCTGGGCATTTTCTCCGACGATTTCGAGACCGGTGGACACTCCATGTGGAGCAGGATCGTCAGGTGACATGCGAGTCTCGCGCGATTACACTGGGAAGCAGAAAAGCGCGACCATGCAAATCGAAAGCTACTCGTTCGGCACCATTCGGATCGACGGCAGGGTTTACTCGACGGACGTTGTCCTCCTGGGCGACGACGTCAAGAACCCGTGGTGGCGCGAGGCGGGTGGACACGTCTACGCTGTGGAAGATCTCTCCGAAGTGCTGGAAGCGGCGCCCGAGGTGGTGGTCCTGGGAACCGGATACTTCGGGCGTGTCATGGTCCTCGACGAGACCATCGAGGCTCTCGCGAAGGCGGGGTCGGAAATCGTCGTGGAGAAGACCGGCGGCGCGGTGGAGTACTACAACCGCTTCACCACCGAGGGGCGGGATGTCGCTGCGGCGCTGCACTTGACGTGTTGACTGCATCAATCACGTCAAGTGCGGGATATACCCCTCCACCCCTCCACCCGGATACACGATGCGGGGCCGCCCGCCCGCAGGAAGGGCAGAAAGAAGGGGAGGTTGGGTGGGACTTGCATCCTGAGCCCTGCATCCGGTTGGGTGGCAGGGTGGGTGCATCCTGTAACGAGGTCTAACCCAAGAACTTCGCCATCTCTTCTTCGAGCATTCGCCGGTGATCCGCCTCGGCCTGACGCAGCCCTTCGAAGAGCTCGGTGACCTGGTCGTCGGTGGCGTACTCGAGGGCGCCGGCGTAGAAGTCGTGGGCTCGGGTCTCGGCATCCATCGCGACATCGAAGGCCTGTTTGAGGTTGACGTCGTCCGGCACCTTGTAGACGTCGGGCGCCTCGACCGCCCACGAGACCTTGTCGGCGTGGCTCTTCGGCTGGTCGCCGAAAAGACGATCACGGAGTGCGACGATCTGGTCGTGATGACGCTTTTCACGAACCGCCATGCGTTCGAAGAAGTCGACGACCTCTTGTTTCTCGTCGCCGACCCAGTCGGCGAGCTGTTCGTAATAAATGGTCGCCTCGTCCTCGATGGCGATGGCCATGTCGAGAACGTCCCTGCCGCTGAGCTTGGAAAAATCGAGTTCGATGGTCATCAAAGCCTCCGCAACGGACCGCGGCGAACGCAGCGCTGGTCGATGGCGACTGTGCCTCGACGTCCCGCCGTTGTCAAGGCCGGTTTGTTCTGTCAAGAAGACGGACACAACCGCGCCACGATCTGCTAGGATGCCGACAACAATTCTGTCGGATTATGCGGTCGCTGATCGATTTGGGTGGAGGAGGAGCGATCATGTACAGAAATGCCGTCTTCGCAATCGTCGGTATGGTTCTCGTGTGTTCGGCGACCGCCGTTGCGCAGAGTCCGTACATCTACGGGATTCATGATCACGATCCCAACCCTCAGGAGTATCTCAATCGAATCGAGGCCGGTGGCGCGACCGGCTGGGTCACGGCGACGGTCGCAATCGGCGCCGACCCCAACGATCACGGTGGTGGTGATTTTAGCTTTCTGGCCAATCGCGGCCACACGGTCATCGTCCGTCTCAACTACGGCTATTGCCCGAACGGCACCATTCCCGAGCCGGCGCGATATGACGATTTCGCTCAGCGCGCCGCCAACTATGTGGCGAACTCGAGCGGCGCCTCGATCTGGGTGATCGGCAATGAGACCAACCTCGCTGGTGAATGGCCGCTGCAGAACGGTCACCTATCGTACGTCTCGCCGCAGAATTACGCGGAGCTTTTCCGTAAGGTCTACAACGCGATCAAGGCGGTGAGGCCCGACCACAAGGTGGTCTCACAGGCGCTCGCTCCATTTGCCGGTCCCTACAATCCTGGCAGCACCTGCGGTTACTCACACGACGGCAATCCGCTCAACTGGGTCCAGTACATGAACCAGATGCTGACCGCCATCACATCGAGCAGCGGGCTCGACGGCATCGCAGTCCACATCAACTCGCGGGGTTATTCGTACGCGGATATTCACAGCACGCAGAAAGTGTCTGCTGGCGGACAGGACCTCTACTTCAGCTTCTACGTCTACAGGGACTGGGTCGATCACGGCATCCCGGCCGACCTCTATCACCTGCCGATCTATGCGACCGAGAGCAACGGCATTCACTACTGGTCGGGCAACCATCCGGAGGATCCCGGCTCGCACTACGAGGCGGGATGGATGCAGGAGGTCTACGCCGAGATCGATCGCTACAACTCGACCGCGGCGGCAACCGGCAAGCCGATCTACCGCTGCGTCAACATGTACCGCTGGTGCGGCTGGTGCGACGGCTGGAACATCGATTCGAGCCCCTACGAAGGCCAGATCCTGAGCGACCTCGAGCAGGCCGTAGCCGCGGGATATACCTGGCCGAACGGCACGACTCCACCGCCCCAGCCACCCGGACCGACCGGGGAAAACCTCGCCCGCAATGCGGTGGCGTGGTCGGCGAGCAGTTCGTTCAGCAGCGATTATGGTGGCGACAAGGCGTACGACGGGCTGGTGACTGGCGCCAGCAAATGGACCAGCGATGGCAGCAGCAGCACGTCGTGGCTGGCACTGGATCTCGGGACCGAGGCAGAGATCAGCGGGTTCGTCGTCCGCCACGCCGGTGATGCCGGCGAGGAGCAGTACTACAACACCCAGAGTTTCCTTCTCGAGAGCGGTACTTCGCTCGACGGACCGTGGACGGCCTTGGCCACGGTCGACAACTCGCAACAGGACGACACCTCGACGACCGTGCTCGACGCGGTGGAGACGACTCGATTCGTTCGTCTCGATATCACCGACTCCGGCATCGACAACTACGCGCGAATCCCCGAGTTCGAGGTCTATGGCAGCAAAACAATGCCGCCACCGCCGCCTCCGGCGTCGGGCCCGCTCGTCAACGGCGGCTTCGAGGAGGGTGAGCTCAGCGACGGAGTCGGTGCGGGTTGGACGCGGTACGCGACAAGCGGCTACGACGCCGTTTTCGACGTCGTGAGTGACGTTGTCGCGCAGGACGCGCACGCGCAGCGGGCGCTCTCGCCCCAGCCTTCGGCCAGCGACCGGTTCGCGGGTATCTTCCAGACGGTAAGCACGGCAACCGGCGAGACCTACACCATCCGGGCGTCCAACCGGACGAGCTTCCCCGGCGGTCACGCCTGGGACCACATCGCGCGGCTCGGCATCGATCGCACGGGCGGATCCGAAGCGCGAGCCGGAAAGGTGGAGTGGTTCGAGTTCGATTCGGCCAAGGAGGTGTGGCACCAGCTCGAGTTCGAAACCACCGCGACCGGTGCCTCGATGACCGTCTTCCTCGAGTCGTGGCGCAAATGGGCGTCGGGTGGAGCCTCGTGGACCTGGTTTGATGCGGTCGCAGTCGAGGGTGGCGGTGAACCGCCGCCGCCGCAGAACAACCCGCCGACCGCGGTAGCGACGGCCCAACCCGCTGGCGGCGAAGCACCGCTGACGGTGGCCTTTGACGGGTCTGGATCGAGCGATCCTGATGGCGATGGGCTGACCTACTCGTGGGATTTCGGCGACGGTGGTATGGGATCCGGGGTCGGGCCGTTGTATACGTACGCCGGGGCCGGAGCTTTCAATGTAACACTCACCGTCGACGACGGCAGGGGAGGCAGCGATTCGGCGACTGTCACAATCACGGTGACGCTCCCTGAACCGCCGCCGGCCGGAGGTGACGCCCTCGTCAACGGGGATTTCGAAGGACCGGCACAGGGCAACGGTGTCGGTGACGGGTGGACTGCCTTGACGACCGATGGCTACGGTGCGACCTTCGAGATCGTGTCGGACCAGACGCACGGCGGTGTTGCAGCCCAACGTGTGCTCTCGCCACAACCTCCCGGGAACGACCGCTATGCCGGTGTCTATCAGGTGGTCTCCACGTCGCCGGGAGCCGATGTCAAGGTCCGCGCGTGGAGCCGGACTCAGTTCTCCGGCGGTCACGCCTGGGATCACATCGCGCGGCTCGGCATCGATCGCCGCGGCGGCACCGACCACACGGCGGGCTCGGTCGAATGGTATGAGTTCGACTCGGCCAAGGACGCCTGGCATCTTCTCGAGCTCGAGGTGACGGCCGCAGCCGAATCGATCGCCGTCTTTCTGCAGTCATGGCGGAAGTGGGCGTCGGGTGGCGACAGCTTGACCTGGTTCGACGATGTGGAGGTCGTCACTGCCGGCAATCAGCCGCCTTCGGCTGCGTTCGCTGCGACGCCGCTTGTCGGCGAAGCGCCGTTGACAGTGAGCTTTGATGCGTCGGCTTCAACCGATCCGAACGGCGATGCGCTGAGCTATGCGTGGACCTTCGGTGATGGAAGCCAGGGAAGCGGTGCGGTCGTTTCACACACCTATGCTTCGCCAGGGACCTATCCGGCGAAGCTGACTGTCAGCGACGGCAGGGGTGGAGCGGACAGTGCCTCGACACTGATCACGGTCGAGGACGGGGGTCCGCCGCCTCCTGGCAACCAGGACCCGGTCGCGATGGCCACATCCGACTCAAACGCCGGCGACGCGCCGTTCACGCTCAGCTTCAGCGGCACGGGGTCGAGCGATCCGGACGGCGACGCCCTGACGTACTCTTGGGATTTCGGCGACGGTAATGAGGCGTCGGGCGCCAACGTCTCGCACACCTACCAATTCGTCGGATCGTACAAGGCAACCCTCACGGTCAGCGACGGGCTCGGCGGGAGCGCCACCGATCACCTGGTGATCTCGGTGACGCGAAGCCCGACCGACCTGCCGCATTACTGTCCGTCGACCCTCGATTTTGCCGGAATCCGCAGACAGCTCAACGGCCAGGGCCAGGACCTCGCGCACATCAAGATCGGCTTCCACGTCGCGGTCGCCGGCAACCAGAACGGGCTCGGCGATTGGATGCGGTGTCTCGACGCAGCAGGCGTTCCGTTCTTCCTCAAGAGCGCCGACAGCGCCGGCCAGATCTGGGAGGCGGCGCAGCTCAAGGCTGCAAGCGGCGTGCCGCACGAGCTGGTGTACCGCAAGAGCGGTGGCGACGGGTGGAACTCCGACGTGCCGAACTATGACAATGACCCCTACGATGAGGCCGTCACGCACTGGAACCGGCACATGGCCGAGTTCCCTCCGGAGCTGAAGCCGTACAAGCACCTCATCTGGCTCGAGACCATCAACGAGGTCGACAAGAACCGCTCGGAGTGGCTGGCGCAGTTCGCATACCACACGGCTCTGATCGCGATCGAGCAGGGCTTCAACTGGACCGCCTTCGGTTGGTCATCGGGCGAGCCCGAACGCGAGCACTGGGAGGGGCCGTGGATGCAGGCCTTCCTCGAGCTCGCAGGGGAGAACCCCGACCGGGTAGCCGTCGCCCTCCACGAGTACAGCTATGTACGGCAAAACCTCGACCGGCTCTACCCGAATCTCGTCGGCCGGTTCCAGATGCTCTTCGATGTCTGCGACCAGTCGGGCATCCCGCGGCCGACCGTTCACATCACAGAGTTCGGGTGGGTCTACAACAACATCGCCGAATCGGTGCAGCAGGCGATGGAGGTCGATCTGCCGTGGGCGGCGGAGCTTTACGCGCCGTACCCCGAGATCAAGGGTGCGGCGATCTGGTATCTCGGCGGAGGTTTTGGAGGGATTGCCAACGAGGCACAGAAGCTGATCGGGCCGATGACAGAGTATTCGTTACAGGACTATTTCGTCATTCCACTGGAGTAGAGTCTTCAACCCGAGCCCGTTTCCGTTTCCGCCTCCGTCTCCGAATCGCGCACATCGGACACGGAGACGGGCGTTAGTTCTTCCGAAACCAATCGACCGTTTTCGGGATGCCGACCTCGAGCCGGGTGTCGACGGCAACGCTCATCTCCTCGAGCATGCGCTCCGAGGTGATGCATGACCGGCGCTGTTCGCCGGGCGCTGCGGGCCCATGCCGAGGCGCGCCGTCGAATCCTGCGGCCTCCGCGATGTGGCTGAAGAGGGTGTTGACGTCAGTTTCAATCCCCGTGCCAACGTTGTAGATCGAAAAATCCGGCCGCCTGAGAGCTGCGATGTTGGCCCGCACGACGTCTTCGACATAGACGTAGTCTCGAGTCTGCAACCCGTCGCCGTTGATCACTGCCTCTTCCCCGTCGAGCAGACGGCGGCTGAAGATCGCCACCACACCGGCCTCGCCGTGGGGATTCTGGCGGGGACCGTAGACGTTGGCGTAGCGCAGGCAGGTGGCGTCGAGCCCGTACTCCGAGTGGTAGAAGTAGAGGTAGCGCTCACAGGCGAGCTTGGCGACGCCGTAGGGCGAAACCGGCCGTGCAGGGTGGGTTTCATCGGCCGGGAACGCCTCCTGTTCACCGTAGATAGCGCCGCCGGTGGAGGCGAAGATCACCTGCCGAAGCGAGCCTCCACGTGCGGCCTCGAGCAGATTGAGGAGGCCGAGCACATTCACATCAGCGTCGAAGACCGGGTCCGCAACCGATCGGCGCACGTCCATCTGAGCCGCATGGTGCACGAGGATTTCGACCTTGCGTTCCGCCAGGAGCCGACCGGCCTCTCCAGACCGCACATCGAGCACCAGGAACTCCGAGTCCTTCGGGACATTTTTCTTGCTCCCGGTGGACAGGTCGTCCACAATCAGCACTCGATGGCCGGCCGCCACCAGCGCGTCGGCAACGTGGCTGCCGATGAAGCCGGCGCCTCCTGTGACGCAAATGGTTGAACCCATCGTCTCCCCTCCAGTCCTCGAGCGCGACTTCTACCAGCGTACCACCGAGGTCGTGGCGCGCGAGCTTCTCGGAAAGCTCCTGATCCGCACCAATCAGGAAGGGTCTGTCGCCCTCCGGTTGACCGAAGTCGAGGCTTACCTGGGCGTTGATGATCCGGCATGCCACACCTATGGCGGCCGGCGCACTGGACGTACCGAAACCATGTGGGGAGAGGCCGGCCATGCCTATGTCTACCTCGTCTACGGTCTTCACAACTGCCTCAACGTGGTGACCGTCGGTCCGGGTCGACCCGAGGCGGTGCTGATTCGAGGTGGGGTGATCGAGCTGGGATTCGAGGTCGCGCGCGCCCGCCGCGGTTGGAGAGTGGGAGAGGGCGAGCTGACGAACGGGCCCGGCAAGATATGCCAGGCACTGGCGATCACTCGCACCGAGGACGGGGCCGATCTGTGCTCGCGGGAATCGGGGATCAGGTTCTGTGACGACGGGATCGAAGTGGCAGACCGAGACGTCATCCGTTCGTCGAGAGTGGGCGTCGATTACGCAGGCGAAGCGGCGGATTGGCCGCTGCGATTTCGGTTCAAGCCCAGTGACCTGTGGGGATGGTCGCAATGACGCCGGGTGTGTCCATATGATGAGGCAGGCACTGGGTGTGGCCCATCGTGTGTCTGCCCGTGAGCCGTGGCTTTGGGATGAATTGCCCCCCAGCGCCTGATTACAAAACGGGGCAGCGAGTCGCCGGATACCAGAATGCCTGGCATCA
>JBFFBV010000118.1:0-13229 GCA_041560205.1 Candidatus Sulfomarinibacter sp.
CCCACCCACCCTCGGAAATCTACGCCGGCCACCGCCCGTCCAGCCTCCCGCCGCGAATTTCTGAGGGAAGAGGGAGAAAGAAGATCTGGCGCCAGAGTCACGTCGGCTTCTTCAACGCGAAAGATGAAATCGGAACTCAGTAGAGCCCTGAATCAGTCATTGCCTGGATCATCAGAAACCGACAGCCAGACATCCTTGGCTCATAACGGCGTTCGCGCGCACATCTGGTGATGACACAGGGATTCCTTGGTGTACTTCGTGTCCTGGCGGTGAAACGCGTGGGTGGGTGGCCCGAGGAGCCGAACAGCCGTCGTGCCGTCGGCCTCTACCCGATCCAGACCAACATCCCCGTGGCGACGGAGAAGTAAACCGCCAGTGCAAGCGAGTCGTTGATGGTCGATACCAGTGGACCCGAGGCGACCGCCGGGTCGACTCCGGCAATGTCGAGGACCATCGGCATGGCTGCGCCGAGCAGGCTCGCGGCCGACATCCCGATCGCCATCGCTGGGCCCAACGCGAGGCCGATCAACGGATTGTGGTGGAGCAATACTGCGAGAGCCGAGGCCAGGGCGCCGCACACGATGCCCAGAACCAGGGCGACGGAGATTTCGCGGACAACATGACGCAGATAGCGCGATCGGGGGAGGGTGTCGAGGGCGAGTCTTCGAACGGTTGTTGTCGACGACTGCAACGACGTGTTGCCCGCCATGGCCATGATGGTAGCGGTGAAGACCGACATCTGATCGTAGAGCTGGACTTCCTTCGATGCGAGGAGAAGGACCATCGACGACAGCTGGGTTCCCGCCAAACAAACCAGCAACCACGGCAGGCGATATCGCGCGACGTGCAGAATCGATTCCGATTCTTCCTCCTCGATCGAGGACCCCGCCATCTTGTAGATGTCTTCGGTCGCTTCTTCCTCGATGACCTCGAGGATGTCGTCGACCGTCACGATGCCCATCAGCCGGTTCTCCGCGTCGACCACGGGGATCGACAGGAAGTCGTACTTGTCGACGATGTCGGCGACTTCTTCCTGGTCTGTTTCTGCTCTGACAGAAATGACGTTGGTCGACATGATGTCGCCGAGCCGGGTTGAGGAACGGGCCGTCACCATCCGTCTCATGCGCACGAATCCCAGGAGATGACGACCCTCGTCCACGACGTACACGGCGGCGATCGAGGTTGTCTCTGCCGCTGAGCGGAGCAAACGAATCGCATCGTCGACCGTCTCCTCGGGCTGGAGGGCGATGACGTCGGGGTTCATGATGCCGCCGGCGGTGTCTTCTGGGTATTTCAGAAGCCGCCGCAGGATCTCTTCATCCTCGTTGGAGACGTGTTGCAGGACCTCTTCGGTGTCCGCCAGCTCGAGCTCGCCAATGAGATCTGCAGCCTCGTCCGCGGGCAGCGCTTCAGCGATCCGCGCGAGCCGCTCGGGTGCGATCTCTTCCACCAGTTCGGCGCGAATGGATACTGTGGTGTCGTTGAGCACCGTGCCTGCAGAGGAGTGGTCGAGAGCCGAGAGGATTCGGTGCCGATCTTCCGGGGACAGCGGGTCGAGCCAGTCGGCAATATCTTCCGGCCGCACCAGGCGAAGGAAGATCCTCAAGGCGTCTTCTTCGCCTTCACGGAGCAGGGTGTGGAGTTCGCCGAGCAAAGCCTGGTCGGTCACGGAATCCGGCATATCGCCTCCCGCGGCGATCTTAGCGCATTTGCCGTAAAGGTCTAAGTGTGAGGAGTTAAGGCGCGATTAGCAGGGGGCGGTCGGCGGGATTCACGCCTGGATTCGGTGGCGAAACTGGAGGCGTCAGCGTTTGAAAAACCCAGACGATCCTTTGCCGCCGCCGCCGTCTTGGAGCTGCTGGTTGAGGTCCCGGATCCGCTCGTTGAGGGCGTTGATCTTCTGCTGTGCTTCCTCGCGGGCGCGCTGCACCTCGGAGCGAGCAATTTCGGCCTCACGCCGCAGCTCGTCGGTGTTGCCAGTCGTATCCTGAACCTGCTCCCTGAGAGCGGTCAGGTCGGCCTCCAGAGCCTCGATCTGCTCGTCCTTCTCCTGCAGCTTGGCCCGGTGCCGTTCTTCCATTTCTTCGTAGAGACGCTTGGTCTCCAGAAGCTCGGTGATCTGTGAAAAATCTGCGGGCGATGGTGCCATCTCACCCTCCCTGAAACGGTCCTCGATCGAAGGGAACATCTCGCGCAGCTTGAGCGAGAGATCGTCGGGCTCTGCCGACGCATCGATCGCCTGTTCATAAGTGATTCGGTTGTGAGCGAGGAGAGCGATCAACGACTGATTCATGCTCTGCATGTGGTAGAAGTTGACCGAGTTCTCCATCTCCTCGAGGATCTCCTTGATCTCGCCGTTTTCGATGTGCTTGGAGATCTTGGGCGCGTTGACCAGGATTTCGAGCGCGGGCAGGCGAATCTTGCGCTCCGAATCCTCGAGCAGCTGCATCGAAACGATAGCCCGAAGGACGAGGGAAAGCTGCCCGCGAATCTGTTCCTGTTGGTCCGCCGGGTAGGAGTCGATGATGCGGTCCACTGTCTGTGCCGCGTTGTTGGTGTGCAGGGTCGAGAAGACCAGGTGGCCGGTCTCGGCTGCGGTGATCGCGGTCGCCATGGTCTCCAGATCTCGCATCTCGCCGACCATGATCACGTCCGGATCCTGCCGCATGCAGTTTCTGAGCGCCTCGTGGAAGTTCGGAGTGTCCGTGCCGACCTCGCGCTGTGAAATGGTCGCCTTGTCGTCCTGAAACAGGAACTCGATCGGGTCCTCGATGGTCACGACGTGGCACTGGCGGGCCCGGGCAATGAGGTTGACCATCGAGGCGAGCGTGGTTGATTTTCCGGAACCGGTTGGTCCGGTCACGAGGACCAGCCCACTCGTAAACTCGGTGAATGTGGCGATCACATCGGGAAGGTTGAGATCATCCAGGGTCTGGATCTCGAAGGGGACGCGCCGGAAGACCCCCGCCATGGTTCCCCTCTGCAGGAAGATGTTGCAGCGGAAGCGGGCGATGCCTGGCACGCCGTAGCCCATGTCGACCGCATTCTTCTCCTCGAAGCGGGCCCGCTGACCGGGCCGCAGAATTTCGCCCAACATCTTTTCGACTTCTTCCGGCGTCAGAGGGTTTGCCTTGATCGGGATCAGCCGTCCCTGGATGCGCAGAAGCGGTGGGCGCATCGGCTTGATATGGAGGTCGGATGCCCCCTTCTTTGTCATGAACATGAGCAGTTCGTTGAGCTCCACCAACCCTCCTTAGAGCTCCAGTTCGCTCCTTCGAGATTAACACAAAGGGTTGCGACCTTTTGTGATTCGGGTGCATCTTGTATGGGTGATGAGGCCTGGTACCGGGTTTTTTGCCGACATCGACGACCTCGTGATCACGCGGGCGAAAAGGGGAGATATCGAGGCATTCGAGGCCCTGTACCGTGCATTCGCCGAACCGGTTCATACCCTCGCCAGGCGCCTGTGTCGATCGCGTGAGGAGGCTGAAGAAGTGCTGCAGGAGACCTTTCTCGAGATCGCGAGGAGCATCCGCTCGTTTCGAGGCGACGGGGCGATCGGCGCCTGGATTCGACGGATCTCGATCTCCAAGGCCTTGACCTCCTTGCGCCGCCGGACGCGGCGAAGCGGCGAGGTGCGTTTGACTCAGGTAGACCCCGATCGGCAACTGGAGGTGATGCCAGTCGCCGAGACGAATAGAAGTTGGCAGCGGGTGGACCTCGAGCGTGCCTTGCAGCGACTTCCCGACGCCTCGAGGGCGGTCGTCTGGCTGCACGATGTGGAGGGCTTCACCCACGCCGAGATCGCCGAGTTCTTCGGCCGATCACCGAGCTTTTCCAAATCTCAGCTTTCCCGTGCCCACGCCAGGCTGAGGACATGGCTGGGACGGCCGGGAGGGACAGAAGATGCATCCGAGTCCGGACGAATTGCTGGCGCAGCGGGACGGTGAGGGCACCGTCGAGGTCGAGCGCCACATCGCGCACTGTGCGCAGTGCCGCATGGAGCTCGAGAATTTGCGAGCGGTCTCGGTTGCCCTCCGCGGCCTGCCGCCCTACCCACCACCCAAGGGATCGTGGGAGGCAGTCCGCCGTCGGCTCGCGGCACGCGATCGGAAGCCGGCCGATCTGCGCCTTGGAGTGGCGGCGGCGGTTCTTCTGGCGTTGGCGGCTGCGGCGGTGATCGGACGTCTCGGCACCAATGGCGGAGGTCCTCCGGGCGTGTCGAGTAGAGATACGCTGCATACCGTCGAGCAGCTCGAGAGCGCATCGCGGGAGCTCGAGCTGGTGCTGCGGACCACGTCCCTGCGGTCACGGGTGCTGAGCCCCCGACAGGCGGCGAAGATCGTCGAGCTCGAGGACCGTATCGCGCTCGTCGATCTGGCGATTTCACAGAACCCGGAGCGGGACCCCGGCGTGCACACGGTGGCGCTGTGGAGCGATCGCGTGGAGCTCCTCGACGCTCTGGTGACAGCGCGCAGCGGAGCCGTTCCTGTCGCGGGCGCGGTCCACGCGATCAATCGAAACACAGGGAGAGATCAATGAGAAAGAACCTGATTCTGGTGGTGTGTCTGGTCCTGAGCTCGGTGGCGGGGGTGCAGGCCGATGTGATCGACAACGAGAAGAGATCGGAAGGCGCGAAGAGCCCTCACGACGAGCTCCGTGATGCGGTCGCCAAGATCCGATCGTACTACTCGCCCGACTCCAACCTGCTCGCCAATTACAGATTGGCGGGAGCGGGGCATCATGCACGCCTCGGACTTCTCCTCGGCGGCGCCTGGATCCCAGGTGGCGGCGAGCCCGGGGCCGTGGTCGTTGCGGTCACTCCTGGAAGCCCGGCCGACGAAGCGGGGATGCTGGCGGGCGACGTGATCATCCGCTTCAATGGCGAGGCGCTGGTCGACGAGGAAGATCACGAGGGCCTCCTGGCCATGCAGGCCTCGCAGAAGCTGGTGGCGCTGTCACGGGAGCTTGAAGAGGGTGACACCGTCACCCTCGAGTACCTGCGGGACGGAAAGACACGCCGGGTCGCCCTTGTGGCCCGGATGATCGAGTTCGACCCGGTCATCGTCCAACAGCTTCGTGAGAGGGCCCTCCAGGGACCCGTCAAAGGATACGTCCCCCACGTCTATCCGGGTGGCGGAAGGTGGTTCCTCCCGCGGGCGTGGCTGGATATGGAGCTGGTCGCCCTCAACCCGGAGCTCGGTGAGTACTTCGGCGCGGACAATGGTGTTCTGGTGGTGCGCGGGCCCGAGAGCGATGAAACCCTGGGCCTCGAGAGCGGAGACGTCATCCTCAGTATCGGCGGGCGTGAGGTCAGGAGCCCCGAGCACGCGATGCGCATCCTCCGCTCGTACGAGCCGGATGAGACGCTCACCGTGCAGATCGTCCGCCACGGGCGGTCCCAGACGCTGACGGGGACCGTGCCCGATTCCCCGATCGATTTCGATTTCAACTTCGATTTCGAGGATCGGAGGCAACGAGTCGACCGCTGACTCAGACCCGTGCCCGTTTCCGTGCCCGACGAACCCGAAGAGTCTTTTTCGGGCACGGAGAAGGATACGGGTTGGAGGCGGAGGCTGGTGGGCAGGCACCGGTGCCAGTACAATGCCCGCATGAAGCTGTATACACGCAAAGGAGATGCCGGGGAAACATCTCTCCTCTCAGGTGGTCGAGTTCGCAAAGAGGACGACCGTGTCGAGGCCTACGGGACGGTGGATGAGCTGTCGTCCCTGCTCGGGCTCCTGCGCTCTGAACGGCTGTCCGAGGATATCGAAGATCGGCTGACGGCAGTCCAACGGTCCCTCTTCGCGGTCGGTGCAGCGCTTGCCGACCCCGAGGCCCGTGTCAAACACGACCCTGGCTCCTGGGACGCCGGAGCGATTGAAGGCTGGATTGACGAGATGGACGAAGAGCTCGCGCCGCTGCAATCATTCATTCTCCCGGGCGGCAGCCGAGTGGCGGCCGTCTCCCATGTCGCGAGAACCGTCTGCCGGCGAGCGGAGCGCCGCGTTGGTGCCCTGATGGGTGGTGAAGGGGAGGTGCCGGAAGGCGTCGTCGCCTATCTCAACCGCCTTTCCGATGCCCTGTTTACGCTTGCCCGCCTCGTCAACGCACGCTCCGGCATATCTGATACAGAGTGGCATCCCGAGGTCTGAATGGAGTCTTCTTGATACAATCGGGACCTTGTGGAGGAAATCAAACGGCCGATGATCGGTTGGACCGTCTGCGGACGTGAAACAGTGCAACACAGGTACCCTTCTAAAACCCGACGAAGGACGCCTCGTTTGCAGTGCTGCAGGATGGCCCGGGCCTGAGGAATTTGTCATGCAGCACGTGACCCTCAGCGAGGGCCATCTCGAGCAGCTTTTCGGCACGCGCGACGAGAATCTCCGATACCTCGAGGAACGTCTCGGCGTGACCGTCAGCGCCCGCGGTACCGAGGTCCAGGTTTCCGGTGATGAGGACGCGGAGATCATCGCGTCGCGCATTCTTGAGTCCTTCGACCGCATGCTGTCCTCGGGCGGGGTGGTGACCCGTGAGGAGTACCGCACCGGTGTGCGTGTGCTGGAAGAGGATCTCGAGGTCGATCTCGTCGAGTTCTTCCTCGACGCCTCGATCGCAACCTCGCTCAGGCGTTTCGTCACCCCGCGCAACCTCAACCAACGGCTCTTCATTCAGTCGGTCGCGTCTCACGATTACGTCTTCGTGACCGGACCTGCGGGAACGGGAAAGACCTACCTCGCGGTGGCTCTGGCGGCGGCGGCGCTGATGGACAAACAGGTGCGTCGCATCGTGTTGGTGCGGCCGGCGGTCGAAGCTGGCGAGCGCCTGGGTTTTCTGCCCGGAGACCTGGTGGAGAAGATCAACCCCTACCTGCGCCCGGTCTACGATGCCCTCTATGACATCCTCGGATACGAGAAGGTCTCGAAGCTGCTCGAACGGCAGGTCATCGAGATCGCGCCGCTCGCCTTCATGCGGGGGCGGACCCTGAACGATGCGTTCATCATTCTCGACGAGGCCCAGAACACGACCCACGAGCAGATGAAGATGTTTTTGACGCGCATGGGTTTTCATTCGAAGACCGTCATCACCGGCGACATCACGCAGATCGATCTACCCGGTGCGCGGCCCTCGGGTCTGGTGGAAGCCCTCGACATCTTCGATGGCGCCGAAGGATTCGCCTTCATTCGCTTCACCCACCGTGACGTGGTTCGCCACCCCCTCGTCCAGGAGGTCGTCGACCGGTACGCGAGGTGGGAGAAGAAGGTGCGGACGCAGGGCGACGGACGGTCATGAAGGGCAACTTGAACAGTCAGCTCCCAGCGGAGAGCAGGTCGTCGGGCACCCGCATCGAGCGAGGCTTGGAGGAGGGCGCGAGCTGGTGGGATGGTCTTTTGGGTCTTCCGGTCTTGTGGGCCGCGATCGCGATCGTCGGCTGCACCTGGCTCGTCCTCCCCCGTGTCGGAAGCGGGCCGCCGGACTGGGAGCCCGGCGAGGTCGCCAGCTTCGACCTGGTCATTCCCGTCGATATCACGCTGCCGGACGAAGCGGCGACCAGGGGGGCGCGGGAAGAAGCCTCGGCCTCGGTACCTCCGGTCTACGACCTCGAAACGCGGTTGAAGGTCGAGCTCGAGGAAGAGCTGCACATTCTCTTCGAAGGGTGCCGGGCGCAGCAGGGCGCCGGTGACAAGGAGATCGTGGACCTCGAGGCGATCACCGACCTGCGTGAGACCGGGCCGTTCCTCCGGATCCTCGATTCCTCTTCGTGCTCGGACGAGCTGGAAACGGCGCTTGTGGACGTCGTCAGCCAGGTCTTTCGCGACCACATCGTCGATGATCGGCGCGCCCTGGAACGTCGCGGAACGAGGGGCATCACGATCAGGAACATTGCCTCGGGAGGAGAGCGACCGGCGACACCCGAGGAATTCTCGGCTGCGATCGATGTTCGCACAGGCTTGGAGCAGGTCCTCCGCGCACGTCTTCTCGAGCGTCCTGTCGTGGCGCGGCGGTGGATCAAGACATCGGTCGATTTTCTCGAGGCGAATCTCGCCCCCGACCTCGTTTTCAACCGCGCGGAGACCGAGCAGCGCGGTCGGGCTGCGGCTGAAGCCGTGCTGCCGCGGTCGCGCGAGCTCCGTCGTGGACAGGTCCTGGTTCGGCGGGGTGACACGGTCACCGAAGAGGTGGCCGACACCCTCCTCGTGTTGCAGCGCCAGCGCGGTGACGTCACCTCCTGGGCGCGGGTCGCGGGGATCGGCCTCCTGATCGCGCTGTTGGTGATCGGATGGTGGCCGATGATGCGCCAGACTGGCGGTCCAGCTGAGGTTCGGCGCCGTCTGTCGACCATCTTCGTTCTGATCCTGCTCTTTGCGGCCGTGGATCGGCTCGGGCTCTTCATTGCGGGTGCGGTCGCGTTCAACGCCCAGAGCGAGGCCTTGTCGACCGCAGAAGCGTACCTTTGGGCTCTGCCCTTTGCCGCGGGACCGGTGACGGTGCTCGTGCTCCTCGGGCTGCAGCCGGCCCTGCTCTTTGCTCTCTGCGGCGCCGGCCTGACCGGCGTGCTCATGGGCGGCGATTTCCCGGTGGCGGTGTACGCGCTGGCGTCGGGTGCGGTGGGCATCCTGGCTGCGCAAAGATCGCGAGACCGTGCTTCTTTGAGCAGGGTCGGGGTCGTGATCGGGATCGCGAATGTCCTGGTGGTCCTGGTGTTACAGCTCTATCGAGGGCTGCCGGACTCGCCGTCGACGGTCGGGCTGTCGGCGGTGAGCGCCCTGGTGGGCGGTCCGCTGTCGGTGGGCGTCGTGTCATTCCTGCTTCCGGTCCTGGAGGGCGCCTTCGGCATTACGACCAACACGCGCCTGCTCGAACTCTCCAACCAGAACCTGCCGCTGCTCAAGCGACTGTCGCTCGAAGCCCCGGGGACTTACCAACACTCTCTTTCGGTGAGCAACCTGGCGGAAGCCGGGGCCGACGCGGTTGGAGCCAACGCGCTCCTTCTTCGAGTGTGCGCCTACTATCACGACGTCGGCAAGCTGGTGAAGCCCGACTACTTCGTCGAGAACCAGCGCAATGGCAACCCCCATGACGCACTGCTGCCATCGATGTCGGCGCTCGTCATCCAGAGCCACGTCAAGGAAGGATTGGAGATCGCGCGCGAGGCTAGGCTTCCGCTCCCAATCCGTCAGGCCATCGCCACCCATCATGGAACCAAGCTGATTCGGTTCTTCTATGACCGTGCCCTGGAGCGGAGTACGACCAACAAGACAGAAGTCCGCGAGAGCGACTATCGGTATCCGGGACCGAAACCGCACACCAAGGAGCTGGGAATTTTGCTGCTCGCGGATGCAGTCGAGGCCGCCGCCCGGACTCTCGAGAGCCCGAGCCCGGCGAAGATCCAGGCGATGATCGACAAGATCTTCAGCAATGCGCTCGAGGACGATCAGCTCGACGATTGCGATCTCACGTTCTCGGAGCTCGACAAGGTGGCGTCGGCCTTCCTCTGGGTGCTGACGAATATGTACCACCACCGGATCGACTATCCGGGTTTCGATTTCAACAGGAGGCAGCAGGCAGGTGACCCGGGTCCACATCAGGTGGGAACGAAGACCGTCTCGGCCCGCGGCTGAGCAGCTGCGGGGCGTGATCGCCGGCTGTTTGGACCGACTCGGCAGGGACGGGGACGAGGTCCACCTCGTTCTCACCGACGATCGAAGCCTTCGCGAGCTCAATCAACGCTTTCTCGGAATTGACCGCGAAACCGATGTGCTGTCCTTTCCGGATGGCGATGAGCTCCCGTCAGGACGACGGCTCCTTGGCGAGGTCGTGATCTCGCTCGACCGCGCGCGCCTTCAGGGCAGAGAGCTCGGTCACGGCGAGCTTCGTGAGCTGTGCGAGCTCGCGCTGCACGGGACCTTGCACCTGCTGGGCTATGATCATGAGCGAGACGACGGAGAAATGAACGAGCTCGAACTCAGGCTGCGACAGGAGCTGCTGGCATGAGCGACGGGTTGGCCGCCTGGTTGAACCATCCGGTGACCGTCAGCCTGCTGGTGTCTGTCGTCGCCATCCTCTTCGCGGTGTCCGAGCTGCTCCTGCGATCGCTGGCCGAGCTCGGGAATGTCCGCTTCCAGGGCATCCTGGAGGTGAATCCGAACCTGTTTGGTGGCAAGGACGGCGTCCAGGTCTCTCACATCATCGATGTCGGCCGCTGGCTTCAGTTCATCTCGCTCGGGTTCATGTGGTTCTTCGTGGCGCGTTTTTCGGTCCTCGGTGTCGGCGAGAAACTGGCGGTGGCGGTGCTCGTGCCGGTGATCCTCATCGCCGCTGCACACTTCGTCTTCCGGCCCATATCAGAAGACATGATCACCATCCTCTTGCGTCTGATCGGTCCGGTTGCCTCGCCCCTGGTGTCGGTGCTGGTCAGGAGAGGTCCGACAGTCGCCACGCAGCCCGCCGAAGATGAAGAGGAGGAGGCCAGCGAGGCCGAGATCCAGGCCTACCTCGAGGCCGGAGAGGAAGCGGGGATCTTCGAGAGCGAGGAGGGAGAGTTCGTCGAGTCACTGGTGGACTTCTTCGACACCGTTGTGCGTGAGGTGATGACCCCTCGCACGGACATGGTCGCGGTGTCGGATGAGGAGGACTTCCGAGACCTACTTCGAGTCTTCGCAGAGAGTCACAAGAGCCGCATCCCCGTCTACCACGAGACGATTGACCGCATCCTCGGCGTCGTCCACGTCAAGAACCTCGTCGAGCACCGCCTCGAGGAAAGCAAACCGGCGATTGCCGAGCTCGCACGGGAGTGTCTTGTGGTCCCGGAGACCAAGCCCCTCGGAGAGCTCCTGCGGGACTTCCAGCGGGAGTTCCAGCAAATGGCGATCGTGGTCGACGAGTACGGCGGCACATCCGGGCTGGTGACCCTGGAGGACATCCTCGAAGAGATCGTCGGCGAGATCGAGGACGAGCACGACCCCAAGTCCCCGCCGGATTGGCAGGAGCTGGGTTCCGGCGCATACCGTCTCCAGGGTCGGGCCTCGATCGAAATTCTCGAGGAGCTTCTGGGCGTCCAGATCGACGAAGACGACCTGGACACGGTGGGTGGTCTGGTCTTCTCGCGCCACGGTACCGTGCCGGATGCCGGCACCGAGGTCGTTGACGAGGCGCTCGGCCTCGTGTTCACGGTCGACGAGATGGATGAGCGGCGAATCGTGAGCGTGACGGCCAAACAGTTGCCTTCGGATGACGACGAGGAGAAGGCTGGGTAATTCTGTCTGATGTCGGGATCGGGATCGGGATCGGGATCGGGATTGGATTCAAGCGGAACTGCGCCCGACCCTCGGTCTCGTTCCGGAACGGCGGCACTTGTCGGGAGGCCGAACGCGGGCAAAAGCACACTGCTCAACGCCTTGATCGGGGATAAGGTGGCGATCGTCTCCGACAAGCCCCAGACCACCCGCAATCGGATCATCGGCATTCTGACCGAGGACCGGGGCCAGGCGGTGTTTTTCGACCTTCCAGGGGTCCATAGGCCGCTCCACAAGATGAACACCCGCATGATGCAGGAGGTTCGCTCGGCCCTCGAAGAGGTGGACGTCGTGCTTCATCTGATGGACGCCTCGGTCCCCTGGGGTGGCGGCGAGGACTATCTGTTCGAGCTCCTGGCCGATGCCCGCCCGGAGGTCGTAGGCGTGCTGACCAAGATCGACCTCCTCCGCGCCAAGACTGACCTGCTGCCGATCATTGAACGCTATAGCGAGCGCAGGAGTGACACGCCGGTAGTGCCGATTTCGGCGGTCGCGGGGGACGGGTTGGACGAGCTGTTGGCCGAGCTCTTCCTCGGCCTGCCCGATGGGCCACCGCTGTACCCGGCCGACCTCACCTCCACCCAGACCGAACGCTTCTTCGTCGCCGAGGTCGTTCGTGAAAAGCTGCTGGAGCGGACGCGCGACGAGCTGCCGTACACCACCGGTGTCGTCACCGACCTCTTCGACGAGAGCGGCCGCGTGCTCCACCTGGAGGCCGTGATCTACGTCGAGCGCAAGAGTCAGAAGGGGATCGTGATCGGCAAGGGAGGGCGGATGATTCGCGCCGTCGGTCAGGCGGCCCGCGAGGAGCTCGAACGCGTCCTCGGCACCGACATCTACCTCGGACTCAGGGTCAAGGTCCACCCCCGGTGGAGGGACGATGCGCGTGTGCTTCGAGAAATGGAGCCCGGCACCGCGGACCTCTCCGAGTACCTCGATGATCTCCCTCCGCACGAGCGGTGACACGACGGAGGCTTTCGCGTGGTCGCACTCGACACCATTCTCGTTTTCACCGCCGATGGTTGCCCACACTCTCGCAAGCTGTGTGAGGACTTCGACCGCCGAGGTGTCGTCTACCGAGAGATCAACCTCAGCCGCGAGCCCGGCGAGATGTCCCGCGTGCGTGAGCTGGTCTGGGAGCACCGTTTGCCCGTCGTCGCCGATCACGAGCGGGTGTCGATTGGCTTTCGCGGCAAGTCCTCCACCTTTGTCGAACTCGGTCTCGAGTAAGACCCGCCCCCCTGCTCGAACACCGCCCGTGAGGGGTGCTTTGTGGTGTCGTCGACGTGCGCCCACCGCCCATGAGCCGCGCCAACACGCTTCGACGACACTGGTGCCAGGCTTCACATTGTCTGCCCTGAAGGCGGTATTCGATAGGGAGGCGACGATTTGAAACAATATGAAAGGTGGCACCTTCCTCGCCGAAGCGAGAGGCGCGAAGAAGCTTCGAGTTCAATTGTCCTCGTCCGGCTTCGACCGCAATGCCTTCTTCTGAGAACGACGCCTTTTTGACTCGAGGCGCTTCTTTTTCGCCGCCTTCGGCACCTTCGTCGGGACCCTGGGGGTTGCTTCTTCGAGAGCCTTGGCCAGCAGCTCGACGAAGCGATCGATGGTGGCCTTGCGGTTGGCCTCGCGGCTTCGGTGGCGTTGCGATGAGAGGTGCAAGATCCCATCGTTGCTGATGCGGGTGGCCAGGCGCTCCTCGATCAAAGAAATCTGCTCCGGGCTGAGGGATCCCGAAGCACGGATGTCGAAGAGGAGCCGGACCTTGGTCTCGACCTTGTTGACATTCTGACCACCCGGTCCCGAGCTGCGTGCGAACTCGAAGCGGAGCTCGTCGTCGTCGATCGTGAGGTCGTCGTTGATGCGGGGCATGAAGCAATTATCCCCGAAACCCAGAAACGTTGATACGCGAGTACGTTCTCAGCG
>JBFFBV010000119.1:0-12902 GCA_041560205.1 Candidatus Sulfomarinibacter sp.
AACCACCTTCTCCGGAATTCCGCACGGATAATCGGGGGCTCTCCGTCGTCTGGCGTAGGCGTCGGCGAGTATCAGGGCTGACACACGTTCCGGATGGGTCGCGGCGAAGAGCAGGGCCATCGTCGCCCCGTCGCCGTGACCGAAGACCGCGGCCTGATTGCTGCCAGCGGCGTCCATGACGGTGGCGACGTCGTACATCCATTCCTCGGGAGTCGGGACCGCACCGAGCGGAACCGGATCGGAAATCCCGGTGCCGCGTTTGTCGAAACAGATCACCCTCGCGAACCGCGCCATGCGCTCGATGAAACCTGCCAGGCTCGGTTCCTCCCACATCACCTCGAGGTTGGACCAGTCCGGAACGAAGACGAGATCGACCTCACCGTCGCCGCAAATCTGATACGCGAGCCACTGGCCCTCCCCGTTCCTCGTGTATTTGACTTCCGATCTCATGATTCCGGATGCGAGTATATATCGTGCTTCAGCATCAGGCCCGCATCTCCACAGCTGCCGGTTTGTGGGTGGCGTGTGGGTGCCACGTTCACCATTGCACCATTGTCGCGGCTGCCACCTCAAGCGTGGCGACGATGCGTCAGCGCGGACATTGGCGCGCACGCCCACGAGACGTGGCATCCTCACGAATCCACGGGGTGATTTCTGGCACAAGGACGGGACGCCGCCGCGCTCCGACATCATCCAGACAATTCAACAATGAGATACGCGGCACCGACGCGGCGGAAGAACGAAGTTGGAGGAAAAGAAAATACCTCGCATTGAGGTTGATATCGCGAATCATCCTATTTATAGTGCACACACGTTGCACAAACGAACTGTCACGGGGTCATCGGCAACGTGTCAGTCAAATGATCGGGGAGGTCTTGTCATGGCACTTCGTACCATCCCGCGGCGCGCGCGCCGTAACTTTGCGATCGTCGCGCTCGCACTGGTCTTCCTGCTCTCAGCAGGATCCGCCGCAGCCAAGAACGGAAATCTGCAGGTCGGCACCTGTATGAGCGACATCACGCCGATCAGCCCGGGCCTCGCAACCGCCTACGAGGCGCAGTTCGGCCCTCCTGCGGTCGCCAACCACACTGACCCGATCTTCCTGGCAGGTTTCGGCAACGACCGCCGGGCGACCGGCTACAACGACCGTCTCTGGGCGAGAGCCATCGTGCTCGATGGGCGCGGCGGCCGCGTCGCCCTGGTCGCGCTCGACCTGGTGGGCTACTTCGTCAACGAGGTCGAGATCATTCGAGGGATGCTGTCACCTGACGCGGGCATCGATTACCTGATCGTCCACAGCACCCACCAGCACGAGGGGCCGGACACCCTCGGACTGTGGGGGCCGGACGAGCTCACCACCGGCATCGACTACGGCTACCTCGACTTCGTCAACGCCTCGGTCGCCGAGTGTGTCGAGCAGGCCGCCGCCAACCTGCAGCAGGCGCGGGTCAAGTTTGCGACCACCGACTCGGTCGGCCTCAGCCTCGGACTCGATGCCGAGGACGACGGCTTCGGCGTTGCCGATGGCAAGGTGCTCGCCGGCGACGAGCTGCTGGCGCCCGCGACCGGTGGCCGGATCGTCGACCCCCGCCTGGCGATCATGCAGCTCACAGGCCGGGGCCACCCCTTCGAGGTGCTCGCCACGCTCGTCAACTTCGGCTCCCATCCAGAAAGCATGGGGAGCAGCAACACGCTTGTCACCTCGGACTTCCCGCACTATGTCCGCGAGCGGCTGGAGCAGGAGTACGGCGGCATGGCGATCTGGGTGAGTGGCGACCTCGGAGTGCTCCAGGGACCGCTCGACATCGACGTCCTCGACCCCGACACCGGCCTCCCGGCGCCGCGCCGCACCTTCCGCTTCGCCGAGGTGCACGGGACCCAGCTCGCGGAGCGGGCCATCTCGGCGATCAACACCAAGAAGCCCGGACACCCGGCCCCCGAGATCAGCTTCGCGACCGAGAGCCCGGTGGTGATCCCGCTGGACAACCCGTACTTCCGCTTCTTCATCGCCATCGGAGTGCTCAACACGGGGCGGACGCTGTTCACCGGTGGTGTAGCGGACCCGACCGTTGGTTTTCCTTTCCCGCCACCGTTCGACGTCATCCCCCAGGCCCTCGGAGAAGATCTCCACACCGAGGTCGGCGGGCTGCGGATCGGTGACGGGAGCTTCGCCATCGTTCCGGGCGAGCTCGACCCGCAGATCGGCGAGCTCTACCGGGCGCAGATGGCCGGCGCCGAGCACACCTTCATCGTCGGGCTCGGCAACGACGAGATCGGCTACCAGCTGCCGGCGGACAAGTGGGACGACAGCTGCCACACCTGCTTCCCGTTCGTGCTGGGCGGAGTGCCGCAGCTCTGTCCAGTTCAGCCAATCGACTGCAACACGGTGTTCATCAACAACATCGGCGCCGAGGTCGATCCTGCGGTCTCCGGCGCGCTGATGCCGCTGCTCGACGAGCTGCACTGACCCGGCCGACGTGGTCCGCCGCGCAGCAGTTCCGGGGAGAGGGATGCGCCACGTCTGGATGGTCGCGTGCATCGCCCTATCGCTGACCGCGGCGCGGGCGCCCGCCCATGTCGTGTATGGTTCGCCCACGCTCTACCAGCTCGTGGTTGACTCCGACCTGGTGGTGAGGGCTCGGATCCTGGATCGAGCGACCACGGGCGGTGCGGAAGAAATTCAGAACCGACCACTCGTCGGCGCCAAGGTGCTCGCCGTCTACAAGGGCAGCCACGACTCAACGGAGATCCGGTTCGCCCAGCATGGCCATGGGGTCCCAACGTACGAGCCCGGCGACGAGGCGCTGCTCTTCCTGCGGCGGATCGAGCGCGTGCGGGAGCTCGACCAGCTCGCAGTCACTGGCGAGACGGCTTGGGTGTCGCTGCAGGAGCACGACTCCGCGTACACGATGACGCCCGCCGCCAAATCGACGTTCGATGCGGCGGTGCGCGCCTATGTGGCCGCGGCGGCCACGCCCGAGCCCTCGGCACGGCTCGCCTCCATTCGAGCGGTCACCATCGCACAGCTGAGGTCGCCTGAGCCACGACTCGCCAACTCGGCGCTGCGCGACCTGGTGCTGATGGGCGCCGCGCTGGTCACCGCAGACAATGCGCCGGCGCTCATCGAGATCAGCGACGATCCGACCTTGGGCATCGGGATCCGGCTCGGGGTTCTGACCGTGCTCGAGCAGCTGGGCATGGTCGACGGCCCGCCCCGCTGGGCCCACCTGCTCCAGAACACCCCAGCACCGGATCGGCTTGCCGTGGTCCGAGCCGCGGCTGCGCACCCCAGCGCACCGGTCACCGTCGAGCTGGTGAAGCTGGTCGAAGGAGACGATGCCGAGTTGGCCGCGGCTGCAGCGGTCTCTCTCGGGGTGCCCGGAAACGAGGCTGCCATCGCGCCCCTGGTGCACGCGGTTGAACACGGCGACGACAGGCTACAGATGGCGGCCATCCGCGGCCTCGGACGCATCGCGACCAAGTCCGCGCAGGCGGCATTAGAGCAGATCTCACAAAACCACCCGGAGCCCGCCATCCGGCGCCGTGCGACCGGCGAGGTGGCACGGCTGACAAAGTCCTCGCCCTGAGCAACTCCTGAGGGGTGCCACGTGCACATTGACACACGTGCTGGCTGACCCAAACCGAGGTGACACATCTGTAAGCGTGGAAGTCTGTGCGTGGCACCCATCGGCTGTGACTGGGCGCGTCATGTAGGATCGTCCAGTGAACTGTGGCAGAATTGGTCGGCCTCCAGGTTGAAACGATGGAAAAGCTGATTGATACACGAGGGAAACAAGATGCGTGAGTGGTGGAAAACCCTGGCATTGGGGATATTGTTGGTCGGCCTCGTCGCGGTGGTGGTCGAAGGTCAGCAGGGCGGGCCTCCGCTCTCGAACTCTCGGGCGGAAAAGCCCATTGAGGTCAGCTTCACCACCGGCAGCCGAGGCCACATTCTCGTCGACGTCGTTGTGAACGGCCGCGATCCGGTGCCGTTTGCGATCGACACCGGTGCCGGCCGAACCGTCCTCCATCAGGGCCGTGTCAGCGACCTCGGGCTCGTGCAGCGAGCATCCGAGGAAACAGTACAGGGAGCGCATGAGGAATCCGCTTTGGGTTTCGTCGACGTCGAGTCGCTCTCGGTCGGCGAGGCCGCCCTGGGACCCATCGAGCTCGCTACGATGGACTTGTCTCACGTTGAGAGTGATGACATGCCGCTCTATGGCGTCCTCGGTTTTGACGTTCTTTCGCGGTTTGACATCTTGCTCGATCTGGGAAATGAGAAGGTCGAGTTCTACCGCCCCGCTGTGAGCCTAAATGGCTGCACGGTGTGCGAGGGGGGCATTGTCGTCCCCTTCGAGCTGGTCATGGGGACCCACATAGCTTTCGAGGTCACCATCAGCGGCACGCCGATCGTGGCCATCCTCGACACCGGTTCCGGTCGCTCTGGAATGAACCACCTCGCGGCCACAGCGATTGGCGTCGAGCTGCCGCCGACATCTCCCGGTCGTCACGGCCCCGCCCTGCAGGTCGGAGAGGTGCACATCGGAGATGATGTCCTTGCCCGCGATCTCATGGTTGGCGTGGTCGACCTGCCCGCATTTGCGGCACTGGGTGTCGCAGGAGGGCCCGCGATGCTCATCGGCACAGGAGCCCTCGTGGGGCGCCGAGTCGGAATCTCCTATGGAGTGGGCCACCTTTCGATCAGGTAGCCCTGCCACGGGCGCCACACGCACGGGTTCCACACTTCGAAAACACTCATTGTCGCGTGCGGCCGCTCAGGAGAGTGCCGCTTTTCACAATGTCACATTGGATGGTGCAAAGTCATTCAATAATTCGCGGCCCCATGACATCGCAACAATGATGCAATGGTGAACGCGGCACCCATCATCTATTGGCTTTTCCTGCCGCCTACTCGTCCGGTGAAGCCGACATCGCGATCGCCACGGCCTTCTCCAGAAACGGATCTCTCTTGCCGTGGGTGTTCATCTGATTCAATACGGTGCAGACGCTGATGCCGGCATCTGGGCTATAGAAGAGATCGCAGTCATATGCGCCGCCGTGCCCGTAGAACACGGCGCCTTCGATGACCCGCTTCATGATCCCGAGGCCGTAGTCATACTCCTCGCCGCCGAGACCGGCGTCGGCCGCCGCGAGCATCTCCTGCAGGGTGTCGTCCTTGGTGAATAACTTCCCATCGAGCAGAGCGCGGAAGAACACGTTCAGCTCCTCGCACGTGGAGACAACGCCTCCCCCACCCCAATCGAAAGAGGTGTTGATGGATGTCGAGATATCCATCGCTCCGAAAAACGCATGCGAAAGCCGGTCGCTGCCCCTCGCGTCTTCGTAATACTCGAGGTAGCTGTTGTCCATGCCCAGGGGCTTGAAGATCCGCTTTCGGTACTGCTCCGCAAGTGTCGAGCCCGTCACGTGCTCGATGATCATCGCCAAAAGCACATAGTTCGGGTCGGCGTAATTGAAGCCGCCGCCCGGTGGGAACGCCGCCCTCGTGTTCACATCCCATTCGTAGTAGGTGTCGAGAATGATTTCGGGAGACCATTGCTGATCGGGGTGCTCCACCAGGAAGGGGATGAACCGTGGATCTTCCATGTAGTCCGCAATTCCGGTGGTATGTCCGAGGAGCTGTCGGATCGTGATGGACCGGCCGTAAGAGACGCCTTCGAAGACGTGCACGGTGTCGAGTTCGACGAGCGAAGTATCAAGGACCTTCTCGAGCGTGTCGTCGAGACCGAGCTTCCCCTCCTCCACGAGCTGCAGGACAACGGTGGCGGTCATGGTCTTGGCAATGCTGGCGATCTTGAACTTGTGATCGACCGTCATGGCTTCTTCGACGCCATCGGCCAGGCCGACGGCGCCTTTCCATCTGCAGTCGGGAGCGTCTACCAGAAGGACCGCGTTGTGAATCGGATCTTCGCCGCTGGCTCCGATGATGCCGTTCAGGTGGGCGTCGAGTTCTCCGGCCACCTCGCATCGGTTCTCCGCGTCTTCCCACGTTGGTTTGGAAGATTTCGGTTGGCTGCACCCGGCAGCGGGGACCTCAGCCAGGATCAGAAGAAACGTCAATCCTGCGACCTTGAGGTTGTTCCGCATGGACCCCCCCTCACACAGCTTGCGCAGCTGTTCTCCCGAATCCTTTCAACGAGCCGCTCGGTCATATCTCCCACTATTTAGGATCGATATGGAGAAGATACGGCGTTTCCTGAGGCAGGTTCTCGTCAGGACGCACCGCATAGGCCCCTATGATCAGGACCTCACATCACGACCAAAAACAAAACCCAGGTTGTGAGGTTGTGATCAGCGGCGGCCATGGAGTGGAACCCATGCTGATGGCGAAGGCGGCATCCATCAACCGGCGAAGGGAATACCTCGCCTTCAGCCACGATTGAGGACGTTGTACGAATCGAACCGGGGGGCTGCCACGGTGAAACGACTGCTTGTGATCTCGATGATTCTGTTCGGGTCGGTTGCGGGAGCCCAGGAGAGCGCCGACCGGATCTGGCACGGCGGGCCCATTCTGACCATGGACGATGCCGCCATGCGGGCCGAGGCGGTGGCGGAGCAGGACGGCCGCATCCTCGCCGTCGGCTCCGCGGCCGACGTCATGGCGTTCAAAGGACCGGACACAGACGTGATCGACCTCGGCGGTCGCACCATGCTGCCGGGATTCGTGGACGCCCACGGCCACGTCTTCATGGGCGGCCTGCAGGCGATGTCGGCCAACATGCTGGCGCCGCCCGACGGCGAGGTCACAGATATCGCCTCGCTGCAGCAGACGCTGCGCGACTGGGCCGCCGCCAACACCGAAGCCGTGAGGGCTGCTCAGCTGATCGTCGGCTTCGGGTACGACAACGCCCAGCTCGCCGAGCTGCGCCATCCCACCCGCAACGATCTGGATGCCGTCTCACAAGACGTCCCGGTGCTCGTCATCCACCAGTCGGGCCACCTGGCGGCCCTCAACTCCAAGGCCCTCGAAGTGGTGGGCTATGACGCCGCAACGGAGGACCCGGCCGGCGGCGTGATCCGGCGCCGCGAGGGCAGCCGCGAGCCCGACGGCGTCCTCGAGGAGACGGTGTTCTTCGGCGCCATCATCAAGCTGATGGGCAATGTCGGAGAGGAGGGCGCGGAGGCCTTCGCACGCGCCGGCGCCGAGCTGTGGGCGCGCTTCGGCTACACCACCGCCGAGGAGGGCCGCTCGATGCCCGGCACCGTCCAGGTCATGCGGAAAGTGGCCGACGAGGGGGGCTTCAAGATCGACGTCGTCACCTACCCCGATGTCCTGGTGGACCGCGACTTCATCAAGGACAACCAGAGCGACACCTACCGCAACCGCCTCCGCGTCGGCGGCGCCAAGCTGACCATCGACGGCTCGCCGCAGGGCTTCACGGCGTGGCGCGACCGGCCGTATTTCGACCCCGTGGGTTCCTACCCGCCGGCCTATGCCGGCTACCCGGCCGCAACCCGCGACGAGGTGGTGGATGCGGTCACATGGGCCTACGCCAACGACGTCCAGATCATCACCCACGCCAACGGCGAGGCCGCCTCTGACCTGCTGATCGCCGCCCACGAGGCCGCGATCGCCGAGCACGCGCCGACAACCCGGCGCCCGGTGCTGATCCACGGGCAGTTCCTGCGCGAGGACCAGGTGGACGCCCTCAAGCGCCTCGGCATCATGCCGTCGCTCTTCCCCATGCACACCTTCTACTGGGGGGACTGGCACCGCGACCACACGGTCGGACCCGAGCTCGCCGACAACATCTCGCCCACCGGATGGTGTCTGAAGCGTGGCATCAAGTTCTCCTCCCACCACGACGCACCGGTGGCGTTCCCGAACTCGATGCGCATCCTCGACGCCACCGTGACGCGGCGCTCCCGCTCCGGCGACATCATCGGCCCGGCCCAGCGCGTCGACGTGATCACCGCCCTCAAGGCCATGACCATCTGGCCCGCGTGGCAGAAGCACGAGGAGGCGAGCAAGGGATCGATCGAGGTCGGCAAGCTCGCCGACTTCGTCATCCTCTCCGGCGATCCGACCGCCGTCGACCCCGAGATCCTCGACCAGCTCGAGGTGGTCGAGACCATCAAGGAGGGGGTGACCGTGTACGCCAGCTCTGATGAAGACAAAAACGCCACGGGCCTCGCCGCACTGGTGGGCTCGTGGACGCTGGTCACGTTGGACGGCGAGCCGGTCGACGAGGTCGTCAAACCAATCACCCTCGAGATCCGTGACGACGGCGGCGCCGGGGGCTCCAGCGGCGTCAACCGCTTCATGACACGGTTGAATACCGAGGCGCTCGCCGAAGGGCGCATCGTTTTCGCGCCGGCCGCCGGCACAAAAATGGCCGGACCACCCCAGGCGATGGAGACGGAACAGATGTTCCTCCAGCGCATCGCTGCCGTCTCAACCTATGCGATCGAGGGAGACACCCTCAAAATGTGGGCCGGCGACGACGAGGCCCTGACCTTCGAACGCGCGGACTGAACCGAGGCGCCACTGATCACACCTCACAATGCAACAATGCGGAACGTGGCACCCCTGGTAATGCCGGAATGGGGTTTCACTCGAGATTGTTGATAAACGGGGTTTTACACCGCACAATCTGCCGACGTTCGGAGCTCAAAAGGAGACTTTTGATGAGCGTGGGAAACCTAGCCCTCGGGGTTTACACATCTGCGATAACGCTCCCGCGCCTGACCATAATGGCGAGCGTCGATCGCTGCCATAGCGATGATCCGGGATTTAATGAATGAAATGCCCCAACTGCAACAACGACTGCAAAGACAGCGCGAAATTCTGTGAAGATTGCGGAACGCCTCTGGTCGTTGTGTGCGGCTCGTGTCGAACAGAGCTCACGCCGACTGCGAAATTCTGCGGCGAGTGTGGAACGGCGACCCCCGTCGGCAAATCATCTGCAACGACGGAAGCCACCACCGCTCAGCACCTTCCGCAGCATCAGGGCAAACTCGAGGAACCAGGGGCTGAACGCCGACAGCTCACCGTCATGTTCTGTGACATTGTGGGGTCGACAGAATTGTCGGAAAGGGTCGACCCGGAGATCCTGCGAGACGTCGTGGGTTCCTACCACAATACGACCGGGCGCATCGTCGGACGTTATGAAGGAAATATCGCCCAATACCTCGGTGACGGGATCCTCGTCTACTTCGGCTATCCGTTGGCACACGACGACGACGCAGAACGAGCGGTTCGCGCTGGGCGCGAGATCATCACAGCCCTTTCCGAAATCAACGAGAAGCTGGAAAAAGATTACGGCACAACGATCGCCGTTCGCGTAGGCATCCACACCGGACCTGTAGTTGTAGGCTCCGTGGGCCACGGTGGACACCGGGAGACGCTGGCCCTGGGGAGCACGACCAACGTCGCGGCGCGTCTGGAAAGCGTCGCCGATCCAAACACCGTCTTGATCAGCGAGACCACCCTGCGGCTCGTACCCGGTCTGTTCGTAACAGAAGAGGTAGCTCTGCCGCCGCTCAAAGGTGTGGCGACACCGATCAGGGGCTACGTCGTGCGCCATCCGAGCGGGATGGGACCCCGTCTGACGCACACTGTTCGCCGAACACCGCTCGTCGGCCGGGAGCTCGAGGTGGGTCTGTGCCTCGACCGGTGGGAGATCGTGCAGGACGGGGCCGGTCAGGTGATCCTGCTCTCCGGGGACGGCGGTATCGGCAAATCGAGGCTCCTTCTCGTCTTGCGCGAGCGACTGGCCCACACGCCTCACACGTGGATCGAATGCCACGGCTCCTCGTACACGACGAACACCGCCTTTCAACCGGTGACCGAGCTTCTGCAACAGGCAGTCGGATTCAAGACATCCGACACCAACGAGGTCAAGCTGGAACGCCTGCGGAAGGGACTCCAGATTACTGGGGTCGTTGCGGGCGACACGCTTCCGTTGTTGGCGTCGCTCCTCTCCGTCCCGCCATCGGACAATATGGACCCCCTGCCGCCGATGAGCGCCGAAAGGCAGCGCAAGGAGACGATTGCCGCCCTGGTGGGCTGGATTCATGCCCTTGCTGCGAGCCAGCCCCTCGTGCTTGTCGTTGAAGACCTCCACCTGTGCGATCCGTCCACCTTGGAGTTCCTCGGAAAACTCATCGAGCAGATCGACACCTCCAACGTGATGGTCGTCGTCGCCTATCGCCCGGAAGCCCAACTGCCCTGGCCAACGCGGTCCAACCAGACCCCGGTCGTTCTGGGTCCCCTGCGCCGAAGCCAGGTCAAGACCATGATCACCAAGGTGGTCGGTGGGCGGAGCCTGCCGGGCGAGCTGGTCGAGTTCATCATGGACAAGGCGGGCGGCATTCCACTGTATGTCGAAGAAATCACCAAGATGGTGATTGAATCCGAGCACGTCGAGCTGACCGACGGCCGCTATGAACTGATCGGTGACATCGAGACGCTGACGGTCCCGATGACGCTTCAGGACTCTCTGATGGCGCGTCTCGATCGGCGCTCCGAAGCCAAGGAGCTGGCTCAGCTCGCAGCGGTCATCGGACGCTCGTTCATCTACGAGTTGATTGCAGCTGTGGCCGATCTGGATGAGTCCGAGTTGAGGCGGCAGCTGGCCGAGCTCGTCAGTGCGGAATTGTTATACCAGCGCGGCGTCATCCCCTCCGCAACGTTCACCTTCAAACATACTCTGATTCAGGAAACCGCATATCGATCTTTGCTCCGCAGCACGCGGCGCGAGTTCCACGCACGCATCGCGCGCGCGCTCGAGACTGATTTTCCGGACCTCGTACTCGCCAGGCCAGAGATGATGGCCCACCACTGTGAGATCGGCGGCCTCGCGGATCAGGCGCTCTCCTACTACCGCCGGGCGGGCGAGGCGGCCGCGACGAGATCGGCAAACAGGGAAGGTATCCACCATTTCCAACGCGCAATCGAAGTTCTGCACACCCTGCCGGAGAGTGAGGAGCGCAACAGACAGAACCTGAACCTGCTGCTCATGATGTCGGGCTGCCAGACGAGCGTTCTTGGCTGGGGTCACCCGGACGTTGCCCGCACGCACGAGAATATCCAGAAGCTCTACAAGGAAGTTGACGAGCCCAAACTGATCTCAAAGGCGTTGCTCACCCTCATGAGCGCCCACAACGTCAGAGCGGAGTACGACCAGGCCATCCGATTGGGGTCCGAGCTCTCGCGGCTCGGCGAGTCCGTCGATCAGCCGGCGATCAGTTATATGCCCGAGGGCCCACTGGGTTTGTTGTCGTATCTTCAGGGCGACTTTGCCAAAGCGGGAGAGCACTTCATCCGTGCTGGGAAGGGCTATGATCGTGACCAGCACCTACCGCTGACACGGCTCACAGGTTTTGACCTACGCGTGTTCACTTCCGCATTTTCAGCGCTCTATTCCTGGCTGTTGGGATTTCCCGACCAGGCGTTGGCCACCGCCGAAAGGGGCGTGGAGGAGGCGGAATCCGCGCAGCACTTCGACAGCATCGTCATCGCTCGGAGCATGCACTCGTGGGTGCTCTTCCTGCGACGCGATTTTGATGGCGCCGTGCAATCGGCTGAAGCGGCGGTCGCCATCAGCAAGCGCCAGAAGCTCAATTTCCTCGAGGGGTGGGCACGAACGATGCGCGGCCTCGCCATGTCGGCCGTCAATGACGACGGCGAAGGGATCGAGGAATACCGCACCGGGTGCAGGATCATGGTCGACGCCGGCGCGCGGTTCTGTTCGTCGCCAATACTTGCCAGCGGCGCCGAGGCCAGCCTGCACGCCGGCCAAGCGGACGCCGCGAAATCAGCCCTCGATATCGCCTATATGGTCAAGGATGAAATCGGGGAGCGGTGCTGGGATGCTGAAATGCAACGACTCAGGGGCGAAGTCGCCCTCATGCGCATCGAGGGCACCGAATTCGAGGCCGAGCACCATTTCCAGAATGCACTGCGGACCGCGCGTTCACAGCAGACGATGTCGTTCGAGCTGCGCGCCGCCATGAGCCTCGCCCGGCTGTGGCAGAAACAGGGCAGGGGCCGGGACGCACTCGAACTCCTGACGCCTGTCTACAACCGGTTCACGGAAGGCCTGGACACGGGCGATCTGAAGGAGGCCAGCTCGTTGCTGAAATCACTGGGTGAGACCGAAACTTCAGCCGCTGCGTCGGGCTGATCCACATAGGTGCCACCCATCTGCGCCGGCTAGGGCTCCGTGTTCTCGATTCGTTCGAAGGGAGTCTCCAGGCGTTCGGTGGCATACGGGACGTACGCGAAAGCCAAGCCGTACTGGCTGTGCTGCGCGCCACTGTCCACACCCATCTCCACAACTGGTCGATAGCGAGCGATCGCCTCCTCACGGCGACCCAGCAGGTCGAGCATGTGGCCCTGCCAGATGATCGCCGTGGCCTGATCGCTTTCGTCGCCGTCCGCCCGGGCACTCTCCTCCAGCCGGCTGAACACCTCGAGCGCCTCCGCGAAACGCTCCGTGTCAGAAAGTACGAAGCCCATGCGCAGCAACTCGGTCGTCCCGCCGGTCTCTTCCAGCCAGCCCGGGGGCGTAGGCTTCGGATATCTTCAGGTTATTGCTTCGACCCCAGCCGGCCGCTCTCAGATCATGAGAGGTACCACGATCACAATTCCACGGTTGTCGGGCTGCGGTTGAAGGCACCCCGCGCCCTCACGAACGAAGCGTCCGCGTCGAGCAATCAAAACAGCTCAACAGTTGCGGATGTCTCGCCGGTCGCGAACAACGAGTGAGTGCGAGGGGTGGCACCAATGAGCGTCACCCGAGTGCAGCGGCAAGCCGACCGAGGAGCTCGCTGCCCTTTCCGTTCCACGAGGAGCCGTGCATGCAGGCCAGGGTTGTCGGTTCGGTGGCGGCGAGCTTGGCGATGAGCTTTTTGGTGTTGGTGGTGTGGGCGTAGTA
>JBFFBV010000120.1:0-12417 GCA_041560205.1 Candidatus Sulfomarinibacter sp.
GGTGCCGCCGCCGCTTTGAAAATAGCGGTCTCCCGAACCGTCGCTTCCCCTCATGGCGCCGATCGAACCCATGCCCCGGTAGGCCTTGAAGGTGCGACCCTGGTAGAGGATCTGCTCGCCGGGCGACTCTTCGACGCCGGCAAAGAGGGACCCGATCATGACCACGTCGGCTCCAGCGGCCAAGGCCTTGGTGATGTCGCCGGAAAAACGGACGCCGCCATCCGCGATGACCGGCACGCCGTGCTCGGAGGCCACCTTTGCACACTCCATGACTGCTGTGATCTGCGGCATCCCGGCGCCCGTGACGACACGGGTCGTACAGATCGAACCCGGCCCGATGCCGACCTTGATCGCATCCGCCCCCAGCTCGATGAGATCTCGAGCGGCCTTGTCGGTGGCGATGTTGCCGACGATCAGCGGCGTGTCGGGGAAATCTTTCTTGATCCGCGCCGCCGTATCCATCACGCCCCTCGAGTGGGCGTGTGAGCTGTCGAGGCAGAGCACGTCGACGTGTCGCTCGATCAGGGCCGCGCTCCGCTCTGCCGCGTCTTCGGTGACGCCGACACCCGCCGCCACCCTCAGCCGCCCAAGCTCGTCCTTGCATGCATTCGGGTAATCGTGCGCCTTTTTGATGTCCTTGACGGTGATCAGCCCCTTGAGGTTCCCGTCATCGTCGACCACGAGCAGCTTCTCGATCCGATTCTGGTGGAGGAGCACCTTGGCCTCATCCAGCGTCGTCCCGACAGGGGCGGTCACCAGGCCTTCCTTGGTCATGAAATCGGCGATGGGACGCTCGAACTCGGTGCAGAAACGCAGGTCGCGATTGGTGAGGATCCCCTTCAGCTGGCCATGGCTGTCGATCACCGGCAGTCCCGAGATCTTGTATCGGGCCATCACCTCCAGTGCCTGGCTGACCGATTGATCGGGTTGCACCGTCACCGGGTCGACGATCATTCCGGACTCCGACCGTTTGACCCGGTCGACCTCTTCGGCCTGCCGCTCGATCGACATGTTCTTGTGGATCACACCGAGACCACCGTGTTGAGCCATCGCGATCGCCATGTTGGCCTCGGTCACCGTGTCCATTGCCGCCGAGATGATGGGCAGGTTCAGTCCGATCCCGCTTCGGGTGAGCCGGGTCGACACATCAACTGTATTCGGATGCGTCTCTGATCTCCACGGCACGAGAAGCACGTCGTCGAAGGTCAGGCCAACTGGAATATCCTGATTCATCTCCTACCCTTTCGCGGCGGCGGCCGCTCCATGGCATTTCTTGTACTTCTTGCCCGATCCACACGGGCACGGATCGTTGCGGCCAACCTTTGGCTGGCTTCGGCGCACGGTCGTCGGCCTCGCATCCGGAGCGCTCACCGGCGTGTTGGCCGCCCGTTCCTGCTGCTCGTGAGATGCCGCGAGTCCCTGGGCCTCCGGGTGGGACAACGTCGTGCTGACGCCCCGCCGTTTGAGCTGCATTTCCTCGACCGGTTCGGCGTGATAGAGGAACTTGACCACGTGGTCCTCGATCCGCTCCCACATGTCCTCGAACAGCGCGAAGGACTCCCGCTTGTACTCGACCAGGGGATTGCGCTGCCCATAGGCCCGAAGGCCGATGCCCTCGCGCAGGTGGTCGAGGGCCAGAAGGTGGTCCTTCCATTGACGATCGACGGTGTCGAGGAGGAGAAACTTCTCCAGGCGCGAAAACTCCTCGCCACCGAAGGTTTCGGCGCGGACCTCGTAGTGCTTCCTCGCACCCTCGAGCAAGGTCTCTTCCAGCTGCGGCCGGTTGACGGTCTCCCAGTCGATCCCCAGCTCGTCGACGGTCAGGCCGAAGTAGCTACGGTACTCGCCCTTCAACGACTCGATGTTCCAGTCATCCGGATCCGCCTCTTCGGGGCAGTGCAGGTCGATCAGCGAGCCGACGATGTCCTCGACGACCCGCAGAATGTAATTGCGTCCTTCGAGTCCCTCGAGGATCCTGCGTCGCAGGCTGTAGACCGCTTCGCGCTGCTTGTTCATCACGTCGTCGTATTCGAGGAGGTGCTTCCGGATCTCGAAGTTGCGGCCCTCCACCTGCTTCTGCGCGCGTTCGATGGACTTGGACACCATCTTCGACTCGATCGGGATGTCCTCCTCCATGCCGAGCCGGTCCATCATCTTGCGAACCCAGTCGGAGGCGAAGATTCGCATCAGATCGTCCTCGAGTGAGAGGAAGAACCGAGAAGAACCCGGGTCTCCCTGCCGGCCGCAGCGTCCCCGGAGCTGGTTGTCGATCCGCCGCGACTCGTGGCGCTCGGTGCCGAGGATGTGCAGCCCGCCCGACTCGAGCACCTGTTGCTTCTGCTCCTTGCACTGGTCTTCGTACCGGGCCAGGACTTTGACATAGCCATCCGGTTCGGCACCGGGATCGACCTCGATCTTGGCCAGACTTTCAGGATTGCCGCCGAGAACGATGTCGGTGCCGCGACCAGCCATGTTGGTGGCGATGGTCACCGCCCCGACCCGGCCGGCCTGGGCGACGATGTCAGCCTCCCGCTCGTGGTACTTGGCGTTGAGCACGACGTGCTTGATCTTGCGCCGCTGCAGGAACTTCGACAGGCGTTCCGAGTTCTCGATCGATACCGTGCCGACCAGCACCGGCTGACCCTTGGTGTGACACTCCTGGATCTCGTCGATGACCGCCCGGAACTTCTCCTTCTCCGTCTTGTAGACCACATCCGCGTGGTCGTCTCGGATCATCGGCATGTTGGTCGGGATGACCGAGACATCGAGGCCGTAGATCTTCTGGAACTCCTCGGCCTCGGTTTCGGCCGTACCCGTCATCCCCGCCAGCTTGTCGTACATGCGGAAGTAGTTCTGGAGGGTCACGGTGGCCAGGGTCTGGTTCTCGGACTGGATCTTGACCTTTTCCTTGGCCTCGACCGCCTGGTGGAGGCCGTCCGACCACCGCCGGCCCGACATCAGGCGTCCTGTGAACTCGTCGACGATGGTGACCTCGCCGTCCTTGACGATGTACTCCTTGTCGCGCTGGTAAAGCGTGTGGGCGCGGAGCGCCTGGTTGACGGCATGCAGGATCTCGATATTGGAGGGGTCGTAGAGGTTGTCGACAGCCAGCATCTTTTCGGCCCGAGCCATGCCCTGGTCTGTGAGCGACGCCGTCTGCGCCTTCTCGTCGACCAGAAAATCGCCCGAGACCTCTTTGTTGCCGTGTTTGTCCTCGATCTCCTGGCCCTTGGTCAGGCGGGGAATGATCGCGTCGACCTTGTAGTAGAGATCGACCGAGACCTCCGAAGGACCGGAGATGATGAGCGGGGTCCGCGCCTCGTCGACCAGGATCGAGTCGACCTCGTCGACGATCGCGTAGACGTGGTCCCGCTGGACCATCCGGTCGAGCTCGAACTTCATGTTGTCGCGCAGATAGTCGAAACCGAACTCGTTGTTGGTTCCGTAGGTGATGTCGGCTCCGTAGGCCTCCTGGCGCTCGGCGTCGTTCATCGGGTTCTGGATACAGCCTACCGTCAGCCCGAGGAACGTGTAGATCTCGCCCATCCACTCCGCGTCACGGCGCGCCAGATAGTCGTTGACCGTGACCACGTGAACACCACGCCCGGTCAGCGCGTTCAGCGCCACCGGCAAGGTCGCCACGAGGGTCTTTCCTTCTCCCGTCCGCATCTCGGCGATTCGGCCCTCGTGGAGCACGATGCCGCCCATCAGCTGGACGTCAAAATGCCGCATTCCGGTGCTTCGCTTGCTGGCCTCACGGACCAGCGCGAAGACCTCTTCGAGCTCCGGGTCGAGGATCTCCTGAACCATGATGCTGCGCTCGCGCCGATCCTCCGGCAGCTCGGTGATCGCCGCCTGCACACGCTCCCTGATCGATGCGAAGCGGGCACGCAAGGCTTCGTCGGCGAGACCTTCGAACTCGGACTCGCGCGCGTTGATCGCCTCGACAATCGGCCGCATACGTTTGATGTCACGCTCGTGCTTCGACCCGAAGATGAGTTCGATGAGCTTCTCGAACAGGTTCATCCAGCCTACCTCGCTGATGGCAAAATGCCGGGGAGACCCCCGGCGTGTCCACTCGCTTCCGGATTTCGGCGTCCCGACCGACACCGGTTGGCGGCAGGTTAATTCAGCCAGCTCTCGATTGCAATGGCGAGCGCAGATGCAAGATACATGATGCAAGTTACAGGGCCGCCCACCCGCCCGAGACCTTTGGCGGGAGGTCCGCGGGGTTGGCTGGATGGGACGTGCATCTTGTTTCTGGGCGGACGGTCGGACGGGTGCATCTTGCATTCGAAACGAGAAACGCGCCCCTCGGGGCGCGTTGTGATGTTTCGATTCAGCAGCGTGGCCTAGAAAGCGTCCAGGATGTAATAGAGCGGGTTCTTGGCGATACCGTCCTCGTGCACCTCGTAGTGGAGATGGGGTCCGGTTGAGCGGCCGGTGTTCCCCAGGGTGCCGATCTCCTGACCGCGGTGGACCACATCGCCGGGCTCGACCTCAACCTTGTCGAGGTGCCCATAGACGGTCGTGAAACCGAAGTCGTGCGACAGACGGACGGTTCTGCCGAGCCCGCCGTTGCGGCCTGCAAAGACGACGATGCCGTCGGCCGGGGCCTTGATCGGAGTGCCCCTCCGAGCCGACACGTCCAGTCCGCGGTGGAACGCGAGCCGTCCGGTGAAGGGGTCCTTGCGGCGGCCGAAGCCATCGGTGATCAGCCCCAAAACCGGCGCGATCGTGGGCGTCGAAGCGAGGACCCGCCCCTGCTCGTCGAGCCGGCCTTCAACCAGATCGAGCTGTTTCTGGACCCAGCGGCCCTGTGCGCTCAGAGATTCCGGTGATTCGGGAAGTCGATCGTAGGGGCCACCGCTCCCGACCCGGCTCGCCGAAGCGCCGGCGCCAGAGAAGCCGACGGCCTCGGCCTCCATCCCTGCCGCGAGGGCGAGCCTTGCGGTCCGCTCCTCGAACTCGTCGAGGCGGCCCTGGACCTCTGCAACCGTTTTTTCGAGCTCCTGGTTGACCTGAGCGAGCTCGACGTTTTCGTCTTTCAGCCGCTGCACCTCGAGCCGCCGGTTGACGGCGCTGCCGGTGAATGCGATCGCGATGACAGACAGGACGAGCGCAGCCAGAGCGGCGCACGTCGCTGCCACCAGAGTTCTCGTGGAAAACGAGAACTTGAAGAACCGTGCCTTGCTGTGCGGCACGATAATGATCGTATTCAATCGCCTGGGCATGCCCCCCCCTCCTTCAACGAGACATAGATGCGACTGACTCGCACCGCCGGCGCCCAATGATTATTCTACCCACAAACCGGGTTGTCAAATCAAGGTGACCCAGGTCACAACGTAGACTTCGTATCAATCTCATTTACGTCGCGGTTTTTGGAATTCCCGTTTTCCGAGGATTGGTCTCCCGCCTTGGCGGCTTTCCGCATCAGCTGGACCATCTCGTCGAGACGCGCCTGACAGGACGCGAAAATGCTGCCTTCACTCCATCCTTCGTCATCGCTCCACGTCCCGGCGGGCCGGCCGGTCAAGAGCTCGACGCCGTCTGAGATGCTGTCGACCGCCCAGATGTGAAAGAGCCCATCCTCGACCGCCGAAACGACCTCGTCCGAGAGGTGGAGATCACCGACGTTCGAGTCCGGGATCATGACTCCCTGGCTTCCGGTCAGCTCGTCCTTGCTGCACACCCGGAAAAATCCCTCGATCTTCTCGTTCACCCCTCCGATGGCCTGGACGTTTCCGTACTGGTCCACCGACCCGGTGACGGCAACATCCTGACGCAGGGGCGTTCCCGAGATCGCCGACAAGATCGCGTACACCTCGGTCGAGGACGCCGAGTCACCGTCGATCCCACCGTAGCTCTGTTCGAAGGTCACCGAGCACGACATCGTCAGCGGCGAACGTCGCGCAAAGGCGCCGCGCAGAAATCCGGTCAGGATGCTCACGCCCTTGTCGTGGGTGGGGCCCGAGAGCCCGGCCTGTCGCTCGACATTGATGACCCCGTCGCGCCCGAGCCCAACCTGGGCCGTGATCCGCGACGGTTTGCCGAAGCGGTGATGACCGAGATCGTACACGGCGAGGCCGTTGACCTGGCCGACGGCCGAGCCCGCCGTTTCGACGCGAACTACACCCTCGCTGATGAGGTCGTGGGAACGGTCCTCGGTCAGCGAGTGCCTGCGCCGCCGCGCCTTGCGCGCCGCTTCGACGTGTTCTCCTGACACCTGCTCCTCGCCCTCGAGGCCGGCACGGTACGAGGCCTCCCTGAGCAGGTCCGCGAGATCCGAGAAACGGCTCGAGAACCGGCGGCGCCATCTCCCGATCCGCACCGCCTGCTCGAGCATCGCCGCCATGCCGCTGCGATCGAGCTCGCGGAGCTCCTCCTCGAGCGTGACCTTGCGCAACACCGACAAGACGTCCTTCGCGTGATGCTTCGAGGCCGTCAGAATGGTGTCGAAATCCGCCAGGACCTTGAATATCTTCGCGAAGTCCGAGTCGTACCTGAAGAGGAGATCGTAAATGGCTCGGCTGCCGATGATCACCACTTTGACGTTGATCGGCACCGGCTCCGGTTTGAGCAGTGCGGCGCCGAGAACCAGGCTTTCGAGCGACTGGATCTGGACACGCCGATATTTCAGGGCGCGTTTGAGCCCTGGCCATACCCGCGGTTCCAACAGCACATCGTCGGCGTTGAGGACCAGAAAGCCTCCGGTCGCGCGCATCAGTGAGCCCGCACGGATGCGCATGAACGAGGTCGCCGCCTCTCCGGACTGGGTGAGTGTGCGCTCAATGGTTCCGAAGAGATTGGTGTAACTGGGTTCGGTCTCCATCACCACGGGGCGCCCGCTGACATCCGTGTTGTCAACCACGAGGTTGACTCGCCAGCGCAGGAATCGGTCACCATCGAGCGGCACGTCCTCCTCGGAGATCATGAAGAGCGCGAGATTCTCGCCGAGGTCCGAGGCGACGTCGTCGAGGTAGGGGTAGGCGCGAGGCTCGCCGACGTCCTTGCGAATCCTCTTGACCGCTTCGTCGAAGGACGGCTGCAGGAGCTTCCGCCGCACGTCCTCGACCCTCTCTTGGACCATGCGGCGGATCTCTGCGACCTCCTGAAAGACGTCGCGGAACTTCTCTGACAGGGTGGTGTGCGCCTTGCGCAGGCGCTCGACCTCCTCGGCCTTGAGCGTCCCGGCCTCCACGAGCTCCGCCATCTTCTCCAACGGGACCGGCTGCTCCTCGATGACCGGCAGGATCTCGGGCCGCGTGACCAGACCGGCCTGCACCTGAACGAGGACGAAGCCGGCCTCGCTCACCTCCTTCTCGAAGGCCTCGATGGTCTGGCGCTCCTTCTTCTGCAGCGGTTCGACCGCCCGCTCGATCCTGGAGCGGAACTCGCGGTCGTTGAGGATTGCCGGCAGATTGGTCGAGAGGTCGTCGATCAGGTCTTCCATCCCCTGCTTGAGCCGGTACCCCGCACCGGCCTCGAGAAAGATCGCGCACGGCTCTTCCGGCTTGCGGAAGTTGAAGACGAAGCAGATATCGTCCGGTTTGTCGTCGGCCTCAGCGAGCTTTTCGACGAAGCTCTTGATGGTCGTCAGCCGTCCGGTGCCCGACATGCCGGTGACGAAGACGTTGAAACCGATCCCACGCATGGCCAGACCGAAGGCGATCGCATCCACTGCTCGATCCTGAGCGACGATGGTGGAGGCCGGTTTGATCGAGGTCGAGTCCTTCTTCGGCAGCCAACTCATCGGACATTGCCAGGCGAGTTGCTTCGGCGCCAGCTCGCGAATCATGGTGCCTCCTTCTCCGACAGAAGCGCAGGGAGAAGAGTAATGCCGAGAACGGCGGTTGACAATGCCCCGAGAATGGCGGCCCCGCCGACCGACCGCAGACCGGGATAATGCGACAGCACGAGTGAACCGAAGCCGACCATCGTGGTCAGGGCCGCGACAGCGATCGCCTTGCCGGTCTCCGATACGGCGTCCGGGTCACCCCCCGATTCATACCACCGGTGGAGCAGATGCACACCGTAATCTACGCCAATCCCGATGATCATGGTGAGGACGAAGATGTTGAAGAAATTGAGTCGAAGACCCAGCAGCGCCATGCCGCCGAGCATCCACACCATACCCACGATCAGCGGCAGCAGAGCGAGAAGTGCGCGCAGCGGTCCGCCGAGGTCCGCCCACATCAAGAGGAAGACGATCACGATACCGAGAATCGCGGCCGTAATCGCATCGTCCCACACGATCTTTCGCAGCTCGGCCGAGATCACGTTGGGGCCCGCCAGCACCCCGTCCGGGTGTTGCGCGAGGACCTCGAGCAGCGCGGGCGATGCTCCGCGGCGCCACTTTCCGACCGGTGGATAGCAGTAGATCGCAGATGAGAACTCGCCGTCCGCGAAGGCCACATATCGCTCGACGACCCTTGCCAGCGGCGTACCCTCCAGGTCCGATAACGCAAGCGTTTCCCGGCGTGCGAGAGCCCTTACCAGATGATCGATGCCCTCCGCGAACGCGGCCGGGTTGAGCCCGGCCCCCCGGAGCGCCCCTTCGAACCGGAGCTCCAGGCCTTCCAGAGCCGGCGCCGCCCCCTCGAGGCGAGCGATCAACTCGCGTTGGACGTCCATCGCCGGGATGATGTCCGCGATTGTGTCCACGCCGACCAGGTTTTCGCCGTCGATCAGCCCCTCGAGCTCCGGAAGGACGGCCCGGCACTTGGCGAGTGCTTCGCTCTCGTCGGCGCCGTCGAAGCGGAGAACCATCGGTGAAAACCTCAGGTCGAAGGCATCCATGACCTCCTGCCGGAGCTGGATCGCACGATTGTCGCCCGATCTCATGTTCCGGAAGTCGTCATCCCAACGGAGCTTGGCAACGCCGGACCCCAGAAGAACAGTCACGGCGGCCGCAATCACGATGGTCCGTCGCGGATGGACGAGGCTCGCTCGACACAGAAGATCAGCCCCGAAGGACCGGAGGTAGAGTGGTCTGTCCTGCCGGACGCGCTGCTGAATCAGGGTCAACAATGCAGGGAGGAACAGGTAGACCGTGACGACGAGCAGCAGGATCCCCGTCCCCGTGAGGAGGCCCAGCTCCCACAAGCCGGCGAAATCGGTCACCAGGAAGGCGTAGAAGGTGGCGGCGGTGGTCACCGCTCCGAGCAGCACGCCGACGCCCGTGAACCGCCCCATCGCGTCCACCGCATCTGCGTGGGAGGCTCCGGCCTGGCGCTCTTCGATGTAGCGCGCGTAGAGCACGATCACGAAATCGATGCCAAGCCCGATCACGAGCCCTCCGAAGGCCGAGGTCAGGGAATTGATGCGTCCCAGTGCGACGGCTCCGAAGGCAAAGGTCAACGCGATCCCCGTCACCAAGGGGAAAAACGCATAGACGAGGGCGGCGCGGCTCCGGAAGGCCAGCAGGAAGAGCGCCATGACTCCGATGAGGGAGGACACCAGGCCGACCACCATGTCGGAGGTGATCAACCGCGCGTCATCGAGCGCAACGACGTAGCCTCCAGTGAACTCGATCTCCGGCGCCGAGCCCTCGCCGCTCTCCTCGATCCAGGCATTGGACACGTCCTCGACCCGTTGGTCGAGGGCCGCGACCAAACGGCGGTCGAACTCGAGGTCCTGCGCGGGCCGCACCGGCTTGGCCATCATCAACAGGAACCGTCTGTTCGGATCGATGAGGCACCCGGTATCGGGATCGACACTCACACCAACGCCTCCGAGGCGCACTCTCGAGAGGATCCTCGGTAGCAGACCGGCCGGGTCGAGGCGCAGCAGGTCCTTGGTCACGAGGCTCTGCGGTGCCATCAGCTGCGCGCGGAGGCGTTCCGCGAGATCGTCGAGCCCGTCGTCGAGTGTTTTCAGTATTTCGTCCAACTCTTCCGGTTCGAGGAACAAGGTGGCCCGGTCGAGCAACGGCATCGCCGCCTCGGCGGTGCTGTCCACCCGATACTCGACCCAGTCGATGTCTTCCCAGGCGCGGAGCTCCTCTGCGAGCCGGCCCGCGAACTCGATCGAGCTCTCGAGAGGCCGATCTTCTTCGAGGTGGATCACCACCAACAGGGTGTCAACAGAACCGAAGCGTTCGACCGTGGTTCGGAAACCATCCACCACAGGGTTGTCGCGAGGCACCAGCGACAGGATGTCGGTCTCGACCTGGACACGGAAAGCGAGCAGGATGGCGACGATCCAGGCCAGGGCCGCCCCGACCGCAACCAGCCGCGGCCTCCGGCGACCGAATCGAACGAGGTGAAGGGGCAGCTGCCTGGGCAGCAACCCTTGGCTCACGCGTCGCCCTCCGTCAATACACCCCGGTTCTGCCAGAAGTAGACGACCATCGACGCCACCGTCAGCGCCACGGTGATCCAGAGAGCGATCAAAGCGATCGTCTCCCACCTGGTCGAATTCAGGCTGAAGATGAGGATCGAAACCGTAATGATCTGGCTCGTCGTCTTGGCTTTTCCGAGCCAGTTGGCGGAGATGGCGATCCCGCGCTCGAGGGCGATCAACCGGAGGGCGGTCACGGCGAACTCCCGACCAACGATGAGTGTCACCATCCACGCCGGCGCCTGCTGCAGCTCGACCAGGGAAATGAAGGCCGCGCTCATCAACAGCTTGTCGGCGATCGGATCGAGCATCGCACCCGTGGTCGTGATGGTCTTCGTACGGCGGGCTATAATTCCATCAAGGGCATCGGTGAGGGCGGCGAGCAGAAAGATCCCCAAACCCCAATATTCCTTGTCAGGCACCTCGGTCAACAGCACCACCACGAGGAGTGGCACCAGAAAGATGCGAAACAGCGTCAAGAGATTTGGAATGTTCCACACCTTCGGCCCCCTTTTGGCTCGGCCCTTGTCGAGCAAACTGAAACGAGATGCCCGTCGGTCGTCCACCATAACATTTCCAACCTGCATTGACCCCTTCGACAGCAGGCCACCGCGTGTCGGCAACACGAGCTCACCATGCGGGTAACCTCTCACTGCGCCAACCATCCCTCCAAGGAAGCCAGCCAGCGCTGTCGGAGCTGTCGGAAATGGCTGTGCGACGCATGCTTTCGGCGCTTTCGCGGACGCGTCTACTGCGATCGGAAGTGCCAGATCATCGGCTCCCTGGGCGACGGCCTCGGGCGGATAGTCGACTTCGCCCGACAACCCCTCCACTTCGCATGGGTTGTGACCGCCGTTGTCGGCGCAGCAGCCCTGCTTCTGACTGTCGTCGGCCTCAAGGTTGCGGAGCTGGTCGAGGTGAGCCAGTTCGTCGCCGGCTCTCGACCACCCGCGATGGACCGTATTGAAATCGAGGCCCGTCCGATCATGACCGAGACAGGCGTCAGCCTCGAGGCCGAGGGAACACCGGGCGCTGTCATTCTCGTCCTCCAGGACGGCCGTCCGCTGACCGTTCTCACACTCGATGACGAAGGTCAGGCCACGATCGAAGGCCTCGAAGGACTCGATGGGGACGGCCCCCTGCAGCTCGTCCCCCTCTCGAGCGCGGTCGTCGACGTCGACCTGCCGGAGCTGACCGAGCCATCACCGACCGATACGCCGGTCCCCCCAGAGCCAACGGCGACAGCGACCCCACGTCCGTCCGCTGCCGAGGGCGCCCGCGCAGCAGCGAAGATCGGTCCGACGCCCCTCATCGCTCCACCGGTTCTCCAGCTGGTGCAGGACGCCGGTCCCAGAATCGCGATCACCTTCGATGGCAACGCGTCCACCAACCGCACCGCCGAGCTCCTCGACATGCTTCAGCGGCATGATCTCGAGGTCACCCTCTTCGTGACCGGAAGATTCATCGAACGGTATCCGGAGATCGTTCGCCGCGCCGTGCTTTCGGGCCACGAGATCGGCAACCACACCTACTCCCACCCCCACCTCACCACCTATGAGCAGGACCGCCGCCACAGACTTCGCTCGGGCGTCACCAAGGCCTCCTTCCAGCGCGAGCTGCGTCGAACAGAAGCGGCTTTCGCCAAAGCAACGGGCCACGCCATGCAGCCGCTGTGGAGGGCTCCGTACGGCGAGGAGAATCGGCTTCTCCGCGGTTGGGCCCTGGAGATGGGCTACCTCCACGTACGGTGGAGCTCTCTCGAGGGCAAGTCGCTCGACTCGCATGACTGGGTCGCCGATGAGCATTCGTCGCTCTACAAGAGCTCCCGCACGATCATGGAACGCCTGCTCCAATTCCCCAAGCTCGAGGGCGGTATCATCCTCATGCATATGGCCACCGAGAGACAGGAACCACCGTGGCAGGAGCTGCCGGTGTTTCTCGAAGCCCTCGAGGAGCGCGGCATGGAGACGACCACGGTCACCCGGCTGCTCGAGGCCTCCCCCAGCTGGAGCAAGTGGCTGCGCCGCGCGCGCGAGCGCCACCAACAAGTCAACGGCAACTGATACCGAAGATTCA
>JBFFBV010000121.1:0-12380 GCA_041560205.1 Candidatus Sulfomarinibacter sp.
CACCCACCCACCCCTCCACCCAGGTACGAGGCCGCCCGCCCCCGCCCCCAGGGCTCATATCAGTGCCAGTCGACCTTCTCGCATCGTGCATCCGGGAGGGTGGAGGGGTGGGTGCATTTCACATCGAGCGAGAATCGCTCGATGTTATCCTGAATCAAACCCCGCGGGAGGTGCGAGATGCCCGCCAAAGACGTCGCAGAATCCGCGCGCGAAGATCTCGATCGCTGGCGCCAGCAGGCGTCCGACAAGCTTTACGAAAGTGACCCGTTCATCCGACGCCTGATCCACTGTCACACCGGGCCTCGGTGGGCCGAGGCCGATCCTCTCCTGCGAGCCGTTGCCGACCTCACCGGACCGCGCCTCGACGCGCTCGCCCGCGAATCGAACCGGGACGAAAACCTGCCTCGGCTGAGACGCAACGACGAGTTCGGCCGCGAGAAAGAGGAAATCGTCTTCCATCCCTCCTACCACGAGGCCGGGAGGATCTTCTGGTCGAGCGGCGTGCTCGCCGCCCTTGCGGAGCCCGGCAACGAGGTCCTTGCCGGAGGTATCGCCTATCTCCTCGACCAGCATGGTGAGGCCGGACACGCCTGCCCGGTCGCCTGCACGGCCGGTGCCATCAAGCTCATCCAGAAGGTCGGCACGGGTGATCAGAAGAGTCGGCTCCTGCCGAAGCTGCTGAGCTCCGACTACGACCAATCGCTCCGCGCTGCCCAGTTCGTCACCGAGGTTCAGGGTGGTTCGGACGTCGGATCCAACAGCTGCCGCGCACGGGCCGATCAGCGGCGCAAGGGGTGGTTCCGGATCAGCGGCGAGAAATGGTTCTGCTCGGTGGCCGATGCCGATCTTTTCGTGGTCAGCGCACGCGTCGACGGTTCGCCTTCGGGCACCTCAGGGCTCGGCCTGTTTCTGGTACCACGACATATCAACGGCACGATCAATGGATTCCGGCTGCGAAACCTCAAGTACAAGCTCGGCACGCGCTCGATGGCCACCGGAGAGATCGAGTTCGATTTCGCCCTCGGTGAGGCCATCGGCGAGCTCGACCACGGCTTCAAGAACCTGGTCAGCATCGTGCTCGACACCTCGCGTGTTCACAATGCGATCGCGGCGTGCGGGATTGCGAGGAGGGCCCTGGTCGAAGGACATACCTACGCCACACACCGGCGGGCATTCTCACAGCCGATCGCCGAATATCCGGGAGTCCAGGAGATCCTGGCCCGCATGAGGCTGCGCACCATGACCGCCCTCTGCACGACCTTCCGAATCCTCGCGATGAGCGACTTCATCGACATCGGCCAGGCGGAACCGGGGTTGGAAGCGGCGCGACGTATCGCCGTCATGATCAACAAATATTGGACTGCGGTGACCGGCACGGCGTGCGCGCGAGATGGTATCGAGCTGCTCGGAGGCAACGGGACGATCGAGGACTTTTCAGTCTTGCCGAGGCTTTACCGCGATGCGATCGTGGTCGAAAGCTGGGAAGGGACGCACAACACCCTGTGCGCGCAGGTGCTGCGTGACTTTTCGGAGCGAGGCCTTCACGAGCCGTGGCTCGACCGGCTCCGCCAGGAGGTGGACTTGCTCGAGCACCCGGAGCTGATCGGCACGGTCGAGATCGCCCGCCTGGAGCTCGAGTCGGTCAAAAACCGGATCGCCATCCTCCTCGAAGGTGACGGGGTGACCGCATCCGCGCAAATCCGCCACGTGGTCGACCACATGTGCCGGCTCACCGACTGGGTGGCGCTGGCCACTCAGCTGCAGTGGGAAAAGCAGTGGGGCGTGGAGGCGGACACCGCCGATGCGCTCGAGCTCTACAGGCTGACCCACCTGGAGAGGACCGATCCTCAAAGCGCCCCCGAGCTCATCGAGCTGCAGCAGAGGTTTTCCGAAACGATCTGATTTCGAATCGGCAGCGGACAGCAGGTCATCGGGATGAAAGACCAGCTACCAAATCAGCCTCCGAAGGAGACGGCAGACGGTTAGTGCGGGGCGCGAGCCCCGGGATAAAGGCGCCAAATAAAGAAAAGCCCCCGGAGGGGGCGACAGATGCTGAGCCTTGGGTGTCAACCCCAGTTCCAAGGGCACCCACTGCTGCAATTAAAAAGTCCCTGTTGTTGCCGGAGGCGGATTGAGCGGAGTGTCGGGTTCGCTGGTCAGACCGACAAATGCCAGACCGAGAGCGATGACCAGCGCTGCGGCCAGGATCGGTACCAGGATCTGGGACCAGTCGGACCCCGTCGTCCTCCCGTCTCCAAAGCCATTTGTCGCTTCTGCCTCGTACCGTGTCATGGTGGGAACCCCCGTCCTCCTGTATTTATGACGCCCCAGACACCTGAAAAGTTGCAGGCGGGCCGAAATCCGGCCCGCCTGCGGCCGAAAAACTACTTCGACGCCATCTGCATTTCAGGATGGTTGTTCTGCATGTGCTCGGCGATCCACTCCTTCTGCACGTCCTTGGGAACGGAGCCCAGGGTTGCCTGGAGCTTCACCTTTTCCCCGTCCCTCTTGACCCAATAGGTGGCCTCGGAGCCGGGTGTGAACGTTCCGTAGATCTCCTTGAGCGCCTTCTTGTTGTCCTTGGTGTACTTCACGTCGTTGACGGCGAGCAGGACGTCGCCCTTCTGGAAACCGGCTTTCTGAGCGGGGCTGCGGTCATAGACCTTGTCGACCACCCAGTGGCCGCTCTGGTCGGTGTCGTAGCCGATTCCAAGCCACGCCTTCTCCCCATACTTCGCCTTCATCTTGGCCAGGCAATCCTCACCGCTGCCCTTGCACTTGCCCTTCTCGCCGGCCATGGCGGGCATCGCCAGCACCAGCACCACGACCAACACTGCAAACACCTTTCTCATCCTGAGACCTCCTCGTTCGTTCGCCAGGTTGACGAAACCCCGACCCGCGGTCGGCCCGGTGGCCTGGCGAAGTCGGGTAGTCGATCTGTCGTTCATGCGTCCCAAGGTGCGCCTCCCAGATGTGAATGTCCTCACCGAGAGGTCATAAGCTGTGAACGCTGTTTCCAAGATGCAAAAGCCCCGTGCAGAACCCTTTTCGTGCGCTATATTGCTTGCGACGAGGAGTCGCGAATGTCGCCACTGGGAAACCACCGAGACGGTAATTACTCCGAGGCCGAGCTGCGGGCGGTCGAGCGCAGCGTGTTCGGCGGCCGGCGGATTCTCTGGGCCGGCGTGCTGGCCGTTCTGCTTCCGTTGGCGTTGTTGCTCGGCCTCCAGTACCTGTGGCTCGCCGACCTCGAGAAGACGTCGGCCATTGCCCGCGAGGCAACCCTCAAGAACTACCTCGAAGCGATCACCAAAGAGGTCCACTACTACTACTGGAAAATCTCCGAGCGCGCCCTCAACCTCCCGCCCGAGGTATTCGGTGAGAAGAAGCTGGGAAAGGCTGCGGCCTACTTCAAAAAGAAGAAGATCGAGGGCGCGAGACGCCTCTTCGTCGTCAGCTTTCTCAGCCGGGAGCCGCTCCTTTTTTACGACCCGAAGCATAAGGAGATGGTGAAACCGAAGCACTCGGAGGAGACGGTCGCGGTGTGGGCCGCGGCATCGCCTTGGTCCTACCTGCGAAAGAAGGGCACCAAGATCGATATCACGAAGCTGAGCGCGGATCTCCACGACCCCAAGAACCGCATCATTCTCAACCCGATTACCGACGAGGACTCCAAGCTGGTCGGCCTGGCCGGGATGATCGTCGACGAGGACTTCTTCGTGACAAAGATTCTGCCGAAGGCGATCGAGGTCTCGCTGCCGAAGTTCGCGGACGACGACACGAGCGAGTTGCTGGTGGTCGTTCGTGACAGCCAGAAGCGGCAGATCCTGCCGGTCGGCGAGAAGGCCAACCCCAAGAAGGACCGCGCAAAGCGTTCATTCGCATTTGTCTTCACCGACTGGTACATCAGCCTCCAGGGCGATTTCGCATCCCCGGAGAAATGGGCGAAGGCGAATTTTGCCTACAACATCACGCTGTCGGCGGTGCTGGCCGCGGTCCTGCTCGGCGGAATCGCATTGACGATCCGGACGGCGCTGCGAGAAATGAATCTCTCGGCGATGAAGAACGAGTTCGTCTCCAACGTCTCGCACGAGCTCCGCACGCCGCTCTCCTCGATCCGGGTCTTTGGCGAGTTCATGCGCCGCGGGCGGGTCGAGGACCAGGAGAAGGTCAGGGAGTACGGCTCGTACATCGAGACCGAGAGCCGCCGACTGACCCAGCTCATCAACAACATCCTCGATTTCTCGCGCATCGAATCGGGGCGCAAGGTCTACACCTTCGAGGAGGCTGACCTCGAAGAGATCCTTGCCGGCACCCTCGCGACCTTCACCGTGAGGCTGCGTGACAAGGGTTTTGACGTTTCGTATCAGGGCCCGGAGGAGCCGCTGCCCGAGGTCGAGGTCGACCCAAACGCCATCGACCGCGCTGTGGCGAACTTGCTGGACAATGCCGTCAAGTACTCCGATGGCGACCGGGCCATCAAAGTCAAGCTCGATCGCAGCGACGGCGAAGCGTCGATATCGGTCACCGACCACGGCATCGGCATTCCCCGCGAGGAGCAGGAGAGGATCTTCGAGCGCTTCCACCGCGTCAGTACCGGGCTGGTCCACGACGTCAAGGGTTCGGGTCTCGGGCTGTCGCTCGTGCGACACATCGCCCAGGCCCACGGCGGCAATGTGACGGTCGAAAGCGAGGTCGGAAAAGGCAGCACCTTTACGATCCATCTGCCGTTGGCGCGTTCAGAGGGAGACGTGGCATGAGCCGGGTATTGGTTGTCGAGGACGATGAGGCGATGGCGGTCGCGCTTCGCGACGGCTTCACCTATGAGGGTCATGAGGTCACCGTGGCGCGGGACGGCGAGGCGGGCCTCGAGCGCGCCCGCGAGGATTCGCCCGACATCATGATCCTCGACGTCATGCTGCCCAAGATGACCGGCCTCGAGGTCTGCAAGGTCTTGCGTGGCGAGGGATCCGAGCTGCCGATCATCATGCTCACGGCGCGTGGCCAGGAGATCGACAAGGTGCTCGGCCTCAAGCTCGGCGCGGACGACTACGTGACCAAGCCTTTCAGCTTTATGGAGCTCATGGCGCGCGTCGAGGCGGTCTTGCGGCGCTCGCAGCCCGGCGGCGGCACACCGAGCGCGGTGCACGAGTTCGGTGACGTCATCGTCAACATCGACCGCCACGAAGCTGCCAAGGGCGGCACCGAGATCGAGCTCACACCGAGGGAGTTCCGGCTGCTCGGGTATTTCCTCGCCCACCAGGGGGAGGTCGTGTCCCGTGAAGAGCTCCTCGACGCGGTCTGGGGCTATGACACCATTCCCTTCACGCGGACGGTCGACACCCACATCGCCAAGCTGCGCAAGAAGATCGAGAACGACCCGTCGGATCCGCAGCATCTGATCACGGTGCACAGGCTCGGGTACAAATTCGTGGGCTAGACGCGCGTCCGCGTCCCGGGCCGTTTCTATCAGGAGCCACCTTTCGCATTGTTGGCCCACGTGCGCATGCAACGTGCACGGTCTGCGCCAACAATGGCGAAAGATGGCACCTCGTGTTCCTCGCTTGGATGCGGATTATTCGGTTGGCGGGTGGGATCGGTTGCCCGGCTTCATCCTTCCGACTGCGCCGTGGCGATTTCTCAGCCTGCGGCTGAAAAACTGGTGACCCCAACGGGATTTGAACCCGTGTTGCCGGCGTGAAAGGCCGGTGTCCTAGACCTGACTAGACGATGGGGTCACACCTCGTTCACCGTTGAGGAGGCGATGACCGTCTCCGGGCGCGTATCCTACCGCAAAATGCCTCGCAGGAAAAGAAAAGTAACCGGTGACCGGTCATCAGTCCTTCCCCGCCAACCCCGCGGACCTCCCTACTGATCACTCGTTACTCGATATTGAACGTCCCCACGCGACTACAATTCGTCTCGGAGGTCTCACCATGCGTTCAGCACCCATTGTCGCTGCCTCGTTGATCGCCACCGTGGCCGCCCTGCCGATCCTGGCCGAGCCGCCGGGTCCGTCGACCTTCTCGATCGTTGCAGCCGACCCCGCAGCCAGAGAGGTCGGCGTTGCGGTCGCGAGCCGTTTCTTTGCCGTCGGCACTGTCGTGTCGCATGCCCGCGCCGGTGTCGGGGCGGTGGCGACGCAGTCCTACGCGAACACGAACTATGGCCCGCACGGGCTCTCCCTGCTCTCCCACGGCAACTCGCCGGAAAAGGTGCTCGAGGTGCTCCTCGGCAACGACAAGGATCGCACCAAGCGTCAGGTGGGGCTGGTGACCGCGGCCGGCGCGTCAGCGACCTACACCGGCTCAGAATGCAACGCCTGGGCGGGAAGCCGATCGGGCCCGAACTACGCGGTCCAGGGAAACATCCTCACCGGCGAGGACGTCGTGGCAGCGATGGAAAAGGCGTTCCTCGCCTCCACCGGAAAGCCGCTCGGGCTGCGTCTTTTTGCAGCAATCGAGGCCGGCGATGCCGCCGGCGGTGACAGCCGCGGCAGGCAATCCGCCGCGCTTTTGGTATGCCGCAAGGGGGGTGGCTACGGCGGCTTCACCGACCGGGCGATCGATATCCGGGTCGACGACCACGCGGAGCCGATCGCCGAGCTCGAACGGCTGCTCGCCATCGGACTCGTCAACGATGCCTGGAACCGCGGCTGGACCGCCTTCACGAAAAGGCAATTCCCGGAAGCCCTGCGCTGGCAGGAAGCGGCGGCCAAGAGTGCCGAGTCGCAGCCCGAGGTCTTACCCGAGGTGCTCTATGACCTGGCGGTGATCCGGCTCGCCAACGGCGACGTTGACGGTGCGCGCTCCAGCCTTTCCCGCGCCGTCACCCTCAATCCCAAGCTGGCGGAGCAGGCGAAGGTGGATAGGGACCTCGCGGCGCTTCGGGGGGAGTGAATCTGTCGCCCCTCCGGGGCTCGATTCACTGCGTTGATCGACGGCGCCTGCGGCGTGAGGCGCAGGCGTCCTTTGTCAGTACCACTCGAGGAGGCGGACGTCGGTCTCCGAATTCTCGGCGACCAGCGAGCGGAATTTCTCGACATCGCTCATTCCGCCCTTGCCCCGATAGTGGTAGGGAAAGACGACCTTCGGCTTGAACTCGAGGACGGCATCGGCCGCCGATTCCACGTCCATCGTGTAGGGCAGATTCATGCAGACGAAGGCGGCGTCGATGTCCTTCAGGGCCCTCATCTCCGGAATGTCCTCGGTATCCCCGGCGATGTAGATCCTTGTTCCACCCAGGGTGAGCACGTAGCCATTGCCGCGCCCCTTGGCGTGGAATCCCTGGCGTTCCGGTGTGAGGTTGTACATGGGGACCGCCTCGATGAGCGCATCGCCCCATTTCACCGTCTCGCCGTTGGCGAGGACGGTCAGGCGACCGCGATCGGCCTCGGGGAACTTCTCGGCGACCGCCGCAGGGCCAACGATCATCGTCGCAGATCCGGCCAAGGCATCCACCGTGTCGATCGACAGATGGTCGCCGTGAGTGTCGGTCACCAGAACGAGGTCCGCCTGACCATGGGCCTCGAATCGCGCGGCATCACCCACCGGGTCGACGGCGATGGTCTTGCTGTTCCACTGCATCACGAAGGTCGCGTGCTCCACCGGGCGGATGACCAGCGGACCTTTTCCGGTTGCAATCGTGTTCTCAGGGGGAGGTCCGGCCATTGCGACCGCGGCGATGGAAAAACACACTGCACCAAACCTGATGGTCGCTTTCACACCAACCTCCCTATTGAGCCCGAACTGCCGCGCCCAGAATGAAGCCGAATGAGTCGCGGAGTTTTTGGCGGCCGCCGCTTTCGAGGACATCGCCGTGGGCGACGATGACGCGGTCGAAATCCCACCGCAGGATTTGGCCGAGCGACAGGCGCGTCGCCTGCTGGTCGCGGATCATCCAGCGCATCAAACGGTGGGGACCGAATTTCCCTCCCGCACCCATCAGGTGAAAGACCAGCGGGACGCCCCAGGTCCGACCTTTCGGGACATTGAACACCAGGTCGGTGAGGATCAGCGTGCGGGTCGAGGGATGGAAAAAGGCCACTTCGTTGAGCATCGGCATCCCGCGAATGATCCGCTGCTCGAGGTCGTTCCGCCACTCGAGGCGGGGCTCGTCGGCGAGTAACCCGTCGAATCTGAGGTCCTTCCGCTTCTCCGGCAGACCCGGAGCGGCATAGAGTCTGGCATTCGGATAGGCCTCGCGGCAGTCGGCGGCGAAGAGATGGTGGGCCTTGTTGGGCGCGACGATGGTCCGCACCTCACCACGTCCGTCGAGCTCCGCCCGCAGCCCACTGTCCAGCCGTATCGGTGAGTGAAGAAAAAGACCCCCGTCCGATAATCGGACGACCGTCATCCTGGTGCTGAACTCGAATCTCCGGATGAACTTCGGGTACGCATCGTCGGCGCGACCAACGGCGGTCCACAGACCAGGAGCGTGCTCCGTGAGGCGGTTCGGACTCATATCCAACCCTCCCAATGAGTACTCGAACCATGATAGCCGGGACGCCTTTCCTTGACATCATGCAGCCGCGGGATCACATTTTGTTCAGTGAAAGAATCTCGACGACAGAGCTGAAATCAGGTTGGGATCTCAAATAGGGCGGTCTTTCGTGTCGCGCCCAACAGTCGGGAAGGGGGATTCGATGACCAGGAGATGGCTCCCCGGTGTCGCCGTCATCGCCAGTCTGGTGGTGTTGCTGGGCTGCGTCTGTGAGCCCTGCGACGAAGGTAAGAAGAACAAGGAGCTGGTGGCCGAGGCCTTTGCTGCCGTCGAGGCTGGTGAGTTCGACAGGCTCGATCAGTTCATCGCCGAGAACTACGTCCGTCACAGTCAGGCGACGCCTGGCGTGGAGGTCACAAGCCTCGACCAGTTCAAGGAGTTCCTCGTCAACGATCGGAAGACGGTGTCGGACCCGAAGATCATCATCCACCGTCTCGTCGCCGAGGATGACCTCGTCGCATTCTGGAGCACCTACAGCGGCATTCAGGACGGTCCGATGGGTCCACAACCGGCTACCGGGAAACGCATGGAGCTCGACATGGCAGGCATGCACCGTATCGCCGACGACAAGATCGTGGAGTCCTGGGTCATCTGGGACAACATGACCGCGCTCGCGCAGCTCGGGCTCTTCCCGCCGGAGTCGCCCGAAGAAACCGAGTAATAGCGCCCAAATAACCTCCAATCGTGCCAGAATGTCGAACACGGAGGCACCCATGAGTCGAAGCGCGCTCAGCGTGTTCGTCTTTTCGATCTATCTGTACTTCATGGGTCTGGTCCTCGTGATCACCCCCGAAACCCTGATCAGGATCTTCAGCTTTCCCGAGCCCGACGGGCTGTGGATCCGAATCGTCGGCATGCTGGCGATCATCCTCGGTTTCTACTACTCGCACGCAGCACGCGCCGACCTCAGGCCCTTTTTCGTGTGGACGGTCATCGCGCGCACATCGGTTCTTCTCTTTTTCATCGCCTTTGTGATTGCCGGTTTCGCACCTCCGGCATTGATCTTCTTCGGTGTCATCGACTTTGCCGCGGCGATGTGGACCTTGCTCGCCATCCGGGCGGACGCGGCGGCCCACATCGGATAAGCTGGATGAAGGGGAGCAGACACGATGGATGAACGTTCGCTGCTCGGCGACGTGCCGCTCGGCAAGCTGAACGGCGCAAAGGTCTTGGTGGTCGACGACGAAGAGGAGATCCGCACCTTTCTCGTGACACTGTTCGAGGACGAGGGTGCGATGGTCTTCGAGGCGGCGGACGGTATCGAAGCCCTCGCGGTCGCGGAAAGAAAGAGGCCCGACCTGATCACGCTCGATCTCTCGATGCCGGGCAGAGACGGCGTCAAAGCCTTCTGCGATCTGCGTAAGAACCCCGCAACTGAAGAAATCCCGGTCTGCATCATCACCGGCCATCCGGAGTTTCGGAAGGTTCTCTACGACCGGCCGGTGACACCGCCCGAGGGCTTTATCGACAAGCCGTGCCAACCAGATCACGTGGTCGACACGGCCCGCCGGATCCTCGGCCTGCGCAAGCGACGGCGGGCCCGGACGACCGAGTAACACGACCTCGTTCGGCCCGCCAGAATCAATCGTCGCCGCGTCTGATGACCACCAGGCTTCGATCGTCGAAGACCGGCTCATCGCCGCGAAATCGTTCGAGCTCTGCGATGACGCGGTCGTGGATCGTCTGGCTCGACCCCCCCGGCGCGAGTCCCTTTCGAAGGCGCTCGAAACCGTACGACTCCCCCGCTGCATCGAGGGTCTCGACGACGCCATCCGTGAACAGCAGCAAAGAGTCGCCGGGAGCGATGTCGGCCTCATGGGCCTGGAGGTCGATCTCAGTTCGCATGCCGAGCGGCAACGACCCCGTGCCGAGCTCGGTGATGTCGCCGTCGGCACGGCGAAGGAGCGGGAAAGGATGGCCCGCGCATACGAAGCGCAGGCGCCCGGTTAGCGGCTCGAGCACGCCACAGAACAGGGTCATGAACTCACGCCGACCACCGGTACGGCAGAGGGCGCGGTTGACCTGCTCGGCGGCGGCCACCGGATCCGAAGCGCCATCGAATCCGAGCTTGAGGGTCGAGTTGGTGATCGCCATCAGCAGACCCGCGGCGATGCCGTGGCCGCTGGCGTCACCCATCACGATCACCAGGCGCCCGTCTTCGAGCTCGAGAAAGTCGTAGTAATCACCGCCGATGGTGTTGGCGGTTCGGTAGGAAAAGGCGAAATCGTAGCCTGACACTGCCGGCGCCTCCCGCGGGAGGAGCTCACGCTGGAGCTCTCGGGCCACCTCCAGCTCGTCCCTCACCACCACCCGATCGGCGAGCTCGAGAACCAGCAAAAGGACGAGGCCCGCGACGCTGAGGAGGTAGAGGACCGAAACGCGGATCGTGACCGGGTTGTCGAAATCGATGTCAACCAACCCGAAGAGGGCGAGCACGATGCAGATGGCGAAGAGCAGCCTTCGCGGCGGCGACAACTTGAACGAGAGGCCGAGGAAGAAGATCTTCACGCGGTGAAGAAAGCGCCAGAACCGATCCTCCGGCTCCTCGTCCCGGTCGTGCTCGCGGGTCACGACGTCATAGGCGCGCACCGCATCGCGGTCGAAGAGACGGCCGAAATCGCTCTCCCGCATCCCCTCGGCGTAGGAGCGCACGAAGCGCTCCGCCTCTTTGAACCACCGTCGTGCCTTCATACTCACCGCACAGCGTACTACGGGGATTTCGGTGTTGAGTTGCTCGGATACACTCGATCGACCGGGAGGCGGCATGGACAAAGCGACCCTGATCATCGGCAACCGCAACTACTCGTCGTGGTCCCTCCGCGCCTGGCTGGCGCTCGTGGCAACCGGTCAAGCCTTCGATGAGGTGGTGATTCCACTCGGCCGGCCCGATACCACCGACAATATCTTGCGTTGGTCACCCACCGGCCGCATCCCCGCCTACCGCGACGGCGACATCGTCCTGTGGGATTCCCTTGCGATCTGCGAGCATCTCGCTGAAGCCTTCCCGGATGCCGGTCTCTGGCCAACAAAACCCCGAGCCCGAGCGGCGTCTCGTTCGGTGGTCGCCGAGATGCACTCGGGCTTCGTCGCCCTGCGCAAGCACATGCCCATGAACCTCCGCGCCTCCTACCCCGGCTCCGGCCGCGAGCCGGGCGTCCAGGAGGACATCGACCGGATCACCGCCATCTGGGAGGAGTGCCGAGAGGCCTTCGGCAGCGGCGGTGACCTCCTCTTCGGCGAATTCACCATCGCCGACGCCTTCTACGCACCGGTCGTCAGTCGCTTCATTACCTATGGCGTCTCACCAGGTGGCGTCGCAACCGAGTACATGGACGCCGTTTGGTCCTTGCCGGCGATGCAGGATTGGGCCAACAAAGCACGTGCCGAGGAGTGGAAGGTCGAGCGCTTCGATCGATAGCCTTGGCAGGTACCCGGTGTCTTGATCTTCGCACCACGGCAGCGCTCGCTAATGACTCCGTGACTCGAACCCGCGCCGAAAGTCCGTGCTAGCCTGAAGCCGACCGGAAGGAAGACACATCCCTGAGCAGGTCATGATCGACCGACGGCATTTCGTGAGGTTCACGGCGGGGGCGGCATGCGGGGGATTCCTCGGGCTCGGCCACGCGTCCTTGACACGGAGCGCCGCGGCCGCGGGGGACCAGTCACTCGATACGATCGGTGTGCAGCTCTACACGGTCCGGACCCTGATGGAGAAGGACTTCGAAGGCACCCTGGAAGCCATCGCAGAGATCGGCTTCCACCAGGTCGAGTTCTTCAACTACTACGGCCGGCAGCCCCGGCAAGTTCGACAGATCCTCGATCGGCTCGGCCTCGAATCACCTGCCGCCCACTTCTCCTCGCAAGCTCTGAAGGAAAAC
>JBFFBV010000122.1:0-12039 GCA_041560205.1 Candidatus Sulfomarinibacter sp.
AGTGGTGAGCGAGGTCATACGTGATGCTGGCCACAGGTGACCGTCTCGGTCGATATGAGATTCTCGGCGAACTGGGCGCCGGGGCGATGGGTGAGGTCTATCGGGCCCGCGACACCAGCCTCGATCGTGAGGTTGCGATCAAGGTCCTGCCCGTGGCCATGGCCCGGGACCCGGAACGCCTCCGGCGCTTCGAGCGCGAGGCCAAGGCGGTCGCCAAGCTCGCGCATCCCAACATCCTCGAGATCTGGGATTATGGCTCCGATGATGATGTGAACTACGCGGTCACCGAGCTGCTCGACGGGGAAACTGTCCGTGACCGGTTGTCGCAGGGTCCTCTGCAGTGGAGCGACGCGGCCGAACTGGGGGCCTCCATCGCCGATGGGCTGGCTGCGGCCCACCGGGAGGGCGTTGTCCACCGCGATATCAAACCGACGAATCTCTTCCTCACCTCCGACAGCAGGGTCAAGATTCTCGATTTCGGGCTTGCCGCCGTGCGCGCGAGGGCCGCCGCCAAGGACGAGGCCAACGGGCCGGGTTCGACCCTGACCGAGGACGGGAAGGTGATCGGCACCGTGGGCTACATGGCCCCGGAACAGGTTCGGGGTGAATCGGTCGATCACCGCGCGGACATCTTCGCCCTTGGCTGCGTGATGTACGAGACCGTGACGGGCCAGCGGGCCTTCGGGCGCGAGACCACGGCCGAGACCATGACCGCGATCCTCAACGACCAGCCGGCCGAGATGTCGAGCTCGGGCGTCTTTCCGCCGCCGGGGCTGGAGCGATCGGTCCGACGCTGTCTCGAGAAGCGTCCCGATGACCGCTTCCAGTCGGCGGCAGACCTCGCCCACACGCTGCGAGAGATGTCGATGATTTCGGCACCACGGTTCGCGCGCCTGAGACACTCTCCGAGACGGTGGATCCGCAAGGCGCTCTGGGCCGTTCCAGGGGCTATCGCCCTGGTGGCGGTTGCGTTGGTTTTGTGGATCCTCGTGTTGACAACCGAGGATCAACTCAAACCGGTGCGCCGCTACTCCATCAATCTGCCGGAGAGCGCTCCGCTCCAGCCATCCGGCGTGCTCTATCCCGAGCCGCCTCTGGCCGTTTCGCCGGACGGCGAATGGCTGGTCTATGTGGCCGGAAAACGGCCCTTTTCCAAGCTGATGCGCCGCCGTCTCGATGGTGTCGAGGTGGCGCCCATCGACGGCGCGGAAACCGGAGTGTCGAGCCCGTTCTTCGCGCCGGATGGACGCTGGGTCGGCTTTCGCCGTTTCGGCAACGGGCCCGAGAGGATCCTTCTCACGGGCGGGATCGCGGAGGATTGCAGGAGTCCAACAGAGAGCACGATCCTCCTGGGTGCCTCGTGGCGGGACGATGGTTTCATTGTCTTTGGAGGAGGTCCTCCACCGGGGATCTACCGCATACCTGAGGACGGAGGCGCCTTCGGGCCCGAGGTACTGGCCGACCGCACGATTGGGGAGCGGACGCTGGAGTTCCCGGAACCGTTGCCCGGCGGCGACGGCATGCTGCTGGCGGTGTCACAGGTCACCTCCGACAGACCAAGCCTCTACCTGGCCGCGCAACGGTCGAGTGGCAAACGCACCGTGCTTGCCGAAGGCGCGCCATTCGGCCGGTTTGCGACCAGCGGACACGTTGTCTACCCGTCCAAGATGGGTCGGTTGATGGCGCTGCCCTTCGATCCCGAGAACCTGGAGCCGATCGGCGAGCCGAGTGAGGTCAGCGAGCCGGGCATGGGCAACCCTCCGTACGAGTGGTCGTTCTCCCGCGACGGCACCCTGGTCTACGCCTCCGTGACCCCCGAACAACGACCCAAATACACATTGGCGTTCGTCGACGAGATCGGGGAGGAGGATCCGATCTCGATTCCGGACTACCTGCGCGCTGATTGGCTTCGCGTGTCGCCGGACGGCCGGCGAGTTGCCATGGCGCTGCAGCACGTGGGCGCTCGGGTCAAAAATATCTGGTTGTACGATCTCGATATCGACGGCCGTTCCTGGGTCACCTTGGATGCGGACATTGAAGAATTTCCGATCTGGACCCCGGACGGCGAGAAGATCGTGTTCACCTCGAACCAGGGTGGGAAGGCCGATCTTTACTGGAAGCCGGTCGACACCGATGCTCCTGCGGTGCGACTGACCGACATGGATCCCCGGTTGGTCCCCATCGCGTACTCTTTCTCTCCCGACGGGGAGACCCTGTTCTTCTGGGACTGGGGACCCTCGGAGGTGGGCTGCGACCTGTGGACCGTGTCGGTCAACGAGGACCCGCCGCGAGTGGAGCGGCTGAAGAGCGTCGAAGGCTGCGCGTGGCAACCGGCCATCTCCCCCGACGGTCGCTGGATGCTGTTCATGTGGGGTGGATCCCCGAGAATCGCGCCCTACCCGGCCATGGACCGAATCCATCCGGTCGCAGACCGGCTCGGGAATTCGCCGGTGTGGCACCCGGACGGAAGCTCGATCTTCTACCTGGATCTATGGGGCAACATCGTGGAGGTCGAGGTCCGTACCGAACCGAAGATCTCGTTCCGGCCATATCGAGTCGTGCAGGAGGGCACCTTCGACTCGCTGGACATCACACCCGACGGCGAACGGTTTTTGGTGATCAAAGCCGAGCTCGGCGAACCCATCACCGAGCTCGTGGTGGTAGAGAACTGGTTCGAGGAGTTGAAGCGAAAGGCGCCACCGAGCAGATAACCGGTGGATCAAACGCCGGAGTACGGTGTTGGATCTTCGACCCCGGCCTCTTCAAATCCTCTTCGGCGAAGAATGCACGAATCGCAGTGGCCGCAGGCGAGGCCGGCGGGAGTCGGGTCGTAACATGACCAGGTGAGGCCGTAGTCGACCCCGAGCGCGAGGCCCCGGCGGATGATATCGGCCTTGGACAGCTCGAGGAGGGGAGCACGGACCTTGAACTGGACACCGCGCTCGGCGCCGGCGACTGTGGCCAGCGACGCCAGATCCTCGAAGGTCTGGAGGAAGGCCAGGCGGCAGTCGGGATAGCCCGAGTAATCGACGGCGTTTGCGCCGATGAAGAGCTGGTCGGCGCCGACCACCTCTGCGAGACCGAGGAGGAGCGAAAGCAGGACGGTGTTGCGGGCGGGGACGTAGGTGATCGGTACCTCGGCGGACTCCGGGTCCTGATCCTTGGGAACGTCGATGTCGTCGGTGAGGGCCGAGCCGCCGATGGCGCGGAGATCCAGAGTGATCATGCGGTGCGATGCGGCACCGAGGGCCTCCGCGACTGTGCGGGCAGCCTCGAGCTCGATCCTGTGCCGCTGGCCGTAATCCACCGTCAGGCAGTGGCACTCCAGGCCCTCGGCACGGGCGACGGCGAGGACGGTCGTTGAATCGAGACCCCCGGAAAGCAGAACCACGGCTCGCTGGGAACTGGATTTCGGCGTCATCGGTCAAATGATAGCGTGCGCAGAGCAATTCGGGATCGGGATCGGGATCGGGAACGGATGCTAGGAGTGGGCTTCGCGGCGGGCCTGCTCCCAGAGCTGGGCGACGGTCTCGTCATCCGGGGCGGGCACGGCGGCGGCGCGCTGGTGGAGATCGCGCGTCAGGGTACCCATGCGGGCGGTCATGTCCTCGAGACGTGTGGCGAAGGTCGGGTCGCTTTCGCATTCCTCGTCCAGGCGGTCCGCGATTTCACCGATCCGATCGCAGGCGTTGCAGATCAGGATCCCGTGATTCCTGGCGTGAACCGCCGTCACCACCCGTTCCGGTAGCTCGCCCCACTCGTCCAGCGCGCCCATCTCGAGATCGTCGGCGAGGACCACCGGCGATCCGGGCAGGGTCGCGGCGCGCTCGACCAGGGTCCGCGAGAGCGAAGCGGGCCGTTCGGCGTCGCCGAGGCCAGGCACGACGACATGCGCCACCATCACCACGGGGAAGGTGTGTCCGAGCTCGGAAAACACGTAGATCTGGCGCTCGAGCTCCTCGGCTCCAGGGTCGAGGACGGGAAGCTCCTCGTGGGTGTCGATGGGAACCGGGCCGAGTCCCGGAAAGTGTTTGCTGCAGCCGGACACACCCCAAGCCCCCAGGCCTTCACTGAAGATCTTCGCCAGTGTGACGACCCGCTCGGGTTCGTCGCCGAAGCACCGTCCCTGCCCGCCGACGCAGCAGTCCGGGCAGTCGAGGTCGACGACCGGCGCCAGATCGAGTTGAATGCCGAGGTTCCGGCACGCCGCTCCGGCCGCCTCGCCGAGGGTCCGTACCGCTCGCCGCCCGGCGGCCGAGGCTTCCGCGGCTGTCGGTAGATCCCCCCACAGTGCCGTGAGGCGGTTCACCTCGCCGCCTTCGAGATCGACGGTGACGAAGGGCCGCGGCTCCAGAACCTCGAGGCCGGTGACCAGCTCCCGCACCTGGTCGGGAGATTCGATATTGCGCGCGAAGAGAATCACGCCGGCCGGACGCACCTTTTCGAGCAGCGCCGTGTCTTCGTCGGTGACCGTGGTGCCGGAAATCCCGACCACCAGCGGCAGCGTTTCAGTTTTTCTCATGCACTTTCTCGGACAGCTCGGCCAGCACTTCGAGGGCCTGGCGAGGGGTCAGCCCGTCGACGTCGAGACGGCGCAGACGGTCAGAAATCTCGTCCACCGGGGCGCGGAAGAGGTCGAGCTGGTTGATGCGCTCGGCGTTGGCGGCCGGTGGCGTGTGCATGACCGGATCGCCCGCGATCTTGAGCTCGTGCCGCTCGATGTTCGCCAGCACCTGTTCGGCTCGGCCGCAAACCTCATCCGGCACGCCGGCGAGCTGGGCGACGTGGATGCCGTAGCTGTGATCCGCCGGTCCATCGACAACGCGGTGGAGGAAGAGGATCGAGCCCCGCCACTCCTTGACCGCCATCGACCGGTTGACCAGCCTTGGCAGCATGCGGCCGAGGTCCGTCAGCTCGTGGTAGTGGGTGGCGAAGAGCACCAGGGCCGCGTGCTCTTCTCGATCGTGGAGGTACTCGACGATCGCCCAGGCGAGCGACAGACCGTCGAAGGTCGCGGTGCCGCGGCCGACTTCGTCGAGAATCACCAGCGATCGCGGCGTTGCATGGTGGAGGATGTTCGCGGTCTCGGACATCTCCACCATGAAGGTGGACTCGCCCTTGGCCAGCATGTCGGAGGCGCCGACCCTGGTGAAAATGCGATCGGTGAGCCCGATCTCGGCTTCGGTCGCGGGCACGAAGGAACCCGCGTGCGCCATCAGTGTGATGAGCGCACACTGCCGGAGGTAGGTCGACTTGCCCCCCATGTTCGGTCCCGTGAGGAGCACGATCTGGCTCGCCTGCGCTTCGAGTCGGCAGTCATTCGGGATGAACGGGGGATCGCGCTGCACCTCCTCGAGCACCGGGTGGCGGCCCTCGCGGATCGTGATGCCCGGCTCCTCGGCCATCACCGGGCGGCAGTAACTCCAACGTCGAGCGCGGTCGGCGAAGCTGGCAAGCACGTCAAGCTGCGCAACCGTTGCCGCCGCCGTGGCGATTCTTTGCGCGTGGCCTGAAAGCTCGGTGACGAGCTCGAGAAAGAGCTGGCGGTCACGAGCGGTTGCGCGTTCCTCTGCGGCAAGGATCCGTGACTCCAGGTCCTTCAGCTCGGGTGTGACGAAGCGTTCGGCGTTGGTCAGGGTCTGCCGCCGGTCGTAATCGTCCGGCACCTTGTCGAGGTTTGCCTTGCTGACCTCGATGAAGTAGCCGAAGACCTTGTTGTACCTGACCTTGAGGGACGAAATGCCGGTGCGTTCGCGCTCTTCGGCCTCGATCCCAGCGAGCAGCTCCTTCCCGCCTCGCGCGAGGCTCCGTTGCTCGTCGAGCTCCGCATCCCAGCCGCTGGCCATCACGCCGGCGCCGGCAACCTGGGCGGGCTCGGCCGCCAACCGGAGGTGGAGAAGCTCTGCGAGATCCGTCATCGGGTCGAAGTCGTCGCCGAGGCGGCGAAGGCGGAAAGAGGTTGCCTGGCGCACCGCCTCTTCAACGCCCGGCAGACGGTCGAGACCGGTGCGCAGGCCGTGGAGCTCACGTGGCGTTGCGAGTGCCAGACCGACCCTGGCCGCGAGACGCTCGAGATCGGGGAGGTCTTCGAGCGCCGATCTCAGGTCGCGCAGCAGCTCGGCGCCGTCCACGAGCTCCGCCACCGCCCGGTGGCGCTCGCCGATCTCCTCGAGATCGTTGGCTGGACGGACCAACCAGTCGCGGAGCAGGCGCGAGCCCATCCGGGTCAGCGTGTGGTCGAGGATACCGATCAGCGAGCCCTTGCGAGTCCCGTCCGCCGACCGCTCCACCTCGAGGTTTCGGAGGCTGGCACGGTCGACGATCAGCGCGTCCCCGCCTTCACGGCAGACGAAGCCGCGGAGGTGGTTGAGGGCCCCCTTCTGGGTATTTTCCACATATCCGAGCAGCGCCCCGGCCATGCCGACCAGCGGCTCACCCGAGTCGAGGCCGAAACCGCGCAGGGACGCGACCCCGAGCACCCGCCGGAGGCGTTGCTCACCGGCTGACGGAGAAAAGTTCTCGGGCGGGACCGGGGTCACGGTCGGTCTCGGTATCTCGGGCGGCCAGACTTCCTGCCAGCCATCCCAATCCTCGGTCACCAGCACCTCCCGCGGCCTGAGGCGCGCGAGATGCTCGGTCAGGGTCTCTCGGTCGCTGCTCCTGAGGCCTTCGAAGGTGCCCGTGCTGATCTCGATCCAGGCGAGGGCCGAGGCATCGCGATCGCCCCCGAAGGCGGCCAGATAACAGTGCTCGGACCCCTCGAGAAGCTCGGTGTCGGAGATGGTTCCGGGGGTGTGCGTGCGGATGATCTCGCGCCGCACGAGGCCCTTGGCCTTGGCCGGGTCTTCCACCTGCTCGGCCACCGCGACCCGAAATCCAGCGTCGAGGAGCTTCCCGAGATAGCCGTCGAATGCGTGGTGGGGGACACCACACATGGGCGCGTCCACCGAATCGTTCTGGCGGCGTCGCGTCAGGGTGATGCCGAGCACCGGAGCGGCCATTTGCGCGTCCTCGAAGAAGAGCTCGTAGAAGTCGCCCATGCGGTACAGCAGCAGCGCGTTTCCAGCCTGCTCCTTGAGCTCGAGATACTGCCGCAGCATCGGGGTCATCTTCACCGGAGACCGCCTCCACTCATGTGCTCACCCTGTCAGGGGTGGAAATTCTACCAGCGCCCGCCACGCCGCCTTTCGCAGCTCCTTCTGCGGCTCGATGGCGTTCATTCTGATCTCCGAGACCTGACCGGTCCAGAGGATCTCCCCGGTCGACGGATCGAGCATCTTGATGATCAGCGTTCCCCTCTGGCGGGCATCGGAGTAGGTCTGCGGCCTGGTTTCGGCGCCGCCGCCTTCGCGGGCCACCTGCGGCGTCTTTTCACCTCTGAACACGAGGTCGGTGGCGACCCGAAAATCGGGCGTTCCATCCGCGATCCGTTCGTAGCCGCGGGCCGCGAGCTCTTCCTCGGTGGCTTGCTGGGCCATCCTTTCGTACCTGGGATATCGGGTGTGATCCGTCCCCTTGCTGTCAGATGCGAAGCGAAAGGTCTTCCACTCGTGAAAAGCAGTGGTCTTGGTGTACTCCACGCGAACCGGGAGCTCGGCGGTGGTTGAGGTGCAGCCGGCAAGCACGAGGACTGCGACGCAGGCGAGCGTGTATCTGGCCATTACTCCCTCCTCCCGATTCGCGATTTCGATGCCCGGACACCGAGAATCGGCGATCTCGGTCCGTGAGTCAAGCTTAACCCCTAACCCTTCCCCCCGCGCACCCACCACTCGGAGTCCTTGTCGAACCACCACGAAGCGGAGTCGCTCTCGAGGATCTTTTCCGCCATCGATTGCGCAGCGTCGGTCTGCAGCCGCCTGAGGACGAAGGGCGTCCAATCGCCGGCGGCCTCACAGCCTGCGTCGAGCTTGTCCTTGAGCTCGAGGAGCATCTCGAGCTGGTCGGCGTCGTGGGCGAGAATGGCCTCGGGCGATTCCTCTGCCCGATACTCCGCCATCAGCTCTTCGAGCTCGCCACCGAAGGGGAGCCCGCGGGTCATGTCCTCGGCGGCCCGCGCCTCGTCGGCGGTGAGGTACTTCTGGTTGACGTAGTTGAGGTCGCCGGTCCGTGCCTCCGGGAGATCGTGGACCAGCGCGAGGCGCAGCACCTTGTTCGTGTCGACCGTGCCGTCGATTCGTGCGAGAACGAAGGCGATCATCGTGGCGCGGAAGACGTGCTCGGCCACAGATTCCGTCCCGCCGTCGAGGAACTGCCACCCCGACCGCGGCGTCCGCTTGAGCATCCCCATTTCGAACAAAAATTCGACGATTCGATCCACTGCGCCTCCTCCTTCAAAGCCAGTTTATCCCGTCTATGCCTGCACAATGAGAAGCGCGCAGGGGCTTCGACGACACCGGTGCCACTCCTCACATTGTCTGAAGCAATTTGCTCCTGGCAGGAGCGCAAATCGGGCAGACAATGTGAGGGGTGGCTCCTGACTCGCCGACGCGAGAAGCGCTTGCCGAGAGTGGCACCATGCACGTCGAAGCGAGAAGTGCTTACCGGGTTTGAATCCTTCCCACCACCCCACCCGGCACGACCTCGACGATTTCGGTCGGTGTGATGGCGTTGAGCAGGTCCTCGTCTGGCGGGGTGGTCGCGGTGACGCGAACGTAGTTCGGGGTGAGCCCGCTCCACACCAGGGCGTCGCCGTGATCCTCGGCGGTCTCCCACAGGACCTCGCAGGTCCGTCCCACGAGCTTCCGGTTGAATCGGTGCTCGAGGTCGGCGGCCAGCATGTGCATTCGGCGACTGCGTTCCTGGGCGACGGGTCCCCTGACCTGCGAACCCATTTTTGCCGCCGGCGTACCTTCCCTTCTCGAGTAGCGGAAGATGTGGAGCCGGGAGAAGGCGAGCTCCTCGACCAGGCCGATGGATTGCTCGAACTCGTCGTCGGTTTCGCCAGGAAAGCCGACGATGACGTCCGACGAGATGGCGATGTCTGGCACTCGGGCGCGGGCCTCGGCAACCAAAGCCGAGAACTCCTCGCGGCTGGTCCGCCGCGCCATGCGCTTGAGGGTCTCATCGCATCCGCTCTGCAGCGGCAGGTGGAGGTGCGGCAGGAGCCGCGGGTCCGAGAAGACTTCGAGGAAGCGGGCGTCGAGGTCCCACGGCTCGAGTGAGGACAGCCTCATCCTCTCGATGTCGGTCTCGCCAAGGATGCGCTCGATCAGATGTTGGAGACCGCGCCGGTCACCGACGTCGTGACCGTACGAACCGAGGTGAACACCGCTCAACACCACCTCCCGGTATCCCTGTTCCTGCAGGTCTCTGACCTGATCGATGATTGTCCCAGCGGGCACGCTCCGTCCCTCGCCCCGGGCGACGGTGATGATGCAGAAGGTGCAGCGGTTGTCGCATCCGTCCTGGACTTTGAGAAAGGCCCTGGTTCTGCCCGCGTCTCCGGGCTCGAATACCTGGTGCTCGTCGGGATCGTCGGCCGTCACCTCGAGGAGCCCGCGAGCTTCGGCGAGCTCGAGCAGGCGATCCTTGTCCGGGTTGCCGACCACCAGGTCGACGCCTATCTTGGCCATCTCGGCCGGTGCGAGCTCAGCGTCGCAGCCGGTGACGATCACCGCCGCTTCGGGATTCGCGCGCTTGAGGTGACGGATCAGCTGGCGGGACTTGCGCGAGGCAATGGCGGTCACCGTGCAGGTGTTGAGGATGCACAGATCGGCCGATGCGCCCGAAGCCACGACGCGGTGTCCTGCCGCCGCCAGATCCCGCGCCATGGCCTCGATCTCGCCGATGTTGAGACGGCAGCCTATCGATTCCAGACGAACCTGCATCGCTCGCTCATCACCTGTTCTTAGCTGGCCTGTCCGCGTCCGCCGGTGGTCAGTTCCCGCCGAGGATGCCCTTGATCCTCTCGGTGATCTTGGCCCGCTCCTCCTCGATGTAGCGCTCCCAGTTGAGCACCTCGCCGTCCTTGACGATGAAGATGATCGGGTTGTGGTGGACGTCGCCGTAGTCGTTGAACTGGATGATGCCTGTGACTCCCGGGAACTCCTTGACACCGAAGGCCAGGACCTTGCGGATTTCGACCGGGCTGAAGGACTTGGCCTCACCGGCCACGAAGACCACGACCCGCATCGCGTCGAACGCATGGGCCGCGTAGATGTCCGGGTCGTCCTGGTACCGCTGCCGGTAGGTCGTGACGAAATCCACGGTCAGCTTGGATTCTGATTTCACGTCGAATGCCGGCTGCGGGAAGAAGACACCTTCGACCAGCGTCGGGTTGTCCTCGACGATCTGACCGGTGTAGAAGGCCGACGTCGCGCAAATCAAACCGTCATAGCCCTTTTCCTTGAGATGGCTGAGGACGCCAACCGTCGTGTCGCCATAGCCGATGATGTAAACCGAGGCCGGGTTGTGAGCGGCCAGCAGGTCAGCCGAAACCGTCTCCCAGTTTTCCTCCTCGAGCGCCACGCGACCGACGACCTCGCCGCCCATCGCCTGTTCGAAGACCTGTCGGAAGGGCGGTTCGATGCCGTGCGACTGGGCGGAGTCCTCGGCGTAAATGAGCACCGTCTCCTTGCCCTGGTCGTCGTAGAGGAATCGTCCGGCGCGGCGGCCCTCGAGCTCGTCGGACGCGAAGACCCGGAAGAAGCGCCGGGAGTCCTTGGTCAGGCTCGGTGCCGAGGCCGACGGCGACACCGCGATGGTGTCCGTCTCTTCGAGCAGCGGGAGCAGCGCACGTGCTGTGTCGGAAGTGGTCCCAGCGACGAAGAGCCTTGCCCCTTCGTCGGCGAGGCGCTCCAGCTCAGCGCCTCCAACCGCCGGGTCGGAAGCAGTGTCGCCCCACAAGACTTGGAACCCGGCGGGCAGCACCTCCTGGTCCATCTCGAGAGCCAGGTCGATGCCCCGCTTCATGCTCTCGCCGTAATCGCTGGCGTCTCCGGTCATCGGGAGCAACACGCCGACCACGGGCTTGCTGCCGCACGCCGAGAGGGCGACGACCGCGAATAATGCCAGCAGTGCTTTTGCGATGTTTTTCGCGCGTCTCACGCTCCACCTCCAGCGAGAACAAAAGTCTCGGGGGCCATCATACAGAAGTCAACGGGATTGTGCGGCTCAATTTCGGCAAGGGTTCACGAGAGAAAGAGCTTGAGGGCCATGGCGATGACCGCGCCGACGAAGACAATCCGGATCACCCGCTCGCCGTAGGTGATCGTGACCCGAGTAGCCAGCCAGGCACCGAAGGCGTTGCCGACCGCCAGCGATACTCCGCCGAGCCACCACACCTTTCCCTCGAGCGCGAAAATAAGCAGCGCCGGCATGGTGTAGATCCCGACGATGAAGACCTTGTGCATGTTGACTCGGACGAGGTCGAGGCGGAGCAGCTGGTAGAGGGTCGGCATGATGAGAAAGCCGACGCCTGCCTGGAAGAATCCGCCCCAGAAACCGACGCCGACCATCGCGAGGTGGGCGAGGATCGGCCTTTCGCCGCCGCCGGAAATTTCCCACGATGCGTTGCCCTGGCGCAGAATGAAAAATACCGCCGCGATCAGGACGGCCCCGAGCGCGCGCTTGAAGAGAACGGGGTCGATCACGATCGCCGCCAATGCGCCGGCGGCCGCACCCGGCACAGTGCACATGGCGAGGCCGAAGCTGCGGCGGAACTGAGAGTACCCCTGGCTTCGAAAGCTCGAAACCGCCGTGATGTTCTGGATCAGGATGGCCACCCTGTTGGTGCCGTTGGCGGTTGCCGGCTCGAGCCCAAGAAGGATGAGCAGGGGCATGGATATCAGCGACCCGCCGCCCGCCATGACGTTCATGAAGCCGACGACGATGCCGGTGACCGCAAGCAGCGCGAGAAACCACGGCTCCATCCAGGGGACTCTACCACCCTTGCTGCTGCCCAAATATGAGGTTCAGGGTTCAAGGTTCAAGGTCCAAGGATCGAGAAGAGACGGTCAGGGTTGAATGGAGGAAGGGGCGCCTTGCACCTTGGCCCTGGGTGGACGGGTGGATTGGGTGAAACTTGCGCCTGGGCGGGTG
>JBFFBV010000123.1:0-12003 GCA_041560205.1 Candidatus Sulfomarinibacter sp.
GCGCGGTTTCGGTCAGGCCATAGGCGTCCACCATCGGTATCCCGAGGCCATGGAAGAAGTCGCCCACATAGGTGGGGAGTTCGGCGGCACCGGTGATGCACAGGCGAACCCGGCCACCGAGGCTGCCGCGAATCTTCGACAGCACCAGCCGGTCCGCCAGTCCGTGTTTGATCTTCAGCCCGGCGCTCAGGGCCTCACCGAGGACCCGACGGTCGTTGGCCTCGCCCCCGACGCCGAGGGCCCAGTGAACGAGCCGCCTCTTCAACGGAGGCGAGGCCTCGACCCTCTCGATGACCTTTTGATAGACCTTTTCGTAGACCCTCGGCGCGGCAAAAAAGATGGTCGGCCTGATCTCCGCAAACAGCTCGCCCACGTGGTCGACGGTGCAATAGGCCTTCGACATCGCGTGCTGCATGTAGCAGTAGCCGGCCATGCGTTCGGCCGTGTGGCACAGGGGGAGGAACTCCAGCGCGAGGTCGCCGCGGCCTCCATGGAGGCGCCGATTCGTGAAGGTCGCATTCTGGACCAGGTTGTGATGACTGAGCATGACGCCCTTCGGCTCGCCGGTCGTCCCGGAGGTGTAGATGATGGTTGCGAGCCCGCGTTCGTCGAGAGCTGCGGCACGCTCCCAAAACCGATCCCCTGATCCTCCATCCGACGCACCTGCGAGCTCGTTGAGGTCGAGCACCCCTTCCGCGCGCTCTCCTTCGATCTGCACGAAGCGGCGGAGGCTCGGACACAGGGCGCGCACACCGAGCAGCTTGGCCATTTGCGCCTCGCTCTCGGCGACCGCGACCTCGGCGCCGCAGTCGTTGACCTGGTAGGCCAGCTGGGCAGATGTGAGGGTTTGGTACACGGGGACGTCGACCGCACCCAGGCTCAACACGGCGAGATCCACCATGTGCCACTCGGGACGGTTGTCACAAAGGAGAACGACCCGATCACCGGTCGATACGCCCAGCTTGGCAAAGGCATCAGCCAGCGCGCAGGTCTTGGCGAAGAACTCCTCCGTCGACAGCACTCGCCGGCCCCCGGGGATCCAGTGGGCGTAGTGCTCCGGGCGCGGCGCATCGACTTCGTGGCGGTAGAGGTCCAGCACCGTGCGGTCGGTCATCGGTTGATCTCCTGCGCGTTTGCGCGCATCGTAGCACGGAGCAAGGTCGCTGAAATCGGCGATCACATGTGATTTGGCCGCCTTCGGACGCGGACTCGGACTCCGGCGCGGAGATCAGTCCAGGTGCGCGCGGTCGGAGTCGCCCATCTCCACGCCCCCATCTGGGAAGTACTCGGCCCATCTCCGGGTGACGAGCTCGGCGGTGTCGGGGTCGCAAAAGAGCTCCTCCGGATAGGGAGGTTTCATTCGCGCATCGATGACGATCGGCGGCGTGTAGGAGAGGTGGTTTCGTTTGACCTCGGTGCGCGAGGCGTGAATGTCCGCCGCCGGTTCGAAGCGGGTGAATGTGGTCCACAGGAAGTTGATCGGGCTCGCCGCAGCACGGGCAGGCTCATCGGTCAGCACCATCAGCGGCCAGGCGGAGAATGCTGGGTGACTCGCGAAACGAGAGGCGGCATCCGGCTCGTCGGCGTAGGACGGGCCTCCAACCACGAGGCATCCTCCACAGAAGGGTTGCGCCGACGAAACCCCGGGCGGGAGATCCGGCGCCGAAAACTCCCTGGGTAATGCTCTGACCGGGTCGCCGAGACCCAGCAACACCCCCTTCGATCCCAGATTCACCTCCGGACCCGTGTAATCGAGGGTGTCCATGGAGACGTTCGAGAACACGTAGAGGTCGGTCTGAGGCCGGGTCCTCTCGAGCACGTGCTCGAGGGTGCGCGGAAAGTCCCTGAGGTCCACCGTCCGGTCGGTGACGAGGAGGAACTTGGTGAGGCTGAGCTGGCCTTCACCGAGGATTCGGAACGCCGAGGCCATTGCCTCGCGCCGGTAGCGCTGGCGGACCACCGCTGCGGCCAGCGAGTGGTAGCCCGTTTCACCGTACGACCAGAGCGACTCGACCGCCGGCATCACGAGCGGAAAGAGCGGTGACAGGAGCTCTTGCAGCAGGTCGCCGATGAAGAAATCCTCCTGGCGTGGTTTTCCGACAACCGTCGCCGGGAAGATCGCATCGCGCCGATGAGAGATGCGCTCGACGCGAAAGACCGGGTAGTCGTGGCGGAGTGAATAGTAGCCGTAGTGGTCGCCAAACGGCCCCTCGGGTCGGGTCTCGTCGGCCGGTACGACCCCGGTGAGTGCGAACTCTGCATCGGCCAGCAGCGGGTGCGGACCGGGCCCTGGGCACCGTCGGAGGCGACGTCCGGCCAGCAGCGAAGCCAGGACGAGCTCGGGAACGTTTTCGGGCAGCGGCGCCACGGCCGACAGGATCAGCGCCGGCGGCCCGCCGACGAACACCGTCACCGGCAGTGCTTCTCCCTTGGCCACGGCCCTCGCGAAGTGAAACCCACCTCCCTTCCCGATCTGCCAGTGCATGCCGGTGGTTCGCTTGTCGTGGACCTGCATGCGGTAGATGCCCAGGTTGTGTCCAGGGCCATCGGGATCTTCGGTGTAGACGAGCGGCAGGGTGAGAAAGGGCCCGCCGTCCTCCGGCCACGAGGTGATGACCGGCAGTCGATCGAGCTTCACATCGGTGGATTCGACGTCACGCACCGGGCCCTTCCCCACGGACCGCATCCCGAGGCGCAGTCCCGCAGCCAGAAGGTCTCGGGCCGACCACAACGAGCCCAGGCTGGGCGGAAACGAGCGCTGGACAAACTCGACGGCCCGACGGACGAGCTTTGCCGGGTCACGCCCGAAGGCCATCTGGGCCCTGCTGGGGGTGCCGAAGAGATTGGTGACGAGCGGAAAATCACTTTCCACGACCCGACGAAACAGGAGTGCGGGACCGCCGGCGGCGATGACCCGCCGATGGATCTCGGCCACCTCGAGCCGTGAGTCGACCGGCGCGTCAATCTCGATCAGATCGTTGTCGCGCCGCAGCCGCGAGATGAACGCCCGAAGATCCGGAAAACGCGTTTCGTCCACCCGAGGAACATAGCATTCGCCCATCGCGAAGATGCATACGTGACACTCTGCATTTCCCGTTTCCGTTTCCGCGCCCGTGCCCGTGCCCGTGTGATCACCGACGTATCCCGCTTCAACTGATTTCGGCTCAAAGGATTGCGGTGGGTTCTGCCGACCAGGGCTCCCCATCGGGAGCGGGATCGTGAGCGAATGTCGCGAGCGACACGCGACCATTGCTTCATCGATCGGGCTTCTCAAAGCCTTTAAGGGTACAATAGAGGGAACGAGGGCGCGTACCGTGTTGTTCATGTGTGAAACACACGTTGGTGGGAGTCTCCCAAATCGGGATCGGTGGCGGGAATTGAGGTCATGAGCAGCTTCGAATCGTCGACAGTCGAGCTGGGCCACGCGAGGTCCCCACAGTTCGAGCACCTGTTGACGAGCATCTCGCACCACTTTCTCCGCCTCGAGGCGATGAACCTCGAGGTCGGAATCGTCGGGGCTCTGCGAAGCATTTGTGAGGCGACCGGGGCCGACCGTGGGGCGTTGATCGAGATCTCCTCCTGCGGGATGAAGATCGTCTCCGCTCACACCTATGCGGACGACGATGTCTCCTGGAAGCCTCACGGCCTCAAGGGCCAATCGATTCTGCTCATGGCGTGGCTGGCCGACCACCTCACCCGACGCGAGATCGTCCACATCTCCTCTCTGGAGGACCTGCCCGCCTCCGCCTCGCTCGAACGAGATTTCTACGTCGCGCACGAACTCCAATCGATCGTCTGCGTGCCGTTGATCTCCGAAGGCGAGCTCCAGGCGATCACCTGTTTCGCTGCGTCGGCCCAGAAGCCGAACTGGCGAGCGGCCCACCTCGGTTTCTTCCACGGTGCCACCGAGATCCTCGGATCGGCAATTCACCGCCTCCGCACCGAGCTCGAACTCGCTTCGAGCCGCGAGTGGCTCGAGCTCGCCCACCGCGCGGGCCATACCACGGCCTGGGAGTGGCACCCGGATGACGATTCGCTCGTGTTCTCGAGCTCGACCGCCGAGGTTTTCGGCCTTCCTGAACACCTCTTGCCGGCGACCGGAGAGGAGCTCCTGGAGTTCGTACCACTCGCGGATCACCAGGAGATCGCGAGGAACTTCAAGCGTGTCTTTCAAACCGGCGAGATGTACGAGACCGAGCATCGTTTCGAAATCCCCGGTCGGGGCACCGTGTGGGTCATGGTCCGCGGGCGGGTCGAGCGAGGCGACGGCGGCCGGGTCGACAAGGTCGTCGGGGTGTCAGCGGACATCACCGCACGAAAACAGGCCGAACGGGCGCTGCAACGCGCAAAAGAACACGCCCAGGTAACGCTCGCGTCGATCAGCGATGGCGTCGTCCGCACCGACGGCGGCGGACGAATCGATTACCTCAACCCTTCTGCTGAGCGGTTGCTGGGCGTCTACCTGCAGCAAGTGCAGGGCCAGATGCTGTCGAAGTTCTACCGGAGCATCAACGCGGACACCAGGACTCCGAGGCCGAATGTCGTGGACGAATGTCTGGTCTCCCGACACGTCATCGAGCCGGCCGAGGCGTCACTCCTGATCCTGGACGACGGCTCCGAGCTCGCCGTGCGCGAAAGCGCTGCACCGATCATCGCCGAAAATGGCGATCTCGTCGGAGCGGTTCTGGTCTTCACCAACGTGTCGCAACTCCACTCGCTGCAACAGCGAATGGAACATCTGGCGAGCCACGATCCCCTGACCGGCCTGATCAACCGCCGCGAGTTCGAGCTTCGCCTTGCGGACGCGATTTCGGACGCGGCCAAAAGCTTTCGCCAGCACGTCCTGTGCTACCTGGATCTCGACGAGTTCAAGGTCGTCAACGACACCTGCGGACACGGAGCGGGAGATGAGCTCCTGCGCCAACTCACATCGGTGCTCAGCGCCGTGATCCCGAAGGGAAACACCCTTGCCAGGCTCGGCGGTGACGAGTTCGGGATGCTGTTCATGAACTGCAGTGCCGAAGAGGCGACCGCGAACGCTCAGATGTTGCTCGACTCGGTGCGCCAATATCGATTCCAGTGGGATGGGCGGATCTTCGAGGTGGCCGCCAGCATCGGCATTGTTCCGGTGGTCGGCGGCAACGGCAACCTCGCGCAGCTGATGAGCGCCGCCGACTCCGCCTGCTATGTGGCCAAAGACCGGGGCCGGAACCAGATCCATGTGACCCGCATCGATGATTCGGCCATCCGGGTGCGGCACACCGAGATGCGGTGGGTTCAGAGAATCAACCGCGCGCTCGACGAGAACAGGTTCCGGCTCTTCAGGCAGCCGATCAAGCCGCTCCAAGATGCCGAAGCGCCGGAATTCAACGAGCTGCTGCTCCGGCTCGTCGACGTCGAAGGCAGGATCGTCGCACCGAGCCAGTTCATCACGGCGGCGGAGCGCTACCGGCTGATGCCCGTCATCGATCTCTGGGTCGTCGGCGCAGCGCTCAACACCATCAGCTCCATCACGGAGCTCAACGACGACGTCTCCGCCGCTTTTACAATCAATCTTTCCGGACAGAGCTTCGGCAACGGAGAGCTCAAGAGCTTGATCCTGGAACAGCTCGATCTGCTCCAGATCCCCCCTCGCAGAGTGATGTTCGAGATCACCGAAACCGCTGCCATCTCGAACCTGTCGAAGGCGCTCGAGTTCATGTCGACGTTGCGCGATCGCGGCTGCCGTTTCATTCTCGATGATTTCGGGAGCGGGCTGTCCTCGTTCCGGTACCTGAAGAGCCTCGACATCGAGTTCCTCAAGATCGATGGTGAGCTCGTGCGCGAGATCGCCAGCGACCTCATCCAGCGCGAAATGGTGGCGGCCATCCACCGCATCGGCGAGTCGATGGGCATTCAAACGATCGGTGAATGGGTCGAGAACGTGGACATCGAACGCGCCCTCATCGACATCGGTGTGGACTATGCCCAAGGGTGGGGCATCGGCAAACCCAAGCCCTTCGCCAACTAAGTCCCGGTCATCGAAGCCGAATATTCTTTGCCGCGGCGCGGCAATTCGCTGCGCACCGCCTTCCCCGGAGCCGCACCGAGCCACGACCCACGGCCCGTCCATCGCAGCTACCATCATCTCCAATGATGTAAATGTTTTATACCATCATGAACGGTCCCGTCCCGGGCGAGTCCCCTTGACACGGATGCCGCACCGCGGTATACAAAAAGGGAGACGCCGCAAGGCGGCATTCCACGCTCGGAATCACCTGCGGCACAGGAGAAACGCCATGATCAGACTGATCAAACGCTACGGAAGCCGCAAGCTCTACGACACCGAGGAAAGCCGCTACGTTTCGCTCGACGAGCTGGCCGGGTGGATCCGGGCGGGCCAACAGATTCGAGTCATCGACAACAAGACTGCGGACGATGTCACCTCGCAGACCTTGACCCAGATCATCTCCGAGGAAGGCCGCAAGGGCACCGCCCTCCTGCCCAACGAGCTCCTCCACGAGCTCATCAGAATCGGCGAGCAGGCGGTCTCGACCGGTGTTGAACAGCTGCAGACGAGGATGGACCGGCTGGTCCAGGCGTCCATCGATCGCATCGGCCCCGTGCGTCGCGCGCGAGAGGAGATGGCGCGTCTCCGTGAGCGCCTCGAGGATCTCGAGAGCTCGCTCGCGGCCATCGACACCGATCGCAGGGATAGCGGAAAAAGCGCTCCTGACAAGAAGGAGTCATCCTGAGACGGCGCGAGCTTCGGTGATGACCGACGACCAACCGAACTCAAGTATGGGAAGCGCGAAGACCGGAGGAGAGGCCCGGCTGTGATCGTGTCCCAGGCTTCCACGGCAAAGATCGGGCTCGCCCTCGCGGGCGGCGGTCCCGAAGGATCGATCTACGAGATCGGCGCCGTTCGGGCGCTCGACGAATCGATCGAAGGCCTCGACCTCAACGATCTGCACGTGTACGTCGGAGTGAGCGCGGGCGCGTTCATCTCTTCCTGTCTCGCCAACAATCTCTCGACGGCTCAGATGTGCCGAGCGATCGTCAAGCACGAGCCCGGTGAGCACCCATTCGTCCCCGAGAACTTCCTGACTCCAGCGATCGGTGAGTTCGTTCGCAGCGGGCTCAAGGTTCCTCGCTTGCTCGCTGAGGCCGTTTGGAAGATGCTCAGCCACCCCGCCGAATCGAGCCTCTTCGAACCCATGACTCGTCTCGGCCGTGCTCTCCCCGTCGGGATCTTCAAAAACGAACCGATCCGCGCCTACCTCGCCAAGATCTTCAGCAAACCCGGGCGGACCGACGACTTTCGAAAACTGCGGCGCAAGCTCGTTCTGGTGGCCACCGATCTCGACTCCGGCCGACCGGTTCGCTTCGGCGAGCCGGGCCTCGACCACGTGCCGATCTCGAAAGCCGTCCAGGCTTCGACTGCCTTGCCCGGTTTGTACCCACCGGCGGTGATCGACGGCCGCCACTACGTCGACGGCGTCCTCCTCAAAACCGTTCACGCATCCGTCGCCCTCGAAGAGGGCGCGGACCTCGTGCTGTGCGTCAACCCGATCGTGCCCGTCGACACCATCCGCTCGGTCGAAGAGGGCGTCATGCGCCGCGGTCGACTGATCGATCGCGGACTGCCGACCGTCCTCGCCCAAACCTTCCGAACGCTCGTCCACTCGCGCATGGGAACCGGTCTCGCCGCCTACGAAACCCGCTACTCCGACAGGGACGTTCTGGTCTTCGAACCGCGGCGGGACGATTACGACATGTTCTTCACCAACGTCTTTTCGTTCTCCAATCGCAAACGGGTGTGCGAGCACGCGTATCGGAGCACCCGTCGGAAGCTGTATCGCAACCGTGACCGCATCGAACCGATCCTCGAGCGGCACGGGCTTCGCCTGCGCACCGAGATCCTGGAAGAGGCACGAGATCTCTGGGAGTCAGTCGATCTTCACGGCCGCCGCCGTTCGACCTGGTACGTCAAGGAGCGGCTCGACAAGGCCCTCGCACAGATCGAGAGCATCATCGCCGAGCAGAGCGCCTAGATCTCGCTACCAAGATGCCGGCGCAGGTATCTACTCCGGTGGGGTGATCCTCAGGAGCAAATCCCTCGCCAGGTCCGCGTCGAGAGGTCTCAGGGCCTTGTACTCGGCCATCGCACCATCGAGGTCTTCCTGGTAGAGCTTGCAGAGACCGAGGCTGTAGCGGGCATGGGCGTTGTCGGGATTTCCCTCGAGAACCGCCTCGAAGGCCTGGGCGGCGCCCTCGTAGATGCCGAGGTGATAGCGCGCCACCCCGAGGCAGAGAAGTGCGCCTTCGTCTTCCGGAATCACCGACACCGCCCGCCAGCACGCATCCACCGCTTCTTCATGACGCTCGAGGATCTCGTAGACCACTCCCAGCTCGACAAGAGCCTCTCCGAGCGTCGGATCACGGACCGCCGCAGCGGCAAGAAGTGACGCCGCCTCCTGCAGGTCTTTCTGTTTCTTGGCCACGAGGCCGAGCGAAAACAGGGTCTCAGCGTTGTCCGGTTTGATGGCGAGCGCGAGCTCGAAGTTCGTGCGCGCGTCGTCGAGCCGGCCCAGAGCCGCGGCCGCAGAACCGAGACCGACATAGGCCTGGAACCGAAGCTCGCGAGTCGACGCATGCTCCAGGGCGGCCTGGAAGTGGGAGTAGGCCGCTTCGTGATCGCCCTCCTCAGCAGCCACATACCCGCGCTTGAGCGCATCGAGAGACGGGGCCTTGCCGAGACCCGCGGCCGATTCCGAGCCCTCCGAAGCTGCGGTCGTATGGCCCACCCCCATCGCCAGCACGAGCGTGACGAATCCGACCAGGGTTCTTCTGTTCAACGTCATCCAACCTCCGACACAGCGCTCCCCCACCATCTTAGCGGCAATGGTCCCGAACGGCGGTGCGCCAGTGAGTTCGGCCACCATCCGGATTCGTCCGCCTACGCCTGGAGGGCCTCGATCAAGCTCTCGCGCCGTGAGGCGAGGAACCGTCCCGCCGCCTGTAATATCACCGAGTAGACGGCGATCTCGATCACGATGAGCACGATCAGCACGAGCGGGCCGAGCCATCCGAAGCCGAGGACAGAGGGAACGGCGATGCAGCCGCCGATGACCAGCGCGTTGATGATGAGCACGCCAAAGGACGCCAGGACTGCGGTTTGAGACGGCGAGTTGGTGATGCTCGAGATGTCACGCGGCACCGGCATCGCCGGCGACAGGAAGTTGCCGACGATCGTTGCCAGGAGAACAGCCGCCACGAACGCGAGGCAGCCGCCGGCCAGGGCGGTCACCGGCAGCGGTCCCGATATCAGGCAGAAGGCGGCGATGGCTTCGAGACCGAGAATGGCGTTGTAGAACCAGACCCCCACATTCTTGCCCAGCACGATCCGAGCGGGCTCAACCGGGCTCAAAAAGTACGACTGCACGCCCGCAGCTTCCCAGGCGTAGGCGTTGAAAAGGAAGTTGTTGGAGAACATCGAGGCGTAGATCATCAGACCCACGAAGACCAGGCTCGTACGATCGAGGCCGAGGAACGAGTGCTCGAGATCGCGCGCCACGATCAGCGTCATGATGATCACGAAGACCGGCATGATGACCAGGTTGAACTTGCCGACTGTGCTTCGAAGGAGGTACCTGAGCTCCTTGGAGGCGACGACCTGAACCTCGGGTGGCAGCACCGTCAGACGGTCGAATCCACGCGGCCGCTGCCGGTGTTCGTTTGAAGGTTTTGCGGCGGATCGAGGTCCCCCAGTCACGTCTCCCTCGAGCAGCGTGAGGCGGACGACGCTCCCTCCGACCACCAGCCCTACCCCCGCCCACAGCACCAACCAGCCAAGCGACCCGACACCCGGGCCCGGGTCTCCATCGACGAACGATTCGAAGGCCCGCGCAGCGAGGGACGGGGGGAACACCGACGCGGCCCGGCCGGCAATGAAGGTCACTGGTCGAGGGACCAGCTCACCAAACCACTCCTTCCCCAGCTGCTCCGCCCTTTCCTGATACATCGCCGGCAACATCGAGGCGATCACGACAACGACGAGCCCGAGCAGCGCCGCCAGCTCCCTCACCCGCCGCTTCTGGAGCATTCGTTGCACGAGCTGCTGCACCGCGTGGCACCAGATCACCATGCAGAGGGCGAAAACCGCTGCCACGGTGAACCAGGGAAGCACCGGTGCATCGGCAAGCGTCACCGCAGCGATCACGATCGCACCCAGGACCGGGTACCAGAAGATGTGCACGCCGGACGCGAATGACGCCGCGAGAGAGATTCGATAGAGGCCGCCGCGGCTGATCGGGAAGACGAGCAGCCGGCGCAGCGGAAGAGAGGTCTGGCCGAGGCCGAAGACCACGGGAACCACAACCGCCAGGAAGCCCACCATCCAACAGACGATCGTCAAGGCGATGCGAAGGGGCTCTCGCGAATCGTCGCTGAGGCCAACCACGGTGATCAACGACAGCACCGAGGCCAGAGAGATGGAGACGAGCGCGGCGAGCAAGGTCAGGATGAAACCGACGGCGGTGTCCGCGGCTGTGCTTCGCGAGCGCAGACCGTGCCACCACATTCTCGACCGGAGCCAGATCAGCGCGCGGACCCTCATGATGTGTCAGCCCAGGGACCTCTCTTCCAGCCACGACAGCCGGCCCCGTTCGAGACGGCCACCACCGACCATCGACAGGAAGAGCTGTTCGAGCGTTTGCGTTGCTGCACCGGGCTCCCGTTCGCCGCCCCCTCGCAAGCTCTCGAGCGGTCCTGCCGCGACCAGCCGGCCCTCGTGGATGATGGCCACGTGCGTACAGAGCTTCTCGACGATCTCGAGGATGTGTGAGGTGAGAAAGACGGTGACGCCCGACGCCACCAGCTGGTTGAGCACCGAGCGCACGAGCTGCGACGAGACGGCGTCGATGCCCTCGAAGGGCTCGTCGAGGAACAGAACCCTCGGTTCGTGGATGACGGCGGCCGAGATTGACAGCTTCTTGCGCATGCCGTGACTGTAGTCGACGATCAGCTTCGCGGTGTCGCCCTCGAGCCCCATGAGGTCAAGGAGCTCGGCCGACCGGGCATCGATGACCTCCCTCGACATGCCGTACATCCTGCCCACGAAACGCAGGTACTCCGGTCCGGTCAGGCGCTCGAAGAGCGCCGTCTCCTCCGGGACGACTCCCATCCTCCGCTTTGCCTGCACGGCTTCGCGGACGACATCGTGACCGAGGATCCGCGCCGTTCCGTCGCTCGGCCCGAGCAGACCCGTGAGCATCTTGATGGTGGTCGATTTGCCCGCACCGTTCGGGCCGAGGAAGCCGAAGAAGGTTCCCACTTCGACCTCCAGGTCGAGCCCGTCCACCGCCACCACCTCGCCGAAGGTCCGACGCAGCCCCCTGGTTTCGATCGCGAGATTCATTTGCACACCTCTCGCTGCGAATGCGGCCTCTTCGCCTTCTGGCACTGTACACCTCACCACCGTGGTTCGGCCTTCTCCGAGAGGCGCCACATCAACCAAAACGCACCGCATCCGTATGTAAAGGACAACGGCTGGAAGCCGACAGAGTTCACAATCCGCCTCGCGATTGGGGGGTCTCAACCATGGCACATCACAGGTACTTTCAAATTTCCGTAGGTTCATTAGCTCTGTTGTTTGCGTTCGCTATCACGCCGGCGGCCGCCGACGAGCTTTCCTCTCCGGCGCCGCGCATCGTCGTCATCGGCGAGGTCCAGGGTGCGGCCAACACCGTGACCGCCTTCCTCGAGCACCTCGAGCTGATCGACGCCGAAGGCCACTGGTCCGGAGGCGATACCATCCTGATCCAGACCGGAGATCTCGTGGATCGCGGCGAAGGCGTCCGAGCCGCTCTGGACCTGTTCATGAGGCTCCAGCAAGAGGCGGCATCGGTGGGCGGCCAGGTCATCGTCCTCATGGGCAACCACGAGGCGATGAATATTCTGGGCGTGCTTCGTGACGTCAATTACATGGCCTACGCGTCCTTTGCCGGCGCCGAATCCGAGGCC
>JBFFBV010000124.1:0-11489 GCA_041560205.1 Candidatus Sulfomarinibacter sp.
AGCGGCAGCTCGAGCAGCGGCTCACCGCCGTAGAAGGTGAGCTCCGGATTCGGGTGTTTCGAGTGCAGCAGCAGATCGAGTGCGGACCGGAGCACGCCCCAGCTCATGCTCCGGTCCGTGCGCTCGTTTTGAAAGCAGTAGGCGCAGTTCAGGTTACACGCGGTGGTCAGCACCACCTCGAGCGAACGGACCGAGTCCGCTAAAGGTTGCCGAGGTGCCAACGTCGCTGGGCTCAGCAATGGTTCTTTGACCCTCTGATTCTCAATGTTGTGGCCCCAGTGGCAACCACTTCGTCAACGGCTTTTTTCCCTTCCTCTGTTAATTCATCCGGATTAGTATCTTTGTGCACTATCTCCTTCGGATCTTCTCTCTCACCCATATCACTGCTCCTTTCGTGTCGGTGTGTTGATGTTTCACCTCAATGCCACGGCACAACCCATCACCGGCCAAGATCGGCCTCGGCCAGCCACACGTCGCCGCGCCAATCGACCACCTCGTGCGCCAGAATCCTCCCCTCTGCATCCAGGCTGAAGGCGCCCGCACCAAACTCATCGAGACCGAAATCAGCCGCGGGTTCGAAGGGACGTACGCTGCGATCATCCAGCGACACGACCCGCAGGCTGACCCGACCCGAGCCCCAGGTGCCGCTGACCAGCAGCTCGTCACCCGACGTCGCCCACCGCACGCGACGAGCCCCCGCGCCGCTGGTGACCTGTACCTCTGACGCCTCCGATCCGACCTCGACAACCGAAACCTCGATCGCGTTTTCACGTTGGAACACCGAGGCGATCCGTTTCCCGTCCGGCGACCACACCGGGAACCAGTGGATCGCGTCGCCTTCCGTGATCTGCTGCGCATCCCCGATTCGACGACCATCCGCCACCGGCGCTACCCAGATGTTTTCAGTGCCGCTGCGATTCGAGATAAACGCCAGGGTCGATCCGTCGGGCGAGAAGGCCGGGTTGAGGTCGGCCGCCGGATCTTCGGTGAACCGTTGTGCCACGCCCCCGGTAGCGGGTGCGATCCACACGTCCCGTTGGCCGTCGAGGAGGTGTGCGTAGGCGAGCCACCGCCCGTCGGGCGAGAATGCCGGCACCGCCACCGAACCGCGGCGGTCCGTGAGCCGGCGCGGAGGGCCTTCCGTTCGACCATTCACGAGGGGTTGGAGCCACAGGTCGTAGCCGCCCCTACGATCCGAGACGAAGGCGATCGTCGTGCCGTCCGGGGAGACCGTTGGATCGAGCTCCTCCGTAGCTCCTGAGATCCTCGATCGCTCACCCGTCGCGAGATCGAGGACCAGGATGTCCGCGGTGTCTTCGTTGGTCGAGTAGGCCAGCCATTGACCGCTCCGGTCGAGAGAAGGCTCGCGCTCTTTGCTGGTGCCCGCGGTCAGGCGATGCAACGAGCCGTCGGCGACACGGAGACTCCAAAGCCCCCAGCTCCCTTCGCGCAGTGATGAGAAGAGGATGTGTGTCCCGTCCGGAGACCAGATCGGATTCGCATCGACCGCGTCGGATTCCGTCAGCTGCCGCGCCTCACCACCATCGACGTCGATTGCCCAGAGGTTTTTGAAGTCCGCGTAACAGAGGGTGCGCCCGTCCGGCGACCACGTCGGGTCCGAGTGGCCCCAGAAACCATCATCTTTACCCGTCAGCACCCGGGCCTGGTCAGGATCATCGAGCGGCGCGACCGCGATCCCCTCCAAGCCATCCTTTCCGGTCCGGGAAAAGGCGATGCGGGTCCCGTCGGGCGAGATCGCGGGCTCCGCCGCATCGTCCAACAGCTTGACCACCGACCCTCCGAGGGGTGGGATCCGCCAGATGGCCGGCCCTCCGTCGCGATTGGACGCGAAGACGATGGCGCTGCCGTCGGGAAACCATGCCGGATCCTTGTCGATCGCCGCATCGTCGGTCAGCTGCAAAGGCTCCCCGCCACCGGTGCGGATGACCCAGATATCGGGCTCACCCGCCTCATCCGACACGTAGGCGACCATGGTTCCGTCCGGGGATATCGCGGACTGGCCCTCCCAACCGGCACCGGCCGTCAAGCGGCGGTGGTTATGGAGAAGTGGAACGGCGGAAGCCGGCATCAAGAACGCCTTGAGGGCGACAGCCACCGCCGCAAGACCGAGCGCAGCGATGGAGAGGCCGATCCACCGCCTGCGGCGCCGGCGCCGAAGCTCGTAAGACGGCACCGAGATGCCGGTATCTGTCGAGAGCTTTCTGCGCACCGCCCGCAGGTCCAAAAGCATCTCGTTGGCGCTCTGATATCTCTGAAAAGGCCTCTTGGCGAGGGCTTTGTGCACGATCCGCTCGAACTCGACCGGCACCTCCAGGTTGAGAGCCGAGATCGGCTCGGGCTCGCGGTGCAGCAGGAGATCCATCCAGTCGCTGGATTCCCTCCGAAGGAACGCCGGGCGTCCCGCGCACATCTCGTACAGGACCGCACCGAGCGAAAAGATGTCGCTTCGCGGATCCACCTGCTTGCCCAATGCCTGCTCCGGTGACATGTAGCCACGCGTCCCGACGATGCGGCCCGAGCTGTAGGCTTCGGTGCTTTCCTGGGATTGCTCTGGAGTGTTCTCTGCGACGACCCAGACTCCGGCGAGGCCGAAATCATTCAGCCGCGCACGCCCATCCATACCGATCAGCACGTTATTGGGGTTGACGTCTCGGTGCAGGACGCCGCCAACGTGCGCGGCACGCAACGCGTCGGTGAGGCCCTCGGCGTGCCGCATCACGTCCTCGCAGGGCAGCGGGTCGCCTTCAGACAGGATCGAGCGAAGGCTGGCACCCTCGATCAGCTCCATGACCAGCCACGGCACATCGTCTTCCTCGAAGACCTCGAAGACGGTTGTGATGTTGGGGTGCATGAGCTTCGAGGCGCTCCTCGCCTCGGTCATGAAGCGTCGCCTCAGATCCTTCCGGTCAAGTATCTCGGGCTTCGGGCGTTTCAGTGCCACCGCGCGGTGCAGCTTGGTGTCTCGGGCGCGGTAGACGATACCCATGCCACCTCGCCCGATCTCGTCGAGGATCTCAAAAGTCCCGACGCGCCGGACGTCACCACTATCCACCGCCGGAGCGACGCTGTCCGCATCCTGAGCCACGGGCTGCCTCCCCCTCTACGAGATGTCCGCGGGCTCGTTATCTCAAACCGATTTCTTTCCATAACATAGTGCGTGTCAGGTCTTTATGCAAGCTATTTCTCAGAGTGCTCGATAGAAATGAGATTTATTCTCTAGCCGAGGGAACCCTGTAAATGTGTGCCACCTCCACACGTGTTCATAGGCGCCACGCATGGGTGCCCCGAACACTCTTCCACACTTCTTGATATGTGAGAGGGGCTGAGTAGAATCGGGTTGTCGCGTCCACGCAGAGGAGAATTCTCATGCCGAGGCATCCCCGCCCGTTCCTTCCCGGATCGATTGATCGCGCGTGCTGCCGCGTCGCCCCACGCATGTCATGCAGCAGAATCAGCAATTTGGACGTTTATAGACAGGTCTGCCTATGCCGGGGTTCGGCAGCTTAGCAAAGGAGGAAGAGCATGAAGGTAGCCATTTTCGGATCGACCGGCAGCATAGGCCGCCATCTCGTCGAGCAAGCTCTCGAGCAGGAGCACACGGTCACCGCGTTTGCGCGCAATCCCGCGACGCTGGACATGGAACACCCGAACTTGACGGCAGTTCAAGGCGATGCACTGGATCCCGCATCAGTGGAAAAGGCTGTGGACGGTCAGGACGCCGTGCTGTGCGCGCTCGGGGCGGGAGCGAAGGGTGCCATTCGAACGGAGGGGACGCGGAATATCGTCCGGGCGATGGAGAAGGCCGGCGTCAGTCGCTTGATTTGCCTGTCAACTCTCGGCGTCGGGGACAGTCGGGACAGTCTGAATTTCTTCTGGAAGCACATCATGTTCGGGCTCCTCTTGCGTGGAGCCTACGCAGATCACGTCAGCCAGGAGGACACTGTCAAGAAAAGCCCTCTGGACTGGACGCTCGTCCGCCCGGCAGCCTTCACGGACGGGGATCGTACCGGCGAGTATCGCCACGGTTTTCCAGGCACCGACACGACGATCAAAGCAAAGATCTCGCGCGCCGACGTGGCCGACTTCATGTTGATGCAGTTGACGGATCAAAGGTACCTCAAAGAAACGCCGGGCCTCTCATACTGAATATTCGCTGCAACGACTGCAACGCGTTGCAGCATGGGTGCCGCCAAGGTGCACCTGCGCACTTCCACGCTTGTCGATTTCTCACGAAGATGCGGCATGGCGACCAATTGTGTCAATGTGCAGGTGGCACGCGTCGCACCCTTCCGTTCGGATGTTGACTATCCCGGCCGGCGATTGAGGCCGAAGGCCTCGGCGTCCTCGTAGACCTCGAGCACGCGGTCGATGCCGAACTCGACGGGAGTGTCGATGAGGTCATGGATGGCAGCGGAGAGCTCGGCGGCCTCCGGGTCATCGGACAGGGCTTCGACCACGGCCGCGCCCACAATCTGCAGCGCAGCCACCACCTCGTCACAGCCGAAATCCTCCGATATCCGCCGTTCGGCGAGGTCCCGGCACCAATTCAGAAACGGCTCGTTCTCGCCGCTGCGCACCGCGACCGTGAGATTGCGCAGCGTGACCTGGTGGTCCCAGAAGCGTTGGTGGGCAGAAATCTTCTGCGCGGCTGGCGTCCGTGCCGTGCGCTCGTCGAGAGCGGCGTTGAGGGCCTGCTCGATCGCCTGCTCGTACATCTTCATGAGCCGGTAGACCCGGAGGTTGGGCGTCAGCTTCAGATGGTCGAGGGCCTCGCGGTTGCGGAGGTACCACTGGGCGGGATTCTCGCGACGGTGCGCGATCAGGAACGGCAGCCGGGAGAGCAGCGACAGCCGTGGCGTCGGGTCCCAGCCCAGCCGCGCCCGCGTGCGGCTGGCGTCGATCTCGAGCCGACGATCCACGTAGTCGGCCATCCACGTGCGCTCGAACGGCCGGTTTCCGGATGCGCGGCCGGCCACGTCCCGCACCCAGATCCCCGGTTTGCACAGCGGCCGCGGGAGGTGGATGGGCCGGCGGGGCGCCCCGTCGACATGGGCGGTGGCGGCACGGAACAGATCGAGGTGCGACGCGGCGCCGTCCTCGCCCGCGATCAGGACCTCCAGCGGATCCAGCCGATGCCGCCTCTCCAGCAGTCGCATCATGAACGCAGCGCCGTCTCGGACGTGGAGATAGGGCACGGCCGATTGACCGCGACCGGCAAGAATGTGGGCATTCCAGCCGCCCCCCAACCAGGTATCCAGGAGCACCTGCAGCGGCGGGTACTCGCACCAGTCCGAGAACATGGCGGCAAAGCGGACGATGATTGGCGAAAAGCTGTCACAATACTCGGCGAGCATCGCCTCGCCCGCGCGCTTGGTCCGCGCGTAGATGTGGTCGCCGTGCGGCGGCGTGGCCTCGGTGATCGGCCGGCCCGGGGCCGAGAACGGGCACGCCGCCACCGAGCTGGCGAAGATGAAGTGTTCGAGACCGAGCCGGCGCGAAGCCTCGAGCAGAAAGCGCATGGCGTCCACGTTGGTGCGCTGGTACTCGGGATGCTCGTCGCCCGTGAAGTCGTAGTAGGCGGCCAGGTGGATCATCACGTCGGCGCCGCCGCCTGCCCGGATGCAGGCGATGGTCCCCTCCAGGCCTTCGCGGTCGGCAAGGTCGACCTGGTACCACTCCACATTCGGATGGCCGGCCATCTCGGCCTCGATGAGCGGCCGCCGATCCAGTGCCACCACCGTGTGACGCCGCCGCAGAAGCTGCACCAACAGACGGCCCAGAAAGCCGGAAGCGCCGGTGACGGCAATGCGCAGCGGCTGGCTCACGGGCCCCACGGTAAACCAGCACGGGTATCACGTACAGACCAGAATCAAGGGTGCCTCACGGGCATGGGTGCCACCCTTTCGACGATTCGAGTGAACCGACTCGCGTGAAGCCGCAGATCTTCTTTGGGAAGAGTTACCTGTCGACCCTTGTTCTCCGGAGGAGCTGGAGGACAAGGAGAATCCCATGAAAAAACTTGCCGACTATACCGACCATGCGTACGCCCTGATGCGGATCATGGCGGGGTTCATGTTCTCGATGCATGGAGTCCAGAAGATCTTCGGTGTGCTGACCGAGCGCGAAACGGAGGTCTTCTCCCAGCTTTGGTTCGGCGGCATCGTCGAGCTCGTGTGCGGGATCCTCGTCCTCGTCGGATTCCAGACTCGATGGGCGGCCTTTCTCTCGAGTGGCACGATGGCCGTGGCCTACTTCCAATTCCACTGGAAATTTCAGTTCAACGAGGCCTTCTTTCCCGTGGTCAACCGAGGCGAACTGGCTGCCATCTACTGCTTCGTCTTCCTCTACATGGCCACCCGCGGCGGAGTGAAGTGGTGCCTCGATACGACCGACGACGGAAGCGACTAGTCGAGCGCCCGATCATGGGTGCGACGTATCACTTCATCGCGGGTGCCACACACGTGCCCATCATGGGCGTGGGTGCCACGTTCACCATTGCGCCATTTTTTATTGAGCATAGGTGCGGAAGGGTGCCAAGATAACGGTCTTCAACCCCGTGCTACGCTCGCACCGTGGGAAACGAACTTCCATTCGCTTTTCCCGGGATCCTGCGCTCCCTGATCAGACTCCTCCAGATCATTCTCTATATGCCGATTCAGATTGTCTTCATTCCCTTTGCAATTGCGGGTTTGATCGCTGGACTCTACAAGGAATTTTGGAACAGCAGGCGACTCGGGGTCTCCTTCACGGCAGTCCAAACGCTCCAATACCGATGGATCATGCACCATTTCAACACCAGACCGGATCCATTCTCCGTTGCGTTCATCAAGAAGTTCCCCTGTGAATCGCATTTCGGTCTTTGGGCGACCCTCGGTCCTCTGATCATTTCCCAGCGGCTATTCGGTTTCACCACCAAGTTTGGCAGGCTCGATGAGCCGGGTCGAGAGACTCTCGTGTCCACTCCGGGCCGCAGGGTGCTGATGTTTGACCGGATCATGGAAAAGCATGTGGATGACATGGAGCAGATTGTCATCCCTGGAGCCGGCTTCGACCTGATCGCTCTGCACTTCACAGAGGGAAATGAAGCAAAGGTCTTTGAGCTCGACCAGGCCAATACGCTGAACATCAAAGTGGAGACATTGAATCAAGCAGGCATCAGACACGACTGGATCACCTATGTTCCGGTCGATTATGCCTCCGAATCCTGGGCGGACAAGCTACTGGATGCCGGCTTTGACAAAGCAAAGAGGACGCTGTTCCTCTGGCAGAGCGTCTCTCTGTTCCTGGACGCGGATGTGGCCAAAGAGACACTCACGGCGATGGCCGATTTGTGTGGAGACGGGAGTATTGTCGCTCAAGACCTCTATTCCAAAGCGTTTATCCTGGGTGAGATTTCAAAAACGGCCAAGCGCTCTGAGAAGGTGATGGCAAAGATGGGAGAACCCTGGAAGTTCGGCGTGGACATGTCAGAAAACCCCGAGTCCGCGGTCGGGTCATTTCTGAGCGATTGCGGATTGAGAATGACGGAATATTTTCAATTCGGTGAGGCGCTCGGCACTGAACCCTTCTACTGTATTGTCGAGGCCGAAAGACCTTAGGGTCTGGGCCTGGTTGCGGTCGGACAGTCGCATGGGTGCCACGTTTCATGGGTGCACCCTTCGATGGCTGACCCTTCGATTGATGCCCTCCTATGGTTCTGACGAGACGCCGTGTGATTCCTTCTCGATGCGCTCGAGCATGCGTTTCGCATTGTGGTTTTCGGGGTCGAGCTCGAGGGATCGTTCGTACGCCCTCTTCGCGTGCTCGTATTTCAGCATGTTCAGATAGCACTCGCCGAGGCTGTCCCAGGCATTCGCCGACTCGGGAGCGATGTGAATGTTGAGCTTGAACACCTCTTTCGCGCCCTCGAGATCGCCGGCGAACATCAACCGATAACCCAGGGTGTTGTTGTTGAGCTCGAGCCGGCGGAGCTCCTCTCCATAGAGCGAGGTGATCCCCGCTTCGCGCAGCTTTTCGACGAAGGCGATCGCGGCGTTGACTCCCTCTTCCGCGGCGAGCTCGCCGACCGGCCGCATCTCATAGATCAATGGCGCCCGGCTGCCCATCTCGCCAAGGAGTCGAGCGAGGTCCTCGCCGAGCAGGAGGCGTTTGCGGTACAGGTCGATGAGGTTCTTCGTCACCTCGAGCATGTAGTCGGCCTGGGTCGGGTACAGCTCCTTGACCGAAGGCCTCGGGTCACCCTTCTTCTTCCCGGCATCGTCGTTATTTGGCAGCGGCAGGATGCTGCCGCGGTTGCGTCCAAGGCTCTCGCTGTAAGCCGGGTTTCGCATCCGCCAGCCGGTGAAGGTCGCGATCGGTGCGGCGACCTCGGGGAGCTTGATGCCGGCGATCTCGTTTCCGGTGGCATCGACCTGGGGAACAAGCGTTACGAACGTCGGCCCGATTTTCGGAGGCGCGTTGTCGGCGATCCCCTGGCTTTGCCAACGCGGACCCATGTCGAGGCGATATGGCCTGTAGAACGACGGCGGAAAAAGAAGATCGGGGATGTCTGGAAAACCCTCGAGGTAGGCGTCGAGCTCGACCAGGGTTCCGTCACCAATACGAGGCACCACGGACTCGGGTGGAGCCACACCCTCGCTCACCCACGCGTCCAAAGCGATTAGCAACGCACGCCCGATGATCCCTGTCCGGGCGTCGATGTGGGTCCTCCCGGCGATGAAGTAGATCCGCGCCTCGGGGTCGATCCCCGCGTCATGGGCGCCTTCAGTGTCGGTGTGAAGGAGCGAGGCCGCGCGGGTCCAATAGTCGGTCGTCGTGTTGACAAAGAACATCTTGGGCAGATAGCCGGACGCGCGGGCGAGTGCGAACGAATCCCCATTCTCCCCTGTCACCGGATCGTGCTGCTCGACCGTCGCGAAGGGGAAGAAATCGATCGGATAGAGGAGATCCTCGAGGTGGGATCCGTGGCGGGTGATCTGCGCGAAGCGCGAGTTGAAGAGTCCCTTGCCGCCGCCGGGGCAGTTGGCGATCAGCCCGTCGAAGACCTTCCGCTCCTTCTCGTCGCCGTTGAAGTCCTGGTAGACAAAATGGTTGAGCAGCCGGCCCGACTGCGAGTGTCCCCAGGCGTAGGCGTGGTCGACGAAGCTCGAAAGAGGATTGGCGATGCCCGCCTGATCGGCCTCCTCGAACTTGAAAAACGACACGATGTCGCGGATCGCGGCCATCCCGAGCCCGGTCACCTTGGGGTCCTTGCCGATGTAGACCAGGTCGTAGAGCCAGCCCTGTCTGATGCCGTCCTTCACGTACAGCGACCGCGGATCGGGGATGACTTCGCCGTCTTCGAAGCGCGCGAACGCCCACTGGTCGCGCGGCACTTCGACCGGGTCTTCCCACCTGTATCTCCGCATCGTCAGCGTCGCGGTCGCATTGTCCAAGCCGGCAGCCGGGTAGGCGATCGAACCGCCCCAGACGAACGGCATCGACGGCACCGGCTCATTGGCGTAGGACAGGATCTCGTTGTAGATCTTGCCGGTGATCGTCTTGCCGTTGTCGCTCACTACCGGGACGCGAATGTTGAATCTGTCATCGTCCTCGATGACATCGACGTTCCAGCCGCACCATAGGTAGGACCACCCCTCGCTGTAGAGCCAGTTCCTCCCGATCTCGGTATTGAAGTGGTGGTTGCCGATTTTGTGACCGCGGTTGTTGACGAAGTACATAAGACGACGGTTGCCCCGGTTCGGGTCGACAGGCTTGTGGAGCTCGAAATCTGCCGAGAACTCGACCCGGCCCCGGTCGTTCCTGGGCGCGAGACGGAGATCGACGATTCGCCCATTGGCGGGGTTGTCGGGATCGACCTCGAAATGAATGACACCTCGGATGACCTCGTAGGCACCGGAACGGGCATGTTGCGGCGCCTTGGACACGACCTCGCGCGAGCTGATCTCAACCCGGACCACCTCGGCGGCCGCAGGCGCCGGATACAGGGCTGTGGCCATCGTAACGAGACCGGCCGCGACGACCTTGCCAGCCACCCGGGAGCCCGTGCCGATCATCTTTGCGAAAAATTCTCCCCAAGAACTCACCGACCCGACTGATCTCATCTCCCCCCCTCGAATGGCTCTTCTTGGCCCTCAAAATTAATTCGCGATGGGCTCGATTTCGTTTTCGAAGGGTCTGGCGCTGGCAGACCCGCCCCATGGAGATTCTGCTGCCAGATGCTTCGCCGGACGGGTGCCATCACATCATGGGCACCCTCGTGATGAGATCTTTAGAACTGCCACAGGGCTCCAATCGAAACCGAGTCGGCGTCGTCGCCATCGATTTCGAGGCGCTCCCATTCCAGACGCATTCGCAGCCCGCCCACCACCGAGATTTCGCCGCCCACGCCAACCACGAGATCGACGCCGTCGTTCGAATACTGCCGGCGTCCCGCGAAGGTGAGGTCGTAGCCGTCAACGTCCCACCACAACGCTCCGGCCCTGGCAAAAAGACGGAAGCGGTTGATCGGCCACAGCGCCATGGCGCTGGCCGAGAAGGCATCACCGTTCCGCTCGAAGCCGAAATCGGCATAGGTCGGGCCGCAACACGTGGTGGTCCCAAAATCGTGGTAGGCAATCTCGAACGCGAAGTTCTCACCGATGCCGATTCCCCCGAAGAGCTTGAAGCTTCTGTCGTTGGACTCTGCCCCGACATCCCGCACAGCTTCGATTTCAACATCCTGGCCCACGGACCCTCCCACGTAGGTGCCCAGGTCTGCGGCTTCACACAAGATCGGAGTACAAAAGAGTGCAACCGTTACGAGCGCCCGTCTCGACATCCGAACCTCCAAACGACGAGTTTTCGGTCTTTGTGCAAAGGAAGCAAACGCCGTCCCCGAAGTGACGGTGTTCCGCCTGAGATGTCTGGGGGCTCCATCGGCCATCGACGAGAACAAACCTTCGATCGAGGCGTGGACATCTCCTGCCGGCTCCCTTCACCGCGCGCGGGATCACCGCGCGTTTCGTCAGAGACATACGGCGTCTGTCGGCTGGAAGTTTTCGCTCCTCAGGGTTGCCACACGTGGTTGCCACGCTCACATTTACGCATCACATCGGTGCGCGGCTTCAGGACCTCGGGAAGTTCGGCTGCACCCCATCGGTCGGTCAATCTCCTGAGTTTCTGGAGCCTGGCACCCTTCTGGCACCCATCAAGAAGCCGTTCAAGGCGGCGTCGAAATCAGGAGTTCGCCGTTTCGGCGGCGTTGTTTCGCGCCCGTTCGACGAGCTCGATGAACACCGGGTCAGCGCGAAGCGACTCGAAATCACTGTCCTCGGCCAGGGAGTCCGCCTGGGAGTAGCCGAGATCGATCGCTTCCTCGAGGTGATGCAGCGCCGCGCTGCGATCGCCGCGCAGTGCGGCGACGCCGGCCACGGCGCAAAGAGAGTCGAGCGTTTGCGGGTTGTCAGCACCCAGTGTTCGCCGCCGCA
>JBFFBV010000125.1:0-11336 GCA_041560205.1 Candidatus Sulfomarinibacter sp.
CGACTGGAGAGCTGTGGAGTTATCGGTGTTCCGCTCGAGGAGCTCGATCCTGATGGAGGCGGTCGACGGTCCGTTGTTGAGGATGTCGGCGGAGGTGATGAAGAACGCACCGCTGTCACCTTCGGCGTTCGATGCCGGGAAGACGTAGCGCTCGGGCAGGTCGGGCTCGATGACGGCTTCGTAGGTGACCGTCAGCTTGGGTCGGGTGTTCTGGCTCGTATTCTCGCGGCTGTTGAAGCGCTTGGCTCCACCGACCGGCGGAGAAGGCATCACCAGCGCCCAGCCGAAGTTGCCCGGGGGATTGTCGAGCCAGCCCTGCACGTCGGCCACCATCTGCGCTGAGGATGGGAAGATGTAGGAACCGTTGCCCGAGACCTGCTGCTCGGAGCTCAACGTCGCCGTCCACGACCCGCCGGGCGTTATCCACTGCGAATCGGGGAAGAACCGGTGCACCCACGTGGCATCGCCGGCGACCGAGGGTGCGCCTCCACCTTCCTGGCCCGATGCGTCTGATCCGCCTTCGCCCCAGCTCTCCATCAAACGGTGGAGCCGGATGGTCTGCGAGCCGGAGATGGTGCGTGACATTGTCAGCTCGAGGCTGGCCTCGGTAATCGTCGCCCCGCTTGGAACCGAAGCGCCGACGTCAAAGGCGAGCACCGCCCGCCGCTCGACGGCGCCGTTACGGTTCTCTGTGCGACCGACGAAGATGAAGGCCCCGGATCCATTGGCAAGGCTGCCATCGCCTTCGTACAGGGTGGTGTCGGCCGAAGGCTCGAGCACGACGGTCTCGGCCGCTTGAAGCGAGCCAGCGGCCAGAATGGAAACGATCACAATCAAACACGAGACGTTGCGCAACATGTCGATCCTCCAGAGATCACCGTTCATTAGCCGATCGCAAGCGGTTGGCTACATGGAGAACCGGAAAATCGCAGCGCAGGATTCCGACACCAGCCCGCACTCGGGCCTTGTTGTGATGCACGACACAATGTGGACAGCGGGTTGATCAGGACATCTGGTCGAAGGGCCGGTTGGTGCTGACGTCGACGATCCGTTGCCACCCGTCGCCGTCGCGCCGGTAGAGAGTCAGCCACGCCCACAGGGTGTCGAAGGTCTGCGCCTCGCCGTCCTCTCCCGTCCGCGTACCGGCCACGCGGACCTGGACGATCGACCACGCCATGGAGCCATCGTCGGAGAGCCCGACGATGGGCTCGGCCACGTCTTCGTAGTGGGAGAACTCGGTTTCGGCGAGGTAGGGCGCGAGCATTGCCTCGACATCGGCGGCCGTCATGGAACGCACCTCGCCGCGGGCTACCGACAGATAGTCATCGGCGGTGGGTGCGGCCAGGAAGGCTGCGTCGTTATCGAGGTGAGCCTGGATGAGGCTCTGGTGGAGGTCGAGGATCTGCTGCCGTGACTGCTCCGGATCGGGGGTCTGGCAACACCCTCCCGAGACGAGTAGACCGAGGACACAAAGCAGTGCGTAGATCGATTTCATGGGAGTCACCTCCTGAGCGTTCTACGGCAACGGGGGCAATGCGTTGTGCGAACGGATCGCCGCGGATTCGGATAGCGGGCTAAAGGTACGGCTTGATCCGACGAGCCACTTTGCGGCACGCATCTTCGAGCTGTTGCATCTCGTTCTCGCTGTGGGCGGTCGACACTGCACCATGGCCCTCGACGAGGTGGACATCCTCGAGCAGGAGCGCCGGGCCGAGCACGCGGTCCCTGAGGACCACATCGCAGGCCGCGGGGTTGCACACCAGCTCGGGGCGATCGAAGTCCAGGTCTTCATCAAACGGGAAATACACCATGCCGAGCGAGCTGCCGAAGGGCAGCAGGTCGGCCGAGCCCGTCGTCCGCGCCGGCACGCCCTCGTCGGTAAAGCCGCGCGCCACGGCCTCGCGCATCGTGTGGCCAAGCGCTCCGAGGCGAGGGTAGATTCCGTCTTCGTGCTCGACGAGGTGGCTCATCGCGGTCTTGGCCGCCAGCAACGAGGCCGGGTGGGCGCAGTAGGTCCCGCCGGAAAAGAACACCCGGCAGCGTTCGTCACGGCCCGCCTGGGCCAACACATCCGCGCGGCCCGCGAGCGCGGCGACAGGCATCCCTCCGCCGATCGCCTTGCCGTAGACCGCGAGGTCGGGCTCGACGCCGTAGATCGCCCCCAGGCTCCCCGCGTGGAAACGGAAGCCGTCGATCACCTCGTCGAAGATCAACAACGCGCCATAGCGATGGCTCAGCTCACGCGCAAGCTCCAGGTACTCGCGCGTGGCCGCGATCAAACCGCCGGCGCCGATCAACGGTTCGACGATGAAGCAGGCCACTGAATCGCGGTGACGCTCGAAATCGGAGCACAGCCGATCTGGGTCGTTGAAGCCGGTGACGACGATGTCATCCGTGATGGCGCGCGGGATGCCCTCCGAATCGACGCCGTCGAAGCCGATCCCATTCTTTTCCTGAAAAAAGGAGCCCTTGAGGGCCCACGGGTGGCCACCCTGCCATCCACCCCCCACCTTCATCACCCGGCTGCGGCCGGTGAAGGCGCAGGCCAGAATCACCGCATACATGTTCGCGAGGGTCCCCGAGGTCGTCAGGCGAATCTGCTCGGAACCGGTTTGCCGGCACAAGATTTCGGCCACCTCCGATTGCAGACGGTCGACCATTCCGGTCTGGAGGCCGAAGCCGTCTGCAAAGGCGGCGGCCAGCTCGGCGGTCACGACCTCGGGGTTGTGGCCGAGGATGTTCGCCAGATGCCCCTGCCAGAAGTCGAGGATGTCGTGACCATCCTCATCGGTGACTCGGCTCCCACGCGCCGACACGATCCGCGGTGCGAAGGGCTCCATCAGCCGAATCGTGTGGCTGCCGCCGTCGACAAGGCTTTCTCTCGCAGCCCGGTTCAGAGCCGCTGATCGAGGTGACCGCCTGGCGAGCTCGTGTGCGAGCTCGCCCAGGAGTTTCGTGTAATCACGTCGAGCCCTCATATCTCCTCACGAGCGACCCGAGGCCCGTTGCAGCCTCGGAAAAAGAATTCTCCCCCTCGCGAGAGGGGGAGAAATCGAACACTCTGCTGGCGTCAAGGTCCCTAGCTGACCAGCTCCATGCCGCAAAAGCACTTGCCGGGCTCCGCGGACACGAAGTTGCAGGTGCAGGAGCCGCCGCAGTTGCAGAAGTACAACCCTTTGCCCTCGAGGCTGACCGTCTTGAGATCGGCGCCACACCCGCACTTCGTCTCGTCCTCGGCGCTGATCTCGCAGTCACATCCTTCGGCGCAGGTGCAGAGCTTGGCGTCGTGGCCATCGACCTTCACCACGTGAGCCGCAGCCATCTCCGAGCCGCAGCTGCAGGAGCCGGCCTCGGTGCTGATCGAGCCGCAGTCACAGTCAGGTCCGCAGTTGCAGGCGTAGACGACGTCGTGCCGCTCGGCGACCGCAGCTTCTTCCGCCACGGGCTCAGCCTCGACCGCCACTTCGGGCTCCGCCACCGGCTCTGTCTTGGAGCACCCGAGAATGCCGATCATCGCGATACCCACGACCAGTATCAAAAGACCCTTTTTCATGTTTCCTCCTTCATTCCGGCCATCCCGCCGCAAGGGGACGGGCACGGCCCATCCTGTCCGGCGCACATTCTACAGCGATTTCTGGTTTCCGATATTTACAGAGGTTTTTCATTGGCTCTGTCACGGATCGCCGCAACTCTCGTATCCTCACCTGGGCCCGAGACGCCGGCGGCCCGAAAGACTGGTCCGAACCAGGAATAAAGGGCCGACTCGCGAAGGTTGGGCGGCGGATAGTCAGGGCGAATCGAGGGGCGGAGACAACGGAGTAACGATGGACACAACAGCAACAGCACGCGCACGACGGGTCAGCAGGCTCGAGGGCGAGCTCGCGAACTTCCGGTCGATGATGGAGTATGTCAACCGCATCCCGAACGAGGTGAGCCTCGACAGCATCGATGCCTTCGGACAGACCTTTCCCCTCAACGGAATCCTCGGCGGTGACCACATCATCTTCGTCGACTTCAAGAGGCGCTACAACCTCGACGCACGCATCGAGACTGCTCGCAGCAACGGCCGTGAAGACATCGCCGAGCGGCTGGACCAATGCCGCGACAGGGTCGGTATCCTGCTCGCCGATTCTGCCGGACATGATATGACCGATGCCCTCCTGACGGCGATGCTCCACCAGGCCTTTCTCACCGGCGTCCTCTACGAGCTCGAAACGCAGGGCCACGTCACGGCCAAGCTCTTCGAGGTCCTGAACACGAGGTTCGCCCGGTCATCGAGCGTCAACAAGTTCATCACCATGGTGTACGGAGAGATCTCGGAGGACGGCACCTTCCGCTTCATCTCGGCCGGACATCCACGGCCGCTGGTCTTCTCTGCAGCCTACGATCGCTTGGTGGAGATCGATCCTGAGCGCATGAAGAACGTGCTGCCGATTGGCGTCTTCCCCAGCGAGGGAGACATCGACGAGCACGACGCCGCGAGGGCTCTGCACCACAAAAAGCCCTTTTCGGTCAACGAGGTCAGCCTGATGGGGGCCGGCGATATTCTCTTGCTGCAGACCGACGGCCTCCACGAGCACACCAACGGAGACGAGCTGTACAGCTCCCACCGCCTCGAGGATGCCATCCGACGCGCCAAGGACCTGCCTCCGCACGAGATCGTGGCCGGCGTGTACGAGGACATGGTGCGATTCGCGCCGCCAAAGGACGACACCAGCCTGGTGGTCATCAAAAAGAACAGGTGACGTCCGGCCCGTCGTTTCAGACTTCGCTCAGAAACTCGGCGACGACTCGATTGAACTCGCACGGCCGCTCGAGCGGCGTTGCGTGCCGCGAATCCTCGATGATCACGAGGCGGGCCTTTGGCATTCTCGTGACGAAGTCCTCCTTCAGCTCGACGGGCGTGTAATCCTGGTCCGCCGCCACGAAGAGCGTCGGCGCCGTGATCTCCTCGATCCGATCCACCACCCCCCAACCGATGATCGCCCTGATCGACGCGAGGTAGGCCCTTGTGTCGTTCGATGACCACCTTTCGATGAATGTCTCGCGCAGTGCTGCCTGCGCCTCACCGGGAAACAGGCGCGGCGCCAGGAGCTGCGCCATCGTCCGCATACCGAGGAGGCGCACGACCAGAATCCGCTGCCACAACTGAATATGCTCCCCGATTCTACGAGGCTTCAGCTCGGGAAGACTGTTCACAGCCACGAGACTCCGGACGACCGAGGGATCATCAACCGCGAGCTGGAAGGCAATCATCCCACCCATCGAAACTCCGACGACGTGCGCTGAAGAGATGCCGAGATGGTCGAGGAGGGACCTGGCGTCACGGGCGAAGATCTCCATCGTGTAGGGCCCGGCTGGCCTTTCGGACTCACCGTGCCCGCGGACGTCGTAGGTGATGACCCTGTAATTCGGTGAGAAGTGATCGACCTGAAATGCCCAATCCGACGCTCGGGAGCCGAGCCCGTGGATGAACAACAGAGGATCACCCACCCCGCGAGACTCGTAATGGACCGTGATCCCGTTGATCGTCTCTTTCGGCATCGAAGCGTCATCCCTCGAAGACTCTGCAGCAACGCCCGCCCGTTGGGCAGGCGAAACCAGGGCCCCAGCGACTCAGTTGATCACGGTGATGGTCAGGGCCTCTTCGAGAATGACCTCGATCTTCTCCTTGCCGTCACCCGCGAAGCTGAGAAAGCGGACACCGATTCCGTCGACGCCGCCACGCTCAGCGTGAGCCTGCCGAACGACCTCCGCCTTGGCCGTCACCGGTCCAAAATCTCCACCGAGATTGATCGTCACCACGATCGACTCCCCGGGCTCGAAGGAGGTCTCTGTCTCGATCAGCATGCCGGAGCTGGAGAGGTTGACCGCCTCTCCCAGAACCTCGACGGCACCGTCGCCGACCGATGTCCGCAGGTGGGTCGAAAAGCGGAGGTCCGCCCGCGGCGCGATGTTGAGCAGCTCCGCCACCTGCTGGCCGATCAGCTCGGGAGGGTCGTCGAGGAGCATGACGCGGTTAACTCCTCGGCCGATGAGCTCGTGGACCCCGTCAGCCCGGCCTGACCGAGCGAGCACCAGCAGCGAGGTGTTGCGGCTTTCCGACATCTCGTGCCGTATCTGGTTCACGACCTGCTCGAGCGTGCCCTTCTTGACATCCGCGTCGAAGATCAGGAGATCGAAGGGCTCCGACTGCGCCAGCTCGACCGACATCTCCGGCGTCGCCACCTTGACGACCTCGAGCTTTTGGCGGTCCAGCACCGGGGCGAGGGCCTCGAACGGACCCCTGCCGATACCAGCCACCAAGACCAGAGATCGTTTCTTGGACATCGACCTTCTCCGCCCTCCAACGGGTAGCTCCAATATACCGTGTTCCAGGGAGAGAGCAGCTACGCCAGTCTTCTATCCTGGACCAACCTCGCGACGTTGTCGGCGTCCCACAGGATGAGGTTGGTGCCTCGGGCCAGATACCTGGTTTTGGCAGGAATGCCCTTTGGCCACACGAGGATCGCGGCGTTACATGTCGGGTTGGCGCGAAGAACCGCCAGCAGCTTTTCCGCGGCCGCGTTCGCCTCCCCCTTCGGGTTGGCGCTGCAGACGGCGACGGCGTTCCCGTCGATCACGAGGTCAAAGCCGCGCGCGGCCGAGTCGCCGCTTCTCTGGACCCGCCGCCCGAGCATTTTCAGGAGCCGGACCACCTGGCCCTGCAGCGCAGCGTTGTCGAGGTTCCGCCAATGGCCCGGCTTCGCGCTGGTCCGAGGGAGGCGGGCGTCCTTCCGCCCCCGCAGCTCTTCGAGGAGCTTCGCCTTCTCGGCATCCCGTTCTTCAGCCAGCGCGGCCGCCTCGTCCCTTCGTTCCGCCGCGGCCAACCATTGTCGCGTTCTCTCGTCGTCACGTAGGGCGCGCATCTTGCCCACCGTGTGGGCCGCCATGACTGCGCCGAAGACTGCGACGACCCACGTGCCGGCCAGGACCATCTGGTTCAGCACTTTGTTGAAGAGAAAGAGGCCCAGAACGAGCGCCACCGGCAGCAGGACCAGCGAAAAGTAGCCGATCCACTGCAGCATCATGCGGGTCTTCAGATTCATGGACTCGACACCACCATTCACGGTTTTTTGATTCGAGCCGTGCCGATCAGTCGCCGAGGAGGTCACCGATCGCGTCCTCGATCACGGAATCGAGAATGTCCCTGCAGTCGTCTCTGAAACCGAGAAAACGGACACCGACGCCGTCCAGGCCTTCGCGGTCTTTGGACGCGAGGCGCACGATTTCCGCCTCTCCAACGACGGCGCCCTCCCTGTCCTCGATGAGGATCTCGAAGACCACCTGTTGGCCCGGCTCGAGGGGGGTCGGGGTCTGGACCAACATGCCCGAGACCGAGAGGTTTGCGGTCTGGCCGAAGATCTCTTCGGTGCCGTTGTCAAGCGACGTGTAGAGGCGGGTCGCGTATCGAACAGCCGCGCGCGGGGCGATGTCGAGCAGGTCCGCGACCTGTTTTTCGATCAGCTCCTCGGGGTCATCGAGCAGCATGACCCGATTGACGCCGTTGCCGATGAGCTCCCGCGCGTGCTCGTCGGTCCCCGGCTCGGCCATGACGAGGAGCGACGACGTGGCGCTCGCCGAGCCCTCGGCGCGAAGCTTGGTGACGACCTCCTCGAGCGACATCGCATTCGGATCGGCGTCGAAGATGATGAGGTCGACTCGCTCGCGACACGCCATCTCGACCGCGGCTTCGGGTGATTCGACCCTTTCGATCTCGAGCCTCTGCCGCTCGAGAACGGGGGCGATCGCTTCAAATGGACCGCGGCCGATCCCGGCGAGCACGACTTTTGATCGTTTTTCGGTCACGAGCACTCCCCCACAACGCCGCTCCGGACCGTGTTGGACGCACGGTGCGCTCCTTCCACTATAACCGGAGTGGACGTCAATCGAGAAAAGCGCGGCGTGTCGACGGCGAGTGGGCCTAATCCGCGGCGGCGCCAGTGGTCTGCCGAGCACTCGCCGTCGTCTCACTGAACTCTTTTTCCCGGTGCGCGTACAATTCTAAGGCGCGCCGTGGATCGGTGCGCCCACTTTTGAATAATCAGGGGGGACCATGAGTTCGAAAATCACTGTTTCGGGTGTGATCTTCTGCCTGGCGGTGCTCGCCTTGTCGTCTGCAGCGACCGCGGCAGAACCGGCTCTCTGGTTACGCTATCCGGCCATCTCTCCAGATGGAGCGACCATCATCTTCAGCTACCACGGCGATCTGTGGCGGGTCCCGTCGAGCGGCGGCCAGGCGCTTCAGTTGACTGTCCACGCCGCCTACGAGTTCGGGCCCGTTTGGTCGCCGGACGGCTCGAAGATCGCCTTCGCCTCGAACCGCTACGGCAATTTCGACATCTTCGTCATGCCGGCCGAAGGTGGAGCGGCGACCCGCCTCACCTTCCACTCCGCAGGTGATTTCCCGACCAGCTTCACCCCGGACGGCGCCTCGGTGCTGTTCTCCTCGAGCCGTCTCGACGCACAAAGCTGCGCGCAGTACCCGACCGGAGCTCAACCCGAGCTCTACCGGGTGTCGCTCGAAGGCGGCATGCCGGCACAGGTCTTCTCCACACCCGCGATCTACGCGACCTGGGACACCGCAGCGGAAAGACTCGCCTACTCGGACCAGAAGGGCTATGAGCGCGAGTGGCGCAAGCACGACAACTCGTCCTTCGCGCGAGACGTGTGGCTCTACGACGCCGCCGCCAACCGACACACGAGGCTGACCGAGTTCGGAGCCGACGATCGGAATCCGGTTTGGGCGCCCGGTGACGAGGCGCTCTACTACCTGTCCGAGCGAGACGGCACATTCAACGTGTGGACCCTCGGGCTGGCGGACGGGTCGCAACCACAGCAGGTGACTTCCCACGACACCCACCCGGTGCGCTTTCTCACAATCTCGAACGAAGGCGACCTCTGCTACACCTGGGACGGGGAGATCTACGTCCGGGCTGCCGGCTCGAGGGAGAGCCGCAGAATCGAGGTCACGGTTGCAGTCGACAGCCGCCACAACGAGGTGGACTACATCGACGTCGCCCCGGGGATCAGCGACTTCGATCTCTCGCCCGACGGCAAGGAGATCGCCTTCGTCGCGCGCGGCGAGATCTTCGTCACCTCGAGCGGCCACGCCGACACCAAGAGGATCACCAACACACCCGAGCAGGAGCGGTCGGTCAGCTTCAGCCCCGACGGACGCAGCGTCCTCTACGCCTCCGAGCGCGACGGGAGCTGGAATGTCTACCGCACCGACCTCACAGACGACGACGAGCCGAGCTTCTTCAACGCCACCGCCTTCGAGGAGAAGGTGGTTGTCGCGACCGAGGCCGATGAGTTCCAGCCGGCCTTCTCACCCGACGGCAAGGAGGTGGCCTATCTCGAAGATCGGGTGACACTCAAGGTGATCAACCTCGAATCGGGCACCAGCCGGACGATCCTCCCGGCGAAATACAACTACTCGTACATCGACGGCGACCAGTGGTTTGAATGGTCACCCGACGCCCAGTGGTTCTTGGTCAGGTTCCTCGACACCAACCGCTACTCGATCGAGGTCGGTCTGGTACCGGCATCCGGCGAGGGCGAGCTCGTCAACCTCACAAAGAACGGCTACTACGATTTCACGCCGCGCTGGGTGCTCGACGGCGAGGCCATGATCTGGGCGTCGGACCGCGCCGGAGACCGCACCGAAGCCATCTGGCCCGCGACCTACGACATCTACGCGGCCTTTTTCACCCAGGAGGCCTGGGACCGCTTCAACCTGAGCGAGGTCGAGCTCGAGCAGGCGAAGGAACGGGAGAAGAAAAAGGACAAAAAGGACACGAAGGGCGAAGACAAGGGCGACGACGACACAGACGAGGCGAAGAAAGACGACGAGGGCGAGGACACGAAGAAGGACGACGAGATCGAGCTTCCCGACCCGGTCGACATCGAGCTCGACGGCCTGGAGGACCGGACCGTGCGGCTGACCCTGCACACCTCGCGCATGGCGGATGCCCGCCTGAGCCCGGACGGCGAAAAGCTCCTCTACCTCGCCCGCTTCGAAAAGGGCTACGACCTGTGGGTCACCGAGCTCCGCAAAAAGGAGACCAAGATCCTCGCCAAGATGGGAGCCGACGAGGCCGAGAAGCTCATCATCGACACAGAAGGCGAGATGGCCTTCGTCCTCGCCGACCGCTCGCTCAAATCGGTGGAGATCAAAGGCGGCACGTCGAAGCCCGTGAAGCTGCAGGCCAGGATGGAGCTCGACGCGGCCGCGGAGCGCGCCTACTTCTTCGAGCACGCCTGGCGCCAGACGCGCGAGAAGTTCTACGTCGAGGACATGCACGGTGTCGACTGGGACCTTTACAAGCAAGCCTACGCGCGCTTTCTGCCCCACATCGATAACCCCTACGACCTCAGCCAGCTCCTCTCCGAGCTGCAGGGTGAGCTCAACGCCTCCCACCTCGGAAGCGGCTACCGCCCTCGCGGTCAGCGCGGCGACGCCACCGCCAGCCTCGGGATTTTTCCGAACACATCGTGGGACGGCGCCGGCATCAAGGTGGCCGAGATCATCGAGGGCGGCCCGCTTGAAAACGCCGACACCAAGGTGAAGGTCGGCACGGTCATCGAGGCCATCGACGGCGAGAAGATCGCGGCAGGGATGAACTGGTACCCGCTCCTCAATCACAAGGCGGACACCCCGATCCGCTTGGCTCTCCACGAACCCGAGAGCGGTGAGCGCTGGGAGGAGACGGTGAAGCCGATCTCCGCCGGTGAGGAGCGCAGGCTCGTCTACCAGCGATGGGTGCGGTCCCGCCGGGCCGAGGTCGACCGCCTGTCGAACGGCCGGCTCGGCTACGCCCACATCCGCTCGATGAGCGACCGCGGCTACCGCCAGATCTTCGAGGAGGTCTTCGGGCGCGCCTCGGGCAAGGAGGGGATTGTCCTCGACACCCGCTTCAACGGCGGCGGCAATCTCGTCGAGCCGCTGACGATCTTCCTCTCCGGTGAGATCTACGCGCGCATGGTGCCGCGCGGCCAGAAGGTCGGCGTCGCCCCGAGAAACCGCTGGGCCAAGCCATCGGTCGTGGTCATGAACGAGGGCAACTACTCCGACGCCCACTGCTTCCCGGCCGCTTACACCGAGCTCGAGATCGGCAAGACCGTCGGCATGCAGGTGCCGGGAACCTGCACCTCGGTGTGGTGGGAGACGCTGCAGGACGGCGCGCTCTACTTCGGCATCCCCCAGATCGGATACCTCGACAACGACGGCGAGATGCTGGAGAACCAGCACCTCGATCCCGACTACATGGTCGACAACGATCCGGCGCTCGAAG
>JBFFBV010000126.1:0-11190 GCA_041560205.1 Candidatus Sulfomarinibacter sp.
CCCCCCCCCCGCCCCACCCCCACTCCCGCCCAACCAGATACACGATTCAAGATGCAAGGCCGCCCGCCCACTCCAGAGATGCCGCACCGTAAGTCCGAGGGGAGGGTGGTTGGACTTGTATCTCGTATCTTGCATCCGGGCGGGTGGCTGGTGTGGGTGCACCTTGTGACCTTCTCCCGTGCTAGCATTTCGGCATGGCTGGCAGCAGCTCCGACGCGACACGGAGGCAGGTCGAGCGGTCGCTCGAGCGCTGCCAGGAGTGGAGCCGCCTCGGCCGTCACCGCAAGGTTGTCGCCGAGGTCGAGCGGACCCTCCGGGTCGTCCAGGACCACCCGAAGCTCGAAGCGACCCTTCTCATCTGGAAGGCGCAGGCGCTTCTCGCCATGGGATTTGCCGAACGGGCCCTTCCACCGGCATCGCGATCGTGGGATCTCGATCCCTCGCCCCACGCCTGCCACCTGCAATCGAACGCCCTCGAGGCGATCGGAGATCTCGAGGGATCCGAAGAGCTCCTGCGCATGGGCTGGCGGCTCTTTCCGAAGGCCGTTCACATTCCGGTCCAGTTGGCGGTCGTGCTGTCCGATCAGGCGCGTCACCCGGAGGCGCTCGACATCCTCGACCAGATCGAGGTCGATGACCGAATTCCGGAAGATCTCCAGGTGTTCCTCTTCGGGATGCAGTCGAATCTCCTCGCCGCGATGGGCCGATGGGCCGAGGCCGAGGAAGTATTGCGCGTCGGCCTCGGGTTTCATCCGAACTCCCAGCTTCTCGATGACGCCCAGGACGCCCTGAAGCACGCGCGTCGTCGGTCGAACGCCGAGGACGCGCTCGCCGAGTCGTGGAGCGAAGGGCTGCGGGACCTCGATGGGGTGGCGAGCGAGGTTGACGAGGCCATCCTGCGGTGTGGGGCGGTCAACGAGCTTCCGGAGCTCGTGATTCTCGCCGCCCGTCGCCTGTGGAGGGCCTTCGTCGATCAGAAAAAGCCTCGTCCACACGCCCCGGAACCGTGGGGCGCTGCGCTGGTGCTGGCAGTCCTGGAGATCGACGGCCACAAGCCGTCGATTGCGTCGATCGCTCGCTCCGTCCGCAGCAATCCCTCGACCGCCGGGTCGGTGCTGTCGAGGTTGCGCACCTTTCTCGCGTCGTTGGACCCGGAGATGCGGAATCGCGCCTTCGCCGCACTGACCAATCCGCGTCTCGAAGGATCGCCGTCGAGACCCCGAATCAACGAAAGGCCAGCAGATGTCGTGCCCTTCCCCGATCGATGAGACGAGGCGGCGCCCGCGCGTGATATCGCTTTCGGCAAGCCTGTTGATCGCTGTTGTGAGTGCGATTTCGGGCGGGTCGGCCGCAGCCGCGCAAAAGGACCTGGCGAAGACGGAGCAGTTCCCATCCGGCGAATCGAAGCGTGTCGTGGTCGACGCCGCGAATCTGGATGTCCGTCTGCGCACCGCCGACGTCGAGTCGATCGAGGCCGACGTGCTGCTCCACATCGGCGGCATCGGTGAGGAGAAGGCCCAGCGGTGGATCGAGAATCACACCCCGGTCTTCACCGACTCCAACGAGCAGCTTCAGATCGTCGTCGAGCCCGGGAAGACCGGTTTTCTCGGATTTGGCAGCCTTTCGGCCCGCGCGCGCCTGGCGCTCCTGGCGCCGAGTGAGGTCGTGCCCGACATCACAACGACCAGCGGAAGCATCCAGATCCAGGGTGACTTCCCGAAGGCGCGTCCGCTTCACCTGCGGACCTCCACCGGCAATGCTGAAATGGTCGGAGCCACAGCGTCGATCGACTTCCGGTCCTCGGCAGGCGACCTGCGTGTCGAGGTCATCCGTCCGCTCCAATCCATCATGGCGCGCACCTCCTCGGGCGACGTCAACCTGATAGGCGGTACGCGTTCGGCTCGCGTCGACACTGCATCCGGTCGCATCTGGCTGCAGAACCTGTCGGGAGACGCCGACGTCAGCACCTCGACCTCGAAGATCACGCTGAACTGGGACCGCCTCGATCCGGATGCGACCGTACGCGTTCGTTCGTCCTCGGGTCGAGTCCAACTGGTCGTACCGGCCGGCGTGAAACCCCAGGGCACGCTGACCACAACCACCGGGTCGGTGCGCAGCGAATTCCCTGGAGAGGTCGTCGAAGGTGGTATGACCCTCCGTCTCGCTGGCGACGGACCGACCTTCGATGTCGAAACCGCGTCCGGCGAGATCCAGCTCACCATTGGCGAAGTGTGGGACTAGCTCGGCTCCCCGGTTCACCTTTCCGATGCAACATCGCACGATGAAAAATATGGAGTCCCGATCTCTCAGCTGCGAGTTGTGGGTTGTTTGCCCTCAACCCCCGGGTTTTCGGGAAGGGTGAGAGCAACTCAAAACTCAATATTTTTCCGTTCGCTCCTCGCCGTTTGAACCTTTTTGCGTGATTCGCGTTCTAATAGCTGAGCCGCAGCAGCGGCGCGGAGGAACAGTCCATGAGAAAAACCGCTTTCATCCTGCCGATCATTCTCGTCTTCGCCGTGGCGGCCGAAGGCGCAGGGCCCAAGACCTTGACGAAGACCGTCCGCGCGGGCGACCTCGAGGCCCTCGACCTGAACAGCGGCATCGGCGACGTCACGATCACTGCCCGGGAAGGGCTGGAAGAGGTCACGATCGAAGTCGTCCTGACGCCGAGGCGAGGGGGCATCTTCTCCTCCAAGCGGCAGGCAGAACGCGAGGTCGAGGCGGCGTCGCTGGCCTCTTCGGTCAAGCGCGAACGACTCAAGCTCCGCATCGCCTCGACCGACGACGAGGACCGGCGCTTCGAGGAGCGGTGGGTCATCGAGATCCCCTCTCGCCTGGCGGTCAGGCTCGAGCACGCGGTTGGTGACGTTGAAATCCGGGGCGTCGCGGCTGGCGTCGAACTCGACTCCGGCGTCGGTGACGTCGATGTCATGGTCCCTGAAGGCAATATCATGATCAACCTCGGCGTCGGCACCGCTGTCGTTCAGGCACCCGCCGCCGTCTACGGCGCCGCTGAGGCGGCCGGTGGCGTCGGCAGCGCCAAACTCGAGGTGCGAGGCGAAAGGATCGAAAGCGGCGGATTTGTCAGCAAGTCCGCTTCGTGGAAAGGCAACGGCCGATATCGCATCGAGGTGGCGGTCGGCGTCGGCGATGCGGTGATCAAGCTCGAGTAGACACCCCATCCACCCACCCAGGGCTTGAGGGCGTGGGGGCGTGAGGGCTTGATTTCGCGCCGTATCGAGAGAGACGTGAGATATGCTTTTCGTCCTCGAGCCCTCAAGTCCTCAGGTCCTCAGGCCCTCGCTCTCCCTGCTACACTCCTCGCGTCCGAATTGACCCGCGAGGAGGGTGCCGATGGAATCGTCGTCCAAGTCCGCCAAGGTACTGCCGCAGAATGCGTTCCGTGAGCTCGAAGCTGGTGAAACCTACACGCCGGTCGTGCCTGCCGATGATCCACGCCCGGAGGTCTCCGCCCGATCCGTGACCATCGGCGTCATCATGGTGGTGATCTTCACCTTCGCCGCCGCCTATATCGGGCTCAAGACCGGCAACGTCATCGAGACATCGATTCCGATCGCCATCCTTGCGGTCTTTCTCGGCACCCTGTTCGCGCGCCGCAACAGCCTGCTCGAAAACGTCATCATCCAGTCGATCGGCCAGGCCGCCGGCGTCGTCGTGGCGGGCGCGATCTTCACGATCCCGGCGCTCTACATCCTCGATCTCCAGCCTTCCTTCCTGCAGATCTTTCTCTCCTGTCTGGTCGGGGGGTATCTCGGCGTCGTCCTGCTCATTCCGCTTCGGCGCTATTTCGTGAAGGATCTCCACGGGCAGCTTCCGTTCCCTGAAGGCACTGCCATCGCGAACGTCCTGGCGACCGGTGAGAAGTCGAAGGGCTCGGCCGGCAAGGTGCTGTTGATGGCCTTTGGTCTCGGCTTCATCTACGACCTCATCGTCGAGTTTCTCCACCTCTGGAACCACCACCTCAACTCGCATGTCTTGTTCGGGTCCTTCGGTCAACGGATGGCCGACATGCGCTTCGAGATCCGGCTCAACGCGACGGCAGTGTACTTCGGTCTCGGCTACATCATCGGTGTTCGCTATGCGGGGATCATCGCCGCCGGATCGGTCCTCTCCGTTCTGGTCATGGTGCCCGTGATCTATTTCGCCGCCAACGGCCTCACGGTCCCGCTGACGCCGCCTGCAGTGGAGGCACTCGTCGCCGACATGGATTCCGCCCAGATCTTCGGCAGCTACGTGCGTCCGATGGGCATCGGGTGCATCGCGGTCGCCGGAATCATCGGCATCCTCAAGATGGGGAAGATCATCGTTTCGTCGGTGTCGCTCGCCTTCAAGGGCTTGGTCGGCGGCGGCGACGGCGCCGATGATGTGCGCACCGACCGCGACATGGCCCCGCGCAACACCTTCCTCATTCAGGTGGCGTCGGTCGTCGGCATGTTCCTGCTCTTCTGGTTCATCAGCGGCGGTATCACGACGGCGCTGGTGGGCACGGTCATCACCTTTGTCCTCGCCTTTCTCTTCACCCCCGTGGCGGCACGGGCCATCGCCATCGTCGGCGTTAACCCGGTGTCGGGGATGACGATGCTGACTCTGATCATCGCCTGTCTGGCACTCGTCGCCACCGGTCTCAGCGGCGACGCGCTCGGCATGTCGGTGGCGCTGGTGGTGGGTTGCGCAGTATGCACCGCTCTTTCCACCTCCGGGGCATTCATCACGGATCTCAAAGTCGGCTACTGGCTTGGCGCGAGTCCCTTCCAGCAAGAGCGCTGGAAGTTCCTCGGCATCTTGATCGCCGCCGTGTGCGTCGGCGCCGTCATCTGGGTGCTCGCGACATCCTACGGTTTCCTCATCGACGACGGGACCGGCCAGATGGTCGTCAACCCCGATCTTCCGGCGCCGCAGGGGAATTTGATGGCCACCATCGTCTCCTCGGTCATGGGCGGCGAGCAGCAGGCACTGATCCTCTTCCTCCTGGGCGGCATCATCGCCGTCATGCTGGAGATGGCCAAGGTCCCCGCCCTCGCCTTCGGGCTCGGGATGTACCTCCCGATCGAGATCAACATGGCGGTCTTCTTCGGCGCCGCGGTCGGTCATTTCATATCGAAGAGTGGTCGAGGCGAGGCCGAGAGGGAGGCCATGAAGGAGCAGGGCACCCTGATCGCATCGGGTCTGATGGCCGGCGCCGCCATCATCGGCACCATCGGCGCCATTCTCCTGCTTCCGCAGCTGGGAGAGTCCATGCTTCTCGTCGACGTCCTCCATTACTCGGAGCAGGGTGCCGGTACCTTTGCCTCGTGGTACGAGGGTTTTGGCGGCCAGATTGTCAGCGTCCTCGGCCTGGCAGCGCTTGTCGCGGGCTGTTACTTCCTCGCCAAGAAGGGTGCGCGGTGGCAGCTCGAGGAGGAAGCCGAGCACGAGTAAGGTTTATGGGAGCTCGGCCTCGAGAGCGGCAATGAGTTCGCTTTCGGTTTCGAAGACCCTGGGGAGCGCGCGGTCGGTGTCGGGCGGTGGGCTCAGAGTCCAGCTCCGATAACACCAGACCGGCTTGCCACTCTTCAGCGCCAAACCGATTTCGGACAGAGTTCCGGCGCCGCCCCCGATGGCGACGCAGAGGTCAGCCGTGAGGACGTTGAAGGCATTCCGCGCGCTGCCCGAGCCAGTGTAAATCGGCAGTCGCACCCACTCATTCGGATATCCCCGGCCAGGGCCGGCGGTCGGAAGGATTCCTACAGTCAGCCCATCGGCCTCAACAGCGCCGCGACTCGCTGCTTCCATGACGCCGGGCCCGCCGCCGGTGAGCACGACCCACCCGGCTTCAGCCGCTGCTGCACCGATTCGTTCTGCGGCTCTGTTCTCATCCACGGATGCGTCCGAAGCCCCAAAAACGGCCAGAATGGGTAGCCGGTTCGCGCCGTATCGATCATCCATGGTGCCTCCCGGGGGCATCATAGCTGCGTTCGGGGTGATCCTTCATTCCCGGTCCCGACGCGTCGCTTCGGGCACGGAGACGGGCATGGGTAGGAGCACAAAAAAAGCCCGGGCCGGAGCCCGGGCTCAGAATTCTGTTGGCTCCAGAATTACTGCATCGCGACCAGGGTCACACGCCGGTTCTGGGCGCGGCCGTCCTTGGTCGAGTTGTCGGCGATGGGCTTGTACTCGCCGTAGGAGATCACATTCATCCGGAACAGCGGGATGCCCTGCTCCATGTTGAGATAGCGCATGGCGTGCTCGGCGCGGTTGTGACCGAGCTTGAGGTTGTAGCCTTCGCTGCCGATGTTGTCGGTGTGGCCCTGGATCTCGATGTAGGCGTTGCCCTCGACACCCTTCACCTTGGCGGCGAACGCATCGAGCGCGGCCTTGGCCTCGTCGGACAGCGAAGCCTTGTCAAATCCGAACTGGACATCGTTGTCGGTCATGGTGACCTCGAAGAGGAACTTGCCCTGGGCAAGCACGCCGGCCGCTTCGGCACGCTTCATCGCGTCCTTGGCAGTCGCGGACAGCTCGGCCACGTCCTTCTCGAGGGCGGCCTGCTTGGCCGAAAGCTCCGAGATCTCCTTCTGGTTGGTCTCGACGCCGCTCTCGACCTCGGAGATTCGGGTCGCCGTCACCTGGCCATACGAAGAGATCTGCTCGTTGACCCACTTCTTGGTCGCGCAGCCAGTTAGACCGACGGACGCCACCAGAAGCAACACCAAGACCGGGATAAACCTTTTCCGCATCATCCACCTCCAAAAATTATTCGTACCTCTATTTCTGTTTCTCCGACAAGCACCGCGATACTATAACACATCCCCGAGCGCAAGCCTCCTGAGGATTTTCGCAGGAAACCCTACCACACAAGGCATTCCGGGGCCGATGCCTCGACCTCTGCGGCACACTCCACGACGCCGTCACTGAGGCGCACGAGCACCGGTGTCTGGAGAAACCAATCGATGCCGGAGGGCAGCTCCGCAAGCAAGCACTCTCGACAGGCGAAGGGCTGCAGGTTCTCGGTCGGGAAGCCGTTTTTTTCGGGCACCGCAACGGCGACGGTCGGCGCCGGCAGCGACTCCGAGAAATACAGCGCCATGAGCTCGTGGCAGTGCTCGCAGTCCTTCCGATAGAACATGACATAATATTGGCCAAACCCAATGTTTTCAGGCAGATTGGCAATCCAGGAGGCGATCTCCAGCTCGTGGAACGCGTGCCCGACCCAGTCCGCATACTGCGGCAGATAGTAGCCGTCTGCGGGTAGTGACAGGCCGGCGTGGCCGCCGGCCTCGGCAGGTGCACCGTTTTCCGGCGGGGTTTGCGCCGGCACACCAAAGGCTACCGCCACGGCCAGCAAGCACCAGATTCCCGTGATCGCAACCCTCGCGGTTGGGAGCTGTGTCGTCAGTGCCAGCCTGGGTTCCCCCCGGCCGAGGATCAGCAATCCAATCAAAAATGTGACGTCCATCACAAGTGTGGTCCATGGACTCACCTTGACCGCGCCGAAACATCCGCAGCTCGAGGCCCCCAACATGAGATCGCCTATCAAGACCGGGACGAAGGTCGTGAGCACGGCGATGCCGATCCAGCGCGCCAGTGCCGGCACCAGGATCATGACGCCGGCGACGATGAGCTCCGAAGCGATCGAGAATCGAAGCATGAACATCAGGTCGATGCCGAGAGCCCCACACCATTTGATGAGGGCGGCCGGAAGATGTGTCGGGCTGAGGTCCATCAGCTTGAGAACGGCAGCCGTCGCCAGCCACAGCGGCACGACCGCCCGCGCCAATACGACAGCCGTCGTTCCTGCCCAACCAGATTGCGCTCCGTTGTTGGCTTCCTGCATCTTGCTCCTCAGCTCCCCTGATCCTCTGCTTTTCTGCGCTTCCGCTTCTCTGCAGTCAGTTTTACCGCTGATCAAGGGGCTCAGCCTTCAGTTCACGGATCTTTTTACAGATCGCTGACGTCGCCCCCGAGACCGGCCCACACCGAGTCCTCGACCGAGGCCGCCTTTTCTCGGGTCGCACGAACAGCCGCGTCGGCACGCGCGAGCATCTCGCGCGCGTCTGGATCTTCTCCCATCTCCTGGAGATTGATGCGGACGTTCATCGCCGCGCCGAGAGCCGCGGCGCGCGCCATCCCGGCGCCGACGCCGGCATCCGAGGCCGAAGCTTCCATGCCGAGCTCCCGGGCACGGGCACATAGCCCGACGATCTCGGGGCATGTCTCCGCCACCTCGAGCGGCACCTTGGCGGCGCCAAGTGTCGCCTCCCGAACCGCGGCCTCCTTGTCGGGGCCGGTCATCCTGTTGGCCTCCATGAGGGCCTGAAATGACCAAGTGTCTTCATCGATCGCGTCCAGCAGGCGTTGCTTGAGGGCTTGAGCCGCGACCGCCACCTCCTCGAGATGCTCCCGCACCTCGGTGAAAGCCGATTTCGGATGGGGCAGGTTCGCCACCATGGCGGCCAGAGCGGCGCCGAGCGCTCCTGCGAGGGCGGCTACCGAACCGCCGCCGGGCGCGGCCGAATCACGGGAGGTCTCGTCCACGAACTCCTGCAGCGTCATCGACGCCAGCGGCCGGTCCTTGGCAAGAATGTCCTCGATGATCTTCTCTTCGGGCTTGAAGTCGGAAACCTCACAGAGCCCGAGTGAGATCGCCGCCGTGTGGACGATGTCACTCTCCGGCACGCCCCGAGAGCGACGCATCCGCTCGAGGTAATACCGACCTGCTTCGAGAATCGACGCCTTCGGGATCAGACCGACGAGCTCGGAGCCGGTCACCCGCAGCCCCCGATCGCGGGCGCTCTCCACGCACGCCTCGAATGCTCTATGGACAGGTGTGACATCGAGATCCACCAGGTTCATCGAAACCTGCGCGCAGCCGTACTCGGGGATGTACCAGCCGACCCCTCGCACCGCCTTCAACATTCCCGGCTGCTGAACTTGCGTGCCGTCCGGTCCAGCCACCATACGGCCCTTCTCGCGAACATCGAGCGCAACACGGTTCGCCCACCGCTTGTCGGTGACGTTGAGATTCACGTTGTAGGCGACGAGGAACTTGCGGGCGCCGATCACCATCGCGCCGAACTCGGGCACGAACTCGGCCGGGCCGTAATCGGGCGCGAAGTCCGGATCTTCGAGCTTGGCCGGGAGGGCCTCGTACTCGCCCTTTCGAATGTCAGCCAGGGACCTTCTCTCCGGCCTCGTGGCGGCGAACTCGTAGAGGTAAACCGGCAGGCCCAGCTCTTCTCCCACCCGCTTGCCGAGCCTGTTCGCAAGCTCGACGCAGTCATCCATCGTCAGGTTCGCAACCGGCACAAAGGGGCAGACATCGACCGCACCCATCCTCCCGTGAGCGCCGTGGTGGTCCCGCATGTCGATCAGCGACCGCGCCTTGACCACCAGCTGAAACGCACCCTCGAGCACCGCTTCGGGCTCGCCGACAAAGGTGATCACGGTGCGGTTGGTTTCGATCCCCGGATCGACATCGAGCAACTCGACACCCGCGACCGCCGAGGCCGCCTCGGCGATCTCGTTGTAGATCTCCGGCCTCTTTCCTTCAGAAATATTGGGGACGCACTCGACGATCTTCATCGTGTTCCTCCAGGCGACGGCATGCTAGTTGGTTCTTCGCCTTACGGCAAGCGAGGTCCCGTATCCGTTTCCGCTTCCGTATCCGTGCTTGTGCACGAAACGGAAATCAGCGGTGGTTCCACGCGAGGTCGGGCACGGAGACGGAGACGGGCACGGAGACGGGCTATCTCGCGCCGATCGTGTCGAGGTCCGCATCGACCATCATGCGAACGAGATCTTCGAAACCGACCTGTGGCTTCCAACCCAGCTCGCGTCGAACCTTGGAGGAATCCGAGAGAAGTCGATCCACCTCCGCCGGCCTGAAATACCGTGGGTTGACCATCACACGGGTGGCGCCATTATTTCGGTCGCGACCGACCTCGTCGGTGCCGCTTCCCTCCCACTCCAGTTCGATGCCCGCATGGGCGAAGGCGTGCTCGCAGAACTCGCGCACCGTATGATCCTCACCGACTCCGACAACCCAGTCTGTCGGCTCGTCCGCCTGCAGGATCCGCCACATCGCGTCGACGAAATCTCCGGCGAAGCCCCAGTCGCGGCGAGCCTCGAGATTCCCGAGGGAGACATAGTCACGCTGGCCGGCTACGATCTCCGCCACCGCTCGCGTGATCTTGCGGGTCACGAAGTTCTCTCCGCGTCGAGGCGACTCGTGGTTGAAGAGGATGCCGTTGGCCGCGTAAAGCCCGTGGGCCTCTCGAAAGTTGACGGTCGCCCAGAACGAATAGAGCTTGGCCACCGCATAGGGTGAACGCGGGTGAAATGGGGTGCTCTCGGTCTGAGGCACCTCGACCACCTTGCCGAAGAGCTCGGACGACGAGGCCTGGTAGAAGCGAGCCTCCGGCACGATCTGTCGAAGGGCTTCGAGCAGGCGCACGGTGCCGAGCCCCGACACCTCTCCCGTATACGTGGGCATGGTGAACGAGATACCGACGTGAGATTGCGCAGCGAGGTTGTAGATCTCGTCCGGCTGGACCTCGGAGAGAACGGAGTTCAGGGATTCGGAGTCGCCGAGGTCCCCGTAATGCAAGCGAAGGTGGCGCTCACCGATCGCGTCCTCGCGAAGGTGATCGATGCGCCCGCGGTTGAAGGTCGAAGATCGCCGCACCAGGCCGTGAACCTCGTAACCCTTCTCGAGCAAGAGCTCCGCGAGATACGAGCCGTCCTGGCCGGTGATGCCGGTAATCAGTGCTTTTTTCATCGCGTGGAGTTTAGCAGAGGGCTTGAAAAAACATCTTCGCGCGTCTGTCTTCGGCGTGCAAGGTGCCGCCCTTCACATTTTTTGAATTCGTCGCTCCCCAAGCAGGTGGCGCCCTCAGGGCAAACAATGTGAAGAGTGGCACCGGGGTCGCCAAATCGGTTGAGCGCTCAAATGGGCGGGTGGTATCAATCGATCCGGTAGTTCGGAGCTTCCTTCGTCACGACGACATCGTGCGCGTGTGACTCTTTCAGCCCAGCGCCGGTGACGCGGATGAACTTCGCGTTCGTGTGCAGTTCCTCGATCTTCGCGCAGCCCGAGAGTCCCATGCCCGCGCGCAGGCCTCCGACCAGCTGGGTCAGCTGGTCGGCCAGAGGGCCTTTGAAGGGCACCATGCCCTCGATACCTTCCGGCAC
>JBFFBV010000127.1:0-11049 GCA_041560205.1 Candidatus Sulfomarinibacter sp.
CCGAGAAGAGGAGCAGCTCCCACTGATCACGAAGCCCGCTTGTATGGTGGACCATGTTCCGGATCGTGATCGGTGGGCCGAAATCGGGCACCCACGTCAGGTGCTTCCGAACGTCGTCGTCGAGGGACAGCCTTCCTTGGTCAGCGAGCACGGCAATGGCAAATGCCGTGAACTGCTTCGACAGGGATGCGGCCTGAAACACCGTGCCGGGGGTGATGGGGAATCCGTACTCCAGATTGGCGACGCCGACTCCCCGCCTGTAGACTACCTTCCCATCATGGAGCACGGCCACCGCAACGCCTGGAGAATCCTCGGTATCCCATGGAGCGAGGAGCGCATCCACCTCGGCCGCAACAGGGTTATCGGACACCTCTCCCGTCGCTGAAACGGCAACGCCGGAACCAAGAATGACGATTGCGACCAGAAGGAGCCTGACGGTTCCCGTGACCGTCTTCCGGTCGAGGTGGTGAGAGATTCGTGCCATGCCCTGCTCCTCCCCTGTCCGCCCGTTCGATTGTGTTGCTGTGGATCCTGCCCCGGAAGGAATGCTACACCGAGGGATCAGATCCTTTTGAGCCTTTTACCGAGCGTCGGCCACAGAGGTTTTGGATGTGCAGGGCACCATAGCGAAACGTGGCACCATAGATGCGCAGAAAGCACACTAGAATGGCACGAATTGAGGGGGTAGCGGATGGTGACTCACATGCGTGCCCCGTATCACTTTATGACGTTGCGATCCCGATGTGACAATGTGAATCGTGGCACCCTTCCTGGTCACCTGGTTTCGGGATTTCCAACGAATACCGGAAGTCGCAGTGATTGGCGCCTTCCATGATGGTTCGAGTTCGAGTCAACCTGAGCCGGGGATTGAATCCCCGGGCAAAGGGCTCGTCCCGGCAGCATGAAAGCGCGACCCCGAGTTCCTCCATGCCCAGCTCGCGGTACAGCTCGAAGTAAGGGCAGCGAGTCACGTTGAAGGAATAGGTGCTTTCGGTTCTCTCCAATACCTCCATCTCCCAGGCTCCTCCGAGGCCCCACTCATCCACGTCCCTGGCCAACTCCACGATTCCGTTTCCGCCAAAATCCTGCGCGATGCGCCGGCCGCGTCGAAACCCCTCGTCCTGGTTGATCTCGATCAGTATCGACACGGCCTCGTCCCATCCGATCCTGGCGGCCACCGCCCTGATCACCGGCTCGATGGCCCCGGCCTCGATCGAGCGCTTCTCCAGTCGGCTGAGCCCTCCCCCGCACCTCTCGGTTGTCATCTCCACCTCCGGTTGGCGTGCCACACACGTTCTCTTATTCATTGTCATGGACGCCACACACCATTTAACATTGCATAGGTTGACCGGTCCGCGTCAGAAAAGGCAGAATCGGATGTCGACTGAAGGGTGGCTAGGGTTCCGCCGGCGACAGTCGGGCTGGTCCGAGCGCCACAGAACGCCGAATACTCGGCACGCACCTGGACGGATAAAAGCCTGGAGGGGATAGGTCGGCACAGTATGGCTGTGCCTCTATCTCAGGGAGATCTCCATGGCTTCTTTCAGTCGGCCTCGCCGTTTTCAAAGACTCCTGGCCCTTTTCGTGACCTTCCTCTGGTCCACCTCGTGGGTCCTCATCAAGTTCGGGTTGGAGGAAATACCGCCAATCAGCTTTGCGGGAATTCGTTACATGTTGGCTTTTTTGATTCTCGCGCCAGCGGTGGCGGCGAATGCAACGCGTAGGGAGGAGCTTCGCGGACTGAGGCCGTTCGACTGGCTGCGCCTTTCCGTGCTCGGAATAGTCCTCTACTCGCTCACCCAGGGCGCCCAGTTTGTGGCTCTCTCTTTTCTGCCAGCGGTCACCCTCAGCTTGATTCTCAGTTTCTCCCCTGCGGCGGTCGCGCTCTCCGGGGCTTCGTTCCTCGGGGAACGCCTGAACCGACGGCAATGGGTTGGTGTGGTTTGCTTCCTGTCTGGAGCAGCGGTTTATTTCCTTCCCCTCGAGGCGCCGCTGCAGACCCTAGGCCTGACCGTCGCCGCTGTTGGCCTGCTCGCCCAGTCGTCTGCTTCAGTTCTGGGTCGTGCGGTGAATCGACGCGGTGACCTTCACCCCCTCCTGGTAACAGTCGTCAGCATGGGTGTGGGTTCACTTTTACTCCTTGCGACCGGTTTCGTCGCGGAGGGTGTGCCTCAGCTGGACGCCTCCGGGTGGAGCATCGTTCTTTGGCTCGCCATCTTCAACACCGCCCTCGCCTTCACGATCTGGAACCATACCTTAGGTAGCCTGACAGCCATCGAATCGAACCTGATCAACAACACGATGCTGGTTCAAATCGCGATTCTCGCCTGGCTGTTTCTCGGAGAACCAATTCAACCGAAAGAGGCCATCGGTCTCATCTTGGCAATGATCGGTGTCCTCGTCGTGCAGCTTGCCGGCAACCACTCGAAAGGCGAATCTCGATGATGATGGGTGCCACCTTCACCATTGCACCATTGTTGCCTCATGCGTGGGTGCCACGGTTGACTTCATGACGTTGTTTCGTCGCATGCGGCAAAGTGATTGGCGGAACCCGAAACATGACTGGTGAGACGGTTGCGTCGATCGGTTTGGGAGTCATCGCGGGCGTTGCCGCGACGGTGACGATGGACGTGTTGGGGAGCCTTGCCAGGAGCCTCGGCCTGGCAACCGGCGCGAAGGGGCAATGGGTCGGGCGATGGCATCTCGGCACGGCGCCGGGCCGGTTCGTTCACTCGGACATCACCACCGCTCCAAAACGACCCGGTGAAAACGGGTCGCGCTGATCGGCCAATTACGTGATCGGAATTGTACTTGCCGTCAGCGATGTCGTTGGTGCGGGGTGACTGGGCCTGTCACCGACTTCCATAATCGTCGCGCTCGGGTATGGGCTCACCACGCGCGTCTTCCCCTGGTTCCTGGTTATTCCGGGGCTGGGTTTCGGAGCCTTCGGGCGAAAGGGACCACCGGAGTTGCGGCTCTTCACTTCGACCGTCATGAAGCATCTCTTTTACGGCTTCGGCCTGTGGTGGATCGCGGAGTTGCTCCGGCTCGGGGAGTCAGGGCGCCACTTCACCGTTGCAGCATTGTCATGGTTTCATTTCTGCAGAAAGGGTGATGCCCAGGGCGACGCCCTCGATTTCCTCCATCATCGACGAGCCACCACGACGGGAAGATCTACCTCCCCGGTCGCAGCTTTCCCGCTCAACGATGGAAATCTCTGCACCTCGCCAAAACCAGCCGCACGCAGGGCATCGACGAGCTCCGCCTCGGTATAGGCTTCATTGCTCAAGGCGTAGGCGCTCACCGCAGCCGTCTCGGCGTCGATGACACAAAAGCGAGTCGTCGACACCGCAGCCTCCGCATCCCAGAAGTTCTCTTGGAGCACCACGTGTGGCGTGTCGGAAAAGAGCCCAGACGGAGCCGAGTACCAACTCGGCCCACTCTCACCGTCCTTTTGAATCTGTGCGGCGGACTGCAGCTCCAGCAGCAGGCGTCCTCCTGGGGCGAGCGCGGCATGGGCCTTGCTCAGGATCTCCATGCCAAGGTGTCTCGGAAAGACGTTGAATTGCCCGTAGACCATCATGACCACGTCGAAGCCGATGCCAAAAGCCTCCTCCCGCAGGTCAGCGAGGACAAAGCGGCACGGAGGGTCGTCAGCAGGGGCGGTCTCCTTGGCGTGGCGAATCGACGCCGGCGAAAAGTCCATCCCGACGCACTCACAGCCCCTGGCCGAGAATCGGTGGGCATACAGCCCGGGGCCGCAGCCGAGGTCCAGCAGCTTGCCGGGCCGGCCATCGAGAACCGTGGAGAAGATCCAGTCGACATGCTCGTCGATTGTCTCGCTCTTGCGGCTGGCAAGGTCATGCTCCTGGCTGAGGTGTTCAGCGAGCATTCGTTCGCTGAACTCCGGGTCATTCCACGGGATGTTGTCGCCCTCGGTCCAGGGTAGGGGTTCCGGCATTCGATGCACCAAGTCCAAAAGGTTTTTCATCTTCACCGCACCTCGCCTCCCTGATTGCGCTTCCCTCCGGCGCCATCAAAACTCACTCAGTCCCCATAGAGAATACTGTGCCATGCACGGGTGCCGCTCTTCGCAATCACTCATTGGTGCTCTGAGAAATCGTGAAAGGTGTCACCTGAGATGGCGGGCTCACGTGCTCTCGGTCACGAGCGAGGACGGAAGTGGCGCGGACAATGGAGAGAGGAGCCGAAGAGCTGTGTTCCTCCGTGCAAGGCTCGTGATTCTGCTTGCGGCCGCCGGGTGGTCGGCGGCGCCCCTCTGCGTTACAGCGGGTCCACCCACGTGTGTTCCGGGTGTCAGCGCTGGCCCGGTGCAGGCACCGACCTTTGTTCGAAATGTCACGGGCCAGACCAGCTGGTACGCGTCGCCGGTGATCACCGACCTCGATCACGACGGCACGAACGAGCTGATCGCGGCCTACTACGACATCTATGTGTTCTCGCCGACCGGTACCCTGCTCGACAAGGCCGAGGACGGGAGCGGCCGGGTCTACGCGCCCCACGTGGTCACCGACCTCGATCGGGACGGCATCACCGAGGTGGTTGTCGGTCGGGGTCACGAGGTCATCGCCTTCGAGTGGATCGACGGAGCCCTGCAGGTCAAGACCGGATGGCCTGCCGACACCACCACGGGCGGGAACTCACCAGAGATTCGAGGCATGGCGGCGGCAGATCTGGATGGTGATCTCGACGTCGAGGTGGTGGTGACGACGACACAAACGGTGGCCACCTCTTTGGGTGGGGCCCAGGTCTTTGTCTTCAACCCGGACGGCAGCTCCTACCAGCCGGTCGGAGGTCACTCGCCGGCCTGGCCTCGGTACAACGCCCTCGCCGGCGAAGGCAACGACGCCGACCGCAACGGCCAGGGTCACAGCGGCTTTGGCTGCTACGGCCTCAACGTGGGCATCGGGGACATCGACGATGACAATGAACTCGAGATTCTCGTGACCTACGACAACCACCACATTCAGGCCTTCGACCACGACGGTGTCGCCATCGACGCCTCCGCCTACTTCACCAATCGCTCGTCGAGCTCCCTGGGGAATCGGATGACCTGGGGGCAGTTCATTCGCTGGGCAGAGCCCGATGTGGAAAGGGACCACTACCACCTGCACACGGGGACCTGGCCCCACCCGAGCTGGGCCGAGTGGCTGCAATGGACCGCTTCGCCCCCCGGGGTGGCCGACATCGACGGCGATGGCAAGCACGAGGTGATTGGCGTACCCAACGTCGAAACGGATATTCCTTACGTGACCCAGGCCTACGCCGTCATGGTGCTGGAGGGGGCGCACGGCGACGGCAGCCGGTCGGCACGGCGCAAGGCCGGTTGGGAAGACCTGCCGAGAGGCGGAACCCCGATCGACGTCGACGGGTGGTATCCGCCCTACGGTGTGCCCTCACCGGCGCTGGTGGACATCAGCGGGGACGAGCACCCTGAGATCGTGGTTTCACTCAACGACGGCTATCTGTACGCCTTTCGAGCCGACGGTGTCCAGCTCTGGCGCACGAGCTACCGCCATTCGAAACCGATCATGTTCAGCTCGGAGCCGACCGTGGCCGATCTGAACCAGGACGGCTCGCCCGAGGTCATCCTCGCTACCTACGGCGATCCCGACGTGCGGGATTCCGGGTACCTGATGATTCTGTCGGCCTCCGGCACCGTTCTTCACGACGTACCCCTGCCCGACCCCGGCTACAACGGCAACGGCAACGGCGCTCCGGCGGCCCCGACCGTCGGCGATCTCGAGGGCGACGGCCAGCTCGAGATCCTGGTGCAGACCTTCGACCACGGCATGGACGTTTTCACGGTTCCAGGTTCTGGCACGAACTGTCTCGTGTGGCCAACGGCCCGCGGCGGCCCCCTGCGCATGGGACAGCAGAACGGGCCATGGATGTTCGATCTTGTTTTTGAAGATGATTTTGAGTCGGGCAACACATCTGCCTGGGGACGGGCGGTTCCGTGATTGGCCTTCACATGGGCACCGCCCGTCGCGATCACTCATTGTTCATGGATGTCACGCTCGTGCATGGGTGCCACCTCCACACGTGTCGATTGAGAACGGGTGCCTCGTGTCACGTGATCACCCTCGGCATTTGTGGCCGTCAACGACCTGACTACTGTCCCAACACAGTATCGGACATCCGTTCGGCTTCGAAAACGCGCAGTTCACGGATCATCACCAAGGGGATCGATTTCGAAAACTGCACCCCTCCCCCTTCGACCCCTGAGTACACCTCGAGAAGGAGCGTGTCGTCCTCGAATGCCTCGAGCCGGCCGAAAAGTACTCCCCCGTTCATGTGCGTAACCCGTACCGCATGTCCAACCGCCCTGCTGAATGCGCGCTGGTCCTCTGGCGTCACGTCTTCGAAGCGGGTCATCGCGGCATGTTTCTGGGCAGTCTCGTCAATCGCCGACGCATCGAAATAGAGGCCTCGCGCGATCCGCCGCGCAACCTCGACCCGATCGGCAGCGAATCCCCATTCGCCGTTGTCGACGGCATCATCGGCCTGCTGCAACAGAGCGTCGATCAAGGATCCGGCCAAGGCACTCACCCGCCGATCATGGCGATCAATGGTCGCTGCGGCTGCAAAGTGTTGCAGCGCCACGTCGATATCCCGGTGGCTCAATGCAGTGTGGGCGAGATCGATCTCGCGCGCAATCTGCGCCAGACTCTCGGCGCTCAAATCCTCCTCGTCCTCCACATCAGCCAGGGCCGGGATCAACGTCGGGGCCGGCGCCGCCGTCGGATCCAGAACGTCCGGCTTCTCGGCAGGGACCTGTCCGCTTCGGTCGAGGGGCCCGAGCCCGGTTTCGCCCTGCCCAAAAAACAGAAGGGCGGCGGCCGCGAAAAAGCCGCCGATCAGCATCGACCAAATCAGCCATCCACGGCGTCCCTGACGCCGTTCCGCAGCGGCCCGGGTCTCCCATTCATCGAGATGGGTTTCGGCTGTGGCCCCGTCAGAGACACGCGCAGGCGGCGGTTCGTAGCGTTGCGGCGGCGGTGGCTCCTCGTCGGCGTTCGCGTCCTCGACCGGCTGCAAAAGGTTTTTCCGGACGCTGTCTATGACGTGGGCGTAGCCAGGGAAACCGACCGAAGCGAGCATCTCTTGCAGCACTGCCAACCGGAGATCGAGATCACCGATCTCGATCTGTTTTCCGCCCGGTTTCAGCCATCCATCCAAGTCCGAGATGATCGAATCGAGGTGGTCCTTGGCCAAGGCGAAGCGTTCTCCGTCGCCAGATTCGGAAACGTACCTCCTCCGAAGCTCCTCCAACCGGGTGGCAGTATCCAGCAAGCGGTGCGCCTCAAGGCCGCCGGAATCGAACTGTTCAACCTTCGCTGGCGACACTGGTTCATTCCCCGATCGATGGTAGCTCGAACGCCGCCGAAAAACGAAGCGCTCGGGTGCCATGGGTGCGAGTCAATAGCAAGGTGCCAGGTCCGGGTGATGATGTTTCAAACCCCAGCTCTGCGACAGCTAATACCGGTACCAGGCTTCAGGATTTCGGGATCGCAGGAAGCTCAAGCCCACCCCGTCAATCCATGAACATTCCGGCCTTTCAAGCCAGGCTTCCAGGCAAGCTCATCATCGACAGCCCAGTTCCCTCGCCGTGCAGTCGATCTCGACACTCGCGCACTTCAGCCATGTGGTCTGTTTGGTGCGGGTGCAGTGGGTGTATGTGCCGTCAGGGCCGGGAGGACACTCGTTGTATACCTTGGTGGCCTTGTCCCAACACCTGTTGAAATCCTCTGCACACCGCGGAACGAGGTTCATGCTCCTCACGAACACGCCGCCCTCGAGAGTCTGCGCGGCGTTGTGTGCACGGGTCTGCGAAATCGCATTCTGGATGTCGTCCGAGCATGTGCTCTTCGGCGCGTCGCGGTCGATCGTCGCCCCGTAGCCACACGCCTTTCGGGCGAGCCGCTCGCCACAGTCGAGGGAAAGGCGGCAGCAGTCGATCCTGCCCTGGGCCTTCGTGATCTGACAGTGTCGGTAGGTGCCGTCGGGCCCGGTCGGGCAGTTCGCATATCGCTCATCGACCGCATTCGAGCATTCCATGAGTGCCGGCTGGCACTCCGGAGTCGTGTCGTACTTGACCCAGACATTACCGTCGGAGGGATCCTGCGCGTCGAGATGCTCGCGCAACAAACGATACTTCTCGTCCACCTCTGCGAGGCAACCATCGACGGCGTTCGGCTGCCTCGTACGGCTCGCACCGGGCGGGGGACCCGACGAGTTGCCTGATGGGGCCAGCGGCACCTCGTCGAAGCACGGTTGACCGGGCAGCACCGAGAGATCGAGTGTGCGATTTCCGTATTGCGGGGTTTTGACGATGACTTTGTAGGTGCCGTACGGGAGATCGTCGATGACGACCTGGCCGTTCGCGTCGGTGTAACTCTGCCGACCAGCCGTCCAGTCTCTCTTCGGGTCCTCGTCGTAGCTCATTTTGGGAACGATCCACACCATCGGGTGTGGCACGAGGTTGTCAGTGGTGCTTTCACGGAACACGAAGGTGTAGGGATCGCACCCGCTCTGGGCCCACGACACCGTCGAGGCGACAGCGCATCCGATCACAACCATCAGAACCGACATCACCCATTGACGAGGCAATCTCCACATCTTGACAGTCAACGCTTCCCCCTCTCATTCTCGAGTGTCGCCCTCATATTCATCGTATATCACGCACCGGCGCCGCACGTCGCATCGACGGGTCAGCAATGCGCCAGCTCCGTGGGCTCGAAGTCAACGTCAGGTCTTTGTCGGACACCAAAACGGAAGTACGAAGCTGGCAATTCTGCATCTGGTTTCGTCGCTGAACGCGTTGCCAACAATCTGCATGCAATAGAATTAGAATGGAAGGTTGAAAGAGAGTGCCATCATGATGGAAGCCACCAAAGGACCGACAACCCCGCCGAACATTCCACCCTTTTATCGCCGGACCTATCTGATCGATCGAAAAGGGCAGCTGAGAACCACCATGAAGATTGCCGGTCTCGTGGCGGTGTTGCTGCTCGTATTCAATCTCGTGGTTGCCGGGATCAGCACCAGGGAAAACCGCAAGATCATCTCGGCCAACCCCGATCTCGCACCAATTGTGGCCGCCACCGACCGCACCGACAGCTACCTGATTGCCGGCGGATCGCTGTTTCTCCTCTTTTTGGTGGTGGTCCGAACCGTCGTCGAGACCCACCGTACGTCGGGAGCGGCGTTCAATATCAGGCGCTGCCTTGAACGTGTCGCCGACGGACATTTCGACACCGCCGTCAAACTGAGGCCCAAAGACAACTTGATGGAGCTTCAGGAACCGTTTAATCGGATGACGGAATCTCTGCGACGACGTGCCTACGAGGAACGAAAGCTCCTCAGCGAAATCTCTTCGAAGATCGAAGGATTCGGCCATCCCGAGGAAGCGAAGATCCTGCGCGAGCTCGCGGATTCCAAGCGAAGCTCGACCGGCTGACGTCCGTCGGCGCTTCGGTGCCACATGCATGGGGCTGCGCACCGCGTTGGCGGCGGGAACACCCTAGAACAAGCTCGGTATCGCGTAGCCCACGACGTCGCCGACGAAGTGAGCAAGGATGGCCGAGAGGAGACCGTAGCGAGCGTAGAGCCAACCCATCATCATCCCCGCGACGCCGTTGAAGACGAGAATCCCCATCACCAGGTCCAAGGTCGCAGACTCGGCAGTCACGTGTCCGGGGAGATGTGCGGCAGCGAACACGAGGGCAGCCAAAAGGTTGGCGATGCTGACATACGGTTCGGCTGTCGTGGATTTGCTCGCGAACGACATGAGGATCCAGGCCAAGAGCGTCATGAGACCCAACCTGAAGGTGATTTCCTCCGTCAGAGCGGCGCTGAGCGATCGAAGGAAGAGCTCCAACGTCCCCGGACCGGCGTAGTCCGGCCCCGCCCCCAGCAGCATCGGCAGACCGAGGACCGCGCCGACTCCCATTGAAGGTCCGAGCATGGCGAGCGTTCTTCTCAGGCTCCCGGGAGTCCGCAGGACAAGCTCCCGCAGCAGCTTCGGACCCAGGTCCACTTTCCGGCCCATCCATGCGCCGACGGCACACGCCGGAACGAGAAAGAAAAGGAGCTCCGCACCGGCATTCAAGCAGACACTCAGCGGATCAGCATCGTCGAGAACGGCGAACATGAACGGCACACCCAGCGCGACACCGAGCAGACTCGCCAGCAGCAATATCCCGAATACCCTCCGATCTTCACTCTTCACGAGTGCCGCCCTTCGCGTCAGGGTTTCGAATTCCGAGCCTCGAGCCGTCACGTTCATCATTGTCGCATCGTGAAGGCATTCATCGCAGCGGCTTGCCGGTGGAAGTCATACGGCAATCGGGAATGCGGCACCCTCGATCACGTTCAGAATGTCACAATGAGCAAAACGGCTTCGATTCTCAACACCAGGACGGGAGGTTCCGATGCATCTGAACGGTTCGTGTCACTGCGGGGCGGTGAGGTTTCGGCTCGAGTCGGCCCATCCCTACCCCTTCAATCTCTGCTATTGCTCGATCTGCCGAAAAACCGCGGGCGGCGGCGGATACGCCGTGAACCTCGGCGGCGAGTTCGAGACGCTCGAAGTGGAGGGAGCGGAAAACATCGCTGTGTATCGGGCGAAGATCGAAGACCTTGAAACCGGCGAAACCACCGTGAGCCCTGCCGAACGACGCTTCTGCCGGCTCTGCGGCAGCGCGCTCTGGGTGTGGGACCCTCGCTGGCCCGAGCTCGTCCACCCCTTCGCCTCGGCCATCGACAACAAGCTGCCGAGACCGCCGGAACGGACTCATCTCATGCTCGATTTCAAGGCGTCGTGGGTGGACACCCGACACGACCCACAGGACAAGCTCTTTCCTCGATATCCCGAGGAGTCCATTGCGGCGTGGCACGAGCGCCTGGGCCTCGCCGGGTGACCATGGATGCCTCGGATTGCAGGCGCACTCAAAGCTCCTTCGATCGACGGGTTGGCACCAATGCACAACAAAAAATAGACGTGGCAACGCGAAAGAGCGCGCC
>JBFFBV010000128.1:0-10716 GCA_041560205.1 Candidatus Sulfomarinibacter sp.
ACAATCTGTTCAAGATCCTGGGAGTCTTTGATCTCGAGCTCGCGGACTTTTTCGGCGAGCACAAAGAAAAGCAGGACCTCGAGAGGCAACCGCTGAGCCGGGGGGACATGAAGATCCTCCACCTGCTGCGCGAGCTCAGCCCTGAAGGTCGGGCCGAAGTGCAGGAGTTTCTCGAATTCAAGCTGCGCAAAGAACGCCAAGAGCGGCGCAGCCAGCGGGTACGTCGCAGCGGTGAGAACGGCTCATGAGAAAGCGCTACGACGAACTCCTGGGACTCGGTGAGAGGGCGATCGGCGCCGACGACTTCGAGGGAGCGCTCGGCTTCTTCGGGGCGGCGGAGGACGTCGCCCGCGACATGGGCGAGGTGGATCTCGCCGACCGAGCGTTCTGCAATCGCTGCTCGGTCCTGGTCGAGCTCGATCGTGGCGCCGATCAGATCCCCAAGCTGAAGGAGATCCTGCTCCGCAGCGATGACACGAGGAACCGCTTCCTCGCCGCATACTGCACCGGTGTCGCCTATTACATTTCGGAGGATCTGGAGCGCGCCGACAGTTACGCGCGTCGTGCCACCGGGCTCGCGCAGGAGCTCGGCGACCAGAATCTGGAACGACGAAGCCTCAACCTGGTCGGCACCCTGGCCACGCGCGACTCCCGTTTCGGCGAGGCCGAAGAGGCCTTCCGCCTGTGCCTCGAAGCACACCGCGGAGTCGATGGATACCAACAGGTGATGGCGGCGCAGGTCGAGGACAACCTCGGATACGTGATGATGTGCACCGACCGCCTCAGCGAAGGCATTGACCACTGCGAGGCTGCCCGGTCGGTGATGGAAGAGCTGGGCGTCGAACACTATCTCTACGAGGTGCTTCAGGACCTGTGTTACGGATATGTGCTGATTGACGATCTGGAGAAAGCCTTCGAGTGCGGATCGAAAGCCCTCGAGCTCGCCGTCGAGCACGGCGACCAACAGATCGTCAAGAACTGCCTGTTTCTGTTGAGTGAGATCGCGGTCAGACGCGGCGACACCTTCGGTGCCCGCCGATACCTGCATGAGCTGACCGCGTACTACCCGGAGGCCGGGATCTCCGAGGACATCATCGATGTGTTCCTCGCCACAGACCTGACCACCGTGGTCAACCTGAGGGGGTCGCGATGAGGGGAATCAGAATATGCCTGATTGCCGCCATCGCGCTCGGAGTCGCCGGGTCGAGCGGCGCCGCCGGGCCGATGGTCCTGACTGGTGACGGTGATCTGTACCGAGCCGTCACGCGGGACGACCAGGTGGTGATCACCGCCCGGTACGCCGACGGTACGGTCGGTGAGTTCTTCGTTCCCCAATCAGGAGACGCCCTCGAAAGCTCCCTGCAGGTGGGAGTCGACGAGGCTTCCGGAGCCGTCTACGTCGTGTGGCAGAAGTCAGCGGGGATGGACGCCGAACTCCGCCTCGCGGGTTACCTTGACGACACCTGGTTCGGACCCAGCACATTCGCCGGCGGTGACGGCACCGCTGCATATAACCCGGCGATGCTGATCCACCGCAACGTCGCCGAGGTCGTCGAGGGAGTCGATGACGAGGGCGAGCCGATCGTCTCGGAGATCACGACCACCTTCCTTCACCTCGCCTGGTGGAGTCAGGTCAGCGACGAGGACCCGGGGCTCGCCAAGTACACGGGCGTCGCGCTTCGCGACACTGGAGAGCCGCAGTTCGATCTCATGGAGCCCGTGGAGCTCTTCGATCTCCTGCCCTGGGGGAACGCGTGTTTCGAGTTCGAGGCCAGCGACAACCTCCGCCACCCCAAGCTCTTCATCGACCCGCAAAGCGGGAACCCGCATGTCTTTGCCACCGATCTCGCGAGTTGCCACTTCCAGATTCTCGAGCTGATCCCGAGGTTCGAGGAGCTGGACAGGGACTTCGAGAAGCGGCGGCGCCAGATCATCATCCTGCGCCACGCCTCGATGATCGCCCTCCGGCCGGACCTGCCGCTGAAGAGCGGCAACCTGGAGGTCGGCACCGGCCTCAAGATCGTCATGCACTGGGATGATGTGGAAGAGAGCCTCCTCTACTATCTCGAGCTCGACCCGCAGGGCGCATCCGAACCGAAGGCGCTGGCCCTCGACGAGAATCTGAACCACGAGCAGGCCGTCAGCCTGATTCGGGAGCTGGCGAAACGCTGACGGTTGCGGCACCACAGAACCACGACGGCCCGCCCTTTCGGCGGGCCGTTTTTTGCCTCGAAGTCAAGAGCTGAGGGTGAAGGCTAAAGTTCGCCCACCCCCGGGGTGATGCTGCATTTTGACTCTTCATCCTTGACTTCTGATGCTCTTCAGCAGCTTTTCCAGGGCTTCTGCATAGCCGTCCCATGTCAACGCCGAACGACTCGTCCTTGCGCCCTCGGCCAGGGCGTCGAGACGATCTTCGGTCAGGCCCTGGAAAGCTGTTGCCAGCTCGTCCGCCGAGCCCGGCGCCACCAGGAGACCGTTGAACCCATCGCGCACGACCTCGGGCAAACCGCCGACTTTCGTGCTCAGCACCGGGACGCCGGCCGCGAGCGCAAGCGGCGCCACCGCCGACTGCGATCCCGAACGGTAGGGCAGGACAACGAGATCGGCTGCCGCCAGCAGCTGCGGCACCTCGGATTCGGGCACCCATCCGAACCGCAGCTGCACTCGATCCTCGACGCCGAGATCCCTGACTCGGCGTCGAAGCGCGGGTCCCAGATTACGCCACGGTTCGCCCCCTACGAGCAGGAACCAGTCGCTCTCTTCGGGCAGACGAGCGACCGCCTCGAGCAGGAGTTCCACGCCCTTGTAGGGTCGGATGATGCCGAAGAAAAGTGCCACCCTCCGGCCTGGCGGGATCCCGAGCATCTCGCGCGCTTCTCGGCGCGGCGGGAGCGCGTCAATCACGGGCGGTGGGAGCGGGTACGAAGAGATCGGCACCGATTCTCCGCACATGCGGGAAAACTCCGTTTCAAGAAGCGAGGCGTGCGTGAACACAGCGTCGCACCGCCTCAAGACCGACCGTGCAACGCGCCGTCGAAGTGGACCGGCTCCGTGGTCGGCCAGATTGTGGGCCACGCCCACCACTGGTGGGCGCCCACCTCGCAACAGCCACCGCCACATCCCGGCCCACGCCCAGGTCCAGTACGGAAAGATCCACGCCTCGGCCCCGTGCTCCAACGCCCGCCGCCTGGCCGACGGCCAGGACCAGGGCTGCATCGGAGCGAGGATGGCCTCGGCACAATCGAGCCTGGGACTGCCGCCGGGATCGCGGTCGCTCTCGCCCGGGAACAGCCACCTCGGATACTGGTGACGGGGCGTCAGGAAGAGGACGTCGTGACCTCGATCTTCGAGCGAGCGCACCAGATCGGTGGTGGTCCGTGCGACGCCGCCGCGAAACGGATGGCCCGGACCGAAGACGGTCAGGCGCATAGGGGATCTCTACTCCGTCTCCCGCGTGTTGGTCGCAGCGGACCAGGCCTCCAGGTGATCGCGCACGTTGTCGGGGACGAGGCCCGTGACATCGCCACCGAGAGCCACCACCTCTCGGACCAGTCTCGACGAGAGGTAGAGGACCTCTTCCTTCGGGGTCAGAAACACCGTCTCCACCGGCGGCCACAGGCGACGATTCATCAGCGCCATCTGGAACTCGTACTCGAAATCGGACACCGCCCGCATGCCTCGGATGATGATGGTGGCGCCCACCTCCTGCATGAAGTTGACAAGCAATCCGTTGAAGGACTGGACCTCGACCGCGGACGTGTCACGGTAGTACTCGCGGATCATATCGGCTCGCTCCTTGGCACCGAAGAGAGACTCCTTGCCGGTGTTTTGGAGCACACCGACGATGACGCGCGGAAAGATCCGCAAGGCGCGCTCGACGATTGCCACGTGTCCCACGTGGAAGGGGTCAAACGATCCCGGGAACACAGCCAGTGGTGCGTGGGGTTCAGTCACGGCGGAATCATAGCACCTGATCCGTCTCCGTGCCCGTCTCCGTCTCCGTCTCCGAATCGGATCGAAGACAGCAGCTTCAAAGGGGCGAGGCTACAGATTCGGGCTCAGAAGTGGTCTTCACTCCTCCACCGCGCCCGCAGTCACCCGATTGTGCTGACGGTCGACAACCCGAACCACCACCATGTGACGACCCGAGGCGGCCGGGAACTCGAATGTCTCCTCCCGACCATCGAGCAGCCCGTCAGTGGGAGCCAGCGCGTTCCACTCGTCGCCGTCCCGGGACCACTCGGCAAGCACGATCGGGCTCAGGCTATCGCTGACCGACACCTCCCACCTGTCACCGGAGCGCTTCAAGCGAACCACCGGAGGCGAGTTGTCGACCGCAAACCAGCGACTGACACGGCTTGCGTCGAGCGCACCATCGGGGTTGCGGGGCGCGTCGGAGGCGGTGAGCCGGAATCGGTACATCCCGTCCGGCATCGCGTGCGTATCGACCCCAAGTTGGGTGCCGGTGATCCGCTCGCGGACCTCGAAGCGAAAGCCCTCTCGGTTCTCGAGTTCCAAGCGAAATCGCAGCGGGTCATTGTTTGGGTCCGCGACCTTCCAGCTCACCGTACGATAGCCGGCACGATAGTACTTCTTGCCCTTGGTCGAGCTGTTGTTCTTCGGCGCGGCGTCGTCGACAACGGTGAAGATGCCGTTGAAGTCGGGATGGACCGCCTCGATCACCGGGCCTGCTGGCGGCGGGGCCGAGAGATAGACCAGCCCGGGTGGCTCGACGGTGAGTGACTTCACCTGAGGCGGCAGATTGACCTCGACCACTGCAACGCCGATCCGATCGACCACCGGGCTCGATTCGGGGGTGGCAGGGAACTCTACCTCCCACTGCAGCGAGCGGCCGGGCGGCAAGCCCACCGATCCTTCAGACGCCGGCATCCAACCGGTCCACGGCAGCCAGGTCGCGTCGGGTTCGTCCGATATCCCGGATCGGAAGCGGATGCGAAGGTCTGTGGACGAAGGCTCGACGCGGTATTCCCCGAAGCGCACCGGAAGTTTGAACCTGTTCGCTTTCGACCGAAATCGGCCAGTCTTCTCGCCTTCCGACCGGCGCCACAGGACCCCTCCGGGGCCCTGAGTGAGGAGAGCGGCACCACCGTCGACCACCCCGACCACCTGAGCTGCGTCGACCGTCGCGATCCGGGCGCCGCCGCCGTCGACGAAACGCCACACCTCGCCCTCGAATCCGGTGCCGACAATCAGACCTTCGCCGTCCCAGGAAACCGAGGTCGCGACCTCGCGGACAAATCGATGAACGCTGAGCAAGCCGCCGGAGGCGGTCAGCTTCAAGACCTCGGAGGTCGCCGTCTTGCCGTTCACCTCGGGCAGCTTGATGTCACCGGTTGCGGTGACCTCGGTCGTGACCTCACCGTTCTCGCCCCCGTTGCCGTCAGCCGCCTTTTTTCGCGGTGCGGAGGCCGGTTCGCCGACCAGCGCGGCCGCCCAGACCGCACCGTCGCCAACCGCGAGATCTGCGATCTCGGTGAAGGGGCTGTCGGCGAGCATTCCGAGCTGCCCCGACTCGTCGACCACCAGGATCAGCCCTTTGCCCGACGTACCGACAAGCAGCCGGGAATTTTCTGGCAGGAGGCACCGTGCGTGGAAATCAGGTAGCTCCACCCACCTCACGAGGCCACGATCCGTTACCTTGAATATCGATGCGGGTGGACCACCTGCCGCCACCACTTCGCCCCCGAATACGGCGAGGTCCCAGATACCACCGTCAGCCAAACGCCCGATCTCGGTCAGTTCGCCGCCCGACCACCGGTGGAGGGTCCCGGGCGCCACCGTGGCCACCAGCACATCGCCGCCGGCCGTTGCGAGAACGGCGGTGATCTGCTCCGCATCGACCTCGGCCAGCAGCTCGGCCTGGTCTCCGCGCACGCTGTAGAGACGCGCCGGAAACCCGGTGCCGACGATGAGCGATCCGTCGGTTGCCTTGGCGGCTGCCATCACGACCGCCTCCTCGAAGTCCGGCCCGGCGGCCCACCCTGCAACGCGCTGCAGGGTCCCGTCAGCGGTGACCTGGACATCGCTACCACGCCCCTGGAGCATTTCCTCGGCGGTATCGACGGTCCAGCGCCGGGTCTCGGTGGCACCCGCCACCTGGGTCACAACGAGGAGGACACACAGAATTGTCAGGCATCGGCTGCAGTTCATCGCTACTCCGGTTCTCGTGAATCAACGCGCACTGTGAGCGGTATGCGCTGGGCGCCCGAAATCAGGAAGGGCATCTCGGCAACGCTCTTGGCGAAGACGCTGTAGGCAACGGTGTCGAGGTTTGGACCCAGGGCAGATCGCATCTGCAGGACGATGCTCGGCGGAGCCGACACCGTGCCCCCCGGCACCACCATGCCGACGTCCTTCCGCTCGAGCACCGCCACCACGGTCTTCGAGTGAAGGATCGAGTTGAGCAGCCGCAGCTCGTCGGCAAAGCTCGCCGGCCGGAGCGGGCGCATCTGCAGATCGTAGGTGGTCCACGCCGTACCGTCCGCACCGACCAGATCGAGGCGGCCGGCAGGAACACTCTCGGGAATTCGAAGGCTGACGGTGTGGGTCTCTTCGGCTCCGCGATAGGGCCGAATACGGAAATGCACCGCCAATTCCTCGCCCGGTCGAACGGTTCGGCGTGCGGGCACGATGTCGACGATGGTCGCGGCCTCGAGCCTTTCGATCGACTCGAGGGAAATGTCGATCGACTCGATGTCAGGGCCCTCGAATGCCGATCCCTCGAGGTATGCCACCACCGCAGTGGCGAAGGCGCTCGCTTCAGCGGGTGCCGACTGACCGGAAAAGGTGGCGTCCACCACCGCGGGCCCGAGGCCTTCGTACCTCACCGAGACCTTCGCGCTGACCGTCTGATTTCCAAAGCTCCGACCACGGATCCCCTGGCTGGCGCTCGCGAGGTAGCCCGCCAGCAGAGGCGCCAGGACCGGGTGGCGCACGACCCGAAACGCGTAGGAACGGTCGTTGACGGTGACCGAGACCGGCACCATCGGGGCCTCTTCTCCCAACCGACCCAAAATCCCGTCCCGACGATCGGCGACGACCGCGCCGATCGGATCGCCGACGGTGAAGAGCTTGAACGAATTCATGAGGCTGGGCACCACGACCACGACACCCGCCTTCGCGAGAGGCATGCTCGTGTTTCCCGAGCCGAGGGATTGGTGGCCGAAGGCCCACAGGCGGTCCTCGCGAACTTCTGTCACCGTCCCTCCCGCGGCCAGGGTGACGTCGCCATCGACCATCACCGCCGCGACCATCGAGCCAGGCGTGATCTCTCGGCCACCTTCCCGGTCCTGCGGGCCGGCACCCGTCGCTGCGACCCAACCCAAGCGTTGCCAGCTTTCTGCGAGCCAGCCGCCATCCAACGAAGGGTGCCAGCCAGCGACTGCGAGGGGCAACGGCTGCGCTCCCTCCAATCCCTCGGGCAGCAGCCAATCGACAACCAGCCGGCCGAGCCCGCCAGCGCTCGCAGCTTCCAGGATCGCCTCGAACCCGGGGCGGGCCGCGAGGCCGACCGCGGGCGGTGCCTCCTCCACCTCGAGCATCCGGGAAAACGGCGTGACGCCGCCGATCGGCTCGCTGGCAAAAGGAAAGCCGTATGCGAGAGCGCCCAACAGCTTGCCGTCGAGGTAGACGGGTGATCCACTCATGCCGGCGATGATTCCGGTCTCGCGCAACCGGGGATGATCGAGGCGCACCAGCACCAACTCGCCGTCGGGGGTCCCCGATTCGACCGTACCGAGGACGGTAACAGGGATCTCCACCCGTTCACCGGCATCCATCTCGGTGATACACACGCCGGTGCTTCCGGGGACCGCATCGGCCGGATCAAGGGTTTCAACCGCTACCGCGGCCGGACCCCCGAGGGCCGCCGCCAACACCACCACGATTCCCCGTGTCAACTTCATCAGGTGGCTATTCTACGCATACCAACCTCGAGGAGGTTACTTTCACCTGGCAAACGATGCTGCCGGCCGTTTGACCTCAGCGCGGAATTATTCCTACAATTGGAGCTCGGAACCCTGTATGGAAGATTCAATTCTGCCCCATCCGTCGATGATCGACCGGTTGGTGGAGGTCGCGCGCCGCCTGCGGTCGATCCGCAGACCGGCTGAGGCTGCCGAGCTCCTCGAGATTGCGGCGGCGTTCTCGCCGCAAGGAAGTGCCCTCCGCGAGGAGGCCGAGCGGGTCCGGGGCGAAGAAGGCATCGACGATTTCGACCGCGAGTTCAAGCGCCGAAACCTCGAGGCCTCTCACGCCCTCGGCATGGCTCACATCTTCGAGACTCGGGGGGAGTTCGGTCGCGCCGTCGACATGATCGACCTCGCCAAGCTGCGTACGCCTTTCAACTACCTTGCCTACGCCGCCGCCGGTTTCCTTCACCTGCGGCACGACGACGCCGAAACGGCCCTCGCCGAGTTCATCCAGGCACGCCGGCTCAACCCTCTCGACTTCCGCCTCGCGGTCGAGACCTCCCGAACCGCGCTGGAAAACGAGGACTTCGACGCCGCTCTCGAGGCGGCAATCGACGCCATGCTGTTGGCGAGCTGGCGCTCCGATCGCGAGCAGCAGCAGGAGAGAAGACGGGTCGAGACTTTGGTGAGGCTCTGCCAGCGCGAGCCGGCCACTATCGAGAAGCTGATTTCGAACCGCATCTCCACGCTCCAGAGGGCGTGCGATCACGTGGCCCTGAGCCACGCCAAAATCTTCTCGCATGCGGATGTGGAGCCGCAGAGGGAGCGTGGAGCGAAAAGCGGCTCCGAGGAAAACGACCTCCTGCGACGCGCCACCGAACTGCGATCGATGGGCCTCTTCCGTCATTTCTCGGATGAGCTGATCATTCCCCTCGCGAAGCTCGCGACATCGACGTCTTTTGCCCCCGGAGATGTCTTCTTCGCCGAGAATGACAGCACCCGAGACCTCTTGATCGTCCGCAAAGGAACCGTCCATATCACGCGCGCGACACCGGTCGGCACCCAGGTGCTGTCGACCCTCGACGCGGGAGCTCTCTTCGGTGAGGTTTCGTTCCTCGATGGGCTGCCACGATCGGCCACTGCAGTCGGGGTCGGCGAGGGATCGATCTACACCTTCTCCGCCGGCGCTCTCGACACCGCGGTGGCCTCGGATCGCGAGCTCGCGGTCAGCCTGCTGTGGGGCTTCTGGCAGACCCTCGCCGACAAGGTCCGCGCGGCCAACGCGCAGATGAGTGAGCTCTTCGGCGCCCCGTCGGAGCCGTTCCAGCTGGAGCGAGACGGGGAAGGGACCGGCGACCGGGTGCACGTGACCGAGGAGACCAAGCTCGACATCCTGCGCGAGCAGGGGCTGTCGGCGCAGGAGCTCCGGTTGCTGGCCAAGTACTCACGCGAGCGGAGGTACTCGGCCGACGCCCTGATCTTCGCAGAGGGCGAGCCAGGGGACTGTCTCTACATCGTGCTCGATGGTGCGGTTCGCATCTCGCGCATGGTGCCCGGCATGGGTGAGGAAGCTCTGGCGGTTCTGGAACGCGGTGAGGTCTTCGGCGAGCTGGCCCTGGTCGACGACCAGCCGCGCTCGGCCGACGCCCGCGCCCACCGCACGACCACGACGGTGTTCTCCATCAGCCGGTCGCTCCTCGAGGAGGTGTTGTCGATGGACCCGGACGCTGCGGTCCAGTTCCTCAACCTCCTCTGCCGACTCCTCTGCCGCCGCCTGCGGGCGATGAACGAGCGTCTCGTCGCCTGGCGCGTCATGGCGTCGCACGAGTAGACCTTCATTTTTCGCTGACACCCGCCCCAAAAACCGCGAATGACTCAGCCCCTTCCTGGGGCTCTCGCCCCAGGCCAACCATCTGTCGCACCTCCGGGGCTCTTGTGGACAATTGGCCGTTCCCGAGGTGACGGACGGCCTTCGGGCATCGTGACTCACCCCTGCCAGCGAGTGGTTGACCCTGGACACTGTGATCGGTTTGATGGAAGAAGTGATCCGCAGAGATTGTTGTTCCGTTTAGAGAAGGACGACGATATGCACCGCTCCATATTCGAAGACGGTCCGAAAGCCCCGCCGCCGGAAACAGTGCAGGTTCCGAACGTGATCCCGATCTTCCCTCTGCCACGGGTGGTTCTTTTGCCGGCAGAGGTGCTGCCGCTGCACGTCTTCGAGCCTCGATACCTCGAGCTCGTGCGCGACGCCGTCGAGACGCACCAAGTGATCGGCATGGTCCAGGTCGAGCCCGGTCATGAAGCTGATCTGCCCGGCTCCCCGCCGGTCTGCAACTTCGGTTGCGTCGGATTCATCGCGGCCCACGAGGAGATCGAGGACGGCCGCTTCCTGATGTGGCTGCTCGGGCTCGAGCGCTTCCGGATCGAGGAGGAGCTCGATGTCAAGACCAGCTACCGACAGGTGCGGGTCCAGTACGAGCCGATACCCGAGTCCCCCAAACGCCTGGCGGGGATCCGTCCGCTGCGACAAGAGCTGCGGTCCCTGCTTCCGAGCCTGGTGGACCTCGACGAGGCCTCGCGCGACCAATTCGCCCGCCACATGGAGGAGGTCTCCGATGCCCAGCTCATCGCCCTGGCGTCGCAGATCCTCGAGATTCCCAGCGATCGCAAGCAGACACTGCTCGAGGCCGGGACCTTGTCCGAGCGATTCTTGATGGTCTATGAAGACCTCTACCAGCACCTCGACACGAACCCGGAGTTCGAAGAATTCTCGCCCGATCAG
>JBFFBV010000129.1:0-10561 GCA_041560205.1 Candidatus Sulfomarinibacter sp.
CTCCGTGCCCATGCCCGGATGCCATACCCGGCGAAACATCGATGTTTGACATCGGCACGGAAACGGAGACGGGCACGGGCACGGGGTAGCCTTCGGCTACAGCGACTCCCAGGAGACGACCCACTCGACCTCGGCGTAGGTGTCGGAGTACGGCAGTTCTTCACCGCACGGGCGCTGGACGGCCCCTCCCGCGGCGTCGCTCAGGTCCGCGAGCCAGGATTGCTGGAGGCCTCGCCAGTGGGGCTCGTCCCACCCGGTCTGGCGGGCGGCGATACAGAAGATGACAATCTCGTTTGCCGGTGTCGAGAAAACACCGCCGAGAACCGCCACTCCCCCATCCGTGTTGATCAGCGTTCCCGTCTTGACCACGAAGCAGCCGGCGCTCTCCGCCCGGGCGAGCATCGGGAACTTCCGGTCGGTCGACCCGGGGTCGCACCCGATCACGGGCAGGACGTCGGAAGGCGCCAGACCCAGCTCGCCGACCTTCTCGACAAACGACCTCATCAGTTGGACACCGGTACGTGCGGTCAGGCGATTCCGCTCCTCGCCCGAGGCGGTTTCCAGCTCCAGAGCCTGCGGTTGGAGCCCGAGCTTCGCTTCAAGATAGGCCTCGAGGCCGTCGGACCCACCAAGACCGTCCGCAATGCGGATGATGTCGTTGTTCGAGTACACGTTGAACCGCCGGAGCAGAACCGGCAGGGGGTTCGAACGGTGGACGAGCAGAGGCGTCCAGTCGACCGGGGCTCCCCGTCTGATCGGGCCCACGATCTCCACTCGCGGCGGGTCGCTCGGGTCCCACCCCCGCCGTTCGCACATCTCCTCCCACGCCGCCCTGGTCGACGGGTCCCACCGGCGAGGGTCGAGGACCGCCCGCAGCCGACGTCCCATCCGATCCGCTCGATTTCGTGGATCGAGCACCCGGTTGGCCACCCCGTTCTCCCACCCGATCCAGAAATCACCGTCGATGTGGAGCCAGCCTTCCACGCGGTGGAGCCGCAGTCGGTTGAGCTGCCGTGCGATGAGAAAAATGTTCTCGGGCTGCATGTCCGGGTCGCCCCAGCCCTGGACCACCAGCGAGCCAACCAGCCGGCCCGTCTGTTTGTCCCACTCGCCGGCCACACCGAAGACCGTGCGGTATCGGTGCTCGGCACCGAGACGGTCGAGCGCCCACAGGGTGGTCCCGACCTTGACCAGCGAGGCCGGGTTGAACGGCAAATCGGCACGACGGCTTTGAAGGACCTCTCCCTTGAGGGTTTCGGCGTGGTAAAGGAGTTGGTCGCGATCCGCGGCATGAGCGCCGACAGCCATATTGGCCAACAGAATCGTCGCGGTACAGATGGACCTGGCCGCGTTTTTGGAGGGGCGGCACATGTGCCGCCCTTGGCCGTCCCGAATCACGTCAAATGCTGGGGTTTCAGTCGTCATAGATCAAACGGTCCGCCAGCGCGGAGCGAAGCACGCGATCGGCATCGAGCTCCTGCTTGCGCTGTGCGAATCGCACGAGCTGCTCGTCGCGGAATGTCGAGCGGTAGAGATCTCCCGGAAGGGCCGCGTCCTTCGCCGGATAAAAACGGCCGCCCGCCGACGCCACCGGCTCGGCGAGCGAGTGCACCATCTTCCACAGCGTGTCGCGCCTGCGATCGGTTACCGGGAAGTCGAGAGCCAGGGAATAGCCGTCGACGCCATGGCTCATCAGGAAGGGGTCAGGTCGGTGCCTTTTGAGCACCGCCAAAAACGACGGCAGGCCGTGCTCGAGGCAGATCTCGAGCTGATCGCGGAACACCTCCTCGGCCCGGTTCGCCGGCACGAAGCTCTGGTGTTGAATGAGCCCTCCCGGCAGGTAGATGTTCTTCCAGTCCGGGACGTAGTCGAGCAGGAATGAAAACTCCGCCAGCGACTGGCGGTAGACCTTCTCGTCACCGACCGTGCTGCCGACGCCGTACTTGGCGAGATTGATGCTCCGCATACCGGGCCGGTTGGTGAAGGGCTTGAGAAAACGCCACATCAGGCTCTTCGGAACGACCCCGAGCAGCGTGGCCGGCAGATCTTGCCCGGCCGCATCGAGGCTGGAGCCAGCATCCTGGTCCTCGCCTTCCTCGAGATGCCTCGCGAAGTGGAGAAGCCCGCGTCCGAGGTTGCGGCCCCTGGCAAAGGCGTCGATCCATCCCACGACATACTCCCATTTATCCTTGGCGTCGTCCGCGAGGCTCAACATCGCCTCGAGGCTCGGCGCCGACACCGCCTTCACCTCGACCAACCCGGAGTGGACTTTTTTCATTCGGAGCTGCGCGCGGGTGATGATGCCGAGCTGGCCGAAGGAGCCGATCACGTCGTGAAAGAGCTCGGGATCGTCCTTCCGCGACACGGTGCGCGATTCGCCGTTGGCCAGCACGATATCGAACTCGATGCAGTGCTCGCCGATGGTGCCCCGCCGCCAGTTGTTCTTGCCGTGAACGTTCATCGCCAGCATCCCGCCGACGGTCGGTTCCATGGTGCCGGTGACCACCGGCGGCCACCAACCGTCGCCGATGGCGAGCCGCCACAACGCGGCGAGGCTCACCCCGGGCTCGACATCGACGACGCCGGTTTCCGCGTCCCACCCGAGGACCCTGCTGAGCCCGGAGAGGTCGAGGACGGCCGACTCCGGACGAAAGGCGGCATCGCCGTAGGAGCAGCCCGCCCCTCGAAGCGCAATTGGCAGACCCTCGACGCGCGCGGCGGTGAACGCCTCGGCGATGCCGCCGGAATCGGTAGGTCGAAAGACGTACCCGGCGCCGCCAACGGCCATTCCCCATCCCTCGACCCACTCGAGCCGGTCCTGCAGCCGCATCCCTCAGATCCCGAGCTTCGAGAAGATGAACGAAGGCATGGAGCGGATGACGCTCATGACCAATCGCCAGCGAGCCGGCACGTAGGCGGTCACCACCCCACGCCGCGCCTTGTCGAGGATGATCTCGGCCGCGCGATCGGCGGAAATGAGCCAGAAGAGTCCCTCTTTGCCGCGCGTCATCGCAGTGTCGACGAAGCCGGGCTTGATCGTCACGACACGGACACCGAGCTTCGCCAAGCGGTTGCGAAGCGCCTCGAGAAAGGCGTGGAAGCCCGCCTTGGAGGTGCAATAGACGGGGTTCGGTGCGCGCCCGCGGTCGCCGGCCACCGAACCGATGCCGACGATCGTGCCGCGCCCGAGACGCATCATGCGCTCTGCGATCGGGTTCAGCCAGGCCACCGCCCCCACCAGGTTGACCTCGATCATCTCGCGGTCCTTGGAGGTGTTGAACTCATCCACGGCAACCGCCGGCATCGATCCGGCGGCATAGATCGCGAGGTCGAGCCCGCCGAGGCGGCGGGCGATCTCCTGCACCAGACCCGGCACGTCGTCGACCGCACGCACATCGTGCGCCACCGCGATCGCGCGCTCCTCCCCCGCCGCAGAGTTGATCTCCTCCATGATGCGCCGCAAATCGTTCTCTCGGCGCGCGACCAGCGCGACCTTTGCGCCTTCGGAGGCGAGGCGTCGCCCGAGGGCCTCGCCGATTCCGGACGAGGCGCCGACGATCAGGGCGTGATCAAAACGCATCTTCGACACTCGGTCCCCTTGAGAATTATCCCACGGGCTCGGCCACGACCAGCTGCAGTCGCTCGATTGTCTCGGCCACGCGCCGGTCGTAGTCCTCGCCGGAGACCCGCTCTCGGAGGCGATCGGAAACGGGAAGCACCATCGGGTAGCCTTCCCACTCCAGCCGAAACCCGCTCGCCTGGTCCACCACCCTCCCATCGTCGATGAGGTTGCTGGCCTCGGGCAGCGGCACCCCATCGAAGAGCTTTTCGAGCGCCTGCATCCACCCCTCGTGGACCGCTTCGAGGAAGCGAACCCGCCGGCGGCTTTGAATCGCCACGTGATAGCTGGATGGCACGTAATAGATCCCGTCGAGCTCGAGCACTTCGGCGACCACTACCAGGAAGCCGAAGGCCTCCTTGAGAAGACCCAGCCCAGGGTGCTTCTGTCCAGGGAGCTGCTGGCGATAGGGGCCGAAGTGCGCCCGTGGGTTCTGCAGCAGCAGCCATTCGATCACCAGCACCTCGCAGCCGCTCGCGACCCGCGAGCTCCGGTTGACGCGAAGCTCCATGAGGAGCTCGCGATGGTCGGGCTCGGACCACACTCGAAGCGTGTCACCCACACTGCCCGAAAGATCCATCTCGACCGACGGGTGCCGGAAGCCCCTGAGACGGAGCTGGTCGAGCAGACCGAGGCGCTCGAGCAACAGCTCGATTCCGTGTTGGGAAAAGTGCGAGAGGAAACGGGTCCGTTTCGGAGCCTCGGGGAGCACGCCGACCAGGTCCTCCTCGGTCAGCCGCCAGCCGTAGCCGCTTGGTTCGGCGGTGAGGTCGGTCGGGGCGAGCGAGCCACGGATCCGGCGGAACCGTCGCAGGATCATCTCCGCGTTGTCGGGCGTCCTGGCGACCTTGCCGCTGATGAGCCAGGAAAAGAAGCGTGCGCTGTAGCGCCAGCTCGCGTTACCGTAGCCGCCCGCCAGAAGCACGACCAGCGGCACCCGGCGGCGCCCGTGCCGGAGGAGCTCGATCACTAGCCGGTCGCGGCGGAACATTCCGTCCGCCGAGATCTTCCAGTTGCCGAGAGCGTCGTCGGCGGCCGGGTCAGTGCCCGCGACGTAGATCACCAGCCCGGGCTTCACGCTCATCATCACGTCCGGTAGGGACTTGAGCAGAGTGCCGAGGTAGATCTCGTCACCGACATCGGGCCCCAAGGCAATGGCGGTCGAGGCTTCGGCCTCGGTCTCGCCCCAGTGCTCGTTGTGGACCGAATACGTGTAGACGGTCGCGTCATGGGCGAAGATCGAGCGGGTGCCGTTGCCGTCGTGGATGTCGAGGTCCACCACCAGAACCGGCTCGCGAAAGCCCTTTGCACGCAGCCTCGCGATGGCCACCGCGATGTCGTTGAAGATGCAGAACCCACCGCCTCGATCCCGTTCGGCGTGGTGAAATCCGCCGCTGAGGTTGATCGCGACCGATCGCCCCTGGAGCGCGAGACGCGTCGCCTGGATGGTGCCGCCGACGGCAAGCCGCTGCACCTCCGTCACCTTCTCGATCTCTTCGTCGCTAATCCTCGACCCGAAGATGCGCTCCGTCACCTCGGCGTCGTGGCCGACCGCATCGATGTACTCGGGATCGTGCACGCGGAGGAGGCCTCGCACCGCCGGCAGTCTCGGCACCGAGATGTCGTCACGGTCGAGCAGCCCTTCGTCAGCGAGAAAGCCCAGGATCTTCTGGCCCCTCGTGGGGTCGAGAGGCGCCTCGTCAAGAGCGATCGCGTAGGCGTCGTGGTAGACGAATCGAACCTGCGGTGCGCGCCAGCGCCGCTTGAGGCTGCGCCAGCGCCTGCGAATCAGACGACCGAGTCGGACGAGAGGATTCGGATCGGCTCTGGACTCGTCCATCTGCGAGCTGGTCGGCGCCATGGGACGAGTATAGTGCGGCGAATCGCTCGAGCCGGGGCTGAGGCCCCGGGCTCACCATCTGTCGCTCCTCCGGAGCTCTCGTTATTGCTGTTCGACGGTGTAGCCCTTGCCTCGGAGGAGGTTGACGAGGCCTTGCTCCCCCACCAGGTGCATCGATCCCACCACGACCATCGCATGCCGCTCCCCGGCCAACAGCTCTTCCACTTGAGGCAACCAGGCCAGGTTTCGATCCACGACGATGCGCTGAAAGACCTCGGGGAATTCCTCGAATCCCTCGAGGAGCATGTCTTCGACCAGCTCGACCCGGCCGGACCTCCAGTCCGAGTACAGCCCGTCCAACTCCGGAATCAGGTTTTGGAGATCCGTCAACGAGTGCTGAAGAAATGCCAGACTCTGCTTGTCAGTCAGCTCGGAAAAGAGGCTGACCTGGAACTCCGCAGTCTCCAGCGCGCGCCGCTCCTTGCCGGCCTCGTCCGCACGCTGCGCCAAGTGGGTATCGAGCCCGGCCGTCGCGAGGTAGCCCTGCTTGCTCAGCTCGAAGGCGGTCAGCGTCAGCGCGGCCATCCACGGCTTCATGCCCTGGAAGAACCGAGGCTTGAAACCCGAATCGCCGACGCGTGCCACGAACTCCGCCCAGATCTCCGGGCCGACGACCTGCTCGAGCGTGGTCCCCGGCTCGAGGGAGCCGGCGCTCATCATCTGGATGGCGGCGGTCGTCATGTCGTCGAGATCGATCTCGAAGACGACGATTTCTGCTTCGTCGAAGGCCGCATCAATGGCGGTCGGCAGCGGATAGGCATCCTCCTTGAGGGCGTGGACCGATCCCAGCAGATAGAGCGTGGTCCCATCCCTCTCGGCCTTCCACATGAAGGTCTTTCCAGATTGATCGCCGACTCCGGTGTACGCGGAACCGGGCAGGGACAGCAGAAGAACGGTCGTAGCCACCACTGCTCTGAACAATCTCATCGTGCCTCCGAGCACCAGTGTATCTGGCGTGAACGGTTTCAAGATCCAAGATGCAAGATCCAAGATGCATGGCCTCCCGCCCACGTATGAGCCCGAACCTCGAGAGTTGTCTGAGCTGGAGGGACAGGACGTGCATCTTGCAGCTCTTATCTGGGTGGAAGGTCGGACGGGTGCATCTTGCATCTGGGTAGGTGCGGTGAGTGCATCTTGTATCCGGGCGGGTGAGCGGGTGGGCGCGTGCTATCGTGTACGAAGCGCGCGCCAAATGCGCTGAAAGAGGTGACAAATGGCCAATCCGACCGCGAATTTCGAGACATCCATGGGCACCTTCAAGGCCGAGATCTTTCTCGACGAGATGCCCATCACCGCCGAGAACTTCATCTCATTGGCGAAGAGCGGCTTCTACGACGGCTTGCACTTCCACCGCGTGATCAAGGATTTCATGATCCAGTTCGGATGCCCCCACTCCCAGGACCCCGACAGCCCGCGCTGCGGCACCGGCGGACCGCCTCACGGCACGATCCAGGACGAGCACCCCGAGAAGGCGAAGTTCTCCAACGAGGTCGGCACGCTGTCGATGGCCAACACCGGCAGACCCAATAGCGGCGGCTCGCAGTTCTTCATCAACACCAAGCACAACAGCTTTCTCGACTGGTTTTCACCTGGACAGTCGAAGCACCCGGTCTTCGGAAAGGTCACGGACGGCATGGACGTGGTGAAGAGCATCGAGGGCACCGCGACGAATGCCCAGGACCGCCCGCTGACACCCGTCAAAGTCGAGCACATCACGATCGAGGACTGATCGCCGTCACAAACGGGAAGCTCGACGCGCTGTAAAATGTTTTCGAGACAGAGAGATGCTGCCCACCGGGCGGACGAGGTCCACTCATGAAGACAGCCACATCGATGCAATCCAAAGCCGCGGCCCTCTTGGTCGTGCTGCTCATCAGCGCGCCGGTCCTCTTCTCGGCCGACAGGGGCGTGCTGCCGCGAAGCGCACTCCCCGGAGTACGTCCGCTCGACCAGATCGAGCACCACGAGATGCCGTGGGTCGACGTTGAGAAGCTGCGCGCCGAGGACAGCGAGCGCGAACGAAGCGGCCGCCCGGTTGCCCCACGCTTTGCAAAGAACGTCGGCGTCGCCTTCACCCCGAACAGCAGCGGTACCTGGGAAATCCTCGCGGACGGCTCGCGCCTGTGGCGACTGCACATCTCGTCGCCCGGTGCTCTGAGCCTGAGCCTCGGCCTCGAGCGATTCGAGCTTCCCGGAGGCGCCGCTTTCTGGGTCCACGCGCCCGACGGCTCCGGCGTGCAAGGTCCCTATTTCAGGAAAAATCGCAATTCCCTGGGCGGCTTGTGGACGGCCGTCGTCCTCGGCGACGAACTGGTGGCTGAGCTCCACCTGCCGAAGGGCGCCGAGGCCGACCTTCGAATCGCGTCGGTGAACCACGGCTACCGGTTCTTCGGCGAGCGCCAATCCTCCCTTTCGGCGAAACGCGGCTCCTGCAACATCAACGTCGTCTGCCCGCAGGGCAACCCGTGGCGCGACCAGATCCGATCGGTGGCGCGATACTCGGTGAGTTCCGGTGGTTCGTCCTACCTCTGTACCGGCCAACTCGTCAACAACACCGCGGAAGATCTCACGCCCTACTTCCTCACAGCGCAGCACTGCATCGAGGAGGAGAGTTGGGCACCCACCCTCGTGGCCTATTGGAACTACCAGAGCCCGGAGTGCGACGACCTTCGCGGTGGCAACCTCAGTCAAAACCAGAGCGGATCGACGCAGGTCGCCTCGTCCCCATTCCAGGTCGGGTCGGATTTAGCGCTCCTTCTGCTCGACGACGAGCCGGAGGCGAGCTTCAACGTTTACTACTCGGGGTGGGACGCGCGCGATCAGCTTCCGAATTCCACAACGTCGATCCATCACCCCTCAGGCGACGAGAAGTCCATCACTTTGGATTATGACCCTCCGACCGTCACTTCCCTCGGTGGAGGTTCATCGCCGGGCAGCGGCCGATACCTCCGCATCGACGACTGGGATGAGGCTGTCACGGAGGCGGGTTCTTCCGGCGCGTGTCTCTTTGACGACGCGACCAAGCGATGCGTCGGCACCCTCTCTGGTGGATATGCCGCGTGCGTTTATCAGGAACGACCGGACCAACCCCCCCTGGGCCCCGACGAACCCGACTGGTATGGAAGGTTCTATTCCCAGTGGACGGGCGAAGGCACGCCGGAAACGCGCCTCTCGGATTGGCTCGACCCCCTCGGCAGCGACACCCTCTTCCTCGACGGCAAGAACGGCGACGGCGTCGGAACACAGGAGACATGGCTGATACCTGCCGCGGCATCACTGCCAGGACAGCCCCCTACCGACTGGAAGACCCAGATCGGGGTCGCCAACCCGAGCTCCGAATCTCGGACAGCCTCGGTTTACTCCGTGTCCAGCGGCCAGGAGTGGCCAGGCGAGCTGCTCAGCGGTCCCCACACCATCGCCGCCAACGGGTCGCTCTATCTCGATGACCCCATGTTTGCGAAGACGCCCTTTTCAGGGCTGATGTACGTCGTGGTCGACGGCACCGGCACCTCGACGTTCTGCCGGACCTACACTCCGGGACCGGACGGTGGCACCTACGGTCAGGGTCAGCCGGGGATCCTGCTCAGCGCGGCAAGCACCGAGACCGAGCTCGTCCTGCCCCTGATCCACTCGGAGCCGAATGTTTTCCGCACCAACGTCGGCTTCGCCCAGACCTCCACCGGTGCCTTTCAGGTCAGAGTCGAGGTCTATTCTTCTGATGGGAGCTTGCTGGGGCAGAAGGACTACTCGCAATCAGCGGCGTGGCGCCAGGTCAACGACATATTTGCCAACATGGGTATCGGAAGCTCGGTTGTCGAGGGAGGCTGGATTCGCGTCACCCTGATCTCCGGATCACCTTCGTACTGGACGACCTACGCGACCGTCATCGACGACACCACCGACGACCCGATCTACGTCTTTCCAGTCGCGCCGTAAACCCGTTTCCGTGCCCGACTTCGGCTTGAACGGGTCTTCGGGCACGGATACGCAGACGAAGACGGGCACGGGACCTCACTCTGGAATGGCGAGCGCATCCTTCGCCAGCTGCTTCGCGTATTCCAGGTCCTGGGGCGGGTTCTTGCCGTCGACGACGTGCCACTCGACACGGTGTCTTTTGCACAGGGCTTCGAGGCGCTGCCACAGGTCGCGGTGTGAGACGGGCTTGTCCTCACGGGTCTTCCACCCCCGTTCCTTCCACGCCGGCACCCAGGTCGTGGCGCCGTTCTCGAGGTAATCCGACACCGTGTAGAGGTGGACCCGCACCGGTCGCTTGAGCTGCTCAAGACCGGCGATCGCGCTCATGATGTGCATGCGGTTGGGCGATGCGCCGTCGATCCGTTCGCTCGAGCCCTTCTCGGAATCCGCGAATCGAAGCACCACGCCCCAGGAGCCGGCCTTCTTCTTGCCCGAGTAGGCCACGGCTGTAAAGATGTGGACCGCCTTCCCGTCATCGATCGGAAGCGGGGCACGCGGTATGGCGGCGGACGCCAGCTGGTCGGCGACCTCGTTCCATCGATCTCCGGCGTGGCCCTTCACCCAATGCCACTCGACGGTGTGGATTTCGAGCGCCTTCGACAGCTGCTCCCAGAGATCACGATTCTTGACTCTCTTCTTCCCCGCGGTCTTCCAGTTGCGCTTGAGCCACTCGGGGAGCCACTCCGTGATGCCCTGCCGCAGGTAGGTGGAGTCGGTGTAGAGCTCGACCCGGTGGGCGCCTTCGAGGGCGCCGAGAGATTCGATGGCGGCGATGAGCTCCATGCGGTTGTTGGTGGCCTCTTTCTTGCCGCCCGAAAGCTCGACCGGCTCGGCTCCTGGATGAAGCAGCACCGCACCCCACCCACCGGGTCCCGGGTTCGGCCGGCAGCCACCATCGGTGTATATAGACACTTGAGGCAAATCACCGCTCATTGACCGCGACGATAGCAGAGGCTGACGATCGCTGCAGGATGCTCGATGTTGGATGCTGGATGTATCGGATCAAAAACTGCTCGTCCGAAATATCAAAGGGTGGGTGGGGGATCGAGTATCTAGAATCTAGCATC
>JBFFBV010000130.1:0-10482 GCA_041560205.1 Candidatus Sulfomarinibacter sp.
AGCACGATATGCACATCGGACAGTTCCTCGACCTGCTCGACCGGCTCGACATCGCCGATGAGACGATCGTCTTCTACTCGACCGACAACGGGCCACATTACAACACCTGGCCTGACGCGGCCTCCACCCCCTTCTTCGGTGAGAAGAACACCAACTGGGAGGGCGGCTGGCGGGTGCCCGCCATGGTGCGCTGGCCAGGCAAAATCAAGGCCGACACCTACACCAACGAGATCGTCCACCACATGGACTGGCTGCCCACCTTCCTCGCCGCTGCGGGCGACGCCAACATCAAAGACAGGCTCAAAGCGGGCGATGTGCAGGCCATCGGCCGCAGCTACAAGGTCCATCTCGACGGCTACAACATCCTGCCGTTGCTCACCGGACAGACCGACGAGAGCCCGCGCAAGGAGATCTTCTACTTCTCCGACGACGGCGACCTCACCGCACTGCGCTATGAAGACTGGAAGCTGATCTTCATGGAGCAAAAGGAATACAGCACCCTCCGCGCGTGGATCGAGCCGTTTACACCTCTGCGGGTACCGCTGATCTTCAATCTCCGTCGCGATCCCTACGAGCGCTCATACCGTACTTCGAACACCTACTACGACTGGGTGATCGACCGTGTCTACCTGCTGGTGCCGGCGCAGGCCTATGTGGGGAATTTCCTGAAGACCTTCAAGGAGTTTCCGCCGCGCCAGAAGGCAGCCAGCTTCAGCCTGGACCAGGTGATGGAAAAGCTCAATCCGACCTCACACTGACACATCCGACTACAATCAACGGCGGGCCTTCGGGCCCGCCATTTTTGATGCCAAGGAGTGACACATGAAGACCGAAAAAATCATCGCTGTGGTGTTGTCATCGATTGCCCTCCTGGCGTGCGGCCCTTCGGGAATGGGAGACCACGCCGCCACTGCGACCGATCCGCTGCCGTCCTGGAATGACGGGAATGCCAAATCGGCGATCCTCGATTTTGTCGGTCGAGTCACCGATCCGGCCAGCCCCGACTTCGTGCCGGAGCCCGAGCGCATCGCCACCTTCGACAACGACGGCACCCTGTGGGCCGAGCAGCCGCTTTATTTCCAGCTTTTCTTCGCCATCGATCGAGTCAAAGCGCTGGCGCCGGAGCATCCCGAGTGGTCGACCCAACAGCCCTTCACAGCCGTGCTCGAGGGCGACATGGAAGCGCTGACCGCAGCCGGCGAGCACGGACTGCTCGAGCTCGTGATGTCGACTCACACCGGCATGACAACGGAAGAGTTCGCGGCCATCGCCACGGAGTGGCTCGACACCACACGGCATCCGACCACGGGTCGACCGTTCACCGAGATGGTCTATCAGCCCATGCTCGAACTGCTCGAATACCTCCGGGCAAAAGGTTTCAAGACCTATATCGTTTCCGCCGGTGGCATCGATTTCATGCGGCCGTGGACTGAAGATGTCTACGGCATTCCACCCGAACAGATCATCGGATCGAGCGTCAAGACCTCGTTCGAGCTGCAAGTGGACGGATCGGTGTTGATGCGATTGCCAGAGATCGCTTTCATCGATGACAAAGCGGCCAAACCAGTGGCCATCAACTCGCACATCGGCCGACGCCCAATCGCGGCCTTTGGTAACTCCGACGGCGACTTGCAGATGCTCCAGTACGCCACCGGCGGCGCCCGTCCTGGCTTCGCATTGCTCGTCCACCACGACGACGCTGAGCGCGAATGGGCCTACGACCGCGACTCGAAGATCGGCCGTCTCGACAAGGCGCTCGAAGTTGCCGACGCAAGCGGCTGGATCGTCGTCAGCATGAAGGACGACTGGAACACCATCTTCCCTCCGGAGCAATGAACTCGGCTTTCGCGAGCCGTCTCGTGTCATCCCGAGCGAGCGAGGCGAGCCGAGGGATCTATGGGATAGACGGGTTACCTGCGCACTCCATAGATTCCTCGACTCGGCCTCAGGCCTCGCTCGGAATGACACCTACGAGCGCCCGCCACCAACCTTTTCTTTCAAGACCTCAAGTCCTATTACCGGCATGCAATGCCGCCCATACCTGGAGGCGAGACCATGAAACAAGTTCGGGTCATCCTCAACGGGAAAGGGGCCGCCAACCCGCAGGTGCGGGCGGCCATCAATCAGATTCGAGACGAAGGCCAGCCGCTCGAGGTGCGGTGCACCTGGGAGGGAGGCGACGCCGCACGATTCGCCCAGGAGGCGATGAGCGACGGTATCGACATACTCGTGGCCGGTGGAGGCGACGGCACGGTCAACGAGGTCGTCAACGGCATTCTCAAGGCAGACACCTCACCGCAGATGGCCCTCGCCCTCCTGCCCCTCGGCACCGCCAACGACTTCGCGCGCGGTTGCGGCATCCCTCTCGAACCATACGACGCGCTCGAGCTCGCGATCGAAGGTGAGCCGGTGACGATCGATGTTCCGTCAGCCAACGGCGTTTACTTTGCCAACGTCGCCTCGGGCGGATTCGGCGCCGAGGTCACGGTCAGCACCAACCCGCAGCTCAAGAAGGCCATGGGCGGTGGCGCCTATGCCCTGACCGGTATCGTCACCGCCGCCAAGATGGAACCCTATTCCGGTCGATTCGTCTCAACCGACGAGGAGGCAGAGGGGCCGTTCATCGTACTCGCTGTGGGCAATGCCCGCCAAGCTGGCGGTGGCTTCCAGGTCACTCGTAACGCCATGTTGAACGACGGCCTGATGGACGTCATGGCCATCAGCGACTTTCAGACCAAAGACCTGGGACTCGTGATCCAGGAGGCGCAGGACTTCACAAACACGGACAATCAATTCGTCCACTATCGACAGGTTCCGGGCTTCGAGATCGAGCTTGAAAGCGCGCTACCCATCAACCTCGACGGCGAGCCCCAACGGTGGAATCACATCCGTTTCGAGATCCTGCCGAAATGTCTGCCGTTGGTGTTGCCGGAGGGGTGTCCGCTGATCGCAGGGGCGTGAGGGTTTGAGGGCTTGAGGACCCGGGGGGCGCGGGCGCGAATGACTGCGAGGCGGATTCGTCGTCATCCGGTATGAGACCCGGTCCGTTTCAATAAAAGACGGGGATTGTCCGGATCCGCTCTCATTCCTTTCGGACTCAAAAGGTAATCGGATATCCTTGGCGCGAGGAGAAGAGCGAACATGACGGGGAAAGAGTTCCTCAACAGCATCGCAAACGGCAAAATCGACCTGCTCGAGTTGCTGTTGGCCTTGCTGAGGAAGACGAAGACCGACTACTGCGTCATCGGCGGCCTCGCCGTCAACGCCTACGCCGAGCCGGTTGTCAGCCTCGATCTGGATCTGGTCGTGATCGCGCATCGGATACCCGACCTGGTCGAAGCCGCAGCAGCGACCGGAATGAAGATCGAGGAGCATGAACACAGCGTCAACCTTTCTCTGGCCGGGTCCGACCTTCGAATCCAGCTGCAGAAAGACCCGCGCTACCAGGAGTTCATATCTCGGGCGAAAATCCATACCGTCCTCGGGTATGAGATGTCGGTCGCGAGCATCGGGGACGTTCTGGCGGGAAAGGTGTGGGCGTACTCTGACGAAACCCGCAGGGGCAGCAAGCGGCAGAAGGATCTGGCGGATATTATGCGGTTGGCCGAAACCCATCCCGAGCTTCGAACATCGCTGCCCAACGCAATTCAGTCACTGCTGGATTGAGCCCTCAGCAAACACGACTCAAAACCCCGAGACCTCACGACCCCGTGAGAATCGCATGGCGCTCGTCGAGATGCCTGAGATGAGCTCGCCTCGCCCTCGGATTGTTGCCCGTGTGAACCAGGCTCATGTAGCCGACAAAGGCGAGGGTCCGGGTTTCGAGCTCCTGGCCTTCGAAACCGAGCTGCACGAAGAAGGACCGAATGAACTCGATGCGTCTCTGAATAGCGATTTCGAAGCTTTCAGCGACGATCGGCTCCTGGACGCCCCAGCTCATCATGGCGTTGTCGTATCGACCGAGGTCCTGGTCGGCCACAATCCGCATGACGGTTTTGAGGCGTTGTGCCGCGTCACCGCCGACCCGTTCGACCTCGAAGATCACCCGGTCCGTCGACCAACGAATGTAATAGTCGACCAGCGCACATACGAAATCGTCGCGGTCCTTGAAATGCCAGTAGAAGCTCCCCCGCGTGACGCCGAGGTGCTTGACCAGCTCATGGATCCGAAGTTTGGCGTGGCCTTTCGTCGCCACCACTTCGAGGGCGCGCCGCAGCCATTCCTCGCGAGTCAACCGGATCTTTTTCTTGGCACGCGCCATACATCTATGTCTTGACATAGCCTGAGTCATCTGGCAAGAATAATTCCGAACAAAAATGTATTGAATGGCAAGAGTGAGGAGGTCGAGATGAGTCAAAGAAAAGCTGTGGTGAGTCTGTTGACCGTCACCGCCGCGGCGATCGGAATCGGCATCGTGATCGGCGCCGCCGTGGGCACCGAAACTGAGGCCGAGGCCAAAGCCTCGCCCGTCAAGGCGATCCCGGAGCGCGAGGTCTACTACCCCGGCACAGAAGACCTGGCACCGGACGAAATGCGAGTGACCGCATGCGGCACCGGCATGCCCAATGCCCGGCCTAAACAAGCCGCGGCCTGCTGGCTGGTCGAGCTCGGCAACGGCGACAAGTTCCTCTTCGACATCGGCTCGGGCTCTTTCGAGCGGATCTCGGCCATGAAAATCCCTTTCAATTATCTCGACAAAGTTTTCATCGGCCACCTCCACTCGGACCACTTCGGCGACCTCGACGGGCTCTACTGCGGCGGGATCGTTGCCAACCGGGTTGTGCCGCTGCGCGTGTGGGGGCCGTCGAGCATCGAGCCCAAGTACGGCACCAAGGTGGCGATCGAGCATTTCGAGAAGATGCTGGCCTGGGACATCGATACCCGGATGGGCAACACCGACACCCGCGGCGCCTTCATCGACGTCACCGAGTTCGACTACACGGCCGTCAACGAGGTCATCTACCAGGAGAACGGGGTCACCATCCGTACCATCCCAGCGATTCACATATTTGACGGTGCGGTGAGCTTCATCCTCGAGTGGAACGGCCTCAAGTTCGCCTACTCCTCCGACACCTTCCCCAACAAGTGGTGGATGGAGCACACCAAGGGCGTCGACATCTCGATTCACGAGTGCTTCGTCGCGCCCGAGACTCTGGTCAACAAGCAGGGCTTCACGCCCGAAGCGGCGCTCAACGTCGGCACCCAGATCCACACCTCTCCGGCCCAGTTCGGCAAGGTCATGGCCGAGACCAAACCGCGAATGGCGGTGGGCTATCACTTCTTCAACGACTTCGACACCCAGCCCGCTGTGCTGCGCGACGTCCGCAGGACCTACGACGGGCCTCTCGCCCTGGCCCTCGATTACATGGTCTTCAATGTCACCAAGGAAGACATCAAGGTGCGGATGGCGGCGGTAGACGAAGACATCTGGCCGCAGCCGTCCACGATCCCGCTCGTGCCGCCCGATCCGAAGCTGCGGCGCACCGAAATGTCCGACTTCGTCAAGAGCGGCAGGGTCGTCCACAAGGAGCTGCTGGAAGAGATCTACGCCGAGATCAACGAGCAGTTCGGGTCGAATGCGAAGGTGCCGGAATAGGGCTTGAGGTCTTGAGGCCCTGAGGTCTTGAGGTCCTGTGGTCTTGGGGCTTCGGCAATTCTAGGCGAAGGTCGTTGACACGCACGGGAGGTCTTGGCAGCATTCGTTCCGTACAAAAATGTTTTGAAGAATCCACAGTGGAACGGGGGCTTTGATGTCGAATATGAAATCTTTGGCAGCCGTGTTGCTCACGGTGGCTGTTTGCCTGATGGGTAGCTCGTTATGGGCCTCGGAAGCTGTCGAGATAGATCAGGAATCGACGGCCCAGCACGAAGGATCCGAAGACGCCGGCGAGCACGAAAGCGGTCCGTTCAAGCGGCACCGCATCGCGTTCCTCACCGGCAATACGATCGTGCCCTCCGGCGGTGAGAACGAGGACCGGATTGGGACGGTGGTGGTTCCGACAATCGCCATCGACTACGAGTACTGGTTCAGCCGCAAGCTGGCCATCGGCTGGTACAACGACTTCACCCTGTCGACCTTCGTCGTCGAGACCAACCGCGAGCCGGAAGAAGATAACGGTGCCCATTCCGACAGCTCGGAAGGCGGGACCGAAGTGGTCGAACGAGAGCCGACCTTTCTGACGGCACTGGTCGTCATCTGGGAGCCAGTACCCCGCTTGGCGGTGTATACGGGAGGCGGCCGGGAATTCGAGCCGAGCGAGGACTTCTGGGTCTGGAAGATCGGCTTGGAGTACTCGTTTCCGCTGCCGAAAGACTGGGATATCGCAATTGGCGGGGCGTACGACTATAAGGAAGTTTACGACTCCTTCGGCGTCGGAATTTCCTTCGGCAAGCGCTTCGGCAATTCGAGGTGAAAGGCCAGTTAGTTGAAAGGAGGGGCCATGAGAACTGCGATCAGGGTGTTGTTGGCCGGTGTGTTGTGTTGGGTCATATGGGTCCCTTCAGCGGGCGCGGAGGATGAGAAGAGGCAAAAGGGCAATCCGCATCGAGGTGGGGCCCTGCGACTGGGCGCTTTCTGGGTCTTCCAGATCGACACAGCAATTGGCGTCAAGTCGCAGGACTTTCCTCTTGGTCTCCACATCGACATCTCGAAGGACCTCGGGGTGACCGATTCGGCGACCGTGCCGAGGGTTCTGTTGAGCTACAGGTTCAACAGAAGGAGTCAGCTCGATTTCGACTGGTTCAGCATTCAACGCGAGGGGGGCAAACGCCTCGAACGAACCATCAGTTTCCCTCGACGCGAGTTCGAGATCGGGGTTGGGGTGGAGGCCTTCACCGACATTGCGATTTACAAGGCCGTTTACACGTGGCTCTTCCACGACGATCCGAAGGTCCGGCTCGGGATCTCGGCCGGCGTGCACGTGGTCGACTTCGAGGTCGGGGTCGATGCTGGACCCGATCGCATTGGCGACGCCGACCTCAGCGAGCGGGCCGGTATTACCGCACCGCTTCCGGTGATCGGCGGCCGTCTCGTTTACCAGGTGAACCCAAAGCTGGGTGTGCTCTTCACCGCCGATGTCCTGATGGTGAAGTACGACCAGTACAGCGGCACCTTCCAGGACGTCTACGCGGTGGCCGAGTACCGCCTCTCGAAGAGATTCGGCATTGGGGTGGGTCTCAACGTTCTCGGTCTCGATGTCGACGTCGACGGCGACGACCAATTCGCCAATCTGAATAACACCCTGACCGGGATCATGTTCTACGGCGCGGTTTATTTCTAGAAAGGATCTCGAGGGCTTGGGGTCTTGGGGTCCTACGATCTTGAGGTTTTGAGGAACGCATGTCATCGAGAATAGACCGGCACAGGATGGATGGCGAGGATCGTCTACCATGGGTCCTGAAACGCCCCTAGAAATGGAGTCCTCAACCTTCTATCGGAGGTGCAGATGCTCGACTATTTCGCTCTGATTGTCTTATTGATCTTGATCGCGGTTGTGGTCGCGGCCTGGATCATGCTCGCCATGATGCCGGGTCAGATCGCCCGCAAACGCGGTCACCCGCAGGCCGAGGCGATCAGCGTCATGGGTTGGTGGGGCGCCATCACCATGGGCATTCTCGCCCCCATCGCCTGGGTTTGGGCGTACACGAATCCTGATGCCACTCTAGGTGGTCAGGCCAAATCCGATAGCGATGGCGATAGCGATGGCGATAGCGATATGGAGGATGCATCATGATCATCTTCCTCACGCTCTGCTACTGCGCCTTTCTCTTCATCCTGGTCAAGATCGGGATCATCAAGTTGAATTCATTTTGGAAGGCCTCGCCGTTGATCTGGATGACGCTGCTCCTGATCTTTCTGTTCATCCCGATGAATTGGGGCGCGCCGGCGGGGCCGGTGATGCTCTATCAAAACGTGGTGAGCATCACGCCCAATGTTTCCGGAGAAGTCATCGAGGTCCCCGCGACCGGCGGCCGGCCGATGCATAAGGGCGACGTACTCTTCAAGCTCGATCCGACGATCTACCAGGCCACGGTCGACCAGCTCCAGGCCAACCTCGAGCTTTCGCGGACCCGACTCGACCAGTCGCAGCGGCTCTTCGCGCGCGGCGCCGGCAGCGAGTACGATGTTCAGCGTTACGAAACCGAGGTCCTGGCGCTCGAGGCGCAACTCGCGAGCGCTCGCTGGAATCTCGAAAGTTGCACCATCAGGGCACCGGGCGACGGTTTCCCCATGGGCGTCAGTCTCGCGCCCGGCAATCGCGTGACACAACTCCAGGCGGCGATGGCCTACGTCGTCACCGATCGAGCTCTTGTCGTCGGCATCCAACAAATCTATGCCCGGCACATCAAGGCCGGCCAGCCGGTCGAGGTGACGATGAAACTGCTACCCGGCAAGATTTTCACCGGTGTCGTCGATCGCATCGTCATGATGACTCCGCAGGGGCAGCTCCCCCCGACGGGGCAGGTTCCACTCGCACCAACTGGCCAGGACCCGCCGGCACCATTTGGCGTGGTGGTTGTTCCCAGTGAAGAATCCATTGTGATCATCGACGAGCTCGGGCGATTCCCGGGTGGCGCGGTCGGTACCGCAGCCATCTATACCGAGAGTGCGCAGTTCTCTCAGGTCATCCGCAAGGTCATCCTCCGCCTCGAAATGTGGATGAATTACGTCAACCCATTCTGATTGGGAGCGCGACGATGAATACCCGTCTCCGTGCCCGTCTCCGTCTCCGTGCCCGACAAGGTCCTGAGGTCCTGAGGTCTTGTGGTCTTGGGGCCATGCTGATGACAGTCGCCATCGCTCTGATCATCCTCCCCGCCTGCAAATCGGCCGCCCCTCCCCCAACGACCGAAGAGGTCATTGAAGAGGCTCTGCCCGAAACCACTGAGATCCCCGAGGAGTTCAAGGCGGCCGAGTTCGTTGACACGGGCGAGGTCGACGACGGCTGGATCGAGAGCTTCGGCGATCCCGAGCTCGAGAAGCTGGTCAACGAGGCGCTGCAAAACAACCTCAACCTCCGCATCGCTGCGACCCAGATCGAAAGTGCGGCCGCGGCTGCCGTGATTGCCGGCGCCCGCCTCAAACCGACCGTCGACCTCGGCGTCGGCGCCACGGGTTCTGGCACGACCTCCGGCAGCAGTGGCGATGCCGTCGTCGGTCTCAGCACCACCTGGGAGATCGACGTCTGGGGCAAGCACGCATCCGGCGCGGCTGCAGCAGAGGCGTCGCTGGCTGCCACCCAGGCCAACTACGAGTTCGGTCGCCAGTCGCTGGCGGCGCAGACGGCCAAGGCGTGGTTTATCGCCACCCAGGCCAGGATGCTGCTGAATCTTGGCCAGGAGACCGTCGATCTCTACCAGCAGACCCTCGATCTGGTGAACACCAAATACGAGGTCGGGCAGGTGACGATGCAGGACGTGCACCTGGCCAAGGCGGATCTCGCGAGTGCGCAAGAGGCGGTTCGCCAGGCCGATGCCGCTGATCAGCAGGCCCGCCGCAGCCTCGAGCTGCTGCTTGGCCGTTACCCCGGCGCTGAAATCGAAGCACGGAGCGATCTTCCGCCACTGCCGCCGCCGGTGCCGGTCGGCCTGCCGTCGGGGCTCCTCGAGCGTCGGCCCGATCTGATCGCGGCCGAAAACACCGTTGCCGCAGCCTTCTATCTGACCGAGCAGGCCGAGGCGGCGAAGCTTCCGTCCTTCGCTATCACAGCCGGCGTCGGAGCCTCGTCCGGCGTCAGCGACATGATCTTCGACCTCGGCGCCGGCATGGTGGCTCCCCTCTTCCGCGGCGGCGCTCTCGAAGCTCAGGTCGACCAGGCCGACGCGCAACAAAAGGCAGCGATCGCCGCGTACGGCCAGGCCGTGCTGAAAGCCTTCGAAGAAGTCGAGGCCGGTCTCACCAACGGCAAGCTCCAAAGCGAACGGGAGGAGTTCCTCCAGGCCGTCCTGGCGGAGAACACGAGCGCCTGGGAGCTCGCCAAGACCCAGTACGAGGTCGGCAAGGTCGACTTGCTCTCGGTGCTCCAGATGCAGGCCAGGGTGGTCGGCTCGCAGATCGCCATGGTCAACATCCGTAACGACCAGCTCATCACACGGGTCAATCTGCACCTGGCGCTGGGCGGCAGCTTCGAGGAGAACCCTGAGAAGGGGGTCGTTGAGAGCGCAACAGGAGAATAGCCTCGCTGTCAAACCGACCGAGCGCGCCCAGTTGGTGAGCGGAGCCCCTGTGCGAACGCCGAAATCATTGGTAAAATATTGCAGTGACAAGCCTTGAGGAAAGAAGTCGCTCGCGACGCCAGCGCATGGACGTCCATCGTGCGAGATCGTTCGCCGACGCCGAGTCGTGGGACCTCGACTATTGGCAGCGCCGCACTCCCGAGGAGCGACTGTCGGCCCTGGTCGCCATTCATCGCGAGGTGGAGCTGGTGCAAGCTGCCCGAAAAGAAGTGGCGACTCGGGACTCGTGAGCAATGGACACCGTCC
>JBFFBV010000131.1:0-10412 GCA_041560205.1 Candidatus Sulfomarinibacter sp.
TACGGCGTCGCTGCCGCTCCACCTCCGCTCGGGATGACACCTATTCGTTGTCATCCTGAGCGAGGCCGTCCGACGGCCGAGTCGAAGGATCCCCCGAAGTCTGAGATCGTTCCGTACGGAGCACTCTCCGGCTTGAGGGGATCCCTCGACTACGGCGTCGCTGCCGCTCCACCTCCGCTCGGGATGACAGACAGAACCACCCACCCCGTCGGGAGCGGGATCGGGAACGGGATCGGGATCGAAGGGCGGATACAATGCCAATGCGGGGGAAACACAATGAATGTGGACCTGACGAAGGGTCTCGAATGGCAGCCGCGCAATGGTGTTCAGCGCGTCCAGACAATTGATGCACACACCGCGGGGGAGCCGTTCCGGGTGATCGTTTCGGGTTATCCGGAGCTGGAGGGCTCGACCGTTCTCGAGCGACGGCGCTCGGCGCGCGAGCACCACGATGCGTTGCGTACCGCCTTGATGTGGGAGCCGCGCGGCCACGCCGACATGTACGGCTGCGTCTTGGTGCCACCGGAGAGCGAGGGCGCGGATTTCGGCATCCTTTTCCTCCACAACGAAGGCTACTCGACCATGTGCGGGCACGGCATCATCGCCATCACCACGGTGGTGCTCGAGACCGGGATGATGACCGCTGAGGAACCCGAGACGGTCGTTCGCATCGACAGCCCGGCCGGTCTCATCACAGCCAGGGCGCGCGTCGAGGGCGGCCGGGTCACCAGCGTCGCCTTCACCAATGTGCCGTCCTTCGTCCTCTACACGGACCAGGTGGTGCAGGTACCGGGCCTCGGAACGGTACGCTGCGACGTCGCCTACGGAGGCGCCTTCTACGCTTACGTCGACGCCGCCGAGGTGGGCGTCACGCTCGGCCCGGAGGCGTACCAGCAGCTGATCGACAAGGGCATGGCAATCAAGCGCGCGGTGATGGCCGCCGGCGGGATCAGCCATCCCTTCGAGGAGGACCTGAGCCTTCTGTACGGCACGATCTTTACCGGTGTGCCGCTTTCCGAAGGCGCCGACTCGCGCAACGTGTGCATCTTCGCCGAGGGCGAGGTCGACCGGTCGCCGACCGGTACCGGCGTTTCGGGGCGTGCGGCGATCCACCACGCTCGCGGCGAGTTGGAGGTGGGCGAGGAGATGGTCGTCGAGAGCATCATCGGCAGCCGATTCACCGTGCGGGTTTTGGAGGAAACTGAGTTCGGGCCGTACCCGGCGGTCGTCCCCGAGGTCGAGGGCTCGGCCTCGATCACCGGGCGGCACGAGTTTCTGATCGACCCCGACGACCCACTGCGCGAAGGGTTCATCCTGCGATGAGCTCGAAGATCCTCTTCCTCTCGGCCGCCGACGTCGACAAGGCGCTGTCGATGCAGGCGGCGATCACCGCGGTTCGAGAGGCCTTCGTCGATCTCTCGTCGGGCGAGGCCGACGTGCCGCTGCGAACGCCGATCGCGCTGCCGCAAGACGGCAGAGCTCTTTTCATGCCCGTCCACCTGCCACGGACGAAGCGGATCGGCCTCAAGGTCGTGACCGTCATCCCGGAGAACCGGGAGCGAGGGATCCCGACCATCCTCGCGCTGGTCGCGGTCTTCGACGCCGAGACCGGTCGCCCGCTGGCGGTGATGGACGGTGAGCTGCTGACGGCGATCCGCACCGGCGCGGCTTCAGGGGTTGCGACTGACGCGCTGGCCCGGAAGGACGCGGCGGTTGCCGCGGTCGTGGGCGCCGGCGTCCAGGGGCGACGTCAGCTCGAGGCCGTGTGCAACGTGCGCACCATCCGCGACGCGCTGGTCTTCGACGCCGACCGGGAGAGGGCTTCGGCCTTCGCGACCGAGATGGGTCGAAAGCTCGGACGTACGGTGCGCGTGCTCGACAAGGTCGCGGGCGTCTACGCCGCCGACATCGTCTGCACGGCCACGTCGAGCCACCTGCCGGTGGTGGCGGATGCCGACATTGCGAAGGGCGCCCATGTCAACGCCATCGGCACCTACCGGCCCGACACGCGCGAGATCCCCGGCAAGACGGTCGGGCGGTCGACGGTCTTCGTCGACTCGCGCGAGGCCTGTCTGGCCGAGGCCGGCGACCTGGTGCTGGCGGTGGGGGAGGGGCACCTCGACCCTGAGGCTCGACCGGCCGAGATCGGCGAGGTGCTGGCGGGCACCAGGCCCGGGCGAAGCGACGACTCCGAGCTCACGCTTTTCAAGTCGGTGGGCAACGCGGTCCAGGATCTGGCGGTTGCGGGTCTGATTCTCGAGGAGGCGCGCCGCCTCGAGCTGGGGACCGAGGTGGAGCTGTGAGGGGCCGGGCGCTGGGTCTGGTGCTTGTCATCGGGACACTGGCCTGCGCGCCTCAGGGGGCGGATTTGGAATCTCAGCTTGCACGCCTCCCTGGCGCGACGGTGGAAGCGGTCGAAGCGGAAGAGCCGTTCGTCGAAGCCTTCGACCTCCGGCTCGTGCAGCCGCTCGATCACCAGGACCCGGGTGCCGGGTCATTCAGCCAGCGCATCCTGGTCGAGCACCGCGGCGTCGACCGGCCGGTGGTCCTGATCACTGAGGGCTACACTTTGGGCGACAACGTCATCGGCGAGCTGGCGGAGATGCTCGGCGCGAACCAGATCCGGGTCGAGCACCGCTATGTCGGCGACTCCGCTCCCGACGAGCTGCGGTGGGAGTTCCTGACCGTCGCGCAGTCCTCGGGCGATTACCACCGCATCAGAGAGATGTTCCGGGAGATCTACCCCGGCCCCTGGATCAGCGCGGGCTGGAGCAAGGGCGGCCAAACGGTCCTCTTTTATCGCCACCGCTATCCGGACGACACGATCGCGACGGTGGCCTACGACGCGCCGGCACCGATGGCGCTCGAGGACCCGCGGATCGATGCTCACTTCGCCAAGGTGGGAACGGTCGCATGTCATGAGAAGCTCGAGCGATTCCAGCGCATGGTGCTCGAACGGAGAGAGACGTTGCTGCCGCGCTTCAGCTGGTACGCCAAAGGCAAGGGCTGGTCCTTTGAATTCGGTGACGACGTGGCCTTCGACTACACCGTGCTCGAATTTCCTTTTTCCTTCTGGCAGTATTCGGCTGCCGATTGCGAGGGGCTGCCGGGACCCGGCGCCGATGACGAGGCCCTGATGGACAAGCTGGTCGAGGTCGTGGACGCCGGGTGGTTCGCCGACGTCAACCTGGACTCGCCGTCCTTTCACCAGTTCTGCACCGAGCTCGGCTTCTACGGCTATGTCGAGGAGCCGTTCGCCGATCTTTTGCTTCAGGAAGACTATCCGATGTGTCTCTGGGCGCCCGACTGGTCGCCCGAGGATTACGATCCCGAGCCGATGCGGCAGCTCGACCAGTGGCTGCGAAACGAAGCTGATAGGCTAATGTCGATATATGGCGGTGTCGACCCGTGGTCCGCGCCGGCGATACCGGTTGGAGGGAATGACCAGGTGCAGTTCTGGAAGCGCGACGGGAATCACTTTACCTTCATTCGAACCTTGAGCGAGCCGGATCAGGAGACGGCGCGCGAGCTTCTCGCCCGGTGGCTCGAGATGCCTCTCGAAGAGGTCGGCCGGTGAAGCCGACGCTCGTCGTCCTCGCCGCCGGCATCGGCTCGCGTTACGGCGGACTCAAGCAGCTCGACACGGTCGGGCCAGGCGATGCGGCCCTGATGGACTATACGATCTACGACGCCCTCAAGGCGGGGATCGGCAAGGTGGTCATCGTCGTCCAGCGCCGCACCGAGGAGGAGATCCGCGAGCACATCAGAGCCGGCGCCGGGCGTCGTGTCGATGTGGCCTTCGTCCACCAGGACCTGCACGCAGTGCCGATGGGCTTCGTGGTGACGCCGGGACGCAGCAAGCCCTGGGGCACGGGACAGGCGCTGATGGCGGCAGCGCCGAAACTCGAGAACGGTCCCTTCATCGTCGCCAATGCCGACGACTTCTATGGTCGGGAGGCGATCGCGAGCCTCGACGAGTTTCTCGAGAACCCGTCACCGGACGGGCTTGCCCACTGGGCGATGGTGGGCTACCGACTGGGCGACACCCTGCCCCCGGCCGGCTTGGTGTCCCGGGCGCTGTGTGTGCAAGACGTCGATGGCTGGCTGGTCGATCTCGAGGAAATTCCGGCCATCAGGAGAGACGGTCAGGAAGCAGTGTGGGAGGACAAGTTCTTCAAAGAACACCGCCGGCCCCTCGAGTCGCTGGTGTCGATGAACCTCTGGGGATTCACCCACGAGCTCGTGCGGCATCTCGAAAAGGGATTCGTCAGATTCCTCGACAACAACCCCTCGATCGACGACGAGTACTACCTGCCGAAAGCGGTGGGCTATGCGCTGAGCACGGGCAACGCGCGGGTCACCGTCCTGCCGAGCGGCGGACGATGGTGCGGCATGACCTCGCCCGAGGATCGGGAGGTCACGGTGGCCGTGCTGCGCGACCTCGTCGAGCAGGGCGTCTACCCGGAAAACCTCTGGGATTGAACGCCGGATTCTGAGCACTCTCCGGAGAAGTCGGGGGATCCTTCGACTCGGCCCTCGGAGGGCTTCGCTCAGGATGACAGACTTTTCTCTGTCATCCCGAGCGGAGGCGGAGCGGTAGCGACGCCGTAGTCGAGGGATCCCCACATGCCGGAGACTGTCGATGCTCGGAACTCTCCGGAGAATGACTGTCGCCCGGAGGGCGACGTGACTCACCCTCATCAGCCAGTGGCCCTAAGCCAACCACCCTCCCTCTCGGAGACCCTCATGGCAACGGCCACCGATGGCTGCTGAGGGTGGGTTCGGGGGACCCTTCGACACGGCCCTCGGAGGGCCTCGCTCAGGATGACAAACTCTTCTCTGTCATCCGCAGCAAAGACGGCGCTAGGCCGCCGCTTCCCAGCTGCGTCCGTCCGCCAGATGCACGACCTCGACCTCGATCCCGGCGTCGCGGAGACGACGCTCGAAGCCTTCTGAGGTCTGGCCTGTTCGCAACAGGGGCGAGCGCGGTCGGACCCCGAGGTGGATCGGGATCACGGTGGAGGCTTTGAGATCGCGAGTGGCTCGCACGGCGCCCTTTTCGCCCATCGTCATGGGGATGCGGTACGTGGCCACCGGGAGGAGCGCGACGTCGATGGGGAAGCGCCGCCCGATCTCGGCCATGAACGGACGGTAGAAGGTGTCGCCGGCGAAATAGACGCAGATGGATTCGTTCTGGACGACATAGCCGTTCGTGCGCACGATGTGGGCCGCGGGCACCGCGGTGACGACCATTCCGCCGAGTTTCAAGCTCTGCCAGCGGGGGAGAGGGACGATGTTTCGAGCGCCTTTGAGGAGCATGAGGGGCGAGGCCCCCGAGGGGACGATGACCGGCACCAGGTGGTCGAGGGCGCGGAAAAAGCGGCGGTCCGTGTGGTCCCAGTGCCCGTGGGACACGAGGACGCCGTCAAGCGGGCCGACGTCGTCTCTCGCCACCGCCGGCGGGGCGACCCGCGCGTAGGCGAGGTGCCCGGCAGTGCCGAAATACGGGTCGCTGAGCAGCCGCGTGTCGCCGCACTCGATGAGGACCGTGCTGTGTCCGACAATCGTAATCCGCATGGTTCACCTCTCCTTGTCCGTCACCGCCGGCGGAGCATCAAACCGCGGAGGTTGAACACAATCGACAGGCCGATGAGGGCGCCGGAGACGCCGTAGACGAAACCCTGCCAGAAGTCGGTCGGGGGATGGATGAACCGATGGGAGACAATGCCGACCGCCAGGCATCCCATGCCGAGCGAGATCATCGCCTGTGGATCGTTCAGTCGTTTTCTGAGAATCATGGTGTCACCTCAATCCGTCAGCCGATAGAAGGCCATCGCCGCCAGCTTGACGACCGCTATGGTCGCGGCGACGGCAAACAGATCCCAGCGCCAGATGCCCTTCCCGTAGTACTGATAGGCGAAGAGGCCCACCGCGATCAGGCCGCCCATGACGCCCGCGATGCTGGTCGACCGCAAGCGGTGCATGAGGAATCGTTCGTCAGGTTCGTTGAAGGGGATAGGGACGATCATCGTTGTGCCTCCAGAGTGAAGATCGCGTCGGTCGGGCAGTCGAAGACCTCGGCGAACTTGAGGGCCAGCGGCAGGCTCGGGACGTAGCGGTTGCGTTCGATCGAGTTGATGCTCTGGCGGGAGACGCCGACCGCCGTCGCCAGCTCCTGCTGGGTCCATGCGCGCTCGCTGCGCAGCTCCTTGATCCGGTTGCTGATCTTCTCGCCCATGTCAAGCTCGCTTTCCATCTTCAATATGGGGCGTGGATTCGGATTTGTCAAGCCTACTTGACATATGGACCCGTGCCCGTTTCCGTGCCCGACCGGGAGGGCGGTCGTCGATGAGTCCATCCGGGCACGGAGACAGTGCGAATCGCCGCGATCTCCTCGCCGCCATTCCGAGCGAAGGTGGTGCGAAGCGACACCGTCGTCGAGGGATCGATGGCTCATTGGGATCGCGCTCCAGCCCACGCTCGCCCCAGAGATTGCTCCACTCGCTCACTTCGTTCGTTCGGTCGGGAAGACACATCCGGGCACGGGAACGGAAACGGGTGTGAACGGATCCGTTAAGCTCCATTGACAGCCGTCGCGAGGAGGGACCATGTTCGAATGGATCACCAATCCCCAGTCGTGGGTCGCGCTCGGTACCCTGACCGCGCTCGAGATCGTGCTCGGCATCGACAACATCATCTTCATCTCGATCCTCTCGGGTCGGCTGCCCAAGGAGCAGAGGCCGCGTGCTCGCACCCTCGGTTTGGCCGGCGCGATGATCATGCGCGTCGCCCTGCTGCTGTCCCTGGCCTGGGTCGCCAGGCTGACGGTCCAGCTCTTCACCCTCTTTGGCGATCCGTTCACCGCGCGCGACGTGTTGCTCGTCGGCGGCGGGCTCTTCCTGCTCGGCAAGGCGACCTTCGAGATCCACCACAATCTCGAGGGTCAGGAGGAGGCGCACGGGCGCGGGCCGGCCGCCTCGTTTGCGGGCGTGATCGCGCAGATCTTGGTGCTCGACATCGTCTTCTCGCTCGACTCGGTGATCACCGCCATCGGCATGGCCGAGCACGTGCCGGTGATGGTGCTGGCGGTGGTCATCGCGGTCGTGGTGATGATGATCGCCGCCGGCCCGATTTCGGACTTCGTCGAGGACCACCCGACGATCAAGATCCTGGCTCTGGCCTTTCTCCTCCTGATCGGCATGTCGCTGATCGCCGAAGGCCTCGGCCAGCACATTCCGAAACCGTACATCTACTTCGCGATGGGCTTTTCGGTCTTCGTCGAGATGCTCAACTTGCGCGTGCGCAGGCAGAGCTGGGACGCCAGACCGGTGCGTCTGCGGAGTCGGATCGCCCCACGGAGACGGTCGCCGATGCCGCCGAAGATGCGTATGATCGACGAGTGATGGCCGACCTCCTTTACTCGATCCCGCGCTCGGTGCTCTTCCGTCTCGACCCGGAGACGGCGCACGGCCTGTCGTTGAGCGCCATCGCCCGGGTCGGCCGGGTGCCGGGACTCCGCGATCTGGTGGCCGCGCGCTACGCGGTGCCCGACGCCGACCCGGTCGAGGTCTTCGGCCTGCGTTTTCCAAACCGCGTCGGGCTCGCCGCCGGCTACGACAAGGACGGCGATGGATGGCGGGGGCTGGCGTGCCTGGGCTTCGGCCACATCGAGGTCGGGACGGTCACGCCCGAACCGCAGCCTGGCAACCCGAAGCCGCGAGTCTTCCGCCTGGTGGAGGAGCGCTCGGTCATCAACCGGATGGGTTTCCCGGGAAGGGGCGCCGCCTACATGGCAGCCCGTCTGAAGGGTCGGATACCTGGCGGACTCATCCTCGGCGTCAACATCGGCAAGCAGAAGGACACTGCGATCGAAGATGCAGCGAACGACTACGAAGAGCTCGTCGACGTCTTCGCGCCGCTGGCGGATTACCTGGCGGTGAACATCTCGTCCCCCAACACGCCGGGTCTGCGCAAACTCCAGGAGCGCGGATTTCTCGGCGCCCTCCTGGGGCGGGTTGTGGCGCGCCGAGACGAGGTTGCGGGTCGCATCGGCAAACGGGTGCCGGTATTGGTGAAGCTCGCACCTGACCTCAGCGACGATCAACTGGTGACGGCGGTCGACGTGATCGCGGAGTCGGGCCTCGACGGCATCATCGCCACCAACACGACGGTCAGCCGCGAGGGGGTCGACCACCCGCTGGCCGGTGAAGAGGGCGGGCTGTCGGGCGCCGCCCTGACCGAGATGAGCACCGCGATCATCGCCCGTATCGTCGAGCACACTGGTGGGGCGATCCCGATCATTGGCGTCGGCGGCATCATGAGTCCGGAGGATGCTCGTGCCAAGCTCGACGCGGGCGCGACCCTCGTCCAGCTCTACACGGGCCTCGTCTACGAAGGACCTGGCCTTGTCAAGAGGATACTCGCGGATCTCGAGGAGCAGACTTTGCGCCGTGGAGGGAAATGGCAATGAGCACAGACCGGAAGTTCGGCTCGGAAGAGGCAAGGTCGATCGGTGACCGTCTCCAGATCAACTGGGACAACGTGGATCTCGAGCAGTTTCGAATGGGTCTGGCGGTCGAGCTCGAGCACGGCTCGAGAGACCCCGGCACCGACGTGACGCACAATGACCCGCTGCTCACCGGCAAGATCGCGCTTGCGCATCTCAACGAGTTCCCGGATTATTACACCCGCCTCGCCAAGATGGAGGCTGAGGCCGAGGCGTACTGGGAGCAACGAAGCACCTGATCGCGCGACCTTCGACATCTCGGAAGAGCGTTCTCGAGGGTATCGGCGCGAGTCGGAGCTCGAGCGTCCGAAGCGAAAGGTCCGCTGCATCGAGAGGGTCTTCCCAGGCCGGCGCATTTTGGGGTCGCCAGGGAGTGCCTCGGCTCGCTCACGACCTTCCTGAGTTCAGCATGACAGAATTCGGGAGAGCCTAACGCGCCCAGGAGGGCGGCTCTTTGCGCCAGGGTTCGGGTTCCAGCGCCATGGAGCGGCCGAGCTCGAAGAGCCGGCGCATGTCGGCCGGCGAAAAGCTGCCTGCCGGTGTCTCGGCGTGCTCGGAAGGGATGCCGATGTAGTTGAAGTCCACGCCGGCCTCGTCGGCCCGCACGAGGACCCGCGCGAGATCTCCCATCGCCACCGCCTTGAGCAGGGTCACCATCGAGCGTGAGGCGATGTCGATCAGGTTGGGCTCGACGCGCGCCGGCTCGGCGTCGACCTGGCTGTTGCGGATCACGTAGACCGAGGCCGGTGGTTGCTGCTGCGGGTCGACCCGGAGCCTGTTCCTCGCGTCGGCGATGTCGACCATCGCCCCCAGCAAGAAGAGCTGGGAGATCACGCCTCCGTCGACATGCATCTCGTCGTAGCGTCTCCCGTCGATCTCGACCTCGATATAGACCGGCGGAAAGGCGACCGGGATCGAGGCCGAGGCAAGCAGAACCTTGCGGAAGAGGTCGAGCGCATCCGGATGGCCGCTGGTGGCGATGGCACCCATGTTCCAGATCATGATGCGCTGTGCGTCGAGGTTCGTGGTGCCGACGTAGAGGCGGCGGCCGACGCGATGCTCGGCCGCGATGGCGCGGAGCATTTGGTCGTCGATGACCTCTTCGATCCTGTCGGCCAGGGGATCGGTGCGGGTCAGGGAGTCCTTCCTGAGGACCGTGAAGGGGCTCCTGATCTTGAACACGTCCTTATTTGTGACGGTCGTGAAGGCTCGTTCGAGCTCGTCGTCGAAATCGGGTCCGAGAAAGGCGTAGGGCGCGATCAGCGCGCCGGTCGAGATGCCGGTGACGAGCTTGAAGGTCGGTCGAGTGCCGGCCTGCGTCCATCCGCTGAGGAACCCGGCGCCGAAGGCACCGTTGGAGCCGCCGCCGGAGAGCACGAGGGCGTGCGTCGGGCGGTCGAGGCTGTCGGACCCGTCGGCCCCCCGCGCCTGTTGCACCGATTCGACGAGGTCCCGCTGGAACTCGGGGCTCGGCTCGTCCCCCCAGTCGCGGATTCCGGGCATGCCGGGAATGATCGCCCGATCCATCGCCTCGATCGGCACCGGGTGGCGCTCGATGCTCGTGCATGCGGAGAGCATCAGCACCGGCACGATTGCCAACGGGATCCGAGAAAACCTCGACATCAGATCAGGGCCACCATACCGGAGATCGACGGGCCATGAAACGCGGTTGCGGTGATTGTGGTGCGGCCGTGTCGGCCGCGCATTTCCGATTCAAACCCAAATCTGCGAGATGGTCTCATTCGATCCCCATCTCGATCCCGAATAAGGCTGCCGCCTTGTCATCCTGAGCGAGGCCCCTCTGGCGCCGAGTCGAAGGATCCCCCGACTCCGTTCCCTGTCATCCTGAGCGAGGCCCCCTGGGCCGAGTCGAAGGATCCCCCGACCCCGTTCCCTGTCATCCTGA
>JBFFBV010000132.1:0-10277 GCA_041560205.1 Candidatus Sulfomarinibacter sp.
GACGAGGCTGAAGTCTACATCGGTGATCTCGAAAAGCCCGCGCTGTTCGTCGACGACCTCAAACGGGAGACCGCCTCGGGAACGGTGGGTCTCAATGCGGCGAACTTCGGCGCCGTCCGCTTTGCCGAATTCCGCTTTCAACCCATCGATTCGCCAGAGCTCAAGGGCCGGGTCAGCCGAAACCGAAAGGCGCCTGCGGGCTTGGTCGGCGTGTGGCAGATCTCGAATCCTTTTGCCGAGAAGGAAGTGGACACCAAGGTCGAGCTCGCAAGGGACTTCAAAGAAGGTCTGGAGTGGACGACGCTCACGACCGAGGCCACTGGCCTCGCCAACCTCTCCAGGGTGAGCGCCCTCTCGCGGGAAGCCAACACTGTCATCGCCAAGATCACCGTCATCTCGGACCGTGAGCAGACGAAGACCCTCGCCTTCGGCTACAGCGACCGCCTCCGGCTCTTCCTCGACAAACGCCTGCTCTACACCGGGAACAACGGCTATCGAACCCGCGACTACCGCTACCTGGGAACGATCGGCTACTTCGACGCGGTCACCGTGCCCCTCCGCAAAGGCAAGAACGAGGTTTTGTTCGCGGTGTCTGAGAGCTTCGGCGGCTGGGGCGTCCAAGCGGCGTTCGACGACCTCGAGGGCATCACCATCGCGGAGTGAAAGGAAGAGGAATCGGGTCCTCCTGATTCCTCAAAACGTTTCGTAGAAACCGGTTAAAACAAGGCACACCGATCCCACGTCCGGCATCTGCCACCGGCCACCTCTCTTATGCAACAATGCCGTGGGTACCTTTGGCGGAGGGAAAATGAAAACCGGATTCCTCACCTCGATCCTGGTTCTGCTGCTCGGCGCCACGGTCGTGCCGGCGGCCGAGGCAACCACCTACGACCTCTACTACCTCGGGGGCCAATCCAATATGGACGGCTTCGGCCTCGTCGAAGAGCTGCCTCCCGAGGTCGCCGGGCCGGTGAAGGGCGTCATGATCTTCCACGGCAACATGGCTCCGGACGATGCCGAGGTGGACGGCCGCGGCTTCTGGGCCGAGCTGCGGCCGGGCCACGGTTCCGGCTACTCGACCGACGGCACGACGGTCAACTACTCCACGAAATTCGGTGTCGAGCTGACCTTCGCCCGCAAGCTTCTCGAGCTCGACCCGGACGCCAAGATCGCCATCATCAAGTACTCGCGCGGCGGCAGCTCGATCGACCGCGACGCCGCCGATCGCTTCGGCTGTTGGGACCCCGACTACCCGGACGACACCTCGAACGGCGTCAACCAGTACGATCACTTTTTGGCGACCATTCGATACGCGACGGCGGTCGACGACATCGACGGCGACGGCCAGCCCGACACCCTGGTGCCGAAGGGCATCATCTGGATGCAGGGCGAGTCCGACGCCGCCCATGGCAAGAAAATCGCCCACCGCTACGAGGAAAACCTCGAGCGCCTCATGGATCTCATCCGCGCCGCCCTGCGAGCCGACGACATCCCAGTCGTCATCGGGCGGATCTCCGACTCGGGCAACGACGAGGAGGAGGAGGACGGCAAGGTCTGGAACCACGGCGAGATCGTCCGCAAGAAGCAGGCGTCTTACGTCACGAAGGATCCCCGCGCCGCTCTCGTCACTTCGACCGACGCCTACGGTTACTCCGACCCCTGGCACTACGACAGCGCCGGCTACCTCGACCTCGGCACCCAGTTCGCGATCGCGGTGGACGAACTCCAGAAGACCGCCCGGCAATCCAGATAGGAAACGCGTTCATGGTGCCACCGTTGCGTATCGGTGGACAATACCCGAGGGTACTCATTCGGACAAAAATGGGATTGCCGCGATCACACCCATTCAACAAAACCCATCAAGGTGCCCATGCAACAATGGACTGCGTGGCGCCCATGATTGCAGCAATCGAGAGACGTTTCTTCGTCGTCGCCTGGCTCGCCGCCCTCCTGGCGGCGGGGTCAGTTTGCGCTCAGCAAGAGCTTCCGCCGTCCTTCGAGTTCAACTTTTCGAATCCAGGCGCTCGCAGCATGGGTTTCGGTGGGGCCTTTGCGGCCCTTGCCGACGACGCGACGACCGCGTTTGCGAACCCCGCCGGTCTGGTGCAGCTCGTCGACCCGGAGATCTCGATCGAAGGCCGCTCCTGGAGCTATTCGACCCCCTATGTCTCCGGGGGACGGATCTGGGGACCGCCGACGGGAATCGGTGAGGACACCACCGAGGGCGTGCGAACCAGCACATCGGACAAGAACCTGAGCGGGCTGTCCTTCCTTTCGTTCGTCTACCCCAAAGGACGCTGGTCCTTCGCCTTCTATCGCCACCTGCTCTCCAACTACGAGTTCGAAGGCCTCACGCAAGGGCTCTACAGCGGACCATGGCCGGACACAGGGTCGATGCGGCGTGAGTTCGCCTACGACAGAGCGGTCGATGTTCAGATCGTCAGCTACGCGGTGGCAGCCGCCTACGAGCTAACCGAGACGTTGAGCCTGGGAGCCGCGATCAACTCGTACGAGGGCGACATCTCGATGATCACGGACGTCTATGGAAAAGTGCAGAGCGGTATCCCGCCGGAGGAGTTTTTCGCTCCGATACCGATCGTGCCCGAAAACCTCTTCTACACGGCATCGCTGCTGATCGATGACCGCGACTGGGGCCTGAACCTCGGGATTCATTGGAGACCAACCGAGACCTGGAGCTTCGGTGGCTTTTTTCGTGAGGGTCCCGAGTTCGAAACCGTCGCCGAGCTGCGAACCGGCCCCACGTACGTCGACCCCGGCTTGTCCGGCCAGGTCGTCGAAAGCGAAACCGGGAATGTGCGGTTTCCGATCGTCTACGGCCTGGGAGCCACATACCGCTCGGGCAACGACCGGGTCACACTCAGTTTCGAGTGGGACCGGGTCGAGTACTCGTCCATCTTCTCGAGCGACGACGAGCTGCACATCGACGACGGCAACGAGTTCCATCTCGGGGGCGAGTATGCCTTTCTGAAAACGGCCCCGATCGTCTCTCTGCGAGCCGGCATCTGGCTCGATCCGGATCATCAGATCTCCGCCAGCGGCGACAACTACGTGGCGAACGCGGTGCTCAGCCCGGGTGAAGACCAGATGCACTACGCCGTCGGTCTCGGCCTGGCCTTCACGCGCTTCCAGCTCGATCTGGCGGCCGACTTCTCTGAACTCGTCGACACCCTTTCGCTCTCCTTCATCTACAGCTTCTGACGGGTGCCCGGGCGATCCTCGTGATCGCAATGCCATAATGCGCAGGATGGCTCGTCCGCTTTTCGTTCTCGGCCTGGTGCTTTTGACCGCAATCCCGGTGTGGGCGGGCGATTTTCCGGAGCTTCGAGGACCTTACCTGGGTCAGCAGCCACCCGAGAGCGGTGTCGAGGTCTTCGCTCCGGGTGTCCTCAAACCCACGAATGGATTCCACAGCTCCGTCGTCTTCAACAATGCCGGTGACGAGGCCTGCTGGACCGAGATGTCTGCCGGCAAAACCTACTGCAGCATACGGTTGAACGACAGGTGGTCGTCACCAAGACTCCTTCCCTTCGATCCAGAGTACGGCGTCCGAGAACCCATGTTCGCCCACGGCGACCGGTTGCTCTTCTTTCTTTCGCGGCGTTCGCTCGAGCACGACCCGGTGACCAGGGAGCGGATCTGGTACGTCGAACGACTGCCCGACGGCTGGTCGGCACCGCGGGTCATCGATGAGGTCGTCGCCGAGCACCCGACCCACTGGCAGTTTTCCTTCACGGCGTCCGGAGATCTGTACTTCGCTTCCGAGGCGCCCGGCACAGGGGGCGGGCAGGACATCTACGTCGCGCGGTGGAATGACGGCTCGTTCGAAGCCCCCAGAAGTGTTGGCGACCGTGTCAATACCGAGCTGCGGGAGTTCTGCCCCTTCATCGCGCCGGACGAGAGCTACCTCATCTTCTCCCGCACCGTGCCCGAGGAACGTGGGCGTTCCGACTTTTTCATCAGCTTCCGCGATGCCGACGGCCGGTGGTCGAGCGCCGTCAACATGGGCGACGAAGTCAACTCCGAGCACAACGAGACCTCCCCGGTGGTGACGCCCGACGGCCGGTACCTCCTCTTTCTCCGCGTCAGCGGTGACGTCAACGACGTCTACTGGACGCCGACCGGAATCATCGAAGAACTCCGAGCCGCATCGACGGCCAACGGGTGACGGTCCATACCAAGCTTTCGTCGGTGGTCGCTGTTGCGGTTCTTCTGACCGCATGCATCCCATCGCCGATGACTGACCTCGAGCTCCTGGCGCACATCGAAGAGTTCGAAAGCGCGATTCAGGGTCAGCCCCGCGAGACGGTGCAGTCGCTTTTGCGCGCCCACGCTGAGAGATTTCTCGGCCAGAGGCTCTTGGTGAAATCGGCGGTTGTCGCCACCACCTACACGAGGGAAAACGCATCCAACATCTACTTTGGCGTGAACTACGAACCGAGTGATCACCTGTACCTCAGCGAGCTCGACCCGACGCTCCACGAATCACTCGAGGAGCACCGCTTCTGGGTCTCGGTGGTCACGACCTACCCCTCGCGGCAGATGAGCTATGAGCTCCCGGTCGACAAGCGGACATTCGAGCGGCTGGAACAGGGAACGCAGGTTGATTTCTCGTGCCGGATCGCCGCCCTCATCCGGGGCAAAAGTGTCTACTGCGCCCCCACCGAGCTCGTTCTGAGCCAGTGATCCGCGAGGTGCTGCGTTCGCAACTCAGCCCTCTTCCGCTTCGCGGCAGAGGGACCTCGTGCACTCACGCGCGAGACCTGATCGTCGAGCACTCGACACGACTCGCCACCTGTCTCCGGGATACACGCGTCAGTTCTCGGGGGTTTCGACGGATCGAGCCCCGGTGTCGACCTGCCCGAGATAGAGGTCCAGCCAGTCCAGGACCTCGCGGATCACCTCGTTGGGCGAGGCCGGCACGTGGCCGCCCTCGAGCAGGGCCAGGCGTTTGTGCTCGGCGGGTGTCCCCAGCATGTCGAACATCGGTTGGATGTTGGTCTCGACCGGGGCCTGGAAATCGGCTTTCCCGTTGATCATCAAGGTCGGCACGGTCGACCGCGGCGCGAAGTTCTGTGGCACGGCGGCCGGCGGCCAGTCGGCCGGCAAACGATACAAGCCACCCGCAAGGAGGATGCTCGCGTCAAATCTGGGCTCGATCGCGGTCAACAGCGGGCCGATGTATGCGCCCCAGCTCAGCCCGTAGAAGGCCAGCCTGCCGCCGTCGATGTCCTCCCGGATCTCGAGGAAATCGACCGTCCGGCGCAGGTCCTTGGCGATCTGGATCATCTGGTCCCGGCGGTCGTTGGGACCGCGCACGTCGACCTGCCGGGAGTAGGTGCCCTTGTAGATCGGATACACCAGGGCGCGCCCGCTCTTGGGAATGAAGTAGGCGAAGGGGAAGCTCGGCTTTGCGCTGTTGGTGAGATAGCGCGCGCTCGAGGGCGGGAAGTAGATGACTGCCTGATACGGCGGTTCGGCGTTTTTGGGCAGGTACAGGTGGATCGGCAGCCGCTCGTCGCCGTAGGCCGCACCTACGGAAACGATCTCGTGGCGCCAGTACTCCGGACCGTCGTCGGTCGACTCGACGCTGGAGTCGAGGTCGCGGTCGTCGTATTCGAAATCCCTCCGCACGAGGGCAAAGGCCTCGTCACCGATCGCGGTGTCCCCCCGGTGGTCGACAACCGTGTGCTCGATTGCTCTCAAGGCGGCTTCCGGCGGCGGCTCGCTGGTCAGCATGCAGCGGAAGCCGTTGATCAGCAGTCGGTCGTGGGGGTCGGCCGAATCGGTGCTGCGGTAGAGGTAATCCGGCTCCGACCACGCGCCGCCCAGGATGTGGCGCGTGTCGCGGTTGCGGTTGATGCACCACTCGCGGACGTTGCCGGCCATGTCGTAGGCCCCGCTGGGCCCGATGCCCCCGGAGGTGCCGACGGGGACGGGCCCCTCGGTGTCGAAGTTGCTCCACAACAAAATCTCGCTGAAGATGCTCTGCTGCGCCGCGAGGCGCCAGTGGAAAACGGTCGGCAGGCTCTTGCCCGCCCACGCGGCGTAGGCCGACGCTTCGAACCAGCTCACGCCGCCGACCGGCAGATCGTCTTCCCCCTCCGGGTAGTCACCGAGCGTCCATCCGGCCGGGCCGGGGCGACCCGTGGTGTCGACGAAGACGCTCCGGTCGACCTCTGCCGGCCAGAAGCGGTCCTCCCGATAGCCGCCGTCATCCACGAAGGCCTTGAACTCTCGATTCGTCACCTCGTAGGTGTCGATCCAGAACCCGTCGAGGGCGACCGGATCCCCGGCGCCGAAGGTGGCCCTGCCTGCCGCCACCCGGACCATCCCGGGCGGGATCTCCTCCTCTCGAAAGAGACGAAAGGTCAGATGGCCGCCGAAGGGCGCACCCTCAAAGGTGGCGTAACCCTCCTTCTCGACCCGGTAGCGGGCGGGCTGGGCGATGACCACGTTCTCGATCGGCGTCTCGCCGAGACGGATCCACTCGCGTTCGGGGTGGTTGTATCCCTTGGCCCAGACGACGGCGCCGGGCGGATCGGAATCGAAGGACACAGGTATGCCGATGTTTTCGATGAACTCCACCAGATAGGGATCATCGGGAATGATCTCCGACGCCTCGTAGAGCAGCCGCAAGGCGCCGTCCTTGTCGCCCTCGTTGTACAGTCGCTCGATCTCGGGCAGCGCCTCGTTGCGTGCCCACGACACCCGAGAGCTGCGGTGGAGCAACCAGGCAGCTCCGGCACCGACCAGCACGACGATCAGCGCGAGCGCGCCGAGGATTGCCGGGCGCCGCAGCATCGACCCGAGCCCGGCGGCCGGCGCCTCGACCTCTCGCTTCAGCGCGATGAAGGCCTCGTGCAGCTCCTCTCCCGAAGAGAAGCGTTTCTCTGGCGCCTTCTCCAGGCAGCGGGCAAGGATTGCCTGCAGCCCCGGCGGCACGTCCCGGCGCAGCTCATCGACCGGCGCGGGATGGTCACGCAGGATCGCCGTCGCCGTGTCGAGGTTCGACTCGCCCGCGAAGGGCCGCGTGCCGGAGAGCATTTCGTACAGCAGCACCCCGAACGAGAACACGTCCGAGCGTGCGTCGACCGGCCGGCCGTGGACCTGCTCGGGCGACATGTAGGCAAGCGTTCCAATGACCTGGCCGTCGCGGGTGAGGTACGGCGAGGTCTGGACGGTGGCCGTGGGCGCCTCGGTCAAGGCCTCGCCGTCGTGTGGTTCAACGTCCTCGATCAGCTTGCCGAGGCCGAAGTCGAGGACCTTCGGCACCCCGTCGTCGGTCATCACGACGTTGTCCGGCTTCAGGTCGCGGTGCAGCACACCTTCGCGGTGCGCTCTCGCCAGCCCGGCGGCGACGCCGAGCCCGATGTCGATCGCGCGCGCAATGTCCAACGGCTCATCGCGAACCAGGCTGCGCAGCGACTCGCCACGCACCAGCTCCATGACGATGTAGGTCACACCATCCTGCTCGCCGACATCGTGGACCGTGGCGATGTTGGGGTGATTGAATGCCGCGGCCAGCTGCGCCTCCTGGCGGAATCGCTGCCGGCGCTCGACGTCGGCCGTGACCTCGGCCGGCAGGACCTTGATCGCGACCTCGCGGTCGAGACGCGAGTCGGTCGCTCGATAGACGGACCCCATCCCACCCTGCCCGATCTTGGCGTCGATGCGGTAGTGCCCGAGTTGCTGGCCTTGAGTCAGCTCCATGTCCATCCACCTACTGAGATTCGGTATCTACCGACGATCTTAGCGCATCACATCCCGGCGACATGGATTCCTGCCGCTGCTCGCCCTCACGAAGAGGCGCCGACCATCAAACGTCGTCACAATTCAATTCACGTGCGTGTGGCGCCAACGCACGATGCGGCTAAAACAGCGGGCGGTCCTCACGCAGGACCGCCCGCGATCGTTATCGAATGTGATCGTCTGCTACTGGATCGTGAACGTGGTGCTCGTTCCCACACCGTCCCACACGTAATTGGGAAGGGTGACGCCTGTCACCGTGGCCGTGTAATCGCCTCTACTTTTTTTGCCCTTGTTAGTCTGCCAGGATGCAATGGCAAGTCCATCTTGATTGCTGGGTTCGGTGGCGAGTGTTTGGGAATTCGGACCGGTAATGGCCAGGGTGACCACCGCCCCTGATGTCGCTACGCCATTCCCATCAGACACAGTGGCCTCGAAGGTCACCAGGTCGCCGGCTTTGAACACCGTGCCGGGAGACGTAGTCAATGCACTCACCCCGATGGAGTTCAGCTGCTGGTCTTTGGGAATCGCACACAGGATGTTGCTGAAAACCGACTCGCAGTCGAGATAACTGGCCGAGACCTTGTAGCAGTACTCCAGACCGTTGGTCAGGCCGACGTCGGTGTAGGTGGTACCAGTCGGATCGGTGATGTCTGCGATCCACTGCGCCTTGCCGGCCAGATCGTAATAGACCGTGTATCCGGTTACCTCGGGGTCGCTTGAGAGGTTACTCCACGTCAGATCGATCTGTTGATTGCCGGGCGTGGTCGAAAGCAGGGTCGGGGTAGGCGCCGTGCAGCCGGTTGGCGGCGCGCCGGCGACGGCCTGTGCCATCAGGAAGGGTGCGGCGCCGTCAAGATTCATGTTTTGAGTCCACAGGTTCCAGATGGTGTCGCCCCAGGCCCTGAGTTGGCCGAAGAAGGCATCGGTCTGGACAACATAGGCGCTGGCAGGCAACGTCAGATTGCCGGTGCCGTTGATCTCGTCCCGCAGGAACTCGATGTACTCGCGGCTGGTGGTCTGGTAGTAGAGGTTGACTTCCACGGAGTCCGCACCGCCCGGGATGGTCAGAGAGACGTCATCATAACCGCCGGAATATTCAGCCGCTGTAAAATAGCCCGGTTTTTCGACACCACCTTCGACCGGCACCGAAATCCGGGAGGCGGCATCGCTGATCCTGAAGCCCTTGGGCGGGATGCGGTTGTCCTTGTAGCGCCCGGTGGCGAGGGCGAAGTGGAAGGTCTTGGCCTCGCCGGTCAGGGTGCTCGTGGGCTTCATCTCGTAGACGAGCTCGTCAACGTAGGCCTCGTTCGCGCCAAGAGGATCTGGAATCTGCAGCACGCCATTCGGGTCCGGCTGGTATGGGTAGGACAATCCCTTGAGCGTTCCGTTGGCCACGTCGTAGGGATTTACCTCGTAGATCAGATTGCCATCGGTGAAAGCCTTGATGTTGACGAACATCCTTCGCCCCTCGGGGAAACCCGAGATCAACTTGTGGCCGCCGTTGTTCTGCACCTGGAACGAGAGGGCGCCGCTGCTCGCGCTGTAGCTCACGTTCTTGATCGTGGCTGCCAGCAGTAACTGCTGCTTGGCCCGGTCCGCTCCCGCCAGCAGTGCGACCGGGTCGATCCCCTCACCCTGGGTCAGGTCCAAGGTGAGGACGGCTGGTCCTTGATTCAGCTGGTCAGCGTTGAACTGATCAAAGTTTGGCGACCCCGGAGTGGCACTCGCGAGCACCCACGAGACCCAGGCATTGCCTCCGGTCAGGTCGTGCAGCGGCTGGCCGCTGTTGGGGTGCTCGAAGCTCTCGCTGGGCCGGACGACCGCGTTCTTCAGGTCAGCGCCCTTGCCCACCACGTCGCGCATGTGACAGTCCTGGCACTTGGCGGCGTGGGTGATATTGGGCGCACCCTGAACCTGGAACTCCGGGTTCGTAGCCGCCCCGCCCGGCTGCCCGTAATCAGAGAGCATGAACTCCGAGAAGGTGCGCTCCACGTGGAAGTAAGAGTAGGCGGAGTTCTGCTCTGTGTGAAGCGGATCCCCCGGGTTAAACAAATTGGCCAGTATCGGGTTCGAGACGTCGTGGCAGGTGGCGCACATGTACTTGCTCTTGTGGAAGCGGCTGTAGAACATCTGGTGCCGGGCCTCGGCGTCGGCGAAGGACGCCCGCTTGGCCGCATCCGGGCTGATGAAGAACTGCCCGGAGGCGCTCTCGGTGTAGTTCGTCGGCGGCAAGTTGTTGGTGAAGAAGTTGTCACCGTTGAACTGCAGGATGGACTGCGCGGTGCCCGCCTCATCCGCGTAGGTGGCATCGGCCGCCGGTTGGGACGGCGTACCGCTGGCGTTGGTCTCGTCCCAGTACAGCGCCCAGTCTTGGTCATCGATGGTGCCGTCGCCGTTGATGTCAACGTCCCCGCCCTCGCGCGTTCCGGCATAGGTGGTCTCGAAGTGCGGGTCCCACATGCGGTGGCAGAAGTCGCACTGCACCCCGTCGTAATCGGCCCCCGTCA
>JBFFBV010000133.1:0-10113 GCA_041560205.1 Candidatus Sulfomarinibacter sp.
CGTCACCCGGCCGCTGTAGTCGGGCCTGGCGGCGGTGTAGATCTGATGCAGATATTGGGCGCCATTTATCGGTTCAGGGACGACTCCGTCGGCCGGTTCGAAGGTCCAGCCGTGTTCGAGCATGAGGGGGTTGACCACTGAAATCGAAATGTGGTCTTCGAGCCTTTTGAGCTTGCGGAAGATGAGGGTCCGGTGGGCCCACGGACAGGCGTAGCTGACGTAGAGGTGATAGCGCCCAGACTCGGCCTTGTATCCGGACGAGCCGTCGGACGTCACCCGCTGCCTGAATTGAGCGTTGCTGCGCACGAAGCGCCCGCCCGTGCTCTTGGTGTCGTACCACTGATCTTTCCACTCCCCATTCACGAGAAGACCCATCTCGCCTCCCTATTGTGTTGTGTCGAATGATTGTAAGGCGGGCGGGCCGAGCTTAGTCGGTGGTGAAGCCCGCCGCTTTGTGCGACCCGTCGCAATAGGGCTTGTTCTTCGATGCGCCGCAGCGACAGAGCGCGCCCTTGGTGGTCCGGTTGAGAATCCGGCCAGTGCCGGCGATGATCTCGACGTTTCCGGCAAATCCAAGGGGTCCGTTCGGGAATGGCGTGATCTCGAGCTTTCCGTTGCGTACCCCGAGAGGTTCGGCCTCCTCGGTCGGCAGCTCGCCGGTGGCGGCGAAGCCGGCTTTCTTGTGCGTTCCGTCGCAATAGGGTTTGTTTTTCGAATCCCCGCAGCGGCAGAGCGTGGCTCGTGTTCGCGGCGCCTCACCCTCGATATGGAGGTCGGCGTTGATCGCCAGAGGCCCGTTTTCGAGCACACGGATGACGTTCACGTCTGGGACGCGTTCGGCGTCGCCGCCATCGCGGCGTTCATACGTGATGGCGCCCGACGGGCAGCTGCGCGCGACCGCGATCAGCTCTTCGACCGTGCCGTTGTCCGGCTCGATCCAGGGCCCTTCGACATTCGCCTGGAAGACTTTTGGCAGACCCAGCACGCAGTTGCGCGAGTGGATGCACTTCGCGTCGTCGAACTTGATCGTGATCTTTTCGCCTTTGTACGCTTCGGGCATCGCAGCCTCCGGTCGAAAACGTTGTTACTTCTGAGATAACGTGCTCGAGTGAGAGGAGAATTCCATGGCACGCGGATTCGGATGTCTGCTCATCCATCTCGTTTTTTTGGCTCTTTGGGGGGAGGTGGGAGCTTTGAAAACGGACAATGGCCACGCGCCCAGGCGCTTGGATCTGTGCTAGGTTGCACCCAAAGAGGTGAGCCATGCAAGCTGTAAGACGTGGTGCCCTGTACCGCCTCGCTGTTTTTGTACTCGGAGCAGCCGCGGTGGTGTCGTGCGCCTCGTCCGGTGGCTCCTCGGCGCCACCGGATGACGACTTCGCAGCGGTTGAACCCTCGAGAAAGACCCAACAGCAGGTTCAGTCCGAGCTGATGGCCTTCGCCGATCGGTACTTCGCTGCGTCGCTCGATGTCGCCAAGACTCTCGAACGCACGCTGGAGACTCCGGAGAGCCGGTATACCGCGGCCGCGGCGCGCTTGGTCGCGTTGGTGGTCACCACCGATATTGCGGCCAGCCCAAACCCTGGGGCAGCCCTGCTCGACATGGCCGTTTTCGTCACCCTCCGGCGCATGGTGTGGGAGGAACACTGGATGCCGGAGGTTTATGGCGACGCGGGCCTTCCAGTGCTTGAAGCCCTGCGCGAGCTCGAGGAGGACATCTGGGCGATCGCCGGTGGTGTCTACAATCCCGAACAGCTCGCAGAGCTTCGGCGGCTGATCGACGACTGGAGATCGAAGCACCCGGACAAGCTTGCGGTGGATTACGTTCGACTCACCGAGCTCGGTGACGCCAGGCGGGTCCAGACCCTGATTGACGCGAGCCGCCCGGGCGGCATGCTGGCGCCGGTCAAGGAGGCTAATCGAGAGCTCGTCGAGATGCGACTACTCGCCGAGCGCCTGGCCTTCATGGCGACGAGGATGCAGCTGGCGCTCAGCCTCCAGGTGGAAATGGCGTCGGCAAAGCTGGCGGTCCAACCCGAGGTCCGGCAGCTGCTCGAGGACTCCCGCACCTTTGCCGAGGTGGCGGACCGCTTTGCGCAGTCCTTTGCGACCCTGGTCACGGACCTCCCCGAAGAGCGCCGCGCCGCCATCGACCAGATCCTCGGTGGTTTGGGCACGGAGCGCCGACAGATCATGGCCGAGCTGACGGCTGAGGACTCCGGTGTGCGCCCCGCTCTCGGCGAATTCCGCGAGACCTTCGAAGCGGGCCGGCAGCTCGCTGAGAAGGTCGATGAGGCCGCGATCAGCATCGACGGCATGATCGCGCGACTCCTCGAGGACGAGCCGGTGCGACCGTTCGACATCATGGATTACAGGGCAACGGTCGAAGAGGCGACGAAGACGGTGCAGGCGTTCCAGGCCGTGTTGACCACGATCGAGCGCATCTTGGGCTCAACGATCACCGACGAGGAGCTCAACACGCTCCTTGCGGGGGCGAACCGTCTCGAGGACGAGGTGATCGACGACATCATCGACCGCGCATTCGTGCGCGGTGTCGCGTTGATCATCATCTTTTTCATTTCGCTTGCCCTGTATCGGTTGCTGATGCGCCAGATTGCGCCCGTTCCCGGTTCGAAGGCCGAGGACAAACCTTGAGACGATCGGTCGCGATGTCGTCGGCAATAGGAGCTTTGTGCTCGTTGACTGCGATCGGCACCTGTGCCTGCGCTACCGGGACATCGGCCGTGGCGGCCTCGACCCACGGCAGGACATCTGTTTACCGATCCGCGACCGCCTACGTTCAGCTGGCGCCCGAAGACGCCTTCGAACCCGCGGTCACGCTCCTTCTCGAGCGGGAGGACATCGAGATCACGGACCTCAGGGAGGCCCACAACCGCTGCAAAGCAGTCGCCGGCAACCGCAAGCTGACGCTCAGAATCATCGAATCGACTGACGGGCGTTCCCGACTTTCGTTGTTGGTGGGCGGTGGCGACGATCCTGAAGCGAACCAAGAGCTGGCCGACAAGCTCATGCGACAGATGTGCAGCCGTCTGTCGGCCGCGTGCGAGTCCGGAACCGGCACACCTTGAATGGGTATCGCGCATTGCTATTGGTGAGGCCGAGGCCGCTGACGATAGCGACCGTGGCGGCGTTTGTCTTCGGCGGTGCTTGCGCCACCGCACCGCCTTCGCCCTACGGAGAAACGGCGCCACCTCTCGTCTTGCCGGCAGACATCGAGGATCACCGTGGCCGTTTTCGAGAGATTTTCTGCGCGATCCTGGAAGAGCGCGGCACGGCGCTGCCGGACTATCGCCCATGCGGCGATGCACTGACGCGGGTCGGCAACGAGCCTTCCGGGACCGGCCTGACGGTAGAGCTCGGACAATCCAGACGACGGCTGGTGGCCGCCGTCGTTCCGGGCGTGGGCTGGGGATGTATCGAAAACTGGTTGGATATGGAAGGTACGGTTGCATCCCATGTTCGCGAGTTCGGCTATGACGTGATGATCCTCGAGGTCGATGCGCTGTCGAGCTCGACGAACAACGCGCGCCAGATCCGCGAAGCAATCATGTCGATTGAGCCTGAGGGGACGGAGCCTCAGCTGGTGCTCGTCGGCTACTCCAAGGGATCCCCCGACATCCTCGAGGCGATAGCCTCCTACCCAGAGATACGTCCGAAAATCGCAGCGGTCGTCAGTGCCGCGGGTGCGGTGAAAGGTTCCCCGGCTGCCGAGGAGGTCACGCAATCGAAGCTCGAGCTCCTCAGAAACTGGCCCGGCGCGAAGTGCTCTGAAGGTGACGGCGGCGCCATCGAGAGCCTCCGACCCGAAACTCGCAGGTCGTGGCTCGCAGAGAACACGCTCCCGGCCGATGTCCGTTTCTACTCTCTGCTCACGTGCCCCGAGCCCGACAACATCTCACCGGTTCTCAAGCACAGCTACAAGAAACTGTATAAAGTGAACCCACGCAACGATGGAATGATGCTCGTTGACGACCAGCTCGTGCCGGGGAGCACCTTCATCGGTTGTGTCAACGCCGATCACTGGGCGGTGTCGGTTCCAATAGCACGAAGCCATCCGAACGTTGCGGCGTTGTTCGTCGACGAGAACGACTATCCGCGGGAAGCCCTGCTCGAAGCGTTGCTGCGTTTCATCGAGGAGGACTTGGCGCGATCGACCGATTGACGTGCCGGTTTCACTCGTCGAGATCGAGCACAGAGTAGCGGATCGCCCTGACGGTCAAGGTTGCCGATACGCCCTCGTCCGAGAGCTGGTAGATGACACGCTTTTCGTTGCGGGAGCCGGTGATACCCCCTGCGCCGGTGCCGATGTCCTTGTCCTTGGCGCCGGCCTCCACGCCCGCACCGAGCTCGAGCTTGCCGCTGGCAAGCTTCTGCAGCGGCTCCTTTTCGAAGAACACGACGACCAGTCTGTACTCCCGGACACCGAGCCCTCCCCCGACGTCGAGCCGCCCGACCTTGAGATAGGTCCGCTCGCCGGTGTCGCCGTCGAACACCACACCGATCCCCTCGCCAGCGCCGAAAACCGGGACCTTGGCCGCCCGGTTGGAGAACACGGCGTACCCGACAGCCTGATCCAGATCGGCCTGCGCATCGGGGTTCTGTTCAACCAGCTCGGCAAGCGTTTCCTTTTCGAGATCGGCGAGAAGGTCGCGCTGATCCTCCGCAGTCATCGACCGGTAGGAGCTGCTGCACGACACCGCCAAAAGGAGTGCCGGTAACACGACGACCAGCCCCGACATGCGCCTTCGTTTCGACATAGCAATCGTCATCGTCATGCCTCCCCACGATTCGTTACAGCTGACCCTCCGGGACGATTCCGAAGACCCACATCTGGAAGCGTTGCCAGCCGTTCTGTGCCGGTTGTCGCTTCACGATTCCCTCAGTCGACTCCCAACAAAGACCTCCATCTTCGTCGATGTGAACCCGCCAGCTGTTCGCCGGGTCCATGTCCCGTTCGGCGATGTCGGCCACCTCGGCAGCCAGTCCGGGACTGGAGATGACCAGACCCATCTCGGTGTTGAGCTGGACGGAACGCGGGTCGAGGTTGAGCGACCCGATGTAGACCAGCTGACGATCGACGACGGCCGCCTTGGTGTGGAAGCCAGCGAAGCGCGCGTCGACGAGTTCGCTATCCACGATTTCATCTTGAATCTCTGGGTGGGCGCGAAACTCGTACAGCTCGACGCCCGCCTCGAGCAGGGGCTTGCGGTACTTCTTATACTTTGCGGTCACCGCAGGCACGTCGTTCGAGGCCAGCGAGTTGGTCAGCATCCGCACCCGCACGCCGCGCCCGGTGGCCTCGCGGAGGATCTCCATCATGCGCTCGCCGGGGATGATGTAGGCGTTGAGAATCAGGACCTCGCGTCGCGCGCCCTCGACGATCTCGGCCAGCCTGGCTGTGCCGTGTTGGGTCGGCGCCGGAGTGTCCGACACCAGCCGGTCGTACTCCACGGTCGAGGTGCCGGGAAACATCCGCTCGACCAGAGCGGCGAGATCGTCGCTCCAGTCATCCCGCTCGAGAGGAAACTGCGCGAGCTCGTCGGCCTGACGAAGGCGGCCGAGCTCGCGCGCCCGCGCAGATTCGATCGCCTCCCACGAGGGATCCTCGACGAAGGCGCTGGCCGGAAGGACCTGTTTGCTGTTCCAGAAGTGATCGAAGATTTCCGAGGACTCGGCCGCCTCATCGCCGATCACGACAACGTCGAGGTCGTGGAAGTTGTACTTGTGGTGGAGGCCGAAGTAGTGGTCGCCGACGTTGCGGCCGCCGAGAATCGCCATATGGCCGTCCGCGATCAGGAGCTTGTTGTGCATGCGGTGGTTGAGCTTCTTCATGCGGCCGACGGTCTCGAACGCCCTCGCGACCCCCACGGTTGCCCACGGGTTGAAGACCCGGATCTCGATCTCTGGGTGGATGTCGAGGTTGGCGAGGCCTTTTTTCCCATCGAGGAAGAGGGTGTCGTCGACTACTACCCGCACCCGAACACCGCGCTCGGCGGCCTCGATCACGTGCTCGAGCAGGAGCAGGCCGCCGAGGTCGTCGTACCAGAGGTAATAGAGCATGTCGATCGACCGCTCCGCCGAGTCGACCATCGCCAGCCGCCACCGCAGCCCGTCGCCGTTGAGGTCCACAGCGGTGAAACCGGACACGCCCTCTCCGTGGCGATGCGCAAAACCCGTGGCCAATCTGCCGAGTGTCGTCGCGGGGTCTGGATCGAGCGTTGTGCTGGGCGGCGGCGACGGGTAATCGGTGGGCAGCGAAGCGCACCCTGCGACCAGGAACAACAGCAAAACCGCAAGCGAAAAGGGCTCACCGCGTCGCGCCTGTCCTCGACGCCTTGTGTCTCTGTCCTGTTTCACGGGTGCTCATTGTAGCAACCCGCATCGCCACCGACGGTGGCGGTTGGTCAGGCTACTTGTTGAGCTTCTTGTTCTTCCAGTACTTGGTGCCGGCAATGTCGGCCGAAGCCATCAAGCCCTTGTCGGTGAGCTGGTAGATGGCGATGCCGTTGACGAAACCCGTCTGACCGCCCACGCCAGCGGTGCCTGCGGCAGCCTGAGCCGTCGCATCGGCCTGCCAGCCTTTTTCGACAAAGCTATCGAAGGTCTTTTTGTCCTGGAACAGGAAGACCACCTGGTACTTCTGGGCACCCAGCCCGAGTCCGACGCCGACCGTTCCCATCTTCATGTAGGTGCGTGCGCCGTTCTTTTTGTTGACCGCGACGCCGTTGCCGCCGCCGCCGGAGAAGCCCCACGCGATCTTGAGGTTGTCGAAGGCCGCCCATCCATAGGAGTTGTTGTAGAGCTGTTTGGCGTTCTTGCTGCCCTTGAAGACCTCGTCGAGAGATTCCTTGGCGGCCTCATCGATCTTGCCCTGTTTGGCCTGCTTGTCGAGGTCTTCCCAGCTCGTGTCCTGTGCGAGCAACTGCCCGGCCCACACGACCACACAGAGAGCGGCGATCACCACGATGCCTTTTCGAATGTGCTGCTTCATAGCTGGCTCCTTTTCTCCTGCGTTTTATGATTCGGCGATCAAGATAATCCCGAAACCTGGCATTGAACAGTCTCATGACCGCCCTTCTTTGCGAATCTCCATGTGCCGACTCGACAGCGTGTAGGCCACCCAGTACTTGCCGATGTTCGAGACGTACTGCACGGTCTCGCGGCCGATCCTCTTCGCCGCGACGTGTTCCACGTGCCCAAACCACTCGTTCGGGTCCAGTCCGGACTGGGACGCCTCTTCCCGCAGCTTTCGGATGCGAGCCGGCCCGGCGTTGTAGGCGGCGAAAGTGAAGAGGGTCTGGTTGAGGGGATCGATCGCGGAGTCGGAGAAGTAGCGATCGCGAATGAAACGGAGGTATTTGGTGCCGGCGTGAATGTTGTTCTCGAGGTCGGTAATGTCCGGTATGCCGACGTTGGGATCGGCCGCCGTGGACGGCAGCATCTGCATGACCCCGATCGCTCCGGCCTTGCTGCGCGCCGACTGGTCGAGCCCCGACTCCTGGTAGGCGAGGGCGGCCAGCATCAGATGATCGAAACCGTACATGTCGCCGTACTTCTTGAAGATCTCGACCGTGCTCTCGAAGCGGCTGTGGTCCTTTTCGGCGAGCGCATTCTTCGTCCACTTCACGTCCTTGAGGTAGCGGTTGAGGACGACGTTGCCGAGCAGCGTTCCCTTCTTGTGCGCCCGAGCGTAGGCATTGACGACCTCGGCGAGCTGCGGACTGTTCTTGCGGAAGGCCCAGGCGATCTCGCCGCCGGCGCGCACCGCGAGATCCTCGTGGACCGTGATGTTGCCGAAGAATTGCGCCCAGAACAGAGCTTTGTGGCTGTCAACGATGATCGCCGGCAGCAATCCGGCGTTGACCATCTCCAGCAGGTCCTCGTCCTGTAGGAACTCCTCCGCGGGTACCGCCTCGACCGGCTCGAGACCTCTCGATCGGAGATCTTGGCTGAGCTTCTCGAGGCTGCGCCAGTAGCTGGAGGAGCGGCGCACATGGATCTCACGACCGGCAAGATCGTCCAACGAGCGCAGCACCCCTCCCGCGGGACCGGTCACCACAAGCTCCCTGACGCCGGTCAAGAACGGGTGCGAGAAGTCGACCTTCTCGAGCCTGCTCCTGGTGATCGTCAGGTTGGCGGCCGCGATGTCGCCGAGGCCTTGCTCGAGGGCCGGGAAGAGCTCATCCCGCTGCACCGGAATGATCAGTACCGGGACCTTGACCGGCCCCCGGCCGAGACGCTGGTTGAGGAATTTTTCGAATTCTGTCAGCGCCTCGTAGGTGGCGCCGCGCTGCGTCGCGCCGTCGAGGAAGTACTGTCCCAGTGAGTAGACCACCAACGCGCGGACCACGCCGCGTTCGACCATGCCGTCGAGGTCTCCGACCCACTCCTGATCGAGCCAGAACTCGGGATCGAAGCTGTCAAGCTGGCGAGGCCCCTCCGCAGCAGCCTCCTCGGCGGCCGGTGAGCCGCTCCCTGGAAACGCCTCAGGCATGGGGTCGGTCGCTGCATTGTCACAGCCGGCGGCTGAAAACGCGACGATTGCCAACATCGCGACAAGCGCCCTGGAGTTCATTTCCCGTTTTCCCTTCGCGCTCCTCGGCCCTCTGCCCAGTTTTGTTCGCCAGATCTCGAGGCACTCGACATCCGTTGCTCCCACCCCGCCGCCTCAGTCGACCGGCTGAGGGGCCGGGAAGCGCCACGACCCGTCGAGAATCTCCTCGCGCGGTTCGTACATGCGGATCGCATAGTTCCAGCCCGGCGAGATGGGAATGCAGTTCACCCGACCGTCGCCGCAGCCGCCGAAGTGGAGCATGAACGAGCCGTCCTCGTTCGCTTCGGCCGAGAAGTTGTTGTAGCTGTTGACGCCGAGATCGTTGGCCTCGAGATAGCCGTCGGCGTTGTAGACGGTGATTGACCAGAAGGCATCCACCGGTACGTCGTTCACCGTGAGCGCGTGCGGGGTCTGGCCGTCGCTCTCATCCACGCTTGCGAGGATGTAAAAGGCCGCGGTTTGCGGCAGGCCACCCCAGCCTGCGGCGGCCCCGACGAGGTGGTCGATGGGTCGGACCTCGTCTTTGCTCCCGAAGGCGTAGGTCGTGTCGAAGCCCAGCACCGCTAAATCGCTCAGGGCCTTGCGCGCCACTGCCAGATCTTCGGTGTCCCAGTCCGGGGCCTCGAACGGCCCCTCGCCACCGCCGCTGAGCCCGATCGCGTCCTGGGCGGCATGGGCCGCGGCCACGTCCTCGGCATCGGTGACGTCGGCGAAGGTCCGGATCGTGACCGCCGCGAAGCGCGTGCCTACGGTCCCCTCGGTGAGTTCGTAGGTGCCCGGCTCTGACTCCACGAACATGTAGTGGTCCTGGTTCACCACGTGCATCGACATGTACCGGCCACCCGCCTCTGGCAGGGTTATCTGCGCCGGCTTCGAGAGGTCCAGCGCGGTTGCGGAGTAGAGCGTATCCTGGTTCATTCGGATCACCGGCTGGTTGTCCGGTGTCGTCGGCTCACGCTGGTGGATGAACCGGCCGAAATCCGCGGTCCCGGCGGCTATGTTCGCGCGGATCATGTGGTCGGTCTCGGCGCGCACGTAGGTCTCCACCGTCACGTCCTCGGCTGAGGCCAAGGCGGGCACCAGCATCGCGAGTATGAGCAGATTCCTCATGCTTTCCTCCTCAGAGTCGATTTCACTTGCTTATCATTCCGGCTTCGGCAGCACCCACGCATCAATTCGCCCGGACCACGGGAGGCGGGGTCCACGACCCTTCGAGGACCTCCGGCTGCGGGCCGTAGAGGCGCATCACTATGTAGAAGGGTCCCTCGGGCGCCGGCAGCCAGTTGGCCATCCATGCGTCCTCCGGCGGCTCATTCTGGATGAGCAGGATCAGCGACCCGTCGTCGTTGAATCGGAAGTCATCCGTCATCGTCGAGTTGAGGAGGTAGCGGTCGATGGGGTTGTCGACGAAGAGCTGCGTCGCGCCGTCGTACATGGTCACCGACCAGAAGGCCTGAACTGGCGGCAGCTGCCCCTCGGCGAAGGTCATGGTGTAGCGGTGTTCTGAGCCGTCAAGTGGGCTGCCGTCGGCGTCGGCC
>JBFFBV010000134.1:0-9962 GCA_041560205.1 Candidatus Sulfomarinibacter sp.
GCAAGGTATTGACCCTGATCGCCGTCGCGGCGCTGTTGGCGGTCCCGGCCGCGTTCGCCGAAGACGACACGCGATGGATCAACGTCCACGTAACTGAGAATTCGAGCAACACCAATGTCGAGGTGCACCTGCCCCTCAACCTGGTGTTGACCGTGCTGCGAAACGTGGATGTCGATCACTTCCACGGCGGGCACGTAGACCTCGAGCTCGACGAGGACATGGACATCAACTTTCCCGAGATCATGGCGGCGGTCAAGGACGCCCCCGACGGCAAGTTCGTGACCGTGACCTCGGACGAGGCGGATGTCAATGTCCACAAGCAGGCAGGCACCCTCTACGTCACCGTCAACCAGAAGGAAGACGAGATGGCCCAGGTCGAGGTGACCATGCCGATGGAGCTGATGGACGCACTGAGCTTCGGTGAAGAGAACACCCTCGATATCGCCGCCCTGCTCAAGAGCTTCGACAAGCTGCCCAACGGCGAGCTCGTCAAGGTGACCTCGAACGAGGCCAACGTCCGCGTCTGGATCGAATAATGAACGGCCAACGCGGCATGTCGACCGTGGGCGCGGTGCTGCTCGCCGCGACGGCGGGGCTGCTCACCGCGACCCTGATGATGGACTGGATGGTGGTCGACGTTCACGTGGTTGAAGAGGACACGCCGATCCACATCAAGCTTCCGTTCCCCCTCCTCGTGGCCGACATCGCCACCGGTTTCGTTCCCGACCAGGTCTTCGAGGAAGCGCAGATTCCGCCCGAGGCCAGGGCTCAGAAGGAGCTGGTGGTCGAGACCATCCGGGCGCTGCTGGACAGCCCCGACGCCGAGTTCGTCAAGGTACGGACCGAGGACGCCACTGTCGACATCTCGAAGGACGGCGACACTCTGCGGATCGCCGTCGATGCCGACGACGCGGTCGTCCGCTGCAACGTGCCGATCGACGGGATTCTCAAGGCCCTCGAAGATTGGGATTGGGAGACGGTCGATCCTCAGATCGCCTTCGACATCCTCCGCGCCGCGGAGAACGGGGACCTGGTGACCGTCGCCACCGAGGACGGTGTTCGCGTCGCGATCAAGATGTGGTGACACGCTTGACATAGGTTGAGATCAGGGACCTCAACCCATCCTCCAAGCCCCGCGGGTCGATCATCCCGGCTCGCGGGGTGATTTATTCGGATCGCTGATTATTGAGAACGGTTTCCGGACTCGGGCACGGACTCGGACGCGGACTCGGGTTCATATGGCTCGGGTACTTCCCAACCCCCAAGCTCTGCAACTCGTTCCGCGACCCGCGTCGCGGTCACCTGGTCGGGAGGTATCGCCTCCCCCACCCGGATCTCGACCCTCGACCAGAACCGCCGGAACGGCCGGGTCATGGCCCGGCCGCCCTTGCGGCTGAAGAAGCTCCCCCACAGACCCTCGAGGGCCACGGGAATGACCGGAACCGGTGTCGTATCGACGATCTTTTCGATGCCTCGGCGAAACGGCGCGAGCTTGCCGTCCGAAGAGATCCCGCCCTCGGGAAAGATGCACACCATCTCACCCTCCGCGAGCTCTTCGGCGACGCGGTCATAGGCGTGTTCGAGGAGCTTGGGGTCCTTGCTCGCCGGGGCGATCGGGATCACCTTGGCACCGCGGAAGAGAAATCGAACCACCGGCAGGACGGCAAACTCGGCGTCCATAATGAAGCGTACCGGTCGCGGCGAGGCCGACATGATCAGCAGCGAGTCGATGAAGCTGATGTGGTTGGACGCCACCACCGCCGCACCCTGGGCGGGAATGCGTTCCGGATGCTCCACCCGCACGCGATAGAGGATATTGGCGAGGCACCACGCAGCAAAGCGGAGCAGGAACTCGGGAATGACCGAGTAGATGTACACAGCGACCGCCACGTTGAGCAGCGCGAGGATCAAGAAGATCCCGGGGATCGAAACCTCCGCGGCGAGCAAGCCCACCAGCAAGAACGACGACAGGACCATGAGCAGCGCATTGAGGATGTTGTTGCCGGCGATGACCCGCGACCTCTCGGAGCTCGCCGAGCGGTGTTGGATGAAGGTCATCAGTGGAACCGTGTAAAAACCCGAAAAAACCGCGATCATCAGGAGATCGAAGAGCACGTGGATGCCGCCGGGCTGCCGAAGGAACTGCGCAACGCTCAGGAGCTCACCCTGCGCCGTCGCCGCGTATCTCCAGCCCGAAAAGGCGAGATCGAGGGCGAAGACGCTGATGCCGATCGAACCCAAGGGCACGAGCCCGAGCTCGAGGTGGCGGCGTGAGAGCCGCTCGCAGAGCATGGAACCCGTGCCGATTCCGACGCAGAAGGTGGCGAGGCACAGCGTGACGACAGTCTCCCCGCCACCGAGGACATCCTTGGAGAAGTTCGGCAGCAGCGACAGGAACGAGGCGCCGAGAAACCAGAACCACGAGATGGCGAGCACCGACAGAAGGACCGAGTGCACGCGCCGGGTCACCCTCAGGATATCGATCGTCGGCGTGACGGGGTTGAGCTTGAAGGGCAGCGAGGGATTGGCGGCCGGCACCTTGTTGATGAAGAGGCTGGTCAGATAACCGAGGCCTGCGACCGCGACCACCATGAATCCGAGCCTCGACACCCACCTGTCTCCCCCGGCCACGATCAGCCCACCGGTGATGGTGCCGAGGAGGATGGCGAGGAAGGTCGCCATCGCCACCAGCGCGTTCCCGCCAACCAGGGTCTCGTCATCCAGGAGCTCGGGCAGAATCGCGTACTTGGCGGGGCCGAAGAAGGTCGATTGCATGCCCATCAGGAAGAGCACGGTCAGCAGCAGAGCCAGGTTGTCGGTCGCGAAACCGACCCCGGCCAATACCATGACGCCGATCTCCCACACCTTGACCCACCGCATGAGCCTCCACTTCGGAAACCGATCCGCGAGCTGCCCGGCGGTGGCCGAGAAGAGGAAGAATGGAAAGATGAAGATTCCCGCGCAGGCGACGACGATGGTTGCCGAGCCGATGCCGAGGAGGGTCATCGAGCGGTAGGCGATGAGGATGACGAGGGCGTTCTTGAAGAGGTTATCGTTGAAGGCACCGAGGAACTGCGTCCAGAACAACGGCCAGAATCTGCGCTCGGTCACAAGGTGGAGCTGACTCACGCTGACTCTCCCACCGACCGTGCCGGTTTCGTTCGGGCCTCCCGGTCGTGAATCTCGACCGTGATGTGTGCGACACCCAAATCCGCAGGCACCTGCTGCTTGACCTCTTGCGGTGTCAGCGGTGTGTCCGACTCGACGGCCACAACGGCGGCGCGATAGCCGGGGCCGATCTCCCACACGTGAAGATCGGTGATTCGCACGGAGTCACTTTCGATGGCCCTGCGCACGGATTCCAAAACCTCGTCCGGCGCCTGCCGATCAACCAGCACCCTGCTGGTCGCCCTCATCAGGCCCCACGACCACCTCGCGACCAGGAACCCGCCGACGACACCCATCGCCGGGTCCATCCACTGGAGCCCGGCGTGTTTCGCCGCCAGCAGGGCCGCGATAGCGAGAATCGACGTCAAAGCGTCGGCCACAACGTGCAGGTAGGCCGCGAAAAGATTGTGATCGTGCCTGTGCGAGCCCGCTCCGTCATGGTCTTCGTGCCGGTCCCGCAAGATGATCACGCTGACGCCGTTGACCAGCAATCCCAGCACCGCGACAAATATCGCCTCGTTGTAGGCGATGGTCACCGGGTTCACGAAGCGATCGACGCTCTCTGCGACCATCAACAGGGCGAAGATCGCGAGCACGATCGCGCTGGCAAAGCCCGCCAGCGGGTTGAGCTTGCCGGTACCGAAGCTGAAGGCGGGGTCGTGGGCACGGCGGCGCGCATAGGCATAGGCGAAGACGGAGAGCCCCAGGGCAGCAGTGTGGGACGCCATGTGCAAGCCATCCGCCAGCAGCGCCATCGAGCCGAAGAGAATGCCGGTCGTGATCTCGACCGCCATCATGACCGCCGTCATGAAGACGACCCATCGGGTCCGGACCTCACCGCTCTTGGGCAGATGCTGGTTGAAGTGGTGCTCGTGCCTCAGACGGCCCTCCCGTGACACGTGATGATAGCGGAAACCGGCATCACCCACTCGACAGGGACCGAGAGGGTCGCTATCCTCCAGAGCCCATGAGGAACCGGTGGACCTGATCCTGCTCCTCGGTATCGCCCTCGGGCTCGCGATGGACGCGTTCTCGGTCGCCATCGGCGTCAGCATTGCGCTCGGAGGCACCGATACGCGGCAGACCTTCCGTCTCGTGTGGCACTTCGGCCTCTTTCAAGCGCTGATGCCGATCATCGGATGGGCGGCAGGTGCCTCGATCCGGCCCTGGATCGAAAGCTGGGACCACTGGCTGGCCTTCGTCCTGCTCCTGATCGTCGGCGGCCGGATGATCCTGGAATCGATCCGGGCCCTCGACACTCGTCCGCACCACGCCGATCCGACGCGGGGCTGGGCGCTGGTCGTGCTGTCGGTCGCCACCAGCATCGACGCTTTGGCCGTCGGGCTCAGCTTTGCGGCCCTCGGCGTGCGGGTGTGGTTCCCGGCGGCCATCATCGGGATCACAGCCTGTCTGATGACGCTATTGGGCGCCCTCGGTGGCCGCGCCCTGGGGGCACGCTTCGGTTCTCGCATGGCGATGGTCGGCGGTTTCGTTCTCATCACCATCGGGACCTGGATCGTCGTCGACCACGTCGTGCCCGGCTGACGAGGTATCACAATGGCGATCTTCCCCAGCACTGCCGGACGGGCGAAGCTCAACTCCGGTGATGGGCATCACACGACGAAGTGCAACCTCTCACGCGTTCCCGCCAAAGACTATGAACAACCGGAGGAGGTGCGAACGTGAACCCAACCGTCAGGAAAGTCGCTGTCTCTTTGTTCCTGTCACTGGCCGTGGCACCCCCACTCTGTGCTCAGGGCGCCAACCGTGTCGAAAAGGTCGATTGGGATCGGCCCGAGGCCTGGGCGATGAAGTACTTCAACTCGGTCTCGCTGCTGACCGGTCTCGGCCCGCCCAGAGCGCGCGACACATGGTCCTTCGAGCTCGGGCTCGAGCTGGACTCCATCCCCCACCTCGACGAGGACCAGCGGAGGGTCGGCTTCAACGGTCTCAAGGTCGAGGACCTCGACAGGCTGCCGGTGTTTTTCCGGCCGCGTTTGACGATCGGTCTTCCCGCGAAATGGTCGCTCGACATTGCCTACGTGCCGCCGATCGAGGTCCGGGGGGTCGAGTCCCATCTCTTCGCAATCGGACTCGAACGACCGGTGTACGCGGTCGGTCCTTGGACCTTGGGATTGCGGTTTTACGGACAGCTCGGAAGGGTGGAGGGTGATTTCACCTGTTCCGCAGCAGACGCTTCGCATCCCCCGGGCTCCGAGGACAATATCTGGGGCTGCGAGGCGCCGTCGGAGGACGAGGTCACCCTCAACTACCTCGGCGCTGCCTTCACCGGTGGCTACGCCTACCGAAAGACCGACTTCCACTGGGGGCTCGCTGCCAACTCCATGGACATGGAGTTCCAGGTCAACGCGCTCACATTCGGGGTCGTCGACGACACCCTCCTGCGCGCCGACGGCTGGACCTGGTCATTGAGCGGCGGGGCATCCTGGTCGCTCGGCGGGCGGACCTCCCTCGCGGTCGAGCTTTTTTACAGCCCGCTGTCTGTGGTCCGCCCCCCGTCAACCGCGTCGGAAAACGACCCGCTGCTCAATCTGCGCACCATGCTGCGGATCGGCCTATGAGGTCGCTCCTGGAAAGCGCCGTGAGACTGGCGACTCTGATCACGATCGCCGTGCTCGCCGTCGCCCCGGCGGCGACCGCGGCCGAGATTCAGATTGACCTGGATCCAGATCGAACATCCGTCAGCTTCAGGCTCCAGGCCACCCTGCATTCGGTGCACGGTCGTGCGACGCCGTCTTCGGGCTCGCTGGTCCTCGATATGAAAGACCGATCGATGAGGGGCGAGGTCGCGGTTGACGCCACCACCGCTGAAACCGGCAACCGCAAGCGGGACAAAAAGATGCACGCCAAGGTCCTGCGCTCTGTGGACGATCCGCGGATCACTTTGAGAGCTCGCAGCCTCGAGGGCGAGCTCGCCATGGAGGGCCCGAGCGAGGTGGTATTGCACGGTGAGATGGAAATCCTCGGTCACGCGCACGAGCTGAGCATTCCACTTCACGTTGAAATCACGGACGGCCGCTTCACCGCCATCGCCACCTTCGAGATCCCCTACGTCGATTGGGGCCTCGAAGACCCGAGCACCTTCGTCCTCCGCGTCGCCAAAACCGTCGAGGTATCCGTTGAAGCGGCCGGCAGAATCACTGTCGCGGATTGAAACGTCTGTCGCCCCTCCGGGGCTTCTCATTTTTTGAGTCGCCCGGTTCCTGGGGCACCCATTCATGACGCCCGATGAGTTACGTCGACCCCTCTCCGCGGGAATCGTGGCGGCGTGCTCGCTTCATCGCGTACATCCGTTCGTCGGCCTCGGCCAGCGCACGCGAGATGTCGGTCGGCAGGGCGCAGGTGGCCACGCCCCAGTTGACGCTCAGCGGTTCAGGGTATGGGAAATCGCCCGTCGCCTCTTCGAGGATGCGGATGAGGCCGGCAAAGCGCCTTTTGGCGGCATCGTGACCCGCGCCGCGGAGAACCGTCACGAACTCGTCGCCACCCCATCGCACGACCAGGTCGCCCGGACGGATGGACTGCTTGAGCACATTGGCCACCAACCGCAGCGCTTCGTCGCCCGCGCTGTGGCCGTGGCGGTCGTTGATGCGCTTGAGCTCGTCGACATCGATCAGCACGACCGACACCGGCTCGCCGCCCTCCCATCGTTCGAACCAGGCGCGCAGCGCCTGCCGGGTTGGACAGCCGGTCAGCGGATCCGATTCCGCAAGGCGAAGCAGGTGGCCGTGTGCTTCCTCGAGATCGGCCAGGGTCCGCCGCAGCGCACCGACCTCGACGCCGGCCAGCGAGAGCACCGTGGCCGCAGCCAGAGTCGCGAAACCGCCGACCAGCAGCAGACCGACGGCCGCATCGGAGGCATCGGCAAACGACGGCCTGATCACGCCGAGCATGAGCCCGATGCCGGCAAAGGCGATCGGCGTGACCGCGAGATCGAAGACTGGCCGCCGTTCCTCGGCTCGCGATCGGATGGCCAGCCACACGGCCGTGAGAAAGAGGACCAGACCGAAGATCCCTCGCCACGCGATGGGTGGTAGGAGGAGTGAAGCCGCACACATCACGACGACCGCAACCACACTCCACCCGAGGAATGGTCCTTTACCCTCCGGATCACGCGGCTCCAGAATCAGCGCCAGCATGACGAGACCGGACAGGACGAGGGCTTCGCCGAAAGCGAAGGGTACGCCAGTCACGAGGAGCCCGGCGAAGCCGATCGCCGCGCCGGAGCCGATGACGAGCCACGCCAACCACGACTCGCGTCCGTGTCTCTCGGGCAGCAGACGGCCAACCGAGTAGAGGATGAGAGCCGCAGTCATGGCGACACCCGCAACACCCGCCAGCGCCCACGATTCGACCGTGGCGATCAGCACGCGATCCTCTCAGAACATCGTGTCACGCAAGGCATCCCCTTGATTATGTCAGAGTCGCGTTGCCAATTGGGCGCTACCGGTTCAAGCGGGCAGGGGTTGACCCCGCCCCTACGACACTGAGGACAGCCATCTGTAGGGATGGCGCACACGCCGCCCTTGAACGACCTGGCAGCACTGCCGGTACAAGGGTGGGACATGTCCCGCCCCTCCACCACGGCCAGGCAAGGTTGGGCAGGATGATTCCCCGATCAACCGTAAACGCTCAGGAACTCGAGACACAGATCAACCACTCGTTGCGGCTGTTCCACCACCACCGCATGGCCGGCGCCATCGATCACCGCGAAGCTCGCGCCGTCGATCGCCTCCGCCAGGCCTCGCGCTCGCTCGACCGGCACGAAGGCGTCGAGCTCGGCCGCAACGACCAACGTCGGACAGCGGACGTTATTCAACTCGTTCCGCAGCCGGAGCGAATGGGCCGAGTCGAGCAGGCCGATGAGCCCCTCGAACCACACATCTGGCAGCGCCGCGATCTGTGCGCGTCGCTGTGCCCGCTCCGCCTGATGAGCCTCCACCCAAGCTGGCGAGTAGACGACGGGCTCGAGGATGTCGGACAGATGCCCGCGGTCGGGGCCTTCGAGGGCGTCGACGCAGGCTTGCCGCCAGCGCTCGACCTCGCCAGCCATATCCTCGTCGAAACCATCGGCCGACGCGATCGTCGTCAGCGATCGCACGCGATCCGGGTGGCGAGCCGCCACCAGCGTGCCGACAACGCCACCAAAGGATGTGCCGATGACGTGGACCCATTCGATCCCGAGATCGTCGAGGACCGCGACCACATCGTCGGCGTGCTCGAAGACACCGATGGGCGGCGGCGAGGGGGTCATGAGCTGGCCGCGGAAATCACAACGAATGACCCGGTAGTGCTGCGCGAGCGGCCTCGCCACGACCTCCCACGAGGCGGCCGACATGGCGATCCCGTTGAGGAGTATCAGCGGCTCGCCCGCGCCATCACTTTGATGGAAGAGTGTGAAGTTGCTGTCGCTCACGCCGTCGCCTGACCCTCGGGCATCTCGAAGTCGACCGATTTGGCGGCCATGAAGGCCTTGAGCGCCGGAAAGAACACATCCGGGCGCTCGATGTACACCACGTGCCCACTCTCGGGCACGAGCTCGTAACGGCTGTTGGGAAAGATGTCCGCCAATTTCTCCTGCTGCCAGAGCGGGATGGCGCGGTCGTGGGCGCCGGCGAGGATCAGGGTCGGCGCCGTGACCTTGCGGTAGCCCTCGACCCGCTCTTCGATGTTTTCGAAGAAGGGGTCCTGGGCCTCCGTGAGCCGGATGAGGCAATACCGGTGATCGACGTAACGGTCATAGAACCGCTGGCGCATCACCGCGAGCTGTTCGTCCGGGATGTTGCTGACGAAGCGCTCGGAGAAGATTTTCTCGTACATGTAGTGGGTGTAGAGCTCGAACTCGCTTTTCGTGCCACGGTAAAAGCGCAACGAGATGTCCTGGTACATCTGGAAGAGCTTCTCTCGCGAGGCCAGAATCCCTGACAGGATCAATGTATGAAGGCGTTCAGGATAGAGGCGCGCGAACTCGAGCGCGATGAAGCCTCCGTAGGAAATCCCCATCGGATGGACCTTGTCCACTCCGACCTCGTCCATGATCAGTGCCAGGGTGCGGGCAAGCTCGTCGATGAAGTAGGGGACGTCCTCCTGCGACGACTCCCCCTGGCCGAGGAAGTCGTAGAGGATCACGTCATGGGAGTCGGTCAGCATCGGCAGGAAGCCGTACCAGGCCTTGGTGTGCATCGCGAGGCCGTTGAGCAGGCACACCGCCTCACGATCGCCTTTGCCGTGGTACTCCCACCAGATCTTCTGCTCGCCCACCTCGAGGTGCCCGCTCCGATCCGGCGCGATCTCCTGATTCATGATTCCCCCCTCGGCCCAATTCTCAATTCTGAATTTTGAGTTTTGAATTGCCCCCGCCCGACCTTTCCTCCGCGACTGCGGGCGGGAATTCAAAATTGAGAATTCAAAATTCGTCTGCGCTGTGCTCAAGCACGCTTGAGCACGGTGCAGACCGAGGCGCAGATCGGCCCACCGATATTGAAAGTCGCGGCCATGTTGGGGTTGGGCACCTGCAATTCGTCAGGTACCTTGCCCTGGAGCTGCCAGGCACACCAACCGATCATCGCCACTCCTGTCGCCCCGATCGGGTGGCCCTTGGCGATCAACCCACCCGAGGTGTTGATGCCGCACTCGCCCTTGGCGTCCGCCTTGCCGTCGGTCCAGTAGCGCGCCCCTTCGCCGTAGCCGGCCTTGCCGAGAACCTCGGCACCGATCGCCCCCATGACCGTGAAACAGTCGTGCACCTCGGCCACGTTGATATCTGCCGGGGC
>JBFFBV010000135.1:0-9820 GCA_041560205.1 Candidatus Sulfomarinibacter sp.
CGGAGAGGCGATGCCTTTCACAGCACACGACACGTCGCGGGGCGAAATGGCCCACTGGGGCCCCCAGTTCCTGCCTGACGGGAGTCATATCCTCTTCGTGGTCATCAGCAACGAGGAAGGAAAAACCGGCCTGCACGTAACTGAGTTTGAGGATCCCAGCCGGAGACGACAGGTCCTGTCGGATCTAACTCGCTTCATCTATGCGGAGCCTGGGTATCTCTTGTTCACTCGGGACGGGGTCCTCCTGGCGCAGCGATTCGATACGGAGCACCTGGAGGTGAAGGGTGAACCGATCACGATTGTGTCGGGCGTCGCAGAATCGGCCTTCGATCCCGACTGGGGTCGATTTTCGGTCTCGGCTACCGGCGTCGTGACCTGGCTGTCGGCGAGGGCCGAGCTCCAACTCGAGTGGATCGACCGATCCGGGGAAACCCTCGGAACGCTTGGGGAACCTGGGGACTACGGACAGGTTGCTCTTTCTCCCGACGAGACGCGCTTGGCGGTGGAAATCCGGGATATTTCGGGACGATACGACCTCTGGATTATGAACGTCGCTCGCGGGGTGGCAAGCCGCGTGACGGACGATCCCGGGGACGAGCGCGACCCGGTCTGGTCCCCAGACGGCCAGGAGTTAGTGTTCGCCAATTTCAGCGGCGGCGGCGACCTCATGCGCAAACAGCTCTCGGCCGGAGGATCGGCGTCAACACTTCTGGGGGATTCCGGACCCTACATTTCCGAATTTTGGACCCGCGATGGCAACACTTTGCTCTTCGTGACGGCCGGAGAAGAGAGGTTTCTGTCGGCGCTTTCCTTGGACGGGGACGAATCGGTCGAGCGGCTGACCGAGGACCGGCCGGATTTCGACGAACCCCAAGTCTCTCCGGACGGGCGCTGGCTCGCCTCGGTCTCCACGGAATCGGGACAGTGGGAGGTGTACGTAGAGCCATTTCGAAGACGAGGAGAAAGGGTCCGCGTCTCCACCAGCGGCGGCGGGCAGCCCAAGTGGCGAGGCGACGGCAAGGAGCTGTTCTACCTGACTCTCGGTGGAGCGTTGGCCGCGGTGGATGTCGGGGAGGGAGTTCAAGGTCCCGAGGTCGGGGCCCCGACCACGTTGATATCGGCCGACGTTCTGCGTGCTGTGGTGGCGGGGCAGAACACCGACGACTACGCGGTCAGCGCGGACGGCCAACGTTTCTTGGTGAAGCGGGCCGCCGATGAAGCCGGAAGGCAACGGATCCACGTACTCCTGGGCTGGCCATCGTTGCTCGAAGAGTCTGGAACCCACTAAAGTGGACATATCGTTGTGCACTCCTGGTGCACTTGAACTCAACAAACGCCAATATTCGACTGGCCACCTCGCAGGCTCGGGCTTTATATTCCTGATTGGGAACCCCAACAATGCAAGACCTCATCGGTCGCACCCTCGGCCACTACCGCATCGTCGACAAGATCGGCGAGGGCGGGATGGGCGAGGTGTATCGGGCGCATGACGAGCGGCTGGATCGTGATGTGGCCATCAAGGTGCTGCCCGAGGAGGTAGCAGAGAAACCCGACCGCCTTGCGCGCTTCGAACGCGAGGCAAGGGCGGTCGCCAAGCTGAACCACCCGAACATCCTCGACGTGTATGAACTCGGCGACCACGAGGGCCGCCCGTTCATGGCGACGGAGCTGCTTGAGGGGGAAACCCTGCGCGAGCGGCTCGTCGGCGCGTCCCTTGGATGGCGCAAGGCGACCGAGATCGGTGCGGCAATTGCCGACGGTCTCGGTGCCGCCCATGAGGCCGGTATCTGCCACCGCGACCTGAAGCCATCCAATGTCTTCCTCACGGCCGATGGCCGCGTCAAGGTCCTCGACTTCGGCCTGGCGAGGTCTCGGGACGCCGAGGTCGACAAAGACGTGACACACGCGCCGACGATCACGCGGCAGACCGACCCCGGGACGGTGCTCGGAACCGTGGGGTACATGTCGCCAGAGCAGGTGCGTGCCGAGGCCGTGGACCAACGCAGCGACATCTTCTCGCTCGGATGCGTGCTTTACGAAATGGTCTCCGGCCAACGTGCCTTCACCGGAGATTCGGCCGTCGAGACTATGAATGCGATCCTCAAGGAGGAGCCGACGGACGTCTCGGCCTCGGGCGCAGAGCTGCCACCCGAGTTGGCCGGGACCATCAGGCGCTGCCTGGAGAAGAGGCCACAGGCTCGCTTCCAGTCGGCCAGCGACCTGGCCTACAACCTGCGGTCTCTGTCCTCGGCTCCCGTTTCTTCGGTCGTTCCCAAGAAAAGAACCTTCGGCTGGCATCGCGTGGCTATCGGCGTCGTTGCTGCCGCTGCCCTCATAGCCGCCCTGGCGTGGTGGAATCCGGGCGGCTGTCGGTCAGCTCTCTTGAAGTCTGGCGCCCCGGCTGCGTCGGAACCCATTGATTCGCTGGCGGTGCTGCCCTTCGAGACCATTGAGGGAGACGAAGACACCGCGTACTTCAGTGACGGCATTCCAGCCAGCATCATAGGTCGACTCTCGAGGATGTCGACTCTTCGCGTCGTGCCGCGAAGCACTGCGTTCACCTTCAGGGACTCGGCACAGAATCTGGCCGAGGTCGGCCGCCGACTCAATGCGACGGCGATCTTGACCGGCGAGGTGCGCTCTCAACACGAGACACTTGTCATCCGTGTCGAGCTCATTGACGTCCAGACCGAGCGCCAGCTGTGGGGGGAGCGATTCACCGGTACGTTGGATGACATTCTCGCAACGGAGGAGGAGATCGCGACCCGCGTGGTCGAGTCTCTTCGGGGTGAGCTCAGCGGTGAGGACCTCGCGGATTTGGCCGGAAGATTCACCAAGAACCCCGAAGCCCATCGGCATTATCTGAAAGGTCGATACCACCTCGAAAAACGAACAGAGGAAGGGCTCAGGCTGGCCGTCGAGAGCTTCTCAGCCGCGACCAGAGAGGACCCTGACTTTGCACTGGCGTATTGCGGCCTGGCCGACAGCTGGTTGCTGCTTGGCGATTGGGACTGTGAGCCGTCGGAGAACGTGGTGAGTCAAGCGCGGCTTGCGGCTGAGCGGGCGCTGTTCCTCGACGAGAATCTCGCCGAAGCTCACGCCTCGCTGGCGTTCTTAGCCGAGTTCGAGTGGGATGGAGCGGCAGCCGAATGGGAGTATCGCCGGGCGCTCGAGCTGAATCCCAGCTCGGAAGACGCAAGGCGACTTTACGCATTTTTTCTGGCTCTCCAGGGGCGAGCCGACGAGGCCGTCGCCGAGGCCCGAAAAATCCTTGAATCAAATCCGTTGTCCGCGCGGACGACCTCGTCACTCATACAGTTTCTGCACGCAGCACGCCAAGATGATGCTGCCATGGCGCAGGTGCAGCAGGCTCTGGAACTGGACCCTGGGAAGGGTTTCCTGCATCAACTCAAGGGCCGGATCTTGGCTGCACAGGGGGAATACGATGAGGCCCTCGCCGTCCTCGAGGACACCCGATTTGACGAGCCGCTGCGACGGAGGTGGCTGGGCTGGGTGTACGCCCGTGCCGGCATGGTGGATCGGGCGCGGTCAGTGCTTGACGAACTTGACCAGCTCTCCGTCGAATCTTACGTGGCGCCGACGGATTTTGCCCTCGTTCATGCAGGCCTGGGCAACAACGATCAGGCGTTCAGGTGGTTGGAGACAGCCTATGCCGAGCGCAGTATTCGTTTAACCTATTTGAAGCACGAAACCGAGTGGGACCCCATCCGCGACGACCCTCGGTTCGCCGAGCTCATCGGGCGAATCCCTTACTTCTTGGGGGAATAGCCGATGATTGGCACCATCCTTGGCCGCGACCACCCGCGCTTCCAGGCGCTGCTGGAGGAGTACGAGGTCGACTAGCGCGTGGGACACTGATGGGACACTCGGGCTCAACCGGCCTCAACTCGAACCAACTGTCCCCAGTAAAACGAATGTCAATCAACCTATTGAACGAAAGAGGGTTACCTGTTGGTGTCTGCTGTACTCGGTTGGCAGTGGTTGTTGTCGATAGGCCGTCAGTCTGACTTTTAATCCGGTGGTCCCGGGTTGCTCGTGTGCCGGGCACACGAGCTCGTGCCGGATCCAGCGGGTGGTTGTAGGCCGACCACCATCCACCCTACCTTTTCGGCAACAACCACTGGCCGCTGTCTCTCGGCGGGATGTCTCGCGCCCTTCGGGCGCGGCTTCTCGGCGGATCGTCGTAGGCCGTCCACCACCCACCCTTCCGTTTCGGCCACGACGACGAGCCGCCGTCTCTCGCCGAGTTCGAGTCCCGGGCGGCCCACCAAATAATGACCTCAGCTTCCGGTTGAGGTCATTATTTGTCCCGGCGTAGCCCTTTAGCGCGAAGCCGGACCAGCGCGTTGACGCCAGATGCTGGTCGAGGACTCCGCCCGGGCATGCCGGCGTTCGTGTCTCGACTCCAGGGAGAGTACGGAGCATACCGCGACATCTCGTCACGGTGACCCCAGGACGCTTCTGAACGAATGGAATACCCGACGATTCCCTGGACTTGAATCACTGTAGTCACATTCGGGCGACACGGATGAAGGAGTACATCATGAAAAAAGCGATCACGTTCTCCTGCCTGTTTCTTTGCATGGTCGTCCCTGGCGTCTTCGCCGAGGACGATAAGCCAAACATCGTTCTTGTGTTCATGGATAACTTCGGTTGGGGCGAACCAGGTTTCAACGGTGGCGGCATCGTTCGAGGCGCTGCGACTCCAAGGATGGACCGGCTGGCTTCCGAAGGACTGCGGCTGACGAATTTCAACGTGGAGGTCCAGTGCACGCCATCGCGATCCGCGATCATGACGGGGAGATACGCGATTCGCAGCGGCAACGGTACGGTTCCGCTCGGTGAGGGCGAGTACGGCCTTGTGCAGTGGGAAGTCACGATGGCCGAAATGCTCTCGGACGCGGGATATGCCACTGGCATGTACGGGAAGTGGCACCTTGGCCGAACGGAGGGACGCTTCCCGACGGACCAGGGCTTTGACGAGTGGTATGGAGTGCCCAACTCCACCGATGAATCGGTCTACTCGTCGTTGGCAGGCTTTGCCGAGAGTGGTCTGCCGGAGACCTTCGTCATGGACGCGGTGAAGGGCAGCGCCCCGACCAAGGTTCGCCCCTATCGTCTGGACTACAGACCACTGATTGATCGCGATCTGACCGACCGGGCAATCAGCTTTATGGAGCGCAACGCTGAAGCCGAGAGGCCGTTCTTCGTCTACCTGCCCTATACAGCCACACACTTCCCCACGCTGCCGCATCCGGACTTTGTTGACGCGTCCGGAAATGGTCCATGGGGCGATTTGCTGATGCAGATTGACAGCTACCTCGGCGAATTGATCGACACCATCGAGAGGTTGGGCATTTCAGACAACACAATCGTGATCTTCACGGCCGACAACGGCCCCGAGGCCTTGAGTGCGGGTGAAACGTCGCTCACGGTCGAGACGGCAGTGCACGGCTCGGCGGGACCGTGGCGCTCGACCCTGTTCACCGGATACGAGGGAGCGCTTCGGGTACCGTTCGCGATACGCTGGCCGGGCAAGATCCAAGCCGGGCGCGTGAGTGACGAGATTTTCCACGAGATGGACCTGTTCCCGACCCTGGCCCGATTCGCCGGCGGCACGATTCCAAACGACCGTGTCATAGACGGCGTCGACATGTCGGAATTCCTGCTCGGACGGGCCGAGAAATCTGGTCGCGAGGGCTTTATCGTGTACATGGGGAACGACATATTTGGCGTGAAGTGGCGAAACTGGAAGTTGCATTTCAAGGAACAAACCGGCTGGAACGGCGAGCTGCGAGAGTACACGATGCCCCGGGCTTACAATCTCATGAATGACCCCCAGGAGCGGGACAACGTGCTCTTTCCCCATACGTGGGTGCCAAAGGCCGCGTTACCTCAACTGGAAGCCCATCTCGCATCGCTGAAAGAGTACCCGCCGGTTCCGACTGGAGCGCCCGACCCGTACGAGCCGCCGAAATAACCGGACCACTCCATGCGGTGCCGGAGGCAACCTGTCGGATCAGCACAGATCATCCTGGGATCGGCCTGGACGGTTGGCAGGAATCCACTTCGCGGCCTTGATTTCGTCCATTTCAAGTGGGCTAGGATCGGGCCAGGGCAAGATTCAAGCAGACATTAACATATTGAATCTAAAAGACTTCAATAATGCAGGGCGTGGATTCTTAATCCGGTGGTCCTGGGTTTGCGTCGTCCACCCCGCCCAACCTCACGACGCGTCCCGCCGAGATGAACGGGTGGCCCTACGCCACCCACCCGCCCTCTTCGACCCCCATGGCTCGGGCCACAGGCCGCTCCCTTCGGCGTGATAACTCGCGCGCAGAGCGCGCGGCGTCTTGGCGGATCCCGCGGGTGGTCCTAAGCCGACCCCCAACCACCCTACCGTCTCGGCAACGACCACAGGCCGCAGTCTCTCGCCGAGGTCGAGTCCCGGGCGGGCCACCAAATATTGACCTCAGCCGAGGGCTGAGGTTTTTATTTGTCCGGGCGTAGCCTTCGGCGAAGCCGGACTAACGCCTTCACGCCATTACCCAGTCAAGAACTGCGACCTGGCACCGATGCGGTAGAGAAAACTCTTCGGGCGATACAATTGAAGATGGAGGGCGCTTTGGGACCGCATTGCTGTGCAGGTGCGGTGTCGTCACCACCCTCGCCAGAAGAGTCGTGGAGGTCCGATGGCCAGATCCGTTGTTTCGATTATCGTCGTCGTCGCCATATTGGGTGGAGCCGGTGTGGTCGGCGCGGCCGACCCTGGTGACTGTCTCACGAGCGAGGAAGCTGCTCTTCTGCAGGCGATCAATGAATATCGGGCGGACGAGGGTCGGGGTGCCGTTCCATGGTCGAAGTCACTGACCGAGGTCGCCCAGTGGCACGTTTGGGATCTCGAAACTCATCACCCTGACACCCCTTTCGGCTGTAACCTCCACAGCTGGTCGGACCAGGGGAGCTGGACCGAGGTCTGTTACACAGCGGATCACGCGCAAGCATCTTTGATGTGGAGCAAACCGAACGAGATCACTGGCGGCGTCTACTTCGCGGCAGGCTACGAAATCGCCTATTTCGCGAGTGCCGGTGCGACCGCCAGCGGCGCTCTCGCTGCATGGAAGGCGAGCCCAGGCCACAACGATGTCATCCTCAGCCAGGGGGGATGGGCGAGTCGCGACCCGTGGCCGGCAATGGGCGCTGGAATATTCGGTGACTACGCGGTGGTGTGGTTCGGCGACATGACCGACCCCCGCGGATCGATCACCGTCTGCGTCCCAGGCGAGATCTTTGCGGATGGTTTCGAGAGCGGGAACACCAGCGTTTGGACGACGACGGTACCCTAGCCCGGATAGATTTATGAGCCTTCGATTGCGGGGTGCGATGCACCATTTGTGGCAGCGATTTTTAGATTCCTTCGCTCATCCTGCCCTGAGTACGCCTCCGCTCCCTCAACAACGAGAACACTACCATCCTTCGTAGTGTTGCATTGTGGAAGCACGGATCTTGAGACCGGTTTTTGGGGTCGAGTTGCGGGTTGGAATTGGCCCAGGGGCCGAGAATCGGCCTGTCACGGCTCAGCTGAATGCGAGGCCGGACCTACCCTTTGGCGCCAGTACCCAGTCAAGAACTGCGACCTGGCAAGCGAGTCTTCTCCACTCGACCCTTGGGCGAGAACGAAGCTTGCTCGTGAGGGCGAAGATCGAAGAGCGGAGTACCCTCACGGTGTCGTGCAAGGAATGTAGCCGGACCACGGCCTCAATGCACCGATGCGAAACGTGGCACCCATCTGGCACCCATCCCCATCACCCGACCGTCTATTCTAAGTCGGGGGGAATGATTGCCTCCTTGTACGAGCTTATGAACGAAGACCGAATAAAGGAGACGCCGATGAATGACAAGAGGATTCGCAAATCACTTGCAGTGATTTTCGTTTCACTCGCACTCCCGCAAACGTTCTCGGTCGCCTCACCAGCTGCCGCAGGCGAGCCGGTCTGCAGCATGGAAGTCGTCCCCGAGCTGCCCGATGTCTCCATCACTTCGGTCACCCACGAGACGGCGCCCGCTCCCCACTGCAAAGTGGCGGGCGTCATCGGCACCGAGACGAACTTCGAGCTACTGCTGCCCGACACCTGGAACGGCAAGTTCGCCATGGGCGGTGGCGGCGGCTTCGTAGGTTCGGTCATGAACACGTCGCTCATGTTCGGTTCCCTGCAAGCCGGCTATGCCACGGTCGGAACGGATACCGGCCATCAGGGTCATCCGCTCGATGCCAGCTGGGCGTACAACAATCTGGAGCGTCTCGTCAGCTTCGGTCACCAGGCGGTGCATCGCACGGCGGTGACGGCGAAGGCGCTGATCACATCGTATTATGAAAGGGATATCAGCCGGAGCTACTTTACCGGGTGTTCCCGCGGTGGCGGCCAGGGCCTGATGGCGGCCCAGCGTTACCCGACGGATTTCGACGGCATCGTCGCGGGTGCGCCCGCCTACAACTGGGCACCGGGACTTGCTGCGCTCGCAACACAGATCAACCAGGCCATGTATCCGGACCCCAACGATCTCGAAGAGGCTGTCATCGGCCCGGCAGAGCAGGAGCTGATTGAGTCGTCCTATCTTCAAATGTGTGATGCACACGACGGGCTCACGGACGGCATCCTCAACGATCCAGATCAGTGTCAGTTCGATGTCACGACCCTGTTATGTGAAGGGGACAAAACCGACAGCTGCCTCAGCGAGCAGCAGCTCGCGGCCGTCAAGGTTGTCTACGACGGGCCAAGGGACTCGCAGGGGAATGCCATGTTCTACGGCTTTGCGTTCGGTGGTGAAACCGCCGTTGGGGGCTGGCCTCGATGGCTGACCGGCGGGTTGAAGCACCTCGGCAGTCTCGATGAGTTCCAGGGCGGTGTTGACACTGGAGACTTCGAGGCGCCCGTTGCTCCCAGTGCCTTCTACGGCTTTGGCAACGGCATCATGAGGTACTTCGTGTACAACGACCCCGACTGGACCTACGAGAATTACGATTTCGACAGCCTGGAAAGAGACTCGGCTCGGGTCGCAGACACGCTCAATGCCACCAACCCGGACCTTTCGGCATTCCGTGAGCGCGGCGGCAAGCTGATCATCTACTCCGGCTGGTCGGATGCTGCCGCTCCGGCAGCAGCGGTCATTGGTTATTACGACGAGGTCCTGGCCCATGACGAGACGGCCGCCGCTGATGTCCGCCTGTTCATGATGCCGGGCGTCGAGCACTGTTTTGGAGGCCCAGGGCCTTCCTGGGTGAACTATCTCGACGAGATCGACAGGTGGGTCGAGACCGGTGATGCGCCAGAGCAGGTGACGGCCTATTGGCTCGATGAGCACATGCAGCCCGACGGCTCCAGACCGGTGTGCGCCCATCCGGAGTACCTGACGTACAACGGGACCGGCGACCCTCGGGATGCGTCGAGCTTCAGCTGTGTTGACGGCAGTTGAGCCCCTGAGACGAACCAGTCCGTGGGGCCGTTGGTGGCCGTCGCTGATTCGTGCACGACGATATGGACGGTCGGATTCAGAACCTCTCGCTATCGGTCAGAAATTGACCGGCATGCCCTCTTCGGCATAAATGATGCCCACGTCGTCGGCGTAGTTTTTCCACTGCTTCAGCAAGCGTTGGAGCTGTTCCAGGTTTTCGGCCGCGAGATTCCGGGTCTCGCCAGGATCGGTCGATAAGTCGAAGAGCTGCCACTCGCTCTCCCCGAACGGCGCGTCAATCCAGGTGATCTTCCACTGTCCCATGCGGAGGGCACGCCAGCCCAGC
>JBFFBV010000136.1:0-9723 GCA_041560205.1 Candidatus Sulfomarinibacter sp.
CAAGATACACCCACCACGCCCGCCCACCCGGATGCAGGATCCACCTACACCACTCCACGGATTGACTACCGCCATTCAGGGCGGGTGGGCGGCCTTGGATCGTGCATCTTGGATCTCGTATCTGCGCGGGTGGGTGGGTGGTATGATACGCCGGCTGCCGGTTCAGCTTCACCCGGCGGCTTGACCGTCGGGGCCCGGCGCCCCATCGACGGTTCCCCAGGGAGGAAAATATGGCACGGACCAAGGTCGTCATCATGGGTGCGGCTGGTCGGGACTTTCACAACTTCAACTGTCTGTTTCGGGACAACGAAGACTACGAGGTCGTGGCCTTTACCGCCACTCAGATACCGGACATCGAGGACCGCACCTATCCGGCTGAGATCGCGGGATCCCTCTACCCGGAAGGCATCCCCATCCTTCCGGAAGCCGACCTCGAGAAGGTGATCAAGGAGAACGGCGTCGATGAGGTGTGGTTCAGCTACTCCGATGTACCCCACACGTACGTCATGAACAAGGGCTCGCAGGTCATCGGCTGGGGTCCGCATTTCGGCATCTGCTCCGCGACCAAGACGATGATCGAATCGTCAAAACCCGTGATCGCCGTCACCGCGGTCCGTACCGGTGTCGGCAAGTCCCAGACCACTCGCTACGTGTCCCGGATTCTCAAGGACATGGGCAAGCGGGTGGTGGCCATCCGCCACCCCATGCCCTACGGCGACCTCGCCAAGCAGGCCTGCCAGCGCTTCGAGACCTACGAAGACCTCGACCGTCACCGGTGCACGATCGAGGAGCGTGAGGAGTACGAGCCTCACATTGACAACGGCTTCGTCGTCTACGCCGGGGTCGATTACGAAAAAATCGTGCGCGAGGCGGAGAAGGAGGCGGACGTGATCCTGTGGGACGGTGGGAACAACGACACGCCGTTCTACCGTCCGGACCTCCACATCACGCTGGTCGATCCCCACCGCGCAGGCCACGAGCTGTCCTACTACCCCGGGGAGACCAACCTGCGGATCTCCCACCTCCTGATCGTCAACAAGGTGGACACGGCGGACCCGGTCAAGGTCGAGCAGGTGATCGACACCTGCCACCAGACCAATCCGGACGCCCGAACCATCAAGTGCCGCTCGGTCATCACCGTGGACGATCCCGAGCTCATCGCCGGCAAACGTGCGCTCGTGGTCGAGGACGGGCCGACCCTGACCCACGGCGGTATGGAGTACGGCGCCGGCTGGTTCGCCGCCAAACAGGCTGGAGCGGCGGAGATCATCGACGCCCGGCCGTACGCGGTCGGCACCATCAAGGAGACCTACGCTCACTACCCCAACGCAGCGCGCATTCTTCCCGCAATGGGTTATGGCGATCAACAGGTCAAGGACCTCGAGGAAACGATCAACGCCGCCGACGCGGACGTCGTCGTCGAAGGAACGCCGATTGATCTCCAGAGAATCATCAAGGTCAACAAAGCGATCGCCAATATCCGCTACGAGCTCGAGGAGGTCGAGCCCGGTGTGATCGAAGAGATGGTCGCGAAGACCGTCGACGGAGCCTGAGCCTCGCGGTGGGGGGATCTCGAAAAGCTTCCGCAGGCCTCTGGTTCGCCGCCTTTGCGGTCACGATCCTGCTGGCGGTATTTCAGAGGATGACCGGTCCGAGCCACCCGACCCGGGGCTCGGTGACGCTGGCATCCGGCGAGTCCATCCGGTACAGGCTGCCACGGTCCAACGAAGGAAGAGACGAGCTGCGCATCGCGATCCCGGCTCCCGCGGGCGATGCCCGGTCGACTCTCGAGTGGCGGCGCTGGCCGACCGACGAACCCTTCCAGAGCCAGGCGATGAAGGTCGGTATGGACGGCCGGCTCGAAACCGGCATTCCGCGCCAGCCGAGAGCGGGCAAGGTCGAGTATCGGATCCTCCTCGAGACGGCGGGCGAGCTCGTCTCCGTTCCGGCCACCGAGACGGTCGTCGCGCGATTCCGGGACGATGTGCCCGCGGGCGTCCTCATCCCGCACATCCTGGCAATGTTTCTCAGCATGCTGGTGTCGACCCGCGCCCTCTTCGAGGTCCTCCGCCCGGGAGCGCCAAAGGCCCGAGCTCTGGTTCTGACATCGATGGGACTGCTCATCATCGGCGGGCTCGTCCTAGGACCCATCGTCCAACGCTTCGCTTTCGGTGCATACTGGACGGGCTGGCCCTTCGGACACGACCTGACGGACAACAAGACCTTGATTGCCTTCATCGCGTGGCTGCCAGCCACCGTGATGGCGTGGCGCGAGATGAAGACCAGGATCGCGGTCGTCCTCGGTTGGGTGGTCATGATGGGTATCTTCCTGATCCCTCACAGCGCGCGGGGTTCACAGCTCGACTGGTCGTTGGTCGACACGGCATCGGAGGCTGCTGGACATCAAATGCCGGATACCAGATAGGCCACGAGGAAAATCCGCCCATGCGTGTGTGGGCGGATCTGGAATCCGGCATCTGGAATCTGACATCGGGTGCTATCCTGATCGCTATGGCTCAGGAAGTGCCTCAAGGCCGGAAAGATCGACGGGTTTTGCTGGTTCGATGCGGTGGATTGGGTCTCGCGCTGCCGGCTGATGATGTGGTGCGAGTGGTCCGGGACGTGATGTGTCACCCTGTTCCAGGGGCGCAGCCCCACTTTCTGGGCCTCGCGCAGTACGGTGGAGAGCCCCTCCCGGTGCTCGATCCGCACGCGTTGCTGGAAGGCCAGGCGACCGGTGCCCGCTATCGATCGACGGTCATTCTCGGCCGTGGAAGGCGGCGGAAACACTCCTTGGTGGGACTCGCCGTGGAGGAGGTCCTGCGGGTGGCGGAGGTGCGCGATGCGGCCGCGTCCGAAGACGATTCCGACCTCGTCACGGAGGTCGTGCGGGTCGATGGCGAAGCGGTAAAAATTTTGAACACCGACAGGCTTCTGGGAGGCTTCAGTGACGAGACAGGGGCGGTCAATGGTTGAAACGTGGAGCGGATCAGGTTGGCGGCGGTGGGTGGGGCCCGGATTGGTCGTGTTTCTGGTTCTGGTTGGCGGCGCCTTCCTCGAGCTCACGGCGAACGAATCACCGGAGGAGTGGTACGTGAGGGCTTTCCTGGTCCTCGGCATCTTCACCGTCGTTGGCTACGTCATGGCCGTTTTTGTCCCGAGCCGACGCGCATCGAAGGACCACGAGGCGCTCCGACGCCTGCACGATGCGCAGTGCACATCATTTACCTCCTCGATGGAAGATCTCCGGCACGGAGATCTGGTGGCCGCCGGCGAATCACACGACGGACTACCCGATGAACTGAGCATCGCCGTCGAGGCCGCGAGTCGGGCGTTGGCGGTTCTGATTCAGCAGATCCAGTCCTCGTCGGTGGAGGTGGCGACGGCCGCCGGCAGGGTGCAACGGACCTCCTCGGACCTCGCATCCGCTTCCAGTCAACAGGCCGCGGCGGTCGTCGAGATCACCGCCACGACCGAGGAGTTGGCGCGCACCGCCGGCCAGATCGCGACCAACGCCGCCGGGCAAGCGGATCTGGCCGCACGGTCGGAGTCGGCGGGTGACGAAGGTGCCGCCGCTCTCGAGTCGGCGGTCTCTGGGGTCGAGGCCGTCCGCCAGCACATGGATGCCATCGCGAATCGCGCGGACACCCTCGGCAGCCGTTCGAGAGAGATCTACCGCATCCTGGATCTGATCACCGAGATCGCCCAGGAAACGCACATTCTCGCACTCAATGCGGCGATCGAGGCATCGGCGGCAGGGGAACACGGCGAGCGTTTCTCGGTCGTGGCCGAAGAGGTCCGCCGTCTCGCCGAACGCTCGCGTGAGTCAGTCGACTCGGTGCGTACGCACCTCGACGAGTTCGCGGGTTCGATTCGGGGCGTGGTGGTGGCGACGGAGGAGGGGACCAAGGCCGCAGATCAGGTCATCCAGGGAAGCCGGAACACCCAGGACTCCATGGCGCAGCTCCGGCGCGCTCTTGCAGACACCGCCAAGGCGGCGCGGGAGATCTCACTCGCCACCCAGGAGCAGCGCGCCGCCTCCGACCAGGTGGTGCTGACCCTCCGCGAGGTCAGCGAAGTCGTCCAACAGATCGCCGACGGCCTGGCTCAGTACACCGATGCCGCCGAACGTCTCAACCAGCTCGCACTCTCGATCCAACTTTTGACGCAGAGCTTCCGCATCGACTCGGAGCACTCGCTCAAAAATCACTTGGCCGCCTGGACCGATCGCCTCAGCGATTACTCCGGGAACCTGGAGGCAGTGGAGGGCGTCCTCGACGACCTGCTCGAAGAATGCCCCTACGTCGAGATTGTCTATCTGGTCGATCTCGCTGGATCGATGATCTCCTTCGTGGTCAATCGTGAACTGGTCGGAGACCGCGAGCATCCGGGGAGCGCCGCGGTCGGACAAAACTACTCGGATCGCCCGTGGTTTCAGGCCGTCGCCCGAGACTGCCGTTCGGTCGTGACCCCGATCTACGAATCGCTGTTGACAGGTGACCAGTGCTTTACCATCGCTGTGGCAGTCACGAGCGCCGACGGTGAAATGGTCGGCACCCTTGGCGTCGACGTCAACCTCATGAACTGGACCAGAATCTGAGCGATCCGGATCTCCTCCCGCTTTTCCTCGAGGAAGCCGGCGAACGCCTGGACCGGATTCTGGAGCTGGTGCCGCAGCTGGAAGCTGACGAGGAGGCTTCGACCTTGCTCCGTCGCGAGCTGCATGCTCTCAAAGGGGCCAGTCGGATGATGGGTTTGACGGAGCTTTCGGACGCCTGCCACCGGGCGGAAGACCTTCTCGACAGCACCGAGTCGGCGACTCCAACCGAGCTCGAGATTTACGGTGACCGATTGAAGTCCTTGGTCGATGGGTTGAGCGTCGACGGCGGAGGTGTGAAAAAGACACCCACTGCCGAGAGCGACCGAAGCCCCAGTGAGAAGGGACGGGGCGACCGCCGGCGGCATGAACTGCGAATTCCAACGGAAGTGGTCGATGACCTGGCAGACCGGGGCGCGCGCCTGCGCGTGGTGTCGGTGGCCGCGGAAGGCCTTGCAGACCGGATTTTCCGGCTCGCGACCCTGGCCGAGAAAGGGGTTGGGGATCGCGATCCCCGCCAGGTGTTGGCAACCCTTGCCACATCGTTGCGACAGGTGGCGATGGAGTTCGAAACCGGCCAGCGGATCTTCCGCCGTCTCAGCAACCGGCAGCTCGACGCGCTGCTCCGCCTCCAGGTCCAACCCCTCAAGCCCTTCCTGAGATCACTTGCCGTCCATGCGAGAGAGCTCGCCGATTCGCTCGGCAAAGAGGCCGAGGTACGGGTCAGGGCCGGCGAGGCGCAGCTCGACCGGCGGATCGTCAACGCCCTGCGCGAGGCCTTCCTCCACCTGGTTCGGAACGCGGTGGACCACGGGATCGAACGGCCGGACGAACGTCGCGAGGGCGGAAAGCCCACGACCGGCCGGATCCAGATCGAGGCCGAAGAGGAGGGCGACCGGGTTCGGATTCGGGTGGCGGACGATGGACGAGGTATCGACATCTCCTCGGTGACGGCTACCGCGATCGAACGAGACATCGTGACCGAAGAGAGCGCGAAGAACCTCGAGGTCGGCGAGGCCTTGCAGTTGCTCTTTCGACCCGGGTTCACGACGAGAGAAGAGACCTCGGACATCTCGGGACGCGGCATCGGCCTCGACGCCGTCGCGGCATCGGTGCGATCCGTCGGCGGCGACCTGTGGATGGAGTCCGCCCTTGGTGAGGGAACCGAGATCACGGTCGAGGTCCCCGTGGCCCGTCGCGGGGAGAGGGTCCTGCCGGTCCAGGTCGGACGGCACCAGCTTGCGGTGCCAGCGTCACCGGTGCGTGCGTACCGGCGGGTCGTTCCAGAAATGGTCGACGAGCGAGAGGGGCGTCGGGTTCTCCGCCTGCGAGGAGAAATTCTCGAGGCACGTTTCCTGGCGGATCTGGTGGGTGAGAAGCCGGCTGAAGACAGCGTCATGGTGGAGATGACCGTCGGAGGCACCGCGGTGGCCATCGTTGCGGATTCCATCCGTGGTGAGGAGGAGGTCATCGTCCGGCCGCTGTCCCCTTCCATCGGAGCACCAAAGTTCGTGGAAGGTATCACCCTGCTGGCGAACGGCCTTCCGGTACCCGTGCTCTCGATACAACGGTTGCAGCTTCAGGACGATGTCGACGGCCTGGAGGTGCCCATCACCCCCCAGCCGGTCCCAATCCGCGTACTGCTGGTGGATGATTCGAGGGTCACCCGGGAGATGGTGAGACGGTTACTCGAGGATGCCGGCTTCACGGTCGCCGGGGTCGAGACGGCAGAGGACGCGATGATCGCTCTCGAGAAGGGCAGCTTTGACTGTGTGGTGACCGACATCGAGATGCCAGACGTCGACGGCCTGGAATTGACCCGTCGTCTGCGCGACTCACCCGCCCACGCCGACCTCCCTATCGTGGTGGTCTCGACCCTCGATCGACCGTCGGATCGCCTCGCGGGCCTCGAGTCGGGGGCGGATGCCTACCTGACGAAGCAGGGGCTCGATGCGAGAGAGCTGGTAGCGTTGATCCGGCGCGTGGGGGGCGGCTGATGACCGTCGTGCCCGTCGTTATCGCCGATCGATCGATGTCGGTGCGGGCGGTCCTGCGCCGGTTGTTCGAGGGCGAAGCCGGAGTCGAGGTGGTGGGCGACGCCGCGGACGGTCCTGAGCTCGTCCGGCTCGCTACGGAGCAATCGGCTCGGGCGATCATCCTCGATTTCGCTCTGCCCTCCCTGAACGGTCGCGCCCTCGTGGAAGAGCTCGCGGCGCGAAGCTCGGCCCCGATCTTCATTCTCACACCGAAGAGAAACCGCGAGAGCACCCGCCTTGCGATGGCTCTTCACAAGCACGGGGTCGTCGCCGTGTTGCCAAAACCCGAGATCCCCGAAGAGTGGACTGAGCTCGGTCGCACGCTGGGCGAGGCCTTGCGTTTGGTGGGTTCCGAGTCTCACGGGCGGACTCGAGAGGTCGAGGAACCGGACGAAACGCCGGTCTTCAGTCGTGACCTTCGGTTTGTGGCGATCGGGGCGTCGACCGGGGGTCCGGCAGCGATCTACGAAACATTGACCGCTCTCGGGCCGTTTCCGGCGCTGGGAGTCGCCATCGTGCAGCACATCGCCGACGGCTTCGAAGGCGCCTACGCCGAGTGGCTGGCGGGAGACCTCGGTCTCGACGTCGCCGTGGCGCAACAGGGTGAAAGGCTTAGCGGCGGGAAGATCCGCATCGCTCCTCCCGGGAGCCACCTGCGCTTGGATTCGAGCGGTCACCTCAGTCTCGATGAGACGTCGCCTCCAGTCGGTGGTCATCGCCCCGCTGTCGATGTCCTCTTTCGCAGCCTGCTCGATCACCGAGCCGGCCGGGTGGCCGCCGTTTTGCTGTCTGGAATGGGTTCTGATGGCGCTGGCGCGATGGCCGAGCTGCGCCGGGCGGAGGTGCTGACCATCGCCCAGAACGAGGCCTCCTGCGCGGTCTTCGGCATGCCGCGTGCGGCGATCGAAAGGAGGGCGGCTGCAATCGCCCTTGCCCCGGGGCGGATCGGTCGACTCTTGGCTCGAGCCGGAGGCACTGAGCGGTGAACGAGCTGATTCGCGAAATCGCCCATCTCATCGAGAAGCAGAGCGGTTTTGTCATAGGAGATCAGAGCCTCGGGGCGCTGGAATCGATTGTCGGACAAAGGCTTCGACATGGCGGGTTTTCAGGCTTCGAGGGCTACGCCGACTACCTTCGCCGCCATCCCGTTTCGGAGGAATGGCGCCATCTTCTCAGCAAGATCACCATCAAGGAGTCGTACCTCTTTCGTGCCAAGGACCAGTTCGACGCTTTGACGGCGGCGATCCTCGAAGAGACCGCCGATCGGCGACAGGATCGTCGACTGCGGGTGTGGTGTGCCGGCTGCGCGCGGGGCGAAGAAGCCGCGACCCTCGCCATCGTACTTGCCGACCACCCTGATGTGGGTTCCTGGAATTGGAGCGTGCTCGCGACCGACGTCGACGTGGCCGCGTTGGGCGAGGCGAGACGTGGGCTGTTCAATCGGCGGGCCGTGGATCGGGTCCCTCGGGCCATCCTCGGCAGGTACTTCAGCCCCAGGGGCGATCGGTTCGAGCTCGATCCCAGGCTTCGCGAACGTGTCGAGTACCGCCAGCTGAACCTCGTCGAGCTCCCATTGGACCTCGGTGACGATCTCTTCGACCTGATATTTCTCCGCAATGTCTTGATCTATTTCCGGCCCGAGCTGCAGCGACGTGTGGTCGAAGGGGTCGAGCAGGTTCTTGCGCCCGGCGGCACTTTGTTCCTCGGTCCGAGCGAATCACTGCTTCATCTCGGCACCACTCTTCGTGCGCGTGACCTTGGAAAATGCTTCTGCTACCAGCGCCCGACGCCTTCCGAGGACGTTGGTCTTCCGGCCCCTTCCAGGAGGGACATCATCTCGGACGCTGAACCTGTGGGCGACGCGTCAGATTCGACATCGACAGCGCACGAGTCGGATGGGGGAGCCCCTCGTGCCGCCTCCTTCGAGGCTCGGCTCGAATCGACCATTCGCGCGCTCGAGCGGGGAGCGAACCACGATGCCGCAGTCAGCCTGGCCGACCTGCGGCGGGAAAATCCCGAGAGCGCCACGGTCCACGCCCTCGAAGGGCTCGCCTTCGAGCGCCTCGGGGATCGGGAAGGTTCCGTCCATGCCTACCGTGCGGCCCTCTACCTGGCGCCTGAAATGGACGAGGTTCGATTCCTCCTGGCACGGTCGTTGGACGGGCTCGGGCGGACGAAGGCCGCTGCACGGGAGTACCGGACGGTACTCTCCGGCCTCGGACCCACCAGCAGCTTCTCGACCGCCGTGCTCGGACGCATGGGCCTCCCGGACGTCGAGCAGATGAGACAGATTAGTCTCGAATATCTTGACATGCCATAATTTTTTTTCGCGAATTTGATCAAATTTACGAGATCACTACCATTCAACCTCGACCTTGCGAGGACTGCCTCCGAACCGAGACACCAGCACCCACCGGTTCCGTTTGCCGAAGTTGTAGAGGTCGCGTGTCACGCGAACATCTTCCCGGCAGTACTCTTCGATTTTTTCGACCTCTCCCTGCCGCCACCAGTCGAGCGCCTGCATGCCGTCCGCGATCTTTCCCTCACCGAGGGTCGCGGAAACCACGCTGTCGAGCTTGGGCCGGAAACCCAGCCGTTCTTCGAGATCGAACATCAGGTCCAAGGTCGGCAGCTTCTGAAGGTCCTCCTCCGTGTACGCCCTCAGGACCTCGTAGTCGAAACCGCGGATGTTGTAGCCGACAACCAGGTCCGCCTCGAGGAGGAGGGTGACCAGCTCGGCGATGGTCTCCTCGGTGACCACCAGGAACTCGTCCCGATCGTATCGGTAGGCGACACCCACTGAAACACCCAGGCGGTGGAACTGGCTCCGGCCTCCGACCTCGGCAAAGGAACGCTGGGTCTCGAGATCGAAGACCACGACCTTCTCCCCGGCCCGAACCTCGCGCCCGGGGTTGTCGTCGAAGAGATCCATCTGACCGTCCCAGTGCTCCAAGAAAACCTCCCCGTTGCTTTCGCGCGCGGGGAGTGTAGCACCGCCCCTCCTCCCACCCCGATTCACGATGAACCCACCCGACCACCCACCCAGATACAAGATGCAAGGAACACCCTCCCGTCCACCCGGACTTGCAG
>JBFFBV010000137.1:0-9595 GCA_041560205.1 Candidatus Sulfomarinibacter sp.
GCAGCTATCACATCCTGGACATGGACCGCCGACTGCACGTGACGTCGGATGCAACCGAGGAAAGCCCGCAATGAGTGGAGAAATTTCTCAGACGGTCGCCATCCTCCTCATGCTCAACAACTACGTCCACGACGTGGCGACTGGATTACTGCTGATCTCCGCTTTATGGATCGGATGGTCCGCCAAATCCATGGGCGAAGAACCCCCACCGCCGGTGATCGAGGCTTTTCGCCGCACCTATCTGCGGAGCCTTCGCTTCGTGTGGGCATCGCTGGCCTTGATCGTTCTGACAGGCGTGGTGCGGACGCTGAACTTCATGCGCTTCGAGTGGTTTCCGGCTCTCGGGAAGGGCCTGGTCCCGATCCTCGTCCTCAAGCACGTGCTGATCTTCACGATTCTCGGCGCCGGCATCTACGCCTGGGTCCAGCTGAGAAGACGCCTGCGTACTTTGCCAGGTTGGAAGAGCTAAGAATGCGATCGAATCTCAGGCATAATGGTGTAGTGGGTCGAATGAAAGTGAACACCGTTTGAAAAAACTCCTGTTGGTCACACCGCCCTACCATTGCGGGGTCGTCGAAGTTGCAGGCCGCTGGCTGCCCTTGAACCTCCTGTATTTGGCGACCGCCGCCCGCAGGGCTGGGGTCGAGGTCGCTCTCTTCGACGCCATGAGCCGTTTCGACGGCGACGACGAGATCGTCGCGGCGGTTCGTGAACACGAACCCGACTTCATCTGCATCCCATCGATTACTGCAACGGTCCCGGCCGTGCTCGAGACGGCCCGGCGGGTCAAGGAGGAGCTGCCGTCGACTACGGTCATTGTCGGCGGGGTCCACCCGACCTTCATGGCCCAGGAAATGTTGGCCGATGCGGCCGGGAACATCGACTTCGTGGTCCGGGGGGAGGGCGAGCGGACGCTCGAGGAGCTGTTGCGGGTCCTCTCCGTCGGCGGCGATCCGATTGGGATTCGAGGGCTCTCGTATCTCGACGACGATAGCGACATGGTCCACACGCCACCGCGCCCCTTTCTTACCGACCTCGAGGAGTACCCGGCCGCCTTCGACATCGCCGACTGGCCGATCTATCGGTATTTCGTGATTCCGGACTCCCGCCTCGGCGCGGTGTCGACCTCGCGCGGCTGCGACCACACCTGCACCTTCTGCTCACAGCAGAAGTTCTGGGAACGGGGGTGGCGAGGCAGAAAACCCAAGGCAGTGGTCGACGAGATCGAGCACCTCTATCGCGAGTACGGGGTCAACGTCATCCTGATCTCGGACGAGTACCCGACCGGCGACGCAGCCCGTTGGGAGGAAATTCTCGACCGCATCATCGCACTCGATCTTCCGCTCTACCTCTTGATGGAGACCCGGGCGGAGGACATCGCCCGTGACGAGAAGTTCCTCTGGAAATACCGCAAAGCGGGCATCGTCCACATCTACGTCGGTCTCGAGGCCACGGACCAGGAGACCCTGAACCTGATCGACAAGGATCTGACGACGGAGGTGTCGCAGTCGGCGCTCCGCCTCATCCGCGAGCACGAGATGCTGTCGGAGACATCGTTCGTACTCGGCTTTCCTCACGAGACCGAGGCGACCATCAACGAGACGTTGCGCCTGGCCAAGCTCTTCGACCCGGACATGGCCCACTTTCTCTGCATCACGCCATGGCCCTACGCCGATCTGTGGGAGGAGATGAAGGACCGGGTGCGGGTCTTCGATTACTCCAGCTACAACCTCATCGAGCCCGTGGTCGAGCCCTTCGCGATGACGATCAAGGATCTCGACGCCGCCATCGTGCGCTGCTACCGCGACTTCTACATGGGCAAGATGGGCGACTTCATGAGCTACCCCGACGAGTTCCGCCGGCGCTACATGATGTCGTCGATGAAACTGATCATGAAAAGCTCGTTCCTGGTCGAGAAGATCGGCCGTCTCGCCATGCCCCCGGCGATGATGGAAAAGCTCAAGCTCGGGACCGGGTAATACCCTCCCACCAGTGGGACGCGCGCTCGGGCTTCGACGGCACCGGTGCCACTCTTCGCATTGAAGCTCACAGAGACTCCAACGACGCCTCTTGAGAAGCGCCAACCATCGTCAGCGACACCGGTGCCACTTTTCGCATTGTCTGTGCCGCCCTCCCGCCGATAGCGTGCCGATGACAATGCGAAAGGTGGCACCTGACTCATCGATGCGGGAAGCGCTTGCCAATTTGCTATTCTCCAGCGCATGGCCGCTGAAGCCACTCACTGGCGCCTCATCGTTGACGGAGACCTCCGCGGCACTCACAACATGGCCCGAGACGTCGCAATCTTGGAGGCCGTGTCCGATGGCCACTCGCCACCGACCCTGCGCCTCTACGGCTGGGACCCGCCGTGTTTGACCCTCGGTCGACACCAGGGCGTCGAGGCCGCCGACCTCGATTTTTGCAGAGCCGAGGGCGTCGACGTCGTCCGCAGACCCACCGGTGGCAGGGCCCTCCTCCACCACCTGGAGCTCACCTACGCGGTTGTGGCGCCTCTGGGTCAAGCCCCGCTTCCTCGCGGCCTCCAGGACGCCTATAGGTCGATCTGCGGAACGTTGGTCGAGGCCGTGCGCGCCCTCGGTGTGGAGGCCGAGCTCACCGGTGGTGAGGTCAACCTCCACCTGCCGGCACCGACCTCGGCCATTCCGTGCTTCGAGGCGCCCGCCGGGGGCGAGGTCGTGGTGCGCGGCCGCAAGCTCATCGGCTCCGCTATGCGCGCCCACGCCGGGGCGATCCTGCAGCACGGCGCCGTCGTGCTCGATTGGGATGGCCGTCTGCAGGCCGGAGCCATGGGACTCGCTGACGACGCCGGCCTTCGCCCGCACATCACCACCCTCGCCGCCGAGCTCGGTCGCGACCCGCTTCGCAGTGAGCTCGAGTCGGTGCTCGTTCGCGCGGTTTCGGATGAGCTCGGCGTCACCCTCAGCGAGGGAAAGCTCAGCGAGGGTGAATTGGCACGCGAGGAAGAGTTGGCTCCATCATTCGCCGTCGTCTGACGGCGGCTCCTCGCGAATTCTCGGCTTGATCGCGGGGAGCAGTGCGAGTCCCGGCACGGCAAGAGCCGTGGTGAGGGCGAAGAACACCGCATAGCCGAGGCTCTCGACGCCGATACCGGTGAAGGCCCCCGCCACATCGCGGGTCAGCGCGAACATCGCCGAGAGGATCGCGTACTGGGTCGCGGCGTGCTCCTTGTCGCACAGGTTCATGAGAAACGACAGGAAGGCCGCTGTGCCGAGACCCTGGGTGAAGGACTCGATGACCGACGCCACGTAGATGCTCTCTCGGGGCAGCTCGAGGGCCGCCACGGCAACGTATCCGAGGTTGGAGACGAGCTGGGCCAGTCCCAGCCACAGCAAGCTCTTGAAGATCCCGTAGCGGTTGACGATCCAGCCGCCGGCGATCGCTCCGAGGATCGTCAGCACCGTGCCCAGGCTGACCGAGATCAGGCCGATCTCCTTGAGCGAGTAACCCTGATCGACCCAGAATGGCTTGACCATCCGGCCCAGGGTCGAGTCACCCACCTTGAAGAGCAGCACGAAGAGCAGCACCGGCACCATCTGCCAGCGCAACGCCCACCGCAACACCGGACGGATGGCGTGCCGGCGTTCCGACGCCTCCAGCGGCACCCGCGGGCTCAGCCAGGCCGCAACCGCCAGCAGGAAGAACGCGATAGCGAGTGCCACCCACAGGTTGGACCAGCTGGTGTAATCGGCGAGAAAGACGACCCCGCCGCCACCGACCATCAGAGCAACACGGGCTGCCGATACCCGGGTGCCGTTGATGCTGCCGATCGTCTTCGGTGTCGCCACGTCCACCGCGTAGGCGTCGATGGCGATGTCCTGGGTCGCCGACGCGGTCGTGAAGAGAAGCAGCAAGGACCACATCAGGAAGGACGGGTACGATGCGTCCTGGGGGACGATTGCGAGGGTCGTCGCACCGAGCACGAAGAGACAGGCCGTGATCCAGTGCTGGCGGCTGCCCCAGCGATCGACCAGCGGCGCCCACACCAGTTTCCAGGTCCAGGGCAACGAGAGTAGGCTCATCAGCCCGATCTCGCGCAGGGACACGCCATGCACCCGGAAGAAGACGGGCCACACGTCGTAGGCGATCCCGAAGGGCAGGCCTTCGGCGAAATAGAGGACGGCGATCCAGAAGAGGATCTTGCGTTTGGTCACCGCGTTATCTTACAGATGACGCGGTGACGAAGCGGAATTCTGAATTCTGAATTATGAATTCTGAATTCCCGCCCCACCGCCCATCGCACGGGAGGGCGGGCGGAATTCAAAATTCAAAATTGAGAATTTAAAATTCTCGAAGGTGTCAGCCCTCGACTGGGATCGTCGCGATGTCCTCGCGACGCAGGAAGATCGCCATCCCAATTCCGAACACGATCAGGATGGTTCCGATCCAGACGAGCGAGATCAACGGCTTGGTCGAGACGTCCAGCACCACGCTCGCCGGAGACGGTCCCTCTGGGGCCAGCGCCGGGTCGTAGACCTGAATCTGAACGGTGCCGCCCTCGGCGTCGATTCGGCCCGGGCTGAGAGTCATGCCACCGGTGCCGGGCACCACGGCCGGGGTGACGATCGGTTCTCTGCCCATTCCCCCCTGGTAGGTCGGGACGACCTCGATCGTCTGTCCGTCGACCTCGACGTTCATGACCACGCCGAAGTTGATCTTCCCGGCCTCGGGGTCGAAGTCGGACATGTCGAAGTCGTCGAAGCGGATGACGAGGCCCTTGTACGAAAATTCCTCGCCCTTGGCCAGGACCACGGTACGTCCGATGCCGCCGCCCAATCCCACGATCTCGACTCTCACAACGCCCTGGTCGACGCTCATGCCCGTCGCCCGCAGCTTTGCGCCAGGAACGCCCGGGATGTCAACCGGAACCGGCTGGACTCCGTCATCGGTGGAAACGAGCGAGGGTTCGAGCATCACGGTGTCCTGCTCAGGCCGATCGAGGGCCACGACCACGCCCACTGTCAGCGCCCCGGGCACCGCATCCTGGCGAGACAGGTCGAAGCCCTGGAAGGTCACCGTCCAGTCGCGGAACGACACCGGCTGGTCCTTGGCCAGCACCATGCGGCCCGAGACCGGCGCGTCCTTGCCGGGGTCGAACTCGACCGGAGCGACGTAGAGATCCTTGGTGAAGAAGGCCTTGATGTCAGGGTTGGCGATCAACTGGTTGGTCTTCTGATTGACCCACATGCGGGGCTTGAGCACGAAGTTCTGGCCCCGTGGGGTCGTGACCTCGACCACCATCGCGTCGCGCGCCTGCGGGTTCGGTTTCTCGACGCCGCGGAAGGTCAGGGTGTAGCCGAGGACCTCGGTCGGGCTGCCCTCGGCCAGCCGCACCTTGTGCTCGCGGTCGAACCAGCCGGTGGTCAGGAAGGCGAGCATCATGAGCCCGATGCCGACGTGGGCCACGGGCCCACCCGCCATTTTCCAGCGTCCGTTCTTTCCGTAATCGACGGTGGCCCACACGTTGGCGACAACGTTGAAAACAACTGCGGCGAGGTACACCGTGGCCGGCACCCCACGCAGGCCGAAGATGAGCGCCACCGCAACGAGCGCCGCCGTGATGGCGATCGTAATGCCGAAGATGCGGCCGGCACCCTTGCGAGCGCGGCTCCAGCTGAGAAACGGCGTTCCACCGAGGAAGAGCGCGAAGACCACGGCCAGCCAGAAACCCATCCGATTGTAGAAGTCGGGCCCAACCTGAGCCGGCGCCCCCCAGATTCTCGAAATCAGCGGCGCCGAAGTGCCGAAGAGGACGACCAGGCCGATCAAAATCGTCAACAGGATACCGACGACGAAGAAGACCGTACGCGACATGAAAGGCTCGTCGCCGACCTCGGTCGGGATCTCTCGCCACCGGTAGGCCAGCAGGCCGATCCCCAGGAAGAGGAAGAAGACCATGTTGAAGACGAGCCACCCTGTGATCCCGAGATCGACGAAGGAGTGGACCGAGAAATCCGCCAGCACCCCGGATCGGGTCAGAAACGTGGCGTAGACCACCATCAGGAAGGCGGCCACGGCGAGCACCAGGTTGAGGCGCCGGAAGCGGTTGCGGCCCCGCTGCAGGAGCATGCCGTGCGTGAGGGCGAGCGTCGCCAGCCAGGGCACCAGGGAGGCGTTTTCGACCGGGTCCCAACCCCAGTAGCCTCCCCAGCCGAGCGTCTCATAGGCCCAATAGCCTCCGAGCATGATGGCCAATCCCAGGCTCGCCAGGGACAGCAGCACCCACGGCAACGACACCTTGGTCCACTCGTCGTAACGCTTCATCCACATCGCGGCGATCGCGAACGCGAACGGGATACCCAACGAGGCATAGCCGATGAACATCACCGGCGGATGAATGACCATCCACGGGTTCTGCAGCAAGGGGTTGAGCCCCTGGCCGTCCATCGGCGTCATCGCAGCCGTCAAACCCTGGTGAAAGCGGAAGGGGTCCTGCTTCACCAGCAGCAGGATGAGCGACAGCAGCGTCAGGTTGTAGACCACCATCACCCGCGATTCGTAGGACCGGGCATAGCGCATCAGGGGGAGCCCGAGCAGGACGCCCCAGAAGATCCACAGCAGAAAGCTGCCCTCCTGGCCTCCCCAGAAGGTGGCGATCAGGTATTGGAGCGGCAAGAGGTTGTCCGAGTACGCCCAGACGTAATGCAGCCTGTAATCATGGTTCACCAACAGGTACATCAAAATCCCCGAGGCGAGGACGATGGCGCCGGTCATCAGCACATAGCTCTGACGCGCGGGACTGCGCCAGCGCTCGGGCTCTTTGATCGACAACCAATAGGTGACGGTCGAGGCGACTCCTGCGAGCAACGCCGTCCACATCAGGATGGTTCCTGGTACGTACATGGCTACTCCTATTCGATCACGAGAGAATTTCTCGGTGGCGGCGTCCCGCGGGACACCGGATCAGGTCTCGGATCCGTACTCTCCGGCTTCCTCGAGCCCCTGGTATTTCGAGGGACACTTGACGAGCAGCTGCTCGGCCTCGAAGAAGCCCTCGCGGTAGGTGCCGACGGCGACGATCTGAACGGCCTCCTCGAAGTTTCCGGGTTTGACCCCTTCGTAGAGCACCGTCATGGTGTCGCCGTCCTCTTCCACCATGGTGAAGCGGAGTTCCTGCGTCTCATCGATGTACTCGGTGGAGTTCTCCACCAGACCACCCGCCACCTGCACCTTGCGCGGTGACCGTGACGCCTCCTCGAAGCTGACATAAGGGGTCAGATTCGACTTGAAGGAGGTCGTTCCGTATGCAAGAAACGCCACTACCAACACGGCGCCCACTGCGTACCAGATGCGGCGTTGGCGTCGTGAGTCAGTCATTCAGTCCTCCAGACGGCTGACCTTGCGGTCGAGCCGGTAGACATAGGCAAAGAGGCCGACCCAAATCATCAGGGTGACCACCATGATGCCCATGAGATCAGTCATTTACAGCACCTCCTGCCGGCGCCGCTGCCGGATGGCCTCGATCCGGCAACCGATAGTATATAACCATACGTACAAGCCCGTAAATCCCGCCAGAGAGGCCATCAGCACCTGCGTATAGCGCGCGTCGAACTCGTTGGCTCCTCGGGTGTTGATGATGGTGTCCGGGTGGAGCGACCAGTAGATTCTCGGGACGATGAAGACCAGAAAGGGCACGGTGACGAAGGCGAGAATCGCGTACACCGCCGACAGGCTGGCCCGCCGCTCTGGATCTTCGATGGCCCCACGCAGCGCCAGGTAGGCGGCGTAGATCAACAACAGAATGGTGATCGACGTCTGGCGCGGGTCCCAGTTCCAGTAAGCGTTCCACATGATCCGGGCGAACACGGCGCCCGTTGTTGTCGCCAGCACCGCGAAGAGCAGGCCCAGCCCGGCGCTGACAGAGGCACGGATGTCGTCCTTCGGATCGCGTCTTTTCAGGTACATCACCGAGGCGATGCACGAGACGAGAAAGGCGAGCACCGAGATCCACGCCATCGGCACATGGAAGAAGACGATCCTCGACGACTCGCCGATGAATCCCTCAGCCGGATGCACGTAGAAGAAGGCCGCCACAATCACCACGGCAAGCCACACGAGCAGCAGCCATTTCAAAATATGGGCGCCTCGCATTCCCTTCGATCTCCAATCACGAGTTTCCGCCGAGCAACCGCGAAAGAGCATACCCGATCTCAGTCGCTAAACAAGACACCGCGCCTGCCTATTGCATCATTCCGACCACACGACCGGAAAAAGAACAGCTGAAACGATGGTCATGATGCCCCCCATCGACACCACCGCACGAAGGGCGTTGGAGATCGTTTCGGACGTTCCCTCCGCGGCGCCGGTGGTTCCCTGGATGAGGAAGATCAGGAGGGGCAACAGGAGCGGCAACGAGAGGACCGAGAAGAGGGCTCCTCGGGTCAGCGCACGAGCGATGATCGCGGCGACGATCGTCGTGATGACCGCCAGCGCGAAGCCCCCAACCACCAAAAGCACAACGAAGCCTTCAACCAGCACGATCCGGTAGCCCATGAGAATGCAGAAGAGGGGCACCAGGATCGCCATCAGGAGATAGATGAGCACGAGGTTGAATGCGAGCTTTCCCAGCCACACGGCGGTCGGGGAGGCCGCCAGCCGCAGCAGTGGCGCGGTGTGGCTCTCCTCCTCTTTGACGAACGACCGGTCGAGACCGGCCAGGGCGGCAAAGAAGATGACGATCCACAAGAGCACGGCGAGCAGGAACGGACGGTCCTCGGCGGTAATCCGGTACGGACCCACGGTGTATGAGACCGCCGCCAATACCGTGAGGGCGAAGAGCCCGAGCGCGTTGAGCGCGACTCTCGTGCGAAACTCCGTCCGCAGGTCCTTGGCCATGACGGCCAGCGCCTCAGTCACCAAGCGCGACACGGTCATGCCCCCATTGCATCTCGTCTTTGTCGTTTGTTGCCAGCACGACGGTCTTGCCGACCGCGGTCAACCCGTGGACGTAACCCTCCAGCCACTCCTTGCCAGCCGGATCCAGATTCGACCCGGGCTCGTCCAGAAACAGCACCGCGGGGTCGTGGAGCAGCGCCTGGGCGATCTTCAGCCGCTGCGCCATGCCGGTCGAGAAGCCGCGAACCGGTGTCCGGCGGCCCGGGTCGAGCCCGACCAGCTCGAGGCACTCGTGGCAACGCTTGTCGGCCCCCCCGATGCCACGGACCCTCGAAAAGAAGCGCAGGTTCTCCATGGCGTCGAGCTCTTCGTAAACGGCCATCGACGGCGCAACGACCCCGAGGTGGTGACGCCAAAGCTCGCGAGGCGTGTCGTCGCCGCCGCGAAGGTGCTTCACCGAGCCTCGAGTCGCGGGAAGGAGTCCGCAGAGAATGGCAAGAAGGGTCGACTTCCCCGAGCCGTTCGGTCCCGTAATGACCAGCACCCTACCCGGTTCGGCTTCTCCCGAAACCGAGCGGAAGACCACCCGGAGATCGTAGCGCTTGGCCACGTCGCTAAACGAGATGCGGACGCCGTCTGCCATCGCAGAACCATACCACCCGCCCACCCGGATGCAAGATGCACCCAACCAACCAGCCACCCGGATACACGATACAAGGCC
>JBFFBV010000138.1:0-9534 GCA_041560205.1 Candidatus Sulfomarinibacter sp.
CTCAAGGTGCTGCCGGAGGAGTTCGCGAAGGACCCCGAACGTATGGCGAGGTTCGAGCGGGAGGCGAAGGTGCTTGCGAGCCTGAACCATCCGAACATTGCGACGCTTTACGGGCTTGAAAGTGTCCCATCGGGCACGGAAACGGAAACGGAAACGGACACGGGCACGGGTCCGACCACATTCCTCGCGATGGAGCTGGTGGATGGCGAGGAGCTGTCCGAAAAAATCACACGAGGACAGATACCCGTCGATGAGGCGATCCGGATCGCGCTGCAGATCGCCGAGGCCTTAGAGGCGGCGCACGAGCAGGGCATCGTTCACCGCGATCTGAAACCGGCGAACATCAAGCTTCGACCCGACGGGACGGTGAAAGTCCTCGATTTCGGGCTGGCCAAGGCGTGGGACGCTGATGCTCCGGACTCGAGCCCCTCGATGTCACCGACCTTGACGGCGCACGCGACGGCTGCGGGAGTGATCCTCGGAACCGCAGCCTACATGTCTCCCGAGCAGGCGGCCGGCGTGGCTGCCGACAGCCGGGCGGATATCTGGTCATTCGGTGTCGTTCTCTGGGAGATGCTGACGGGACGCAAGCTCTTCGAGGGTGAAACGGTCTCCCACGTGCTCGCGTCTGTGCTCAAGGATGAACCAGAGATCGAGGCATTGCCAGGCGCGCTACCGTCGCGGATCGTCGAGCTCATCGAACGGTGTCTGCGAAAGAAGCCGAAGCGGCGGCTGCAATCGATTGGCGATGCGCGGATCCTGCTCGAGGAGTACCTCGTTGATCCCGACGCGTGGGAGCTTTCCCCGGTGGACGCCGCACCCACCGGCGGGCGCCGGATCGGCTGGTGGGTGCTGCCGGTTGCTTTCGCGTTGCTGGGGGGCGGTGCGGCCATGGGCTTCCTGGCGAACCGGGCCGAGCCCGACACACCGCGGGTCGTCCGTTTTATCCTTGGCGCACCGGAGGACACGAGCTACCACCTGGACCCCGTCAGCCCCGGACCGGTGGCGGTCGCCCCGGACGGGCGGTCGTTGGTTGTGTCCGCCCGCGGTTCCGATGGCAATCCGGTCCTGTACGTCCGACAGCTCGACTCGCTCGAGGCCCGCAGATTGCCGGGGAGCGATGGGGCCCAGTACCCTTTCTGGTCGCCTGACTCGCGATCCGTTGGTTTCTTCGCCGATGGAAAGCTCAAGAAGATCGAAACCGACGGCGGTCCAGCGATCTCTCTGGCCAACGCTGAAAACGGCAAGGGCGGCGCGTGGAGCCCGTCGGGAGTGATCGTGTTCGCTCCTTCCTACAACACGCCACTGCATGTGGTGTCCGAGGCCGGTGGCGAGCCTCGAGCGCTCACCGTGTTCGACGAGAATCGGGGTGACAATTCCCACCGCCATCCGCGCTTCCTGCCCGACGGCCGGCGATTTCTGTATCTGGCGCGGGGCAGCGGATCCTCGGAGGCCTCCGGCCACGCGGTGGTGGCCGCATCGCTCGACGACGAGGACGAAATCGAGCTGCTGCGGTCGGCGGCCGCCGCCGATTACGCAGCGGGGCAACTGCTGTACGCCCGTGAGGCGACGCTCATGGCGCGGCCGTTCGATCCCGAGCGTTTCGAGTTCACCGGTGATGCCGTTCCCGTCTGTGAGGACGTGATGGTGATCAACGGCGCAGCGGTGATGGTGTCTTCGGCCTCCGGCGGCGATGTCCTGGCCTACCAGTCGGGCGGCGGCCGCCAGGGTGGGATTCTGACGTGGTTCGACCGTGCCGGCACGCCGCAGGGCACAATTGGCGAGCAGAATGGCTACCGGGAGGTCTGGATATCCCCCGACGGCACCATGGCCGCGGTGGCCATCGACGATCGGACATCCGGGATGGGTGACATCTGGATCCTCGAGCTCGACCGCAACCTCGCCAGCCGACTGACCTCAGATCCTGGCGAAGAGGAGCAGATCGTGTGGTCGCCCGACAGCACCTACGTCGCCTTCGCCCGCGCTGTCGCGTCTCGCACGGACATCTTCCGGAAGCTCGTCGGCGGGGCGAGCAACGCCGAGCTGGTATACGAGTCCGAGCTCGACACCTTCCCAACGAGCTGGTCACCCGATGGACACTTCCTCGCCTTCGACGCATCGAGCCCCGACACCGGATGGGATCAGTGGATCCTGCCGCTTGAGGGTGGCGAGGCGTACCGCTTCCTCCACTCCAAATTCAACGAAGCGAACGGCGTCTTTTCACCGGACGGACGCTGGATGGCCTACGTGTCGGACGAGTCGGGCCGCCAGGAGATCTACCTGACTCCGTTCCCAGGACCGGGCCGACGGTGGCGCGTATCTGCTGACGGTGCCATGTACCCGCGCTGGAGCTCGACCGGCCACGAACTCTACTACCAGGGTCTGGACGGCAGCGTCGTTGCTGTCCAGATTGATCTTTCTGAGGCGTCGCCACGGATCGGAACGCCTGAGACCCTCATCATGTCACGACTCACGGGGCTGTCGTACCCGTACTCCCCGACGGACAACGGCGAGCGGTTTCTGTTGATCGATTCGCAGATCGGCGGTGAGTCACTCAACGTTGTGCTCGACTGGGCCGCCGAGCTCAAGGTGGACACCCGCCGGTGATCGGCTCGACCCTTGCCCACTACCGCATCACCGCCGAGCTGGGTGCCGGAGGCATGGGTGAGGTGTGGCGGGCGGAGGATACGAAGCTGGGCCGCGAGGTGGCGCTCAAAGTGCTGCCCGAGGAGTTTGCCAAGGACCCCGAGAGGATGGCGAGGTTCGAGCGCGAGGCAAAGGTGCTGGCGAGCCTCAACCATCCGAACATTGCGACGCTTTTCGGGCTTGAAAGTGTCCCATCGGGGACGGAAACGGGCACGGGCACGGGTCCGACCACATTCCTCGCGATGGAGCTGGTGGAAGGAGAGGATCTCTCGGAGCGGATCGCCAGAGGATCGATTCCGCGAGACGAAGCGATCCCCATCGCAATGCAGATCGCGGAGGCGCTGGAGGCGGCGCACGAGCAGGGAATCGTGCATCGCGATCTGAAACCGGCGAATATCAAGATCACCGAGGATGGCACCGTCAAAGTGCTCGACTTCGGGCTCGCCAAGGCGTGGGAAGCCGAAAGCGGCGATTCGAGTCTCTCCATGTCACCGACGCTCACGCGCCACGCCACCGTCGAGGGAGTCATCCTGGGCACCGCAGCCTACATGAGCCCCGAGCAGGCACGTGGCAAAAAGGTCGATCGCCGCACCGATGTCTGGGCCTTCGGCGTCGTGTTGTGGGAGATGGTGACGGGGCAGAAGCTCTTCGAAGGTGAAACGGTGTCTGATGTGCTGGCGGCGGTATTGCGGGCCGAGATTGATTCGAGCGCGTTGCCTGCTGACACCCCTTTGTCACTGAGGCGACTCCTCGATCGATGTCTCGAGAGGGACCCGAAGCGGCGCTTGCGCGATATGGGCGATGCCGGGCTGGATCTCCAAGAGGCCATCGACGGCGAAACCGCGGTTCAACAGATCGATGGTGCGGTGATTCGGAGAGCACCCGCGTGGATGTGGGGCGTCACGGCCGCGGCGATTGGGCTCGCCGTGGTCGCTGTGGCCATGAATATGATGAGCCCTTCTCCGCAGGTCGACGAACAGACTCGGCGCTTCAACCTCGCGCCAGAGGGCGCGAGTGCCGAACGCAACAATCAGCCTTCCATCTCGCCAGACGGCCGCAAGGCGGTGTGGAGCTCGAAGAACAGGCTCTGGGTGCGGGATTTCTCCGAGTTCGACGCGACAGAGTTGCGGGGAACGGAAAATGCGCGTTTTCCATTCTGGTCACCCGACAGCCGTTTTGTCGGTTTTGTCCGCGACGAGCGGGTGTGGAAGGTCGCGATCGACGACGGTACCCCGGTGATTCTTGGCTCGGTGCCGCCGGAGAGCATGACCGGGTCGGGGGACGGAGCCTGGGGTCGTGACGGGAGGATTCTGTTGGCCGGCAGCCACGTCGCGGGCCTTTTCGAGATCCCGGCGTTTGGAGGCGAGGCTGTAGAAATCGTGCCGATCGACAAAGAGAAGGAAGCGGACTTCCATCACGTCGCCTTCTTGCCTTCGGATGACGATGTTGTCGTGTCGGTGCACGGCCAGGGCGATGCCGGATACACCTTGGAGCTCATATCGAGCAAGGACAGGAAGGTCCTTTTCGGTGGACCGAAACACGTGGTCGGTTCGCCGGTCTACGCTCCGACCGGCCACATTCTCTTCGAGCGCCTGGATACCAGCCCCGGCATCTGGGCCTTGCCCTTCTCGTTGACACGCCTCGAGGTCGAGGGTCCGCCGTTCCTCGTCATCCCGGACGCCCGCAGACCGAGTCTCGCCGATGACGGCAGTCTGCTCTACATCCGGAGCGGATTCTGGAATGCGCGAAAGATGGTGTGGATTGACGAAAACGGTGCGATGGAGGCGATCCTCGACGAATCCAGGTCCTACGGTGCGGCGCAGCTTTCGCCGGACGAGCGAAAGATCGTATTTCAGATCGAAGAAGCCGAGGGCAGGGGCTTGTGGATCCACGACCTTGACCGATCGACGACAACTCGGTTGACTCACACTCCGGGGATCAACGCCGGACCACAGTGGCTACCGGACGGTGAGCGAATCCTGTTCGTTTCCGATCGTGCCGGAGCCGGTTGGGACGTTTACATAGCGTTTGCGGACGGCGGCGGCGAACCTGTCCGTGTCTACGACGGTGACGACTACATGTGGGCGACCGCCGTGACCGGCGACGGTCGCTTCGCGGTGCTGACAGCGATCACGCGGGAGTATTTCACCGACATCCTTCTCCTCGACATCGAGCAAGGAACCACGGAGGTTCTCGTCGGCACGCAGTTCTCGGATGCGGATGGAGCGCTCTCTCCCGACGACCGGTGGCTTGCGTATACGTCGGATGAAACGGGAACCTACGAGGTCTATATCAGATCGATGTTTGATTCCGGTGGGCGATGGCAGGTATCGAACGGCGGCGGACGGGTTCCGAGGTGGTCGAAAGGCGGTGATCGTCTGTTTTTTCGCCAAGAGGACCGGATCATGGTCGTCGGTTTCTCGGTAGAGGCCGACAAGGTGACGGTTGGCAGGCAAGCAATCTTCGGGGCCGAGGCCGGCGAGGTTCGCTCCATGTTTGAAGCCGCCGATTCATTCGATGTGACGACCGAAGGGCCTCGCTTGCTCGTGACTCTGCCGGACCCGAGCGCCGACGTGGCGCCACGGCTGGGAGTTGCTTTTGGCTTCCTCGAGGAGCTTCGAAGGGTCGCGGAGGAATCCCAACGGTGATCGGCACGACCCTTGCCCACTACCGCATCACCGCCGAGCTCGGCGCCGGCGGAATGGGGGAGGTGTGGAAGGCCGAGGACACCAAGCTCGGCCGCGAGGTGGCGCTCAAGGTGCTGCCGGAGGAGTTTGCCAAGGACCCCGAACGGATGGCGAGGTTCGAGCGGGAAGCGAAGGTTCTTGCCAGCTTGAATCATCCCAACATCGCGACGCTCTACGGGCTTGAAACGGTCGCATCGGGCACGGAAACGGGCACGGAAACGGGCACGGGTCAGACCACCTTTCTCGCCATGGAGCTGGTGGAGGGGGAGGATCTCTCGGAGCGCATCGCGAGAGGCCCGATCCCCATCGACGAGGCGATCCCGATCGCGTTGCAGATCGCCGAGGCGTTGGAGGCGGCGCACGAGCAGGGGATCGTCCACCGCGATCTCAAACCTGCCAACATCAAGCTCAGGCCGGACGGCGCGGTGAAGGTGCTGGATTTCGGGCTCGCCAAGGCATGGGAGGCGAACCAGGGTGACTCGAGTCTGTCGTTGTCGCCGACCATGACCGCCCAGGGCACGGCTGCCGGAGTCATCCTCGGCACCGCGGCCTACATGAGTCCGGAGCAGGCGGCCGGAACATCGGTCGATCGTCGCGCCGATATCTGGTCCTTCGGCGTGGTGCTGTGGGAAATGTTCACCGGCCGCAAGCTCTTCGAGGGCGAGACGGTCTCGCACGTGCTTGCCGCGGTCCTCAGAGACCAGCCTGACCTCGACCAGCTTCCGGCAGCTACCCCGACCGGAATGCGTGAGCTGATCGCGCGCTGCCTGCACAAGGATCCTCGGCGGCGGCTTCAGGCCATCGGCGATGCGCGTATCGCGCTCGAGGATTGGGTGGCCGATCCCGCGTCGATGGCAGGGCCCGAGGTGCCGGCGGCCGCCGCGCCGGCCCAGTCACCGACCTGGAAATGGCTCGTGCCTTTGATCCTGGTGGCCGGGTTGGTGGTCGCCATTGGGATGGCATTGTTCTCAAGGCAGCCACCAGCCCGACTGACGCAGAGCTTTTTGCTGGCGCCGGTGGATGGGCAGATCCGAGCGGAGCAAGGGCTCGCGTTGTCATCCGACGGCTCGAACCTCGCCTTTTTGGCGGAAAAGGGCGGCACGATTCAGATCTGGATCCGCTCCATGGACAGCCTCTCCGCGCGGCCGCTCGAAGGAACTGAAAACGCAGGGCTTCCTTTCTGGTCGCCCGACGGCCGTCATCTGGGCTTCTTTGCCGACGGCAAGCTGAAAAGAATACCCGTGGTTGGCGGCGCGGCGAGGAGCCTCTGCGATGCCCTCGAGCCGCGAGGGGGAACGTGGGGCCCTGATGATCGGATCATTTTCAGCCCCGACTATCGGGACGGTCTTTGGAGCATCTCCGCAGCCGGCGGCCAGGCCACTCGGTTGACCGAGCTCGATCAACAGCGTGGAGAAAAAAGCCACCGTTGGCCGACCTTCCTGCCCGATGGACAACACATTCTCTTTCTCGCACAGACCGATGAGGGAGGATCTTCGAGCGATCAAAGCAGCATCGAGGGGCTGTCCCTCAGCGACGGCCGCCGCACCAGAATTCTCGATGTCAACTCGTCCATGGCCTACACTCCGCGCGGCAGCCTCCTCTACTGGCGTGGCGGGTCGTTGTATGCGCAGGAGTTCATCGCCAAACGGCTCGAAGTCCGGGGTGATCCGGTGATCGTGGCAGATGACGTCAACTACACGCAGAACGAGCGGGTTGTGTTTGCCATCTCGCAGGAAGGAACCCTGGTCTACCACAAGGGCTCGGGGATGAGACAGCTGGCGAAGCTCGAGTGGTACGGCCCTGATGGCGTGCTGCAGTCGGAGGCCGCCCCCCTCGGTTCATATCGGGACGTCAGCCTGGCACCGGATGGCAGCCGCCTGGCCTTTACGGAAGGTCTGACGGTGTGGGTTCGAGACCTCGATCGTGGGACGGCTGCACGAGTGACCCATGATGACGAGGATCACCTTTCCCCGGTGTGGTCCCCGGACGGCAAGTGGCTCGCGTTTACCACCAATCGAACTGCTGGCAGCGAGATTCGCAGAACACTTGCCACCGGGCTGGGCGAGGAGGAGCTGGTCGTGACCCTCGATCGGGTCGCCGCCATGAGAGCCTGGTCTGCCGATGGCCGCCACCTGGCGTACGAGGCGCTCGGGTCCGGCACCGAGTGGGATATCTGGCTCTACTCCTTCGAGAAGGACGAGGTGCGCCGGGTCGTCGGCACGAAGTACACCGACCGCGAACCGGCCTTTTCTCCCGATGGACGGTGGCTCGCATTCGTTTCGAGCGAATCCGGCCGCGCCGAGATCTATGTGACTCCGGTCGACGACCAGAGCAGGAGGTGGCAGGTGTCCACCGAGGGCGGCCGGTGGCCGGTCTGGGGCCCATCGGGAAGAAAGATCTACTTTGCGGACCTCGAGAATCGGCTGACGGTTGCATCCGTTCGAGGTGAAAGCGATCTCGAATTCGGGATACCGCGGGCTCTGTTCGAAATGCCCGAGCAACCGACCCCTTTTGGCGCCTTCGATTTCGCCAACTACGCGGTGACTCCGGACGGGCAGCGCTTTCTGTTTCACCACGCACTCGACAAAGGGCCGATCTCTGAATCGCTGATCCTTGTCCAGAACTGGTACGGGATCCTCAGCGCGGGGCCGCGATGATCGGCACCACCCTCGCTCACTACCGGATCACCGGCGAGCTCGGCGCCGGCGGGATGGGGGAGGTGTGGCGCGCCAAGGACACGAGGCTGGGCCGTGACGTGGCCCTGAAGTTGCTGTCAGAGGAGTTCGCCGACGATCCTGAGCGACTCGAACGCTTCGAGCGCGAAGCCCGGGCGGTGGCAACCCTCAACCACCCCCACATTGTGACCATCTTCTCGGTCGAGGAGGCGGAGGGCGTTCGCTTCCTGACCATGGAGCTCATCGAGGGCCGGAGCCTGGACAAATTGGTTCCAGAGGGAGGCCTCGACCTCACGACATTCCTCGAGCTGGCGACCCCCCTGGCCGAGGCGATTTCGGCCGCCCACGACAAGAGCATCGTCCATCGCGATCTCAAACCCTCCAACGTGATGGTGGACGGCGAGGGCCGCGTCAAGGTCCTGGACTTCGGTCTCGCCAAGGTGAGCGGCGCCGAGGGAGTCTCGGGCTCGAGTGAGCTGCCGACAGAGGCGTTGACCGGGGTCGGCACCCTGGTCGGGACCGTTCCCTACATGTCGCCGGAGCAGATCGAGGGCAAGTTCGTCGACCACCGCACCGACATATTCTCGCTCGGTGTGCTGCTGTACGAGATGGCGACGGGGAACCGGCCGTTTGCGGGCGACAGCCAGCCGGCACTCATGTCGTCGATCCTCAGGGATGTGCCGCAGTCGGTGATCGAGATTCGGGACGATGTGCCGCGTCACCTCGGGCGCATCATCGGACGCTGCCTCGAGAAGGACCGTCGCGATCGTTACCAAACGGCTCGCGACGTCTTCAACGAACTGAGGGCGCTGCTGCGGGAATCCTCGTCGACCGGTGCGGTGGCAGTCCGTCGTCCCGAGACAGCGAGCCTTACTGCGCAGACCGATCGACCATCATCGGATGTCGAGGCGACCGCATCGACCCGCCGCGACGAGGGTTTCTGGGTCGCGGTGCTGCCGTTTGTGGCTCGTGCATCGGAGTCGGCGGTCGAAGCCCTGACCGGAGGACTGACCGAGGACATCGTCACCGGGCTGTCCCGCTTCTCCTACCTCCGGGTCATTTCCCGCAGCTCGACCTCCAGGTATGCCAACGAGGGATACGACGTGCGCACGGTGGGCGAGGAGCTCGGCGCGCGCTACGTGATGGAGGGCAGCGTGCGGCAGGCGGGGCCGGTGCTGCGGGTGGCGGTGCAGCTCGTCGACGCCGAGTCGGGCGCCAACCTGTGGGCGGAGACCTTCAATCGTCCCTTCAGCCCCGAGTCGATTTTCGAGCTGCAGGACGACCTCGCACCCCGGATCGTCTCCACCGTGGCCGACATGAACGGCGTCTTGCCGCACACCATGAGTGAGTCGATCCGCAGCCGGGACCTGGAGCGGCTGAGCCCTTACGAGGCGATGTTGCGGGCCTTCGGGTACTACGAGCGCCTCACCGTGGAGGATCACGCCGAGGTCCGGATCGCCCTGGAGCGGGCCGTCGCAGATGCGCCCGACCACGCCGACTGCTGGGCGCTGTTGTCGATGCTGTAC
>JBFFBV010000139.1:0-9403 GCA_041560205.1 Candidatus Sulfomarinibacter sp.
ACCGACGGGATCGTCTTCAGTGCGAATGGATCTGCTCGTCCCTGCAAGGACCGGAACCAGGGACCTGCCGCGCATGGGCAGAATCTCCCGGCCCTTGTGCTCGGCGGGATAGGTCGTCCCGGCGATGTCGAGAAACGTTGGTGTGATGTCCATGACGTGGGTGAAGGCATCCACCCTCTTCCCCGAACCCTTGACGCCGGGCCCGCTGATGATGAGGGGCGAACGGATACCACCCTCGGCAATGAAGCCCTTGAAGAGGCGGAACGGAGTCACGCTCGCCTGCGCCCATCCAGGGCCTTGGGCAATTCGCGAGCCGCGACGGCCCAGATTTTCGAAACGGTTGTCGGAGTTGCGCTCTACCCAGGCCTCATCGGTATCCGGGTAACTGTGCATCGGAGCACCGTTGGCCCCGTTGTCGGAGAAAAACAGGACCAGCGTGTTGTCGAGGCGGCCCGACTCGTGGAGAAAGTCGAGAACCCTGCCGATGTGGAAATCCGTGTTCTCGACCATCGCCGCGTAGATTTCCATGGTCCGCGCCAGGACTTTGCGCTGTTCCGGGGGCAAGTCGTCCCATGCTGGCACCATTGGTAGCTTCGGCCCAAGCACGGTACCTTCAGGCACGAGCCCCATCTTGAGCATGCGCTCGAGGCGCTGCTCCCTGAGGAGGTCCCAGCCGCCTTCGTAGGCCCCGTTGTACTTGTCGAGCCATTCGTCCGGCACGTGCAGGGGGTCGTGCACCGCAGTGTAGGCGAGGTAGGCAAAGAAGGGTTTCTCGTCCTCCTGCTCTTCGATGTACTCGATGATCTTGTCGGTGTAGAACTCCGACGAGTAGAAACCTCTCGGCACGTGAACCCGGACGCCGTTTTCCCGGTAGATCGGCGTGTAGTTGGCGCACATCATCCACTCGTCGTCGAAGTGACTGGCGCCACCCTGGAGCATGGTGTACGACTTCTCGAAACCGCGCCGGGAGGCGTCGTGCTCCGGCTCTTCGCCGAGGTGCCACTTGCCGGCCATGTAGGTGTGGTAGCCCGCCTCCTGCAGAAGAGAGGCCACGGATGCCACCCGGTCATTGAGGTAACCCTCGTAACCGGGTTGTCCGAGCTGATTGGGAGCCATGACTTCGACGTTGGTGCCCATGCCGGCGACGTGATTGTCGTTACCGGACAGGAGCATCGAGCGGGTGGGAGAGCACGCCGGCCCAACGTAGAAGTTGGTGAACCGGATTCCTGACGCGGCGAGGCGGTCGAGATTGGGTGTGCGGATCTCAGACCCGAAGGGCCCGATGTCCGAGTAACCCATATCGTCAATCACGACGAGCAGGATGTTGGGCCTGTCTGCTCCTTGGGCGTGAGCCGGAAGCGTCCAACTCATCCATAGAGCACCGGCGATCACTGCTGCGCCAACAGTAGGCCTGATCCGCATGGGCCTCCTCCTCGGTGTGTTGGTTCCTGAATGAGGAACCTCAAAATAGCATTGCCGCCGTGGAACTCAAGATAGTCCACGGGACACTCATGGGACACTTGCGCCCAACGTCGGCCGAATCCCCACAACAAGCACCAACAACCGAGAGTGTTTCAAGGCCTCATCAGTATCATGGTTTAGGTGTTGTGGGGAGTTGTCGGTTGTTGGGAAATGTTGTCTATAAGATTGTAAATAAAGGACTGAAAATCCCCTGTCCGTAAGGGCGTATGGTTTCGAATCCCACCTCCGGCATTCAACGCCAGGGTTGCTCGTGTGCCGAGCACACGAGCTCGTGCCGGATCCAGCGGGTGGTTGTAGGCCGTCCACCACCCGCCCTACCATTTCGGCCACAACCACGGGCCGCTGTTTCTCGGCACGATCGACCCCCACCTCCGGCACCAGGCTTCGTTCTCGGCTCTGGGCGAGAACGAAGCCTGCCACGGCGTCTTGTGACGGCGTAGCTCGACGAGCGAAGACGCAAGCTGAGAGCGAAGCAGGGCTCCCCTTCGAAGCCTGCACCACGTCGAGAACTTTGCCCTGGCAAGCCAGCCTACCGCCATCGACCTCGGGTGAACAGCACGACGTACCCGCGACGGTTCGCGTTTCACCGTCCTTGTCGGGCATCGTGTCGGTTGTTAGTATGTGCCCGGCCTCCACAAAAGACACTGAAACCAGAAAGGGTGGATAGAGAACACACATGGACCTTCACGCCTGGATCGCCATCGCCACGCTGGTCGTGGCGATGGTTCTCTTCATCAGCAAGTTCATTCCTCTCGAAGCCACCGCGCTCTCGATTCCGGTGGTGCTCGCGGTCACCGGAACCGTCACTCCGGCTGAAGCGGTGCTGCGTGGATTCGGCAACAACGCGGTGATCGCCCTGGGGGCGATATTCGTGCTTTCGGCCGGCCTCAAAGAGAGCGGTGTCGCCACCTTGATGGGGCGAATGCTCGAGCGCTTTGGCGGTAAGAAAGAGTGGAGCCTGATCCTTCTTATCATGATCACCACCTGCGTTCTGTCGGCGATCATGTCGAACGCCGCCACCGTGGCGGTCTTCCTGCCGGCGGTGCTGGTGCTCTCCCGCAGGGCGATGATCTCTCCCTCGAGGTTGATGATGCCCCTCGGTTACGCGGCGATCCTCGGCGGCACCCTGACTCTGATCTCCACCACACCTAACATCATCCTCGGCAGCGAGCTCCATCGATTGAGTGGTGGAGAACACAGCCTCGGGATGTTCGAATTCGCGATCGTGGGGATTCCCATTTGCGTCGTCGGCATCGCCTATATGGCCCTGATCGGGACCAGGCTGCTCGGCCGGCGTGATGCCGACGACGAGTTGCAGAGGGAAGATTTTCGGGACAGGGTTCGAAGACGATACCAGCTCCAGAAGAATCTCTTCCGACTGACGGTGCCGTCCAGATCCGAGTTGGTCGGTCACACCATTGCGCAGGCGAATCTCGGCAAGCGGCACCGGCTCGAGGTCGTCCAGGTCCGCCGCAGCAAGGGCGTCCGCGAGCAGTTTTTGGACGCTCAGGCCGACCTGACCATCCTGGCAGGTGACGTGCTCTTCGCCGAGGGTTGGGATGAGGACGCGGAGAGGCTCGCCGCGGAGCATTCGATTCCCATCGAGGTCGCCGGTGAGGACGAGACCGACCAGCTGCTGGGGCGCGGCATCGACATGGCAGAGATCACTCTCTCGCCCCACTCGGGTTTCCTCGGTCGGACCCTCACCGAGATCGGTTTTCGCAGCCTGTTCGGGCTTTCTGTTCTCGCCATTTCGAGGCGCGGCAAAGTGTTCGAGAAAGGCCTCGCGGACATGCCCCTCGAGCTCGGCGACGCCCTGCTCATCTACGGGCCTATTCGCAGCGTTCGCAAGCTCGAGGAGAGCCACGACCTGGTGCTCCTCGACCGGCAACCATCCGCCGAGGACGTCCGGCGCGCTCCGCTCGCCCTGCTCCTGCTCGCCGTGGCGCTGGTGCCTCCGGTTCTCGGCTGGTTCCCCCTCGCGGTCAGCGCGCTCGCCGCCGCCCTCCTGATGGTGGGAACCGGCTGCGTCTCGTTTCGCGGCGCGCAGAAGGCGGTCGATCTGCGAATTCTCTTCCTGATCATCGGCACGGTGCCACTCGGAGACGCGCTCTTTCAGACCGGGGTCGCCAGCAAGCTGGCGGCAACCCTGTTTCCGTCGGGGATGGGCCTCGGCAACTTCTACGTGTTCGGCATGCTGTTCGTGGTCTCGGCGGTGCTCAGCACGACCTCGAACAACGCCGCCGCCGCGGTCATCCTGGCGCCGGTGGCCTTTGCAGCGGCGCAGTCGAGCGGCGTCGAAGTCGGCAAGGCCTTCCTGGCCGTGGCCTACGGCGCCAGCTGCGCCTTCGTCCTCCCCTTCGCCCACCAGTGCAACCTGATGATCATGGGTCCCGGGGGCTACCACACGAAGGATTTCGTCAAGGTCGGGATCGGTCTGTCGATCGTGATGGCCATAACGGCGGTTGTGCTCCTCGCGCTTTGAGCGAGCCCTTCGAACGATCATCAGATATCAACACACGAGTACGACGCCCCCAATCAGCTAGGATGGCACCAGTGGTTCGAAACAGAGAACATTGGCATCACCGTCACTCGGATTTCGATCTGAAATGGGCCATGGCGCGGGGTTCCATCCACAGGGCCGCGCTGTGACTGAAGTGTTCAAAGTGGTGGGCGCGCTCGGGATGGAACGGCGGTGGACCCGTGAGCTTGAAACGCTGGTTGAACCGAGTGGAATCGGGGCCACAGATACCGCTGCCGCCGCGCAAAGGTCGCTGGTCCGCGCCACAACCGCCGTCTCGAGTCAGGGTGTCGCCAGCGGGCCCCATCCGGGGATGTCATGAGGCGGGCGGTCGCCACGCTCGGTCTGTTGATGGTGGCGCTTGCTGGATCGACCTTCGCCCTCGAGACGGATCAGTACTACGCCTGGGGGCAGCCGCTCGCGGATTCCACCGACGTGGTCAATGCGAGGTTCAACCTCGAGCTCGAACGAGCCATCGCCAACTTCCCGGAAGACCGTCAACCCGAGACCTGCCGCAAGGTCGCGGTCGCCTATCGCAAACGGATGCGTTTCGTGCTGCTGCACGACATCCAGATGTGGGCGTGGAACTCGCGGTGGGTCGACCGCATCCCGGACGGCGGCGAGGAGTGGCGCGAATACAGGCGTTCGAACCTGTACTCGAGGAATCCGACCTACGACCCGGCGACCTGGATGCCCTACACCCCGACCATCGAGATCGCCGGTGTCCGCATGGGCACCGACAAGCTCGCACACATGGTGTCATCGGGCTGGACCTACTACAGCGAGTACCGGCGAGGCCTCAAAAAGGGCCTGACGCCGGACGAGGCGGAACGGCGCGCCGTCCGCCGCGGGATCCTCGAGGAGAGCCTGATCCTCGGCAAGCTGGCCTCCGGTGTCCTCGCCATCCCCGACCTCGAGGCGAGCTATGCCGGCATGCACTTCTACGTCGATCTCTGCGACGCCGAGGACCCGGTCCTCAGGATCGAGGAGGATGGTTGGACCATTGCCAGGCCCATTGACCTTCGCGATTACGTGACGCCCCGATGGGACGAGTCCTACAATCCGCCGGTCTACACCAAACGCCGCTGGAAAACGATCAAGCCGGTGCTCGAGGTATACTGCGATCGGCTCGACGATCCACAGGTCGTGGAGATGCGCCGCCGCTATCGCCAACGAGACACGGGCTCGCTGGTTGGGGAAATGGTGGCCGAGCGAGTGGCCGAGGGCAAGATTCAGGACCCGGCCCAATACAGCATCGAGACGGCGTGCGGCGAGCCCGATCCTTCGCGAAATGCGCGTGAGCACGTCGACGATCACGTCGAGATGGTGAGCTCGGACGTCGACTCGGCCACGGCGATGGAACGGGTCGCAGCGGAGGACGAGGACCAGCGCCGCTTCGCCCTCGGCCTGCCGGGGTTTCACCTCTCCTACCCGCAGGTCGTGTCGGCGTCGATCGCCGTCATGGCGACCTCCCAGCCCGGCAGCTACGACTGCACGACACCGTGCGACTATCGCGGCTTCTTCGCCCAGTTCGAGCCCGGGCTCGGCGGTGGCAAGCTGAGCCTCGGCTGGACGCGGATCAGCGGCTACACAAACCGCAGTGGGTCGTTGCTCCGAGCAGCCTATATCGGCACTGCGTACAAGCTGACCGTGCTACGCACATGGGGCGACAATGGGTGGGTCGAGGGTGGCCGCACCTACACCGGTTTCGAGTTCGGCGTGCCGGTGGCGCAGGCCAAGGTCGGCATCGGCCTTCTGTATCGCGTGGACGGCAGTAGCGAAGGTAGATGGTTGGTGACAGGCGGCGCCGGGTGGGGGTTTTGAGTCGCACGCGGAGGAGCAGGCGGCGCCAGCGGGTGGGCGATAGACGCCCACCCCCGCTTCGATTTCAGCTGGCCAAATCTACGGCGTGAACCAGATCGGCGCGGTGTAGGCGCGCTCCTGGTCGGCCGTTTTCGCGCCCTCGGGGATTTCGGTTCCGAAGCGGAAGGCATCGTAGACGACCCAGCGAGGGGTCGGGATCTCGATCACCCGGGCGTAGTAGAAGGCGCTTTCCTCCGAATCGAAGTCCGGATCAGTCCACACCACGCCGAGCTCGGAGGCACCGATGGTGTTGGTCCAGTTGGCCGCAGCGACGTCGACCGTGTTGCCGACCGGGGTCGCGCAGCGGCCGTCCGCTGTGATGGCGCGGCCGTCGGACACGGCGACGTCATAGACCCTTTCGTGCGTCTCGCCCTTGGCATCCAGCCAACCCTTGACGATCTGGATGCGGTCGAGGTTGGCGCCGATGGGATCGCGGAGCGCGTAGACCATGAAGGTCGGGGCGCCGTTGGTGCCGGAGGCGGAGAGGTCGCCGCCCATGGGCACGCCCTTCTCGTAACCCCGGAAGGCGGGTTGGCGGCTGTTCAAGTCCTCAGCCGAATAGTCCCAGCCGCCAAAAAACCGCACCATCATGCGCGGGCCGGTGGTGCCGTAGACCTCTTTGCGATTCATGGCGTCCCAGATCGCCTCACGGGTGTTTGCCTCCGCCCACACCGCCGCATATCCCGACGAGACCAGCTCGTAACCCTCGTAGGCGCCGAAATCGGCTGCGGCGAAGGGATGCTGCATGCGTTGGGGTGAAGGCTCGGCATTGGTTGCCTTGCCGAAGAAGTTCTCCTCCTCGACCGCGGCCAAACCGGTGTGGCTGTCGGTGGAGCCCACCATGCCGAACTTGTAGGGGTTGGTGCCGAGCCGCTTTTCGAGCAGGAGCCCGTTCTTCAGGGCCTCGCGGGCATACTCGTACTGCAGCATGTCGTCGGTCTTGGCTTGGGAGAGATCCAGGTTGCCGACGTCCCAGTTTTCATAGTCTGCAAAAGCGTCGTCCGGCGACAAGAGGGGATGCGCCTCACCGTCACCCTTGATCTGGGTGACCTCGTACATGGGCTCCCAGCGGGCCCGCGACTCGACGTAGAGCTTGTCGAGCTTACGACCGGTGTACTGGGCGTCGACCGGAAACATGATGCCGTTCGACAGGTTGCCGTTGTGGGCAAGCGCAAGCGCGGAGCCACCGGTCTTCGTCTCGTAGTTCTCGAGGTATTTGTAGAGGTCGAGCGGATCGGTCGAGCCGACTGGCGCCTGGGTGGTGTAGGGCACGACCCGGCCGGCCTTGTCGGAGCCGTCGCGGAAGATCACGTTGCGGTGCAGATTGTTGCCGGCGACGAGCGAGGTCCACTCGAAGCCGATCAAGGTCGTGAAATGGCCGGGGTCGTTGAAGCGCTCGGCCGCGTCGACCACCTGCTCCCAGATGGACGCGTAGGTCTTGCCGCCCGGCGAGTACTCGCCCATCATCTCGGGGTCGATCTTTCCTTGAGAAAAGGTCCCGATCAGGTCGAGCGCGGCTTCCGTCGACGCCTCGCCGCCGGCCATCAGACCCTCGTACCAGCGTTTCGCCTGCTGATACTTGATGACGTCGGGGTCACCCTTTGCGAGATCGTTGAAGAAACCCATGCCGTCGGAGTGGTCGGCGATCACGAGCCAGTCGAGCGGCCGGCCGAGCCTGACGGGTTGACCGCTCGAGGCCATCACTTCTTCGCCGCGGGCGAAGCGGTAGGCCTCATCGAGGCCGAGGCGGGCACCGAAGAGACCGGCATCCATCGACAGACCGGTGTGGAGATGGGTGTCGCCCCAGAACACGCGGTCGGGAAAACTGCGCTGGGCATAGGGTGAATAGGCCTTGCCGGGATAGAGATTCGACAAGGATTCCTTGGACGGCGTGATCTGCGCGAAGCCGGTCGTCGCTGTGCCGACGAGCAGCAGCGCACAGAGAAGATTGAAAGGATTGAAAGTGTGGTGAGCGGGCTCCAGTAGGTGTTTCGACATCAGAGACCTCCTCGTTGCCAAATCTGACGAGTTTTGAGAATCAGGACCGGGTGAATTGTAAAACAACTTCAGGTGCCGTTGATGGATCTCGATGGCCGCCACATATCACTTCACGATACGAAAGGACCTGACGAGGGATCGTGATTCGTGGGGCCCTTCCAAGGGTTGAACGCGGTGCTACTCGCCCTTGAGCGAGGCCATGTCGATCGAGAAGCGGTACTTCACGTCGGATTTCACCATCCGGTCGTAGGCCTCGTTGATCTGCTGGACGGGGATGACCTCGACGTCGGCGGTGATGCCGTGCTCGCCGCAGAAGTCGAGCATCTCCTGGGTCTCCTCGATGCCGCCGATCAGCGATCCGGAGATGCTCTTGCGTCCGAAGAGCAGGGCAAAGGCGGCGACCGGCAGCGGCTCGTCCGGCGCCCCGACCAGGGTGAGGTTGCCGTTGACGCCGAGCATGCCGAGGTAGGCGTTGATGTCGTGCGGGGCGGACACGGTGTCGAGGATGAAGTCGAAGGTGCCGGCGTGCTGCTCCATCTCCTCCGGGTTGGTGGAGACGATGACCTCGTCGGCGCCGAGGCGCTTGGCGTCCTCGGCCTTGCCCGGAGAGGTCGTGAAGACCACAACGTGAGCGCCGAAGGCCTTGGCGAACTTGACACCCATGTGGCCGAGCCCGCCGAGGCCGACCACGCCGACCTTCTTGCCCTCGATGTTGCCCCAGCGGCGGATCGGCGAGTAGGTGGTGATGCCGGCGCACAGGAGCGGTGCGACCCCGGCCGGGTCGAGGTTGGTCGGAACCTGCAGCACGAAGTGCTGGTCGACGACGATGCTCTCGGAGTAGCCTCCGTAGGTAACGCCGTCAAGGTGGGGGTCCGGGGAACCGTAGGTCAGGGTCATGTTCGGGCAGAACTGCTCGAGCTTCGCCCGGCAGCTGGGGCAGCTCCGGTCCGAGTCGACCATGCAGCCCACCCCCACGAGGTCATCTGGCTGAAACTTGGTGACGCCGCTGCCCACGGCGGTGACCCGACCGACGATCTCGTGGCCCGGCACGCACGGGTAGATCGCCGGCATGAACTCGTGCCACTCGTCGCGTGCGTAGTGCAGGTCCGAGTGGCAGATGCCGCAGAACAGGATGTCGATCTGCACGTCATTCTCGGTGGTGTCGCGGCGTTGAATGGTGTCCGGTGCGAGCGGCGAGGTCGCGCTGGCTGCGGAGTAGGCCTTGGCGTCGTACATCGTGTCCTCCTCATGCGGCCGGTCTGAGGCCGACCGGTTGGGTCGAGTCCGTTGTTGTCGTCGTCGGTGCGAACGATCAGATGGCTGTACTGAGGCAAGAACATTTTGGTCCCGTTCGTTGTTCCCTAGGATTTGGCGAAAAAGCGAGAGATGGATGGTGCAATGGAACGCGTGTCACCTATCATCCCTTCACAACGTCGTGAGGAGGACATGACATGAAGACCGTCAGAACCATGATTCTCGGTGGCCTCATCTTCCTGGTACCGTTCGCCGTCGTGCTGCTGGTGGTCGGCAAGGTCTTCA
>JBFFBV010000140.1:0-9333 GCA_041560205.1 Candidatus Sulfomarinibacter sp.
AAGCCCGCCCCACCCCGACGATGGTTGTCAGCGTCGTCGTTGACGCGAGGCTTGCCCGGATTGCTGCTCGGCGGAATCCTGCTGCTTCCGAGCCGCGGCCGATCGCCGGGCGCGAGGCTCCGGCCGCTGACTCGCGTTTGCCTTTTGCCGCGTAGGCGGTTTGCCTCGGGTGGCGGCGGATCTCTGTTTCTGAGCTTCCTGTCGCCGAAGTTGAGGTCCTGCGGCCTGCCGAGATCGATCGGCGACCTTCCTCTGTGCAACGGAGGGTCGTGATCGGGTTTGCACCGAAGGCGCGCTCTGCGCCCGTTTCGAGGCCGGTCGTCTGGAATCGGTGCGTGCACCGGGCCGTGTCTGTCGGTCATCGATGTGTTGCGATTCCCTCCGGCTGGTCGATTGGGAAGATCGGGATCCTGCCCACTTTCGCGATGAAACGGAAGGAGACGAACGTTCACCGGTCGACGAACGAGACGCTCCTGCGCTGTCGCGAAGCCGAGACAACGATGCGTCTTCCGCCCTGGCGGCCGATAGCTGAGGAATCTTGCGGGAGACCCCCCCGGGCCTCGAGGAGCCGGCCGAGGCGGGCGCTCGGTCCTGAGATCGCCGGACAAGTGGCTGGCGCCGTTCCAGAGCTTCATCGGAAAGGGCGCGGCCGGCGGTGTCGGCGGCGTGGCGTTCGATGCTCCGGGCTACCCCTTCGGGGCGTGCGAGCGTGATCTCACGACCATCCACCGTGGCCGTCCTGCGGGACAACCTGGCCTCGGCCAAGGAGACGCCGCCGCGTCTCCGGATCTCGGCGCTGGTAGGGGCCGTGCCGAGGGACTCGAGGCGGCTGCGTGAGGCGGTCCGGTGACTCACGGCGTGGCGGGACACGTTGTCGGTGCCGAAGTCATGCCAGCTGACGTAGGTGCCGTAGCGGGCGTCGTGCCATCCGTCGCGATACCCGTTTCCGTATCCGTCCCGGTACCCATGGTGGTACCCGTGTCGGAAACCGTGAGAGGCGTGGCTCCAGCCCCACGGTGGCCTTGCGTACCAGCCGACATACCCGCCGCCGCCGACCCACACCACGTTGGCGCAGGAGTAGCTGTAGCCGGGCTGCCAGACCCAGCCGAAGGAGGAGTAGGCCCAACTTCCATAGTGGTGGGGGATGTAGCCCCAAGGCTCGTACGAGACCCAGGTCAGACCGCAGCTGGTGTTCACCCAGCGGCCGTAGGTGTAGGGCCGCCACGAGGCGGCGACCCAGGGACGCCACACGCGTCCGAGGCCCGAGACCCAAACCCATCGGCCGTAGCCGGCAAGCGACGCGTTGAAATCGATCGACCAGTAGGGGTCGGACCATGCACTCGTATAGATGCCCCAGTCTCCGAAGCCCACCGACACGCCGAAGCCGCTGCCGCTGACATGGAGACCAACTGCGCCACCGGCTTCCACCGTCGGCGCGGCGCCGGTCATGACCAGGGCGATGACTGGTGCAACAATCGCGAGCCGTCGATGGTTTCTCATGGCTGCCTCCCCGGCGGAGTTCTTGCCCGCCGTTGTCAGGGAGGGGAGCAAGGGCCGTGCCAGCCCCGAATCCGGCTCGCGGAACGACTCGGGGCCGCGAAAAGCTGCGAATCGTCTCGACGGGGAGTCGAGTGTCCCCGCGAGAGGACGGTTATTTCGACCTCTCTCTCCAAGGAGCTTCGCTCGGATACAGCGAGGCGCACGCCATCAGACGTGGCTCCTCACCGCCTCGGCAGCGTGCGTACTCTGCTCCCGCCCAGATCGCCGCACCCGCGGCTTCGCCCGCCTTGTTGACGGCGTAAAACTTGACGTCGAAGTTCGGTCGTCCCTGCTCGTCGAGCAGGTAGGGAACTCGCGTCGCGTTGACGAGGCGGTCCAGCGCGCCGAGACATGCATCGCGGGGCGACTGCCCGGCCCTCATGAGCTCGACGACAGTGTGGGCCCCCGAGACCTGAATCACGGACTCGCCGCGACCGGTCGATCCGGCTGCTCCGACCTCGTTGTCGACAAACAGCCCCGCCCCGATCAGCGGGGAGTCACCGACTCGCCCCGGGATCTTGAACGCCAGGCCCGAGGTCGTCGTCGTTCCCCCGAGGTCTCCATTGCCGTTCACCGCGCAGAGGTTGATCGTGCCTGTCGGACGAACCGGCCCGTTCTTCTTGATGAATTGCTGCACGTCCGGGTCTTCAATCAGGTCTGGCGGGGCGATCCAGTCGTCCACGCCGGACATCTGGGCCCTCCAGTAGAGCCAGATCTTGCGGGCTCTCTCGGTGAGGAGGTTTTGCTCCTTGAAACCAAGACTGCTCGCGAAGCGTGCGGCGCCTCTGCCGACCAACAACACCCGGGTCGTGCGGCGCATGATCTCCAGCGCGACCTGCGCCGGGTGCGCATACCCCTCGAGCGCGGCAACCGCACCAGCGCGCATCGTCGGCCCGTCCATGCAGCACGCATCGAGCTGGACGACCCCTTCGGAGTTGGGCAGACCGCCGTAACCGACGCTCGTGTCCTCCGGATCGGACTCGACAACGGCGACACCTTTGACGGCCGACTCGACCGGAGGGCCACCCGCCTCCATGCGCTCGACCGCAATTCGGACCGCCTCGAGGCCGTTCTTCGACGCCACGGCGACCGCCGGAGAAGTGGACCCGGAATCCTCCGCCCGCGCCGCTCGGCCGACAGCGGCCGAGACCGCGGCCGCGGACCCAATCGCGATCGCATCGCGGCGGGTCAGCTGATGATTGAGAGGGCTCTGCTCGTCGGGGGTGTTTTTCTTTTTCATGAGCTCATGGTGGAGGCCCGAGATCGCAGTGTCAAGAATCAGGGGAGCATTGGAGCAGGGGAGAACCTGTCCTGATCATGTTTGATGCCCCCATGCCCTCATGCCTCTTGCCCTCACGCCCTCATGCTCCTTTGCTCCGCCATCATCTCGGCATGACTGTTGCAGGTAATTTGGGCGTGGCAGTTATGGTGAATATCGGGCGGCTCCATTACCATGAGGTGCAGGCGGGTTCAGGTCCGGTTGCGACCTCCGGTGGGCCGATGGGTCACGGCGCGACGTGAAGGGCGTGTCGCAGACGTGGCGTGAGACCTGGCGAAAGGTGGAGAATCGATGAGGTGTCGCGGCTCCTGGAGTTGTCTGCTGTGGGCGGCCGTCGTGTTTGGCGCCGTCGGAGCCACCGGCGGATGCAACTCCCACGGCGGCCAGGCTGCTGAACCCGAGAAGCCGGATTGGACGATGCAGCGCGAACGAATGGTGAGCCAACAGATCGAGGCACGCGGCGTCAAGGACTCACTGGTGCTCGAGAGCATGCGTTCGGTCCCGAGGCACCTCTTCGTGCCCGAAAACTACCGCGACGCCGCCTATCAGGATTCGCCCCTGCCCATCGGCGAATCCCAGACCATCTCGCAGCCCTATATCGTCGCCCTGATGACCGAGCTCCTCGAGATCAAGGGGGGCGAGAAGGTGCTCGAGATCGGCACCGGGTCCGGCTACCAGGCGGCGATACTTGCAGCCATGGGAGTCGAGGTGCGATCGATCGAGATTCGACCTCGGCTCTGCGAACGCGCGGCCGACACCCTCGCCGAGCTCGGCTACGAGTCGGTCGAGGTGCGCTGCGGGGATGGTTTCGGGGGTTGGCCGGACGAGGCCCCCTTCGACGGCATTATCGTCACGGCGGCACCGGAGTGGGTTCCGGACCCGCTGCTCGAGCAGCTCGACGAGGGAGCGAAGATGGTGATCCCGGTGGGCGACTTCTACCAGGAGCTCAAGGTAATCACGCGAACCCAGGACGGCTTTGACGAGCGCGCCGTGATTCCCGTTCGCTTCGTGCCCATGACAGGCGAGGTCGAACGGCGGGGAGACTGACGCCGCTCACCCACCCGCCCAGATACACGATTCAAGATACAAGGCCCATACGACCTCCACCTCGGACTCACCACGCCGATATCGGGGGAGGGTGGGCGGCCCCGCATCGTGCATCTTGGACCTTGTATCCGGGTGGGTGAGTGGGTGGGTTATAGTGTGCCCTTCTGAGGGGGTTGCATGTGCGGCATCGTCGGCGTCATCAGTAGCAACGGGAGATCGGTGGTGGGTGATCTCGGGAACGGTGCCCACTTCCTCCAGCACCGTGGCCCTGCCTATGCGGGTCTCTTCGTGCTCGACCCTGCGCGACGCGGTGTGTCGCTCGAAAAGGGCGAAGGCCTTGCCGACGACATCTTCAAACCTCTCGCGCACCTCGAAGGCGATCTCGGGATCGCCCACACTCGATACAAGACCTTCGGCGGGGGCGGGACCAACAACGCACAGCCCTTCTTCGACCCCATGATCCCGATGGCTTTGGCGCACAACGGGCACATCACGAATGTGCCGCAGATCGAGGGAGAGCTCGCCGGTCGTTCCCAGAGGCTGGCGGCCGACTGTGACGGTGAGGCGCTGCTGCGGGTTCTCAGTTTGTGGGTTGACCATTGTCGGCGGCGTGATCCTGCCGCAGACGAGAAGGAGCTGCTTTTTCGGGCCGTCGCCGAGACCCAGAAACGGGTGATGGGAGCATTTTCGGCCGTGGTGGTGACACGGACAGGCCTCTTCGCCTTCCGTGATCCGCATGGCTTCAGGCCGATGGTCGTCGGCCGCCGCAGCCGCAGCGGGCGTGAGGCGATGATGATCGCATCGGAGACCCTGGCTCTCGAGCAGAACGGCTTCGAGGTCTTGAAGGAAGTGGCGCACGGGGCGGCGCTCTTCATCGACCGCGACCTCGATATCGACGAACGGATCGTTGTCCAGCGCGACCCCCGCCCGTGCGCCTTCGAGCTCATCTACTTCGCCGACGTCGAGTCGAGGATGATGGGTGACAACATCCGGTCGTTCCGCTGGAGGGCGGGCCGGACGCTGGCCATGCACCTGCTCGAGGAAGTGCCCGATCTGGTGCGTGAGATCGATCTCGTAGTGCCCATTCCGCACTCGCCGATCCCCGGTGCGGAGGCCTTCGCGCAGAAGCTCGAAAAGGAGCTCGAAACGACCGCCCTGCAGTATGCGACGCCGGTCTCGAAGTACCGCTACGGCGGGCGCATCTTCATGGAGGAGACCCAGGAGGCGCGCGACGAGGCCGCGATGCTCGATTTTCGGGTCGACGCCAAGGCGGTGGAGGGGAGAACCATCTTCCTCGTCGACGACAGCATCGTCCGCGGCACCAACGCGACCCGCATCGTTCGCGCGTTCCGGGCCGCCGGCGCCAACAAGATCTACTTCGGCACCCTGTGGCCGATGGTCATCGATTCGTGCTTCCAGGGCATCAACACGCCGACTCAAAAGGAACTGATCGGCGCACGCTTCAACGGTGATGTCGAGGAGGTCAGGGTCGAGCTCGGGGTGGACGCGCTCTACTACATGCCCGAGGCCGTGTTCGTCGAGCACGTGATCAAGTCCGCACCGGCCTGCATGGCCTGCACGAACGGCAAACGGGCGGTCAAGTTCGAGAGCTCGGGCACGATCCTTCCCCCGGTGGCCTAGCACCCGGAGCAGCGCCTCTTCCATCGATGTGTCAGGTGCCACCCCTCCCATTGTCTGACGCAGCGCCCCACGGCTGGGTCGCCTCTCGGGCAGACAATGTGAGGCGTGGCACCGGTGTCGTCGAAACCTCAACGCGCGTCCGGTTGATCCTCAATCGTCGAGCGCGAGCTCGGCGCGGCAGGCGGCGAGGACCTGGTCGTGGATGGCGCCGTTGGTGCAGACGATGCCACGGTGGGTGCCGAGAAGCCGCCCCTGGGAGAAGTCTAACGGCCGCCCATCGAGATCGCTCACCCGGCCGCCGGCCTCCTCGAGCACCAGCGAGCCGGCGGCATGGTCCCAGACCTTCTCGCGGTAGCTGCTGTCGCGGGGCAGGCGAAGGTAGATCGAGGCGTCTCCCCGTGCCACCACCGCGTACTTGCACTGACTGTCGATGCGATACGACGCTGCGGTGATCCCGAGGCGGGAGGCGATGCGCCCCTGGACCGAGTGGGGCGCGTGCGCCGCCTCGACTGATTCGCAGAGGGTCGCGTTCGATGGGTCGTCCATGTCGTCGACATGGATCGCGCCAATCTTCCCCCCATCGAGTGTGTGGGCCGAGGCGCCGCCACCGGTGACCGCGCTGAATACGAAACCGGCGGTGGCATCTCCAGCTCCCTCGGGGCTCGGGAGGTTGGGACATCCGAGCACCCCGACCACCACGCGTCCACCATCCACGAGTGCGAGCGCGACGGCGTACTGATCGCCCCGGAGAAAGCCCTTGGTACCGTCGATCGGATCGAGGACCCAGTAGCGGTCGCCCTGACCGCCATGGTCACCCCGGTCGAGCGCCTCGATGGCCTGATGTCGCGAAATGCCGGCGATGCGGGTTGCGACCTGTTCGAGGACCCGCTCGGTCATCTCGGGCGAAGCCTTCAGGGCGCCGGAGTCCTCCTCGGCGAGCAACGGGACCCCCGGGAATGCCTGATCGAGACGGCGGCTGACGATGATTTGAGCCGCGAGGTCCGCGAGCGTCACCGGCGACCGGTCACCTTTGGCGAGCGCGTCGCCGGCGGCAGCGATCCGATCCTGAACACGGCCGGTGAGGCTGCAGACCTCGGCGACGATTTCGACTGCCTCTTGGCGTTCGAGCTCGTACATGGGCGGAGAGTCTACCATCCCGCCGGCCCACCCAGTGACCAGTCCCACCCGACCACCCGGTGACCAGTAACTTGTTCAACAGGCATTAAACTGGCTACTGGATACTCTCCTTGGAAGCAATGGAATGCAGAATGACGACAACGAAACGGTGAACAGCCAAAGCGGCAACGACTTCGAATGGCACATCTATGCCGATGCGACCTGCGCCGGCCTTTCGGTGTTGATTCCCATACCCCTGGTTGACCTCGTCTTCGAGACCATCTTCAGGCGCCGCATTCCCGGCACCATCGCCAAGCTACGAAGCCGCCCGATCGAGCCGGCAACCCGGGTCGCTCTGGAACGACCCGCGACCGGCCCTCTCTCGCTCTCCAGTTGCCTGGTGCTGCCGTTCAAGATGCTGCGGTACATCCTTCGGCGACTCTGGAGGAAGATCATCTACATCTTTGCGGTCAAGGATTCGACGGCGGCCCTCACCGAGTACTGGCACCGCGCGTATCTGATCGATCACATGACCCGCGCCGGCCACCTTGACCGCGGAGCCGACACCGATCTCGCCGTCCGGGTGTTCCGCCACGTCCTCGGGGAGATCGACCCGAGCCCCCTGACAGGGCTCGCCCGCCAGACGATGGCCAATGTCCGGCACGTCGTTCGCCTGCTGGTCAGGGCCCGTCGCATGGGCGCGGCCGAGGTGACGAGCTCCCTCGGCGACGTGCTCTCGTCCCACTGGCGGCTGGCCGAGGATTCGATGGCCGGTACGGCCCGCCTCTACGACTCGTGGTACCGGGCCGAAGCCGCCTCCCGCGAAAGGGAGCGGCTCGAGGCGGAGCATCACGACGTCGTCACCTGATCGCGCTGCGGAAACGAGCAGCGATCAGTTACGGACAGGTGGCGAAGGCCGATGTGTCCTGTATCGGCGCGAAAGCTGTCCCCAGGGGATTGAACTCCGTCCAGATATTTCCTGTGGAGGTGTCCACGACGGAGAGCTCCACCTGAACGTTGGTCAGGCCACCGGCAAAAACCCAGTATCTGTTATTGACGCCGCACGCGTTCAAAACCTTGAGGACCACCTCGACATTGTTCTGGCTGAAGAACCACATGTATCCGGTGTCGTTGGTGAGCTTGACGACCCGAGCGTCGCCCGTTGCACTCGCAAAATCTTCCCAGGTCGCCGTGACCTTGAATCGGCCGTTGTTGAGGCATAACACAGTGGAGCTGGCGACGCAGGGGCTCGAGAGGTTCTGCAGGTATTGGTACGCGGCGAGGGCGTCGATCCGGCGTCTCGTGATGCCGTTCCAGGGGTCGGTCACCGCTTTGCCGGTCGACTTGAAGGCGGTTCGGAGCTGCTCCGGGCTGGTGCTGGGCCGCAAGGAGAGTATCTGGGCGCTGGCACCCGCAGCGTACGGGGCGGCGGCCGACGTGCCTCCGAAACAGGATTCGGTGCCTCCGTCGAGCCCCGGTGTGGTGGCGCAGTGCGAAGGCGCGAGAATGTCGAGCTGCTCTCCGGAGTTCGAGTAGCAGGTGACCTGGTCTGCCGTCGTGGTGGCGTCCTCGCACCCGGAGGTGTTGCAGTTGGCCTCGTCGGTGTAGGAGAGGCCCCCGACATTGGCGTCGTAGACCGCGCCAACCGCAATAGCGTGGGAGATACAGGCGGGAAAGCTGATGCCGCCTGTACAGCCGTCGTTCCCGGCCGAGACCAGGATGGGAATGCCGGCATCGTTCAGGCGAGACATGGCCTGTGTCATCGACGTCATCTCGCCATCGCACACGTAGTTGATGGGAGCGGAGCTCCCGAGAGAAAGGTTGACGACGTGCGCCCCACCAAAATCGTTCCGGTACTCGTACACCTCGTCGAGAGCCGAGACGACGTTCGACAAATCGCCATTCCCTTCGTCATCGAGCACCTTCATGGCCCACAGATGCGCTTGAGGCGCCATTCCGTTCGACGAGCCGGCGATGATCCCGGCGCAGGAAGTGCCGTGGCCGTTGTCGTCCATACCATGATCCTCGGTCTGCGTGTCCGTATAGTCACCGCCTGCGGTGACCTGACCCGATAGCTCGGGATGGTTCCAGTCGATACCGGAGTCCAGCACGGCCACGCCGATGCCGTTGCCCCGGCCGCCCTGATTCCGCAACTGAGGGGCCATGATGAGATTTCCGCCCTGGACCCTGGTCGCCTCGAGCTCGACGTCGTACTCGACCGCTCGCACCATCGGCATCGAGGCGAGCGCTTCGATCTGCGAGACCGCGATCGATCCGCACACGACGGGGCTGTGCTTCAGCGCGCTCGAAGGCCGAAATCCGAGCTCGCCCGAGCGGGCGACGAACTCGTGCTCCAGGGCTGCAATGTGGCGCGCACGAACGGCATCGTGCTCACGGGTCGCCGGAGCGGCCTTGGAGATGAATGCCGGCTCCACGAGGGTCACGAGCACCTTGACCGGTGCTTCATCGACCATTCCGACCATCCGCTTGAAAAGGAACGGCGAGACCTTCTCCGCCGCGGGTCGCGTGTCCGGCGTGAACCGGAGCTCTGTCGCCAGCTTCGGCGGCGGCTGAAGCAGCGGATCGATCCGGGTCAGGACCGGGGGCGCATCACCTGCGCCAGCGGCGGTCGCCGATACCGTCAAAAGGACGACTGAGAAGAGAACGCGCATGGTGCCCTCCTTTGGCTTCCCTTCTCATTGTATCGCGCG
>JBFFBV010000141.1:0-9248 GCA_041560205.1 Candidatus Sulfomarinibacter sp.
GCTTCGGCAGCCGAGGCTGGTCGTCTCTCGCAGGATCACCTCGACGACACCTGCGACCGCCTCGGACGGGCACACCACCGTGATCAGGTGTCCCGGCCGGCCCTTTTTCATCACCAGCGGCGTGACGTAGGCATCGAGCGCACCCGACTCGAGCAGGCGATCGATCACGACCGGAAAGACCCTCGGATCGAGGTCGTCGACGTTGCATTCGACAATCACATTCTCACTCTGCGATACCTTGGCCGGTTCTGCGGCCGCACCGACAAAGGCGCGCACGACATTTGGCAGACCCGGATACTCTTTCGACCCGGCGCCGATCCCGACCTTGTCGACGATCATCGACGGCATCGGGCCGAAACGGTCCGCCAGGACGGTGACCAGAGCTGCGCCGGTGGGGGTCACGGTTTCACCTCGAACGTCGACCGGGTACACCGGCACATCCGGCAGCATCGCCGCGACCGCCGGCGCCGGCAAGGGCAGCGTGCCGTGTTCGGACTCCACCGTCCCGCTGCCCATTGGGAGTGGCGAGCACACGACCTCATCCACCGCCAGTCGATCGAGAGCTTGGCAGGCGCCGACGATATCGATCATGGCATCCACGGCGCCGACCTCGTGGAAGTGGACCTCTGCCGCGGGCTGGCCGTGGGCTTGGCCTTCGGCTTCCGCCAGGCGACGGAAGACCTGCCGGGCCATATCCGCAGCTCGCGGTGAGACGCCGGCACGATCGACGAGCTCTTCGACTTCGGCGAGGTTGCGGCTTTCGGGATGGGCGGAGGGGTCGAAGCGCACACGCAGGCGGCGGGCGGCAAAGCCACCGGGCCGTCCGGACGGCCACTCGAGCGAGACGTCCTCGAAACCGAGAGATTTCGGCAGCTCGTCCACGAACGAAACCTCGCCGCACAGCTCGGCGAGGGCGCACAGGACCATGTCGCCCGCCGCTCCCCCCACGCAGTCCAGGTACAGGACGCGGCGGCTCACGAATCGGCCCCATCGCCTTCGGCGCTGACGATTCGGTGCACCAAGGTGGCGGCGCCGAAGCCGTTGTCGATGTTGACCACGCCGACGCCTTCGGCGCATGAGTTGAGCATTCCGAGCAGTGCGGCCACACCACCGAAGCTGGCGCCGTAGCCGACCGAGGTCGGCACCGCAACGACCGGACTCGCCACCAGCCCGGCAACCACCGACGGCAGCGCGCCTTCCATGCCCGCAACCACCACCAGCGCACGCGCTGCGCGCAGGCGTTCGAGGCACGAAAACAAGCGGTGGATCCCCGCGACGCCCACATCGTTGATTCGATCGACCGGGTGGACGAGGTGCTCGAGAACGACGGCTGCTTCCTCGGCCACGGGGAGATCGGAGGTGCCGGCCGACACCACGGCAACCGGAGGGCCGGAGGTTTCGGAATCGGGCCGAGCCTCGAGGACTCGCGCGGCCTCATGGTAGCGAAGCACCTCGAATCGCTCGAGGAGCGGCGCCGCGCGATCTTTCTCGAGACGCGTCACGAGCACCTTGCCACGTGCGTCGAGGCAGTTTTCGACGATCGCGGCGAGCTGCTCGTCGCTCTTGCCGGGCGCGAAGATCGCCTCGGCCGTCCCGGTGCGGTGCTCGCGGCCGGTGTCGAGGCGCGCGAAGCCGAGGTCCAGCACCTCGTGAGCCCGGAACCGGTCGACGGCATCGGCAACGGCAAGTCGTCCGGCGGCAACCGCCTCCAGCAGATCCTGGATCTGTTCTCTGTCCAACCTACCTCCAACGGCATCCACCCTGCATGGCTGCTCTCACGGGTGTCGCCCGGGCGTGAGTCACAGGGGGGGAAGTGTACCGCAGCACGGTTCTGAGGTCTCATTGGGTGCGCAAGGGTCCTCCATCCAAAAAAGTTGCCACTGATCACAACCTCGCAACGCAACAATGGTGAGCGTGGTGCCCATGCCCGTGTGGCGCCTCCCGGCCCGATCTGCGATCATGAGACTTCGGAAGGTCCCGCAACTACGCGGTGTTATGCAGGCTCGAGGGGAGCATCGATCATCGTGAACGAGAGAGGCTGCGCCAGGCGACATCAGAGATCTGAAGGGCCTCATCGGCATCGGCTCCGCCGGGGCCCGGCTCTATTCCTGGTGACAGTCGCGGTCGTGGCGGGATGCGGCATTGGAAACGACGCTGTGGTCCGGTCCGAGCAGACGCGTGCCGAAGATCTACCGGCCGTCGAGGCGCTGCGGGCTCGAAGCGGGAGCTTGCCATTGTTCGAGGAGCTGAGCGGACTGGTGCGGGCACGCAACCAAGTCGCCATCCATCCCGAGATCAGTGGATCCGTCATCGAGGTCCTGGTTCGCAACGGTGACAACGTCGCCCGCGGACAGGCCCTCGTACGAATCGACAACAGCCGGCAGCTCGAACAACTTCGCCAGGCCGAGGCCGGTCTGATGATGGCGGAGGCTACCGCCGCCGAGGCTCGCGCCCGTGAAGCGGAGGTCAGAGCCCAGGCGGTGCGCCTGAGCGCCCTCGCGGATCGGGGGCTGATCAGCGACCTCGAGCTGGAAACTCGCGAAGCGCAGTTAGCAGCCGCTACGGCTCAGGCCGCTCAGGCCGACGCTCGCGTCGGGCAGGCTCTCGCGACGGTCGCCGAGCGACGCTCCGAGCTCGGGAAAACCGTGGTGCGTGCGCCGGTGGCGGGAAGCGTCGGTCAGCGCGCGGTCGAGGTCGGCATGGTGGTCAATTCTTCGTCCATGCTGTTCCTGCTCGGAGATTTCGATGACCTGCTGGTGGAGGTTCCTCTCACCCAGGCGATGCTGAGCCACATCGACGACGGCACGCCGGTCGAGATCGATGCCCGAGACACCGACGGAGGGGCCTTGCGGGCCGCCGTTTCCCGAATTTCGCCGTTCCTCGAACAGTCGAGCTTCAGCACGACCGCAGAGATCGACCTCCCGCCCGGAGATCGCAGCCTGCGACCGGGCATGTTCGTGACCGTGCGCGTGCTGCGCGGCGAGAGCGAGCTCGCCACGCTCGTGCCGACGAGTGCGGTTTGGGAAGACCCGCGCACCGGCATGAGCCTGGTGTATGTGGTCGAAGAAACGGACGGTCTCGAAGAGGCCGGCGCACCTGAAGCAGAGATCTCGAACACCGCGCGGCGAGTCAGCGTGCGCACCGTGCACCTCCTGGCCGAGGGCCAGGGCCGATCGGGTGTCGACGGGGTCCTGGACGGGGAGTGGGTGGTGACCCTCGGTCAACACCTGCTGCATGAACAACTGCAGGCGACCGGATCCGATGTCGCGACGGCACGGGTGCGGACGACCTCGTGGCAGCGAGTGCTCGAGCTCCAGGGGTTGCAGCGCGAGGATCTGCTCGAAGGATTCCTGAGCAAGCAGCAACGAATCGCGGAGGTGCTCGGCGCCGACCTCCCAAACGATCCTGAGGTCGTCGAAAATTTGCTGGCTGGTGAGCGCGCGGATGCCGGCGCGAAGGCGCAACCGGGAGAGCGCTGACATGTCCGGCATCAGTGACCTGGCGATTCGTCGCCCGGTGGCGACCGTCATGGTCTACCTGATGCTCATCGTGGTGGGTCTGGTCTCGCTGCGCATGCTGCCGGTCGACCTGCTGCCCAAGGTGGAGTTCACCGAGCTCACGGTTCGGGTCGGCTATCCGAACGTCGGCCCGGAGGAGGTCGAGCAGATCATCACCGACCCGATCGAAAACGCGGTGTCGGGTCTGCCGAACCTGGAGCGCATCACCTCGCAGTCGGAAGAGGGCTCGAGCCGGATTCGTCTGCGATTCGCTCGTGGAACGAACATCGACGAGGCCGCCAACGACCTGCGCGCCGCTCTCGACCGTCTGCGCGACGACCTGCCGGTGGAGGCCGAGGCTCCCTCGATCTTCAAGCTCGATCTCGACATGATCGAGGTGGTCAGCCTTGCCGCCACATCGAGCCGTGACCTGGAGTCGTTGACCCGCCTGCTCGAGCAGGACCTCACCCGTCGCTTCGAGCAGATTCCCGGCGTCGGGGCGATCAACGTACGCGGTGGCATCTACCGCGAAATCAGGGTCAACCTGCTGAGAGACCGTCTGCGCGCCGCCGGCCTGACGGCGCTGGATGTGCAGCAGGCTTTGCTGCGGGAGAACGTGACCCTGCCGGCCGGCAACGTCAAAAGCGGCACCAACGATCTCTACGTGCGGGCGCTCGGCGAGTACGAATCGGTGGCACAGATCGCGCGTACGGTGATCACCGAGGTGCGCGGGAAGCCGATCCGCGTACGAGACGTCGCCGAGGTGTTGGACAGCTACGAGGATGCACGGTACCTGGTCGAGATGAACGGCGTGCCGGCGATCTCGGTTGGCATCCAGAAACAGAGTGGCGCCAACACGGTGGCAGTTGCAGCCGCCGTGCGTCGTGAGATGGCCCGCATCAATGCCGAACGCGACGACGTGCACCTGGCCGTGGTCAGCGATCAGAGCGAGTTCATCCGTCAGTCGATCGACAGCGTTCGCAGCTCAGCCATGTGGGGTTCCCTGCTGGCCATCGCCGTGCTCTACTTCTTCCTCCGCAACCGCTCGTCGACCATGATTATCGCGCTCGCGATCCCGATCTCGGTGATCGCCACCTTCGGGCTGCTGTTCTTCGCCGGCCTGACCTTGAACCAGATGACCTTCGGTGGGCTCGCCCTGGGAGTCGGCCTGATCGTCGACAACGCGATCGTTGTCTTGGAAAGCATCGTCCGCAAGCGCGAGGAGCAGCAGATGGAGGCAGAGCCCGCTGCGCACATCGGCGCGCGCGAGGTCGCCGGGGCCATCGTCGCCTCCACCCTCACGACCTGCGTCATCTTCCTGCCGGTCGTTTTCGCCCGCACCACGAGCGGTGCCCTGTTTCAAGCTCTGGCCCTCGTCGTCGTCTTCGCCCTCGCCTGTTCGCTGCTGGTGGCTCTCACCCTGGTGCCGATGCTGGCGTCCCGGTTCCTCCGCCTGCGCTCCGCCGAGGAACTCGGGCGCTCTCGTTTCTACCGCGCGTTTCGACGCCTCGAGGGGCACTACACCGACGCGCTGCGCGCCGCCATGCGTCATCGCGGCCGCGTCTTTGCCGTGACCGGTGCCCTGTTGGTCGTGGCTGTGCTGCTGTGGCCTTTCATACCCGTCGAGCTGGCGCCACGCACCGAGGCGGATGAGATCGACATCGAGCTCGAGATGGCCCGCGGCACCAACATCGCGGTCGCCCGGACCTACCTGGACGAGCTCGAACGCAAGGTGCGGAATATTCTCCCCGAAGGCAACGTCGAGATCGTATCCACCGAGGTGCGTGGAGACAGCGCCGCGGTGGAGCTGAAGCTCAAGCCTCGCGATCTGAGATCTCTTGGCAGCACCGAGATGGCCGACCGGGTCCGGGCGGCGGTTGATGGGCAGGTTCCCGGCGCCGAGATCGATGTCGAGGCGCAGCAGGGGCTGTGGATGCTGAACCGGGTCTTCAGCTCCGGCGGCAGTCAACAAGGGCTCGAGATCGAGCTGCGGGGCTGGGATCTCAGACGGGCCGACCAGATCGCGGCGGAGATCCGTCGACGTATCGAGCGGATCGACGGCATCACCGACGTCCGTGTCAGCCGCCGCGAGGGGCAGCCCGAGGAGCGGCTGGTCATCGATCGTGAGCGACTGGCCGAGGTCGGTCTGTCGGTTCGAGAGGTCGGCCGCACGCTGCTGGCCAACGTCGGCGGGCTCGAGGCCGGCAGGTTTCGTGAAGGCGGTGACGAGTTTCCGATCGTCGTGCGGCTCCGACCGGGCGACCGTCTGACCGCCGAAGACCTGGACAGCATTGTCCTGCGTTCGCCCGCAGGCTCGGTGATTCCGCTGTCGGCGCTGGTCGAAAGGCGGCGAGAGCGCGGACCGGTGGAGATCGATCGCGTCGATGCCCAGCGTGTGACCTACATATCGGCGACCCTGGAAAGCGGCGTCGCGCTTGGCGATGCCGTTCGAAAGGTCCGCAGCGAGCTCGAAGGCGTGACGATTCCGGAGGGCTTCGCACTGCTCTTCGGGGGCCAGTACGAGGAGCAGCAGGCGGCGCGACGCGATTTCACCATCGCCATCGTGATGGCTCTGGCCCTGGTCTACATGCTGATGGCCGCCCAGTTCGAGCGCTTCCTCGACCCACTGATCGTCATGCTGTCGGTGCCGATGGCGCTCATCGGTGTGGTCCCCACCCTGCTCCTCACCGGCACCACGGTGAACATCCAGAGCATCATGGGCCTGATCATGCTGATCGGTATCGTCGTCAACAACGCGATCGTCCTGGTGGACGCCATCAACCTTCTCCGCCGCGACTACCAGATGGGCGCTGCAGATGCCGTCATCGAGGCCGGCCGCCTGCGTCTGCGGCCGATCTTGATGACCACCGGGACCACCGTGCTCGGCCTGCTGCCCCTCGCCCTCGGTTTCGGCACCGGAGCCGAGATCCAGGCCCCCCTGGCCCGGGTCGTCATCGGTGGCCTGCTCGCGTCGACCCTCGTGACTCTGGTCTTGATCCCGGTCGCCTACGCGAGCACCACCGCCCTGGTGGCGCAGGTCCGCAGCAGCCGCTGGTTTTCCGAGAAGCCCCGCGCCGCCTGACCTCACCAGAATCCTGTCCGCGGATCGGGGAACAATACCCGCCAGTGGGTGCCACCGGTCACAACCTCACAATGCATCAATGCGGAACGTGGCGCCTCTGGTTGATTCTTCAGGTCGATCTTCGACAGCCGGTGGCGACCGCGAGAGCCCGGCACACCTCGTCCATGACCTCGTCGTTGAGGTGGCCGATGAATCTGCGCAGCCGTGACCGGTCGACGGTCTGGACATGGTCGAGGTTGACCGCGGACTCGTGCTTCAAACCATGCTCTGTCCCGACGAGGACCTCGCTCGGCACACCGTGAATCGCTGACGTGATGGGCGCCACCATCACCGTCCGCAGCAGCGGAATCACGCTCTGCCGGCTGATGACCAGGACCGGCCGTTTTTTGTCAGGCCGGGCGAAGGCGTACATCCAGACGTCGCCGCGCTTCACTCCTCTGGCCACGAGCCCTCCTTATCCCAGCCGTCGAGCTCCTCGCTGACCTGAAGATTTTCACCGTAACCCTGTCGGTACTGGTGATCCAGGCGCGCCTCGCGGCGACTCTCGAGATAGGCCGTAATCAGCCCACGGAGCACTTTCGAACGACCGCGCCGCCGGACCTCCTCGTCTTCGTCCAACCCCGCCAGCAACTCCTCATCAATCAATATCTGTACAGGTTTCATGTTGATAATATATGTTGATTGTTTTATTGAGTCAAGGCAATGATGCCACTCATCAGATGCTCACCCGCCGGATGGACCAGCATCTCGATCGGCGACCACGAGTCATGAGGTCGCAATCCGCGGCACCTCTGCAACAAATGTGGATATGTTCACGTGGCACCCATACACCCATGAATGCCATCGCACCAAAGGTGCCATGGTGAACGTGACACCATCAGTGACACCCATCGAGATGCCGAACACAACCAACAGCTCGCTATTCCGTTCGTGGATCGCACTGTGATGGTTTGATGATTGGCGCCTCGGCGGTTGGAAGGATCTATCACACGGCAGACGTTATCCGTATGTGAAAAATGCGACCCGTTCTCAGTGTGCAGCGGCAAGTGCAGCCTGTCTCGCCATGCTCGTTGGCGGAGTCCACGCGAGCATGCGGCCGACGGCGATGCTCTGCACAGCGGAGACCGTCATGGCCATCGGCAACCGTAGCTTCGTGCCGACCGGCTCAGGCGTCATCGAGTTGGCCAGTGAAACAATGTACTGTGCCTCGTGTCACGACGGAGCGATCGCGAGCTTCGTGCGCGTCGGCTCGAGCGAAAAGAACCTGGAGAGTTCGTTCGGGTCCTCGGCCACATCTCACGGAACCGCGGCCTCTCACCCGGTCGACGTTCCCTACCCGGACGGCGACCCCGAATTCGTTCCCCGCAACCAGCTTGATCCCCGGATCAGCCTGCCGGGGGGCAACGTCACATGCTCGAGCTGTCACCCGGAGGAAGGCAACGACATTCCCCTGTTCGAGAACCGACGGAGCCGACTCTGTTTGTCGTGCCACCTCAAGTAGCCTGAAGGGTACCGCGCAAAATAGCCCACTGATCGCAACCTCGCACTAATCATGAAAATGGGGATGCATCGTGTGAGCTTGTGATCAGTGGCACCCCTTGGGCACCCCTTGGCACCCCTTCACAATTCAACAAATCTGGACGTGACACCCATAGTGGAAATGCAGTACCCTATCCCCCAAAGTTGCACCAACTTGGGTCGCGTCGCGTCAAGGCGATGATGGACGGGCGGAGCGCAGATTCTATCCTGCGCGAAGGAGTCGGTCATGAGACGTCGCACGGTGTTCGCGGTTTCCATCGTCGTGCCCCTTGCGGGTGCGTTTTGTTCGCAGGCCGTGGCGAAGCAGCCGTCGGGATCCGGGGTCGATGCTGTAGCGAACCGTGGGTCGGCGGCCGTCCACCGGGTCGCCACCCACCGCGTGGCGCCGGCTCTCGTCCGCACCGCTCGGGCCCGATTCGGAGTCAAGGTAGACGACACCGTGGACGTTCCGCCGGTGCTGCCGAGCGTCGGTCAGGTCCGGATCTTCGCGGTGCTGATTGACTTCGTCGACCACCACTACCAGACCGACGCCGCCCTCGTCGACGAGCTGCTGTTCGGTGACGGCTCTGGCCGACAGCCACCGTTCGACAGCCTCCGCGGTTTCTACCAGCGCTCGTCGTACGGGCTTCTGGACATCGACGGCGACACCCTGGGCTGGTACAGGACCTCCTACCCGCGAAGCTCGATCTCCCAGACCACCGAGGGTCGCGAGCAATTGATCCGAGAAGCGATCTCGCACTTCGACCAACAGGGTCACGACTTCAGTCAGTACGACAACGATGGCGACGGCGTCATCGAGTACTTCATGGTCTTCTGGGCTGGACCGGTGGACGAGTGGTCGGCGTTCTGGTTCGGCGGTTACATCTCACCGTTTGAGGACCAGACCTTCGTCGTCGACGGCAAGCGGTTCGCCGGCTACAACTTCACCGGCGAGCAGATGCCGCCCGGCAACTTCACTCTTCGGGCGCCGATCCACGAGACCGGTCATGCCATGGGCCTGCCCGACTACTACAGCTACGAGGACAACCGGGCGGGTCCGGGCACCGGGGTGCCCGGTGGGGTCGGCCGCATAGCGGCCGTTGCTGCCACGGGGTCGGGTATCCAAGATACCCACCGACAGATCAGCTTAA
>JBFFBV010000142.1:0-9119 GCA_041560205.1 Candidatus Sulfomarinibacter sp.
GCCCGTCTCCGTCTCCGTCTCCGACGGCGGGTGTCAGCGGATTAATTCGATCGGGCACGGGCACGGAAACGGATACGGGCACGGGTTTGACTTGATTTACACCAAAAAACCCGTACAATACGGGCTCCCGGTATCACCGGGGACTACAACTCCTTGCTCTGGACCACGTTCCCGAGCCGAAGGCCGAGAGGAGACCGACATGCCACTGTATGAGCTGGGGGTCATCATCGACCCCGAAATCCCGCCCGAGGATGAGACCTCGACCCTGGAGCGTCTCGAGGGCATCATCACCAAAGCCGGCGGCGAGGTGGCCGAAAAGGACACCTGGGGCCGGCGCCAGCTTGCCTACCCGATCAAGAAGAAGAACTACGGCGTCTACCATTTCTGGAAGGTCAACGTCGGCGGTGAGGTCCTCGATCAGCTCAACTTCGAGATGCGGACCAACGACTCCGTCATGCGCTCGTTGATCCTCAACATGGACCGGGAGCTGCGCCGCAAGCGCAAGATGGACGCCAAGTACGAGGCGCGTGCCGCCAAAAAGGCGGCGAAGGCGGTCGCCAAGGCCGAGAGCGCGGCGGAAGAGGACTGAGGAGGCTGCCATGAGACCCAACAGGAAACGTTTTCGTCGTCGCATCAAGGTCTGCCGTTTCACGGTCGAGAAGATCAACTACATCGATTACAAGGATGTCGAGCTCCTGCGCGAGTACACACCGACCAACGGCAAGATCCTTCCGCGCCGCGTGACCGGCACCCGCCCCGCCTTCCAGCACAAGCTGACGAGGGCGATCAAGCGCGCGCGGTTCATGGCGCTGCTGCCCTACACCGGCGCCTGATCGCGGCCGAAGCCGCTCCGTCGCGGCCGGTGTTGAGCCCATGACGACCGAAACCGATTCGCCGGACGTGCACACTCCACGTCCGCAGGTCCCACGCCTCGGTGCGGCGGCCTCTGGCCTTGTCGCTCTGCTGCTGGTCGGGGCGCTGTACGTGATTCCCTTCCTGGGCCTGTTGATTGCTCCGCTCGGATCCTTGCCGGTGCTGCATTTTCAATCATCCGGCACGCCCGGTTTCCGGGCCTGGGGCCCGGTCACGGCACTGCTGGGAGTGGCTGCACTCGGCGGTTTCGCCTCCTTTGCTCTGCCGCTCCTCGGAGCCTATGGGTTGTTGGTGGTTCTCCCTTCGGCATCAGTCGACCTGTGGGTTCGTGCACAGTGGTCTGAAGGTCGATGGGTTTCGGTCGCCACCTTCGGCGGCCTCGTCGCCACGCTCGCCGTCGTGGCGGCGATCGCCTCTCCGCAGACACCGATGGAGGCTGTCGCCTCCTGGATGCGCGCGTCGGCGCAGGATGTTGCCGAGCTCTATGCGGCCTGGGGTCTGTCACAGGGAAATGTCGAGCTCGTCCTCGATGCGGCGGAACGCGCCGCGTCCTGGGTACTGCCGAGCGTTCCGGTGGCTTATCTGGTGGTCGTCCTTTTTTGGATGCGTCCCCGGTTGGCACTGCTCGGGCTGCCGGTGCCGGTCGCGGACTTCGAGGCTTATCGCAATGACGAGTGGCTGGCGGCCGTGTTCGCCGTCGCAGGGGGAGGGACGCTGCTCCTGCAGGGCGTCCCCCGGTGGGTTGCGATCAACCTCCTGGTGGCGGCGCTCATCTTGTATTTTGTACAGGGTTTAGCTATGATTCGGGCCCACCTCGCGCGCTGGTTTGGGCGAGGCTGGCTCGTGCGCTGGGGTGTTGCCCTGCTGTGCCTGCAAGGACCGATGCCGCTGCTGGTTGCCGTGCTCGGTGTTGCCGACAGCTTTCACTCGCTTCGACCTCAGCCTGACGACGACGGAGGATAGAATGAAGGTGATTCTCAACGACTACATCGAGCACCTCGGAGAGCGGGGTGAGTCGGTGGTGGTCAAAGCCGGCTACGCCAACAATTACCTGCTGCCCAAGGGGCTCGCGTACCCCGACACGCCGGGGAACAGGAAGCGCTTCGAGCAGGAGCAAAAGGGCTGGGAAGAAATGGACCTCGCGCGCCGCTCGGCCGGAGAGCAGCTCGCTGCCGACCTCGATGGCGTCAAGCTCGCGTTCGAGCGCCGGGCCTCAGAGAAGGACGTTCTCTTCGGATCGGTGAGCGTCGCCGACATTCACCGCGAGCTGCAGTCGCGGGGTTTCGATCTCGATCGCAAGAGGATCCTCCTCGAGCACCCCATCAAGGAGCTGGGCGCCTTTGCTATTGAGGTCAAGATCCATCGCGACATCAGCGTGACGCTTCCCGTCAGGGTTGTGCGGCCAGGCGAGGATCCCGATGCGATCGCACCCGAGTTTGTGGCCGAGGGCCGGCTCGAGATCGCAGATGAAGATCTGAGCGAGGAGGCCGAAGGCGAAGCCCAGCCCGAGACCGAAACGACCGAGGAAGCCGCAACCGAGGCATCCGAGGCGACCTCGACCGAAGGCGAATCCTCCGATGGCGAGGAGCGCCCCGAGTCCGGGACGGCAGCCGAATAACCCATGAGCGGCGATGATCACGCCGAGCCACCCGACCCGACGCAAACCGACGGGCAGACTGAGAGCCCCTTTCGCCGCTGGGCCAAGACCGTCTACGGGCTGACGCCCTGGGGTCTGCAACGCAAGCTCGGTAACCAGCGGGCCGATCTCGAGCAAGCGGAAGAAAGAATCAGCGGCTCGATCCAGACGATTCAATCAGAGCTGGCAGAGCTCCGGGACCAGAGGCTCGATCCTGTCGAAAAACGTGCGGACGCCCTCGAGGGCGCGCTGCGCGATGTCTCTCGAGAGATCGAACGATTGCGCGACGAGGTCGTCCCGGCGGCCGTCGCGCGTTCGGACGCCCTGCTCCAGCGTCTGGCCGAGGAATTGGAGGAGGTCGCGTCCCTGACCGAGAGGTCGCTACGGGGCGAACCGCTGCCGGTGGCCGGGTCGGCTCCCATTGACGAGGCGCGGCTCTCTGATGCACTGGCCGAGGTGCAACCGCTCCTGCTCGAGAGCTTTCGCGGCGGGGAGGACGAGATCCGCCATCGGCTGGATCGCTACCTTTCCGATTTGCGTGCCGCCCAGCCGGTGCTCGATCTCGGCTGCGGCCGCGGAGAGCTGCTATTGATGCTGCGGGAGGCGGGCGTCGCGGCGACAGGGGTCGAAGTCGATCCGGCGCTCGCGGGGGCGTCCAGGCGTCGGGGCCTCGAGATTATCGAGGGCAATGTTCTCGAGGTCCTGCGTGCCCAGGAGCCAGACAGCTGGGGTGCGGTCACCGCCGTCCACCTCTTCGAGCATCTGGCACCGGCGGCTCTGGCGGAGGTGCTGACGGAGATCCGCAGGGTGCTGAAGTCGAAGGGCCTGCTGATCGCCGAGTGCCCGAACCCGCACACGGTGCGCGTTGGGGCGTCTTTCTACTGGCAGGATCCGACCCACCAGCGACCGCTCCTGCCGGAAACACTCGAGCTCATGATCCGCGCCGCCGGACTGACCCCAGACCGCCGTGAGTTTTTGCATCCGTTTCCGCCCGATCAGCTCCTGGCGGACGATGAGGGAGGCACGGGTGCGGTCACCGACCCCGAAATCTCGATGCTGGCGGAGAGAGTCGACCGGCTGCGGGACCGCCTCGACGAAATTCTCCACGGCCCGAGGGATTTCGCGGTGTGGGCCGTCAAACCCGATTGAGACTCGACCCCGGAGGTGCCTGATGTGGCGACGAGGAATCTTGGCCGTGCTGTGCGGGCTGGCGATACTCAGCTGCGCGAAACCCGACGGCCTTCATCCAGGGGAGGGAATCGAGATCGTGAACGACATCGTCGAACGCCGCGCGCAATTCGTGCGACAGTCGCTGACCGCCGACATCTCGCACCTGACGGACGGCGACCGCGAGGCCCTCAAACACCTGGTCCGGGCGGCGCGGTCGGTGGACGAGATCTTCCGTTTGCAGGCCTGGGCGGGCAATCCGGAGTTCGCGCCCAAGGTCGCCAAGCTCGCTGGTGAGGGTGCCGAAGCTGCGAGGGACTATTACCGCATCATGTACGGCCCCTGGGATCGGCTGGTCCACTTCGAACCCTTCCTGGGCGATCGCGCGCACCCGGACGGGGCGGGCTTCTACCCCGAGGATATGACCGAGGCCGAGTTCGAGGCGTGGATCGAGGCCCATCCCGAGGATCGCGAGGCCTTCACCTCGCTCTTCACGATCATTCGCCGGGACGGCGATCGCCTGGTTGCAGTGCCCTATTCGGAGGCGTTTCGAGACCAGCTCGAGGTCGCTGCGGCCGAGCTCGGGGCGGCGGCCGCGGCCACCGACAACGAAAGCCTGCGGCGCTTTCTCGAGCTGCGGGCCGAGGCATTCTTCAGCGACGACTACTACGAGTCCGACAAGGTGTGGATGGACCTCGACTCGGCGATCGAGGTGGTGATCGGCCCCTACGAGACATACGAGGACCACCTCTTCGGCTACAAGGCGGCCTTCGAATCCTTCGTGAGCGTTGCCCAGCCCGAGGACTCGGCGCGGTTGGAGATCTTCAAGTCGCAGCTCCCATTCCTCGAACGCAATCTGCCGATCCCCGACGAGCACAAGAACTTCGAGCGCGGCACCGAGTCGCCGATTCGCGTGGTCGATGAGCTCTTTACGGGTGGCGACACCCGTGCCGGCGTGCAGACGATTGCCTTCAACCTTCCCAACGACGAGCGGGTGCGCGAGGAAAAGGGCTCGAAGAAGGTGCTGCTGAAGAACGTGATGCGCGCCAAGTACGACGCGATCCTGAAACCGATCGCCGGCCGCGTCCTGCCGGAAGACGAGGCGGATCGCATCGCCTTCGAGGCGTTCTACCAGTTCACCCTTCACCACGAGCTGTCGCACGGCATCGGCCCGGGCGAAATCACGATCGACGGCCGCGACACCGAGGTTCGGCTCGAGCTGAGGGACCTCTACTCAGCCTTCGAGGAGGCGAAGGCCGACGTTCTCGGCGTCTACGACATCTACGCCCTCGTCGGGAGCGGCGTGATGTCGGCCGAGATTCTCGACAGCCTGCCGTGGACCTACACCGCCGGAATGTTCCGAACCACCCGCTTCGGTGTCGCGGAGGCGCACGGGCTGGGCATGGTCCTCCAGGCCAACTTCCTGCTCGAAAAAGGCGCCGTCGAGCTCACCGAGAGCGGCCGGTTCCGGCCCGTACCGGAGCTCTTCGAGGCCACCTTCCGGGACCTCGCCCACGAGCTTCTGATGATCCAGGCCCTCGGCGACTACGATGCCGCTTTCGACTTTGTCGAGCGTTACGGCGCGGTCCACCCCGCGATGGCGGCGGCGATCCAGAACCTGACAGATCTGCCGGTGGACGTGGAACCGTCGTATCCGTTGGAGGGCCTGCAATGATTCCTGGAGTTGAGGGCCGAGTCGCAATCGTAGGTGGTTCGTCAGCAGGGCTCGGCTACGCGGTGGCTGAGCTGCTGGCGGTTTCCGGTGCCCGGGTCATGGTCGTTTCGCGCTCCGAGGAACGGGTGGAGGAGGCGGTCGACTCGATCCGTGCGGCGGGCGGAGGCACGGTCGACGGCTGCGTCGCAGATTTCACGCACGAAACGGCGCCGGCGGCTGTGGTGACCACGACAAGAGAACGCTTTGGTCAGCCGGAAATTGTCGTGACCAACAGTGGCGGCCCGCCCGGGATGGCGGCGCTGTCGGCGTCCGCCGCCGACCTGACGAGCGCGTGCGAGCTGCTGCTCCTGCCCGTCCAGCGCTTCGCAGAGCTCACCCTCCCAGCGATGCGGGAGGCGGGCTGGGGCCGACTCGTGGCCATCACCTCGATCGCCGTCCGGGAGCCGATCAGGGGTCTGGTCCTGTCAAACGCCCTGCGTGCCGCCGTCACCGGTTATCTCAAGAGCATTTCCGACGAGGTGGCGGCCGACGGGGTGACGGTCAACAGCGTGTGCCCAGGGTACACGGCGACCGACCGCCTCGGGGTTCTCGCCAACAACGTCGCCGAGCGTGACGGGGTCACGGTCGACGAGGTTTTCGCCGGCTGGGCTCAGCAGGCCCCGGTGGGTCGTTTGTTGCGCCCCGAAGAGGTTGCGGCGGCCGTGGGCTTTCTTTCTTCGGAGGCGGCTTCGGGCATCACGGGAGTCGCGCTGCCGGTCGATGGCGGTCTCGGAAGGAGCCTCATCTAAATGGTCGAGGGGCCGGTTATCAGAGGAATTCGCCAGTGGACATTTGATGTGAAAAGGTTCACAATCGCTGGAGGCGGGTGGCCACCCGTCGATCTGCAAATCTGGTTTTCTGAGGAGGAAGATTCATGCCGACACGGGACTTGACGTTCGCGATCGTCGGATCCGGTGGTGACGGTGTCATCACCGTCGGGGACATGATGGCGCAGGCTGGAGCGTCCGAGGGCCTCCACGTCATGAAGGTGGAGGCCTACGGGCCGCAGATCCGCGGCGGCGAGTCGTCGTGCACGGTGCGATTGAGTGCCGACCCGATCTTCGCCCAAGGCGATCTGGTGCAGGTGCTGGTGGTCTTCAACTGGGCGGACTTCGGCCGCTTCCGGGGTGAGATCATCTGCGGTGAGAACGCGATCGTGTTGTACGAGGCAACCGACGAGACACCGCGCGAACAGATCGACCTCGGTCCGATCGAGGAGGTCAAGTGGGTGCCGGTTCCGTTTATCGAGCTCGCCAAGGAAGCGGCCGGAACGACCCTGGCCAAGAACATCGTTACCATCGGTCTCCTGAGCGAGCTCTTCAACCTGCCCAGGAAGCCCCTGGAGCGGGCGATCAGCCAAAAGTTCTCAAAGAAGAAGAAAGAGGTGCTCGAGGCCAACATCAAGGGCTTCGACGCCGGCGTCAAACACGCCTCCAAAATCGCAGAGGTGGCAAACGGCATGCGTCTCCAGTTCACGCCCGGTGAGCCGATGCTGCTGATGTCGGGCAACGAGCTCTGCGCCGTGGCCGCCCTCCATGCCGGCTGCCGGTTCTTTGCCGGCTACCCGATCACACCGTCATCCGAGGTGCTCCACCTGCTGTCGGAGCTGATGCCAAAGGTTGGTGGCTACCTGGTCCAGACCGAAGACGAGCTGTCGGCCATCGGTGCTGTGATCGGCGGTTCCTTTGCCGGCGTCAAATCCATGACCGCCACCTCCGGTCCCGGTCTCGCGCTGATGACCGAAATGCTCGGCCTGGCTTCGATGGCCGAGATCCCCGCCGTCATCATCGACGTGCAGCGCGGCGGCCCCTCGACCGGCCTGCCGACCAAGTCGGAGCAGTCGGATTTGTGGCAGGCGCTGTGGGGCTCGCATGGTGACGCGCCGAGAGTGGTGCTGGCGCCTGCCGACGTCGAGGACTGCTTCCACGCCACGGTCGCGGCCTTCAATATTGCCGAAGAGGCGCAGGTGCCGGTGATCGTGCTGTCGGACCAGTTCATCGCCCAGAGGCGAGAGACCCTTTCGATGCTGACCCTCGACCACGAGGTCATCGGGCGGCAGGTGCCGTCGGCGGGCGACCTCCGGGAGTACAAGCGCTACAAGGACACCAAGTCGGGCATTTCGCCGATGTCGTGGCCCGGGATGAAGGGTGGCGAATACCAGACCAATGGGCTCGAGCACGACGAGGACGGCTCGCCGTCCTCGATGCACATTGTGCACGAGAAGATGAACGCCAAGCGCTACCGCAAGCTGCGGCTGGTGCGCGACAAGTACAGCTTCTACCGGCGCTACGGAGCCGAGCAGGCGGACGTCGGCATCATCTGCTGGGGCTCCTCCAAAGGACCGGTGAAGGAGGCGGTACAGAAGGCGGCCGCGCGCGGCGAGAGGGTCTCCGCCTTCGTGCCGCAGCTCCTCTACCCCTTCCCCTACCACGAGTTCACCGAGTACCTCAAGACGGTCGACAACGTGATCGTCATCGAGCTCTCGTACTCGGCCCAGTTCTACAAATACCTTCGCACCTTTCTCGACCTGCCCGAGGCCCGCACTTTTGTCTACAAGCGGTCGGGAGGCAAGAACCTGACAGTCGGTGAGGTGGAGGACAAGATCCAAAAGGTGCTGGAGATGGGTGCGCTCCGGCGGGAGGTGCTGGTATGAGTCCGCCAACCAGGGTCGAGTTGAAACCCGGTGCGTACAAGACCGATCTCAAACCAGTGTGGTGCCCGGGATGTGGTGACTTCGGTGTCCTCAACGCCCTCTACCGGGCGATGGCGGCGCTCCAGATCGAGCCCTGGAACACCGTCCTCCTTTCCGGCATCGGCTGCTCGTCGCGTCTGCCGGGCTATGTGACGACGTACGGATTCAACGGCGTCCACGGGCGCGCGCTGACCCTCGCCACCGGCGTCAAGATGGCCAGGCCGGAGCTGACGGTGATCGCGGTCGGCGGCGACGGCGATGGCCTCGCCATCGGCGGCAACCACCTGATCCACGCCTGCCGGCGAAACCTCGATGTCACCTACATCCTGATGGACAATGAGATCTACGGTCTCACCAAGGGCCAGGTCGCGCCGACCACGCCCATCGGCGACAAGACCAAGTCGACCTTCTGGGGCAACCCCGAGCCGGCGTTTGACCCGTGCGAGCTCGCCATCTCGACTGGCGCGACCTGGGTCGGGCGTGGTTTCTCGGGAGACATGAAAGGCATGACAGATCTGATTACGGCCGCGATCGAGCACGAGGGCTTCTCCTTTCTGAACGCGATGTCTCCCTGCGTCACCTGGCGCGGCGACGACGAGTTCAAGCGGCTCAAGGCGATGCACAAGACACTGCCGGAGGACCACGATCCGTCGAAGCGCGGCAACGCCATCAAGTACACCCGTGAAAAGGACGTGATGACGACCGGCGTGCTGTATGAGGTTGAAGCTCCGACAATGATCGACCGGGTCGAGGCCATCAAGGCCGAGGCGATGGGTGGCAAGCCCGCGCCGTCAACCAAAGAGATCCTGAAGACCTTCTATCCCTCGTTCTGACGAACACTCCAACCGATTCCACTTGGGCACGGGTTCACCCCCGTGCCCTTTTTCATTCGTTCCCGTTCCCGTCCCCGTCCCCGTTCCCGACGTGTGACCGCCAATCCCCGGGCTGACGCCCGATGCCACGGTCGCTCGCGTCGCCGCCGACAAACGCGAGCGTTGGTCGTCGGCGCCGCTCTCGCCCTGGCGCGGCAGGGCCGC
>JBFFBV010000143.1:0-8771 GCA_041560205.1 Candidatus Sulfomarinibacter sp.
GCTCGAGTCGGGGTCCCCGAGGCGGTTGCGCACGCACTCCAGGTGGGAGAAGAGGCCGCTGGTGGTCTTGATCTCGGTCGGGCTCACGAGGGTTTCGATGTTGACGCCCTCCTCGATTGCCGCCTCGACCTCCTCCTCGAAGGCAGGCATCTCCGCCCGGGTGCGGCGATAGAGGATGGTGACGCTCTCCACGTCGCGTTGGCGGAGGGCAGTCCGCGCCGCGTCGATGGCCGAGTTGCCGCCGCCGATGACGCCGACCCGCCCTTTGGCGAGCTGCTCTCCCCGCAGGTTGAAGGCCTTGAGAAACTCGATGGAAGGATAGACACCGGGGACGTGTTCGTTGTCGAGGCCGAGGGGCCGGCTCTTGTGAGCGCCGAGAGCAAGCAGGACGGCGCTGAAGCCATCCTCGAAGAGGCTGTCCACGGTGATGTCGTTACCGAGGGATGTATTGCAGACGACCGTGATGTTGTCGTCGAGCAGGGAATCGATCTCCTTCTTGATGACGTCGCGTGGCAGGCGGTATTCCGGAATGGCGCAGTGCAGCATTCCGCCGGGTTCGGGCTCGGCCTCGAAGACGGTCACCCGATACCCTTTGAGCGAGAGGAAGTGGGCGGTCGTCAGGCCGGCGGGGCCGGCGCCGACGACAGCGACCTTGGGCGGTTCCCCTTCTCCCCACTCGTGTCGAACCGGTTGGTAGGCTGACGGCTCGATGCGATCCGTGATGAAGCGTTTGAGCGCCCTGATGGCGATCGGGTCGCCACCGCTGGTGCCGGCACGGCACCTCTGCTCGCAGGCGTGGTCGCAGGCACGGGAGCACACAGATGGGAAGGGATTGGCTTCACGAATGACCCGATACGCGTCCTCGTACTCGCCGTGGGCGATGCAGGCGACGTAGCGCCAGGCCTCGGTTCCGACTGGACAAGCCGCCTGGCACGGCGGCCCAACCAGGTCCTTGCAGACGAAGGCGTCGCACCTTTTGTCCACGATGTGACGCTCGTACTCGTGGCGGAAGTAACGAAGGGTGCTGAGGGCAGGGTTGGCCGCCGATTGACCGAGGCCGCACATCGAGGTGTCTTTGACCACGACGGCGAGCTCCTCGAGCAGTGCGAGTTGGTCCAGCGACCCTCTTCCCTCCGTGATGTCCTCCAGAATCTCGTGCATCCGCTGGGTTCCCTTGCGGCAGGTGAAGCACTTGCCGCACGACTCGTCCTTGAGAAAGCCCATGAAGTACTTGGCGACGTCGACCATGCAGGTGTCTTCGTCCATGACGATCATGCCGCCCGAACCCATGATCGACCCGGCCTCCCTCAGGCTGTCGAAGTCGACGGGAAGGTCGAAGCGCTCGGCCGGTATGCAGCCGCCGGACGGGCCGCCGGTCTGCACGGCCTTGATCCTGGCCTTGCCCGGCGGGCCGCCGCCGATGTCGTGGACCACTTCGCCGAGGGTCATCCCGAGCGGCACCTCGACCAGACCGGTGTCGCGGATCTTGCCGACCAGCGAGAAGATCTTGGTGCCGGTGTTTCCGGGCACGCCGACCTCGGCGTACTCGGCGGCGCCGCGATTGATGATGACCGAGACGTTGGCAAGGGTCTCGACGTTGTTGATACAGGTCGGGCAGCCGTCGATGCCGCGCTCGATGGGGTAGGGGGGCCGCTGTCTCGGCTCGCCCATGAACCCCTCCACGGAGCGGATGAGAGCTGTCTCCTCACCGCACACGAAGGCGCCCGCGCCGCGAACGATCTCGACGTCGAAATCGAGCCCGGTGCCGAGGATATCCGCACCGAGGAGACCGAGTTCGCGGGCCTGGCGGAGCGCGATCATCGTGTGCTTGATCGCCAAAGGGTATTCACCGCGTACATAGATGATGCCGTGTGCGGCGCCGATCGCAATGCCGGCGATCAACATCCCCTCGAGGATGGCGTGTGGGTTGCCCTCGAGGAGGCTGCGATCCATGTAGGCGCCGGGGTCGCCCTCGTCGCAGTTGCAGACCACGTACTTGGGCTGATTGTCGTTACCGTAGGCCCGCGCGAGTTCCCACTTCCGCCCGGCCGGGAAGCCGGCGCCGCCGCGGCCGCGCAGGCGGGATGCCTTGATCTCGGCGATGATCCACTCGGGGTCGGCCTTGGTGAGGGCTTTCTCCAGGGCGGCATAGCCGCCGCGTTCAAAGTAATTGAAGATCCGGATCGGGTCGAGCATCTGGTTGCTGCCGAGGATGGTGCGGGTCTGTTTCTTGAAGAAGGGAATATCACTCTGGCAGTGGTACTTGGTTCCGACCTGAGGCTCGGTGTAGATCAGGTCCTCGTCGATATTGTTACCGAGAACAGCCTCGATGACCCTGGGGACGTCCTCCATCTTCAGTTGCGGATACAGGTGCAGCCCAGGCTCGACCAGGATGAAGGGTTCTACCTGGCAGAATCCGTGGCATCCGGTAATTCTCAGCTCGATTCTGTCGCCCAGGTTCTGTTCGAGGATGTGGCGCTTGATGATCCTCAGGATATCGTTGGCGCCGCTCGCCTGACCGCAGGTGCCGGCGCTCACGACGAGGGTGGGTGTCTCAGTCTTCATGAGTTTCTCGCTGGAAACGCGTTCGCGGAAGCCGATCAGATCGTCGAGGGATTGGAGTTTCCTCATCGTGCAGCCTCCTACGCGCCGGATCCGCTCACGTCGAGCAAATGGCTGAAGCAACCCCGGCGTGAACAGATCTGCACCATGCCTCCGCCCCGGACGATGAGCGGGACCATGGGTGCGTTGCAGACCGGACAGTCGGTGGCGCCGGCGAGCTCCGCATGGCAGGTCGGGCAGAAGATATTGAGAACGGTATCTTCAGGGATCTCGTGCTCGGACTCGATGGTAAAGCTGCCGTAGAGCGACGAGAGCCTGAGCCAACCGTGCTTGCGGCCGAACGAGATCGTTACCCGCACCGAGGGATAGCCCTCGATGGGGTGTCCCGGATCCATCAGGCTCCGGTTGCAGCGGGCGCAGAAGACCTCGACCGGGAAGACCCGCTCGTCCGTGGCGACCTCCACGAAATCGAGGCCGACCTTGGTCTTGTCGATGATCTCGCTGGCTTGGCGGGTGCTGACCTGTGGGAAGTAGTGACCGTCGACGACCACGATCGGCCCGAGCGCGCAGGCCCCGACGCAGTTGACGGTCTCCAAGGAAAACTCGCGGTCCTCGGTGGTCTCACCGGGCTCGATTCCGAGCTGCTGTTGAAACTCCTCAGCCACCGCCGGTGCGTTGCGGACGTGGCAGGCGGTGCCCATACACACCGAGCACAGGTGCCTTCCCCTCGGTTCGAGCGTAAAGGCCTTGTAGAAGGTGGCGACGCCGTAGATGTCCACGAGCGACCGCCCGGTCCGTTGAGCGACGAGCCGCAAGGCGCTCTCGGGAAGAAAGCCGTACTTTGCCTGAATTCCGTCGAGGATCGAGATGAGCCCGCCGCGCTCGCCCCTGTGCTTGTCGATGATGGCGGCGACCAGGTCCGCGCTCCATTCGCCCTCCTCGTAGAGGTCGCAGAAGAGGACCGGCGAGGCATGCTTCGAACGCTGCACGCAGCCCGGCAGGTGCATGCATGTCAGGCAGATCTCGCCCGCCGTCTGTTCTATGGGCGCGGCCGTCTCAATGTCTGAATGATCTTCCATCTATCCTCCCTGGCTCGAAATCTTCATTGGATGGTGGTGGCCGCTCTCGTTGGGTCGAAACGCCCCACTGGGGTGAAACGTCCCGTTTTCTGCTCGCTTTGCCTTGGGCTGGCCCATGGCCACGAGACCCTCTGGACCAAGGTGCAGCGGAGGGCTCGTGGAATAGCTCAACAGTAGTCCTCGCAGTGCCAGACTCCGCTCATCGGCCGATCCCTCCGACATTCTCTGTGAATGGTGCAGCTGACACAGAGCCCGGCTGCTGCTGTGTCTACGCCGGTTTCGGGCTGCGGAGGGTCTCGGTCGGTCGTCATGTAGCCGCTGCAGGTTTTCACCGCTTCGCGTCCCGGGCCGCAGAAGACACAAACGTCGGCGAAGCGACAGCTGACGCAGAGGTCCTGCAGGCCCGTCTTTCGTTTTGTTCGCCGGACTCCGTTCTTCGCGACTTGCATCGCAAGGCCGTTAAGCAACTCCGGTGCCAAACTCGGGCATTCTCCTTTGATACCGAGGATCTGTATTCGAATAAGAGCCTTAGGGGTGGCACGCCCGAGCAGCGCAATGGTCAGTTGCTGCCAGGGTTCGGTTCCTTGCGAAAGGGGTGGGGAATACCGCCCCGGAGATCAACCCTCGAGGCGCTTCAGCTTCTGGCGCAGGGTCTTGCGATCGATGCCGAGGATTCGCGCCGCCTGAGTCTTGTTGCCTCCGACCTGAGCCACGACGTTGCGGATGTGATCCCTCTCAACTTCGGCGAGGGTCCGGTCGAGGCCACGTTCGCTGCCGACTGAAAAACGCATGTACCGGGGGAGATGTGGCATTTTGATGGCCTCGCCGGGACTCATCACGACGAGCCGCTGCATGAGGTTCTCGAGCTCACGAACGTTTCCCGGCCACGGGTATTCGAGAAGCGCCTCGACCACCCGGCCGTTGAGGTGTGGAGCGGGGAGGTCGTACTCGGTGGCGAACCTGTCGATGAAATATCGGCTGAGCTGGACAATGTCTTCCGCGCGCTCCCTCAGCGGTGGGGCAACGATGCTGATCACGTTGAGGCGAAAGAAGAGGTCCTCACGGAACAGCCCCTTCGCGATCAAGGTCTCCAGGTTCTTGTTGGTGGCCGCGAGGACCCTGACATCCACCTCCCTCGGTCGGGTCGAGCCGACCATGGAAACCTCCCCGTCCTGCAGCACGCGCAACAGCTTGACCTGCATGGCCAGACTGGTCTCGGACACCTCGTCGAGGAGAATTGTGCCGCCGTCGGCGGTCTGGAAAAAACCGGCGCGTGACTCCGTGGCTCCAGTGAAGGCGCCCTTCATGTGTCCGAAGAGCTCGCTTTCGAGCAGCCCCTCCGGGATGCCGCCGCAGTTGACCGCCACGAATCGTGCCGAGGACCGCTGGCTCGAGTAGTGGATTGCCCGGGCGATGAGCTCCTTGCCGGTGCCGCTCTCACCACTGATGAGTACAGTTGCCGGTGTGGATGCAGCCTTGTGGATCGCGCGATAGACCTCACGCATCGGCTCCGACCGGCCGAGGATTCCGTGGAAGCTTCCGGCGGCTCCATCGGACAGCGGCTCATCCGGTCGGTGCAGCCGCTGCTTGGCGAGGACCTTCTCGACGGCCGACAACAACTCCTCATCGGTGAAGGGCTTGGCCAGGTACTCGTCTGCCCCGCTTTTGACCGCCTCGACCGCGCTGTCGATCGACGGGTAGCCCGTGATCATCACCACCTGCGTGTCCTGGAAATTCTCGCGGACGTGGCGAACCAGCTCGAGCCCGCCGATGCCTGGCATTTTCATGTCGGTGATCACGAGGTCAACGGTCGCGCTCTCGAGCATCCGGATCGCCTCCGCCACGCTCGAGGCGGACGACACCCGGTACCCGCGATCCATGAGGTTCCGGACGATGACCTCAACCGTGGGGGGGGAATCGTCCACGACCAGGATTCGTTCACCATCAGCCACCGGCGATCTCCTCGCGGGTCTCCTCGTCGACCGAGATTTCAACCTCGAAACAGGATCCCTGCCCGGGCCGACTTTCGACGCCGATTTTCCCACCGTGCGCGGAAACGATTCCGTGAGCCACCGCCAGGCCAAGGCCGGTCCCTTCGTTGATGTTCTTGGTGGTGAAAAACGGCAGAAAGACCCTTTTTCGCACCTCAGCAGTCATGCCCAGACCCGTGTCTTCGACCCGTAACATCGCCGCTGAACCAGTGTGGTGGGTTGTGATGGTCAGCCGTCCTCCGTCCGGCATTGCCTGGATCGCATTCACCACCAGGTTCACCAGAACCTGTTGCAGCTGCGAAGCGTCGGCGACGACTTCGGGGAGTTCTTCCTCGAGCATTCGAACCACTTCGATCCGACTCTTGGCACATCGTGTTTCCAGCAGGTAGAGACCATCCTCCACCAGTTGGTTGAGGTTGACGCGAGCCTTGCGCGGCGGGGTCTGGCGAGCGAAAACCATCAGCTTTCGCACGATCTCGCGTGCTTGGAGGGCCGCAGATTCGATCTTCTCGATGTCCCGGCCCGCCGGGTCGGGAAGATCCGAGTGCTTGCGCGCGAGCTGGGCGAATCCGAGCACCGCGCTGAGCGGCTCGTTGAGCTCGTGCGCGACACCCGCTGCCAGTTCTCCGATTGTTGCGAGACGATCCGCATGGAGAAGTTGCTCATGGAGGCGTTCGCGTTCCGCATCCGCTTCGCGGCGCTCGATGATCACAGCGACCTCGCGCGCGATGGCGTCGAGGAGGCTGCGCTCCTCCTTCAGAAACGGGCCTTCGTCGAGCTCCGGTCGCTCCTCGCGATAGCTCACCTCCACCAGTCCGCGATCAATCCCGCCCACCACAATCGGAGCCCACTGACGAAGGTCGCCGCCCGGATCTTCGCCCGAGGAGTAGCTGCGGCCGTCAAGGACGATTCGCCCGACCGCGATCTCGGGGTACTGCCACGCCGGGGGCAGCACCGCGGCAATGCCCTGCAGCAAGTCATCGAGCGAAATATCGGGTCGCTCCGAGAGCCTGGCGAGGTCGTAGAGGCCGGTCAACTCCTTCACCCGTTCGCGTAACGCCGCCTGGGCTCGTTGACTGATCAGCGCAATGGCGCAGCTTTGTGCCAGGTGGTCCAGAGCCGCCAGATCTTCTTCTGAGAACGCGTGCTCCTCGCGACCACTCAAGCGCAGCCATCCGGTGGTTTCATCGCCCATGGTCAGCGGCAGCAGCACTGACGACGCGACCTCCGGATCGACGATCTGGCCCTGCGTCAGGGGGACCGGGCGAGACTGTGAAAACCCTACTGAGCAGTTGACCACATCGCCCACCCTGGAGTCACCTTTCGCGGATTCTCGGCCGAGCTCACACAAGAGCTCGTCACCTGACTCCAACGGCGCGGTGCCGCCCCGCCGGTGGCAAGGCACGAGGTCGAAATCAACCTTTCGAGGCGGTTGTCGGCGTGCGCGACATCGAGCACATGCCCCATTCTCCTCGACCCACAGGTCGACTACGGTGCTATCCGTGTGACTCAAGAGCAGGTCGCAGACGTGACGGAGGAAGTCGACCCTGGGTATCTCATCGTGGGGCAGACTGAGGATCCGGTTGGCCAGGCGATGACTGCGTCGATTTTCCCAGAACCTCGCCGACATCATTCACCCGGTGTCGTTTTCTCGGCGGTCCCGATCGAGAGCTCCAACGCAGGGTCGGTGACGGCGCCGATCTTGGCAGCGAAGCTGGTTTTTCTTTCCAGGTCCTCGTCGGTGATGATGTGGACGTCGAGGAGGTCCGGGTTGACGTAGCCGGTGCGGAGATAGTTGACCTCCCCGAGACATAAGCTCCAGCCCTCGAGCCAGGTTTCGAGGTCATGCCGTTGGTGGTCGTCGCCTCGAAAATGAATGAGCAGGTCGATGTCGCTCGATGGTCCGGCGCTGGCATTCTTGGTGCTGCCGATGAGGTACACGGCGTTCACCGCGAAGCGTTTTGGATCGATCTCGGCGGCGATTTTTTCCGCCATCTGCAACCGCCACCGCCAGTAGCTCTCGGATTTTCCCTCTGGTTCGCCAAGTGGGGCTTGCCAAGCTTTGTCGTCTTGCTCCCCGGCCTCGGCGAACACAGCCACGGCCTCGTCGAGCTCCGAGTTCATCAGGACGCGAAGGATACGTCCACCGCTGGTGCTCGGAATGTCGATGACCCGGATGACCTTCGAGAGACGATCGTACTCCGGAATCATCGCCGCCAGGAGGTTGGGCGATGCGTGGAGAAGGCGCACATTGAGGAATCCGTCGTCGTCCGGATAGAGGGGGAGGTAGCGGATCTCGGATTCCACCAGGTCCTGGAAGAAGTGGGTGCCGAAGCTCAAATCGGGCAGGTAATCGCCCGTCTTGCGTGCCACCTCGATCAGCATCGCAGTGTTGTTGATGTCGGAGTAGGTGACGCTGACGCCGAGCTTGATGTCGCCGCGGCTGCCCCAGCGTCCCGGTCCGACGAGAATGAACTGACGCCTGGGCAGCAGCTTGTTGAGCTTGCCCACCGCCTCACCGACCGCCAGGAGATCGGCGCGGTCACTGAGCTGCGCGTAAGCCTCTGGATCTACGTAGACGACATGGGTGATGTCCGGCACGTAGCCGTTGGACACGAACCGATGGGCGGCGAAAAGGGTATCCTCGACAGCGACGTCTTTAGGAATGGGTGCCGGAGCGTCTTCGTCGGCAAAGCTCTGGGGTCGGCATTGCAGAAGGTAAAAGTCGGTTCCATCGTGTGCGAACTCGATGTCTACTGGGGTGCCCAGCGTCTCCTCGAGGACCCTGAGAATGTTGCCGACGTGCTCGACAAATGGAGTCGAGTTGATGAGGCCTCCGAGGTCCGCCACCAGCTCGTCGCGTTCGGCATCGAACAGCAGCCGCATTGGTTTGTGGAGGACGTCGTCCCTGAGCACAGAAAAGACATGCTCGAAAGCGGGGTAGTCTGAACCGTAGGCGCGCAGCAGCTCGTCGATGTCGTGGGTTTCGAAAGTGTTGGTCTCGAGGTTGATGACATCCACCGAGCGGGGCGAGTAGCGAATCACCTCGTCGATGGTCGTGTTGACCTTGAGGCCGGGCTGGCCCGGCACCGACAGGATCGGATAATCGTCGCCAACGCGATCCACCGCACGGGTGCCA
>JBFFBV010000144.1:0-7776 GCA_041560205.1 Candidatus Sulfomarinibacter sp.
CCAGCGGCTTGAAGTGGGGCTTGGCCGTGGTCGCAGTCGTCGCCCTGCTGGTGATTGCGGCGGCGGTCACGTGGAGGTTGGCCACGTTGAAGCCCGATGCCGCGCTCTCCGAGTCGGCAGCGGCCGGTGGGCCGGGCGAGGTCATGGTCCAGGTTGAACCGGTGGAGTACAAAGAGCTGGTTTTCAGCGTCACCGCTGCCGGCACAGTGACGCCGCAGAAGCGGGTGACCGTCAGCGCCGAGGTAGGCGCCAGGGTGCTCGCCTCTGCGGCCGGAGAGGGCGCTGCCGTTCGCAGGGGAGATCAGCTGGTCCGCCTGGACGACCGCGAGATCCGGCTCCAGATCCAGGAGGCCTCGTCGGCCGTGTCGCGCGAGCAGGTGGATCTGGCGAAATCGGATTACGAGCGCAAGGAGCGCCTGTTCGCGGACGGTGCGGTGACGCGATCCGCTCTCGACCAGGCGAAGAACCACTACCTGAGCCTCGATTCCGCCTACCGGACCGCGCAGGCACGGATCGCGCAGCTCCGCGAGCGCGCGGCCAAGACCAAGGTCTCCTCTCCGCTCACCGGCGTGGTCGCGCGACTGCTCGTCGAGCCCGGTGAGTTCGTCGGTCCGGGCACGCCGCTGGCCGTCATCGAGGACATGGAAGAGGTCCTCGTCGTGGTGGAGGTCGCGGACAAAGACGTGGTGCGACTGCGCCCGCTCCAGGTCATCGAAGCGACCACCGACGCCTATCCCGGGCGTGTGTTCCAGGGCGTCATCGAGCGGGTCGGCAACGTTGCCAATCCGGTGACGCGCAGCTTCGAGGTCGAGGCCCGGATCGGCAATCCCGACGGTGAGCTGCGGAGCGGCATGATCACGACCATCCGGATCCTGCTCGACAAAAGACGGTGCCTGGTCGTCCCGGCGGCCGCGCTCCTCGACGAGCGTGAAAGCGAGGCGCGGGTGATCCTGGTGTCAAACGGCACGGCCCGCAGTGTCGAGGTCGGAATCGGCAGCCGTCAGGACCGCGACGTGGAGCTTCTCCAGGGGCTGGCCGAAGGCGACGAGGTCGTCGTCTACGGCCACGACCAGGCCCGAGACGGCCAGCCCGTGACGACCTACCGAGAGGATCATTAGCCGCGGAGCGGCGATATATTCACAGCCTCGGGTTCAGGCCCCAGGCCAACCGTCTGTCGCGCCTTCGACGCTTGTGATGCAGCTGCTCAGAGCTTCAGAAAAACCGTCGGCCGAGGACGTCCCAGAAGCGGAACTCGCGCTGGCTCTCTACGGTGCGCACGAGGATCGAGTAGATCACCGGCAGCACGATGAGGATCAACACGGTGGCACCGATCAGACCGAAGATCACGGCACATGCCAGCGGTGACCACAGCGTGCCTCCCCAGATCGCGAGCGGTGTCAGGCCTCCGATGGTCGTGATGCTGGTGAGAACGACGGGCCGGAAGCGGAGTCGGCCGGCTCCGAGCAGCGCCTCGAGCCGGTGCTTTCGTTCCACGCGCTGCAAATAGTTCGCGAAGTCCGTCAGCACGATCGAGTCGTTGATGATGATGCCGGTCAGGCTGACGATGCCGATGAACGCCATCAGCCCGAAGGGCTTGCCGGTGATCAGCAGACCGACGATGGCGCCGGTGAGCCCGAGCGGAACCGTCAGCAGGATCACCATCGGCTGCACGAAGGAGTTGAATTGGATGGCGAGCAGGGCGTAGATCAGGAGCAGCGCCAGGAGCAAGGCCTCCCAGAGACCGGCGAACGATTCCCGGCGTTCCTCCTCCTCGCCACCGAAGGCGAGGGAGTAGCCCTCCGGGAGGGCGAAGTCGGCCAGCCGTTGCTCGACGTCGCCCAGGATGTCGTCGGCCAGCCTTCCGGAGGCGTCCGCCTCGACCGTCACCAGCCGCTGCCTGTCGCGGTGGAGGATGGTGGCGTAGCCCTGGTCCTCGCGGATCGTGGCAATTTCGGTGAGGGGCAGCACCGTGCCCTCGTTGGAGGGCAGGTAGAGCCGCTCGAGGGAGGAGGTCTCCTCGACGGAGCTCCGATCTAGCCGGACCACGACCGGGATCTCGTCGTCGCCGCTTCGGAAGTGGGTCGCGACCTCTCCGTTGAGGGCCATCAGCACCGTGCGGGAGAAGCTGAAGCTGTCGACTCCCAGGAGGGCCGCTTTGCGGCGGTCGAGATCGAGCGCCAGGCGCGGTGTGGTGTCGCCGAGCGTGTCGCGAAGATCGGAGAGCCCTGGGATGTCGCCGATTCGCGCCTGAATGTCGCGCGCGAGCGAGGCCAGGACCTCCAGGTCAGATCCCGTCACCCGTACCTGGATCGCCGCCCCGCCCACAGGACCCTGCTCGAGGACCCTCGGGACGACCGTGGCGCCGGCAATGGTGCGCAGCTTCGGGGCCAGCTCGCTCGCAAAGCTGTCAGCATTGCCGCCCTCGAGGTTGACCAGGATCTGCGCGAAGTTCGTACGCTCCCTTTCGCGCTCGACGTTGTAGTAGATCATCGGGCTGCCCTTACCGATGTTGACCGTGTAATCGCGGATCTGCGCTTCGGCGGCCAGCAGCTCCTCGACGCGCTCGCTGATCAGTCTGGTGGCGGCAATGTTGGCCTGGCCGGGGAGCCGGATGTTGACCAGGAAGAAGCTCTTCTCCGCCTTCGGGAAGAGCTGCAGCCCGAGCACCGGGATCGTCATCAGGCTGAGACCGAAGGCCGCGAAGGCGAGCACCAGGGTCAGCACGCGGTTCCGCAGCGCCCACTTCGCGATCTCGGTGTAGGCGTCGAGGGCGCGTGAGCCTCCCGCTTCGGCCTCGTTCGGCGGCGGGAACCTCCGCCACAGGGTGTAGCAGAGGAGCGGGATGACGGTGAAGGCCACGAGGAGGGATCCAGAGAGGGCATAGATGACCGCCAGCGGCATCGCCGTCATGAAGGCACCGAGGTTCCCCCGCAGCATGAGCATCGGAACGAAGGCGGCGATGGTGGTGAGGGTGGAGGCGAGGACCGGCAGCTTGACCTCGTCAACACCGGCGATGACCGCCTCCCGGAGCTCTTTGCCCAGCTCCACGTGGCGTCCGATGTTCTCGACCACGACGAGCCCGGAGTCCACCAGCATGCCCATTGCCAGGACCAGACCGAAGATCGAGACCTGGTTGAGGTCGACGCCGGTGAGGCGCATCAGCGTCAGGGCGATGAGAACGGCGAGCGGGATCGACACCGACACCACCATGCCCTGCCGCGTGCCGAGAAAGAGGCTGACCATGAGGATCACGATCAGACCTCCACCGAGGGCGTTCCAGCCGAGGTTCCTGAGGAGATTGGAAACGCTCAGACCCCGGTCTGAGACGATCCGCGCCTCGAGGCCGGGCGGCAGCTCGCGCCGCAGGTTTTCGACCGTTGCGCGTACCCGATCCGCCACCGCGACCGTGTTGGTGCCGCCTCGCTTGACGACCGTGAGCAGCACGGCCGGCTCGCCGTTCGTGCGTACGAGGTATCTGGGCTCCTCGTGGGCATCACGAATCGTCGCGACGTCCCGCAAAAGGACGAGCGAGTCTCCGAAACGGCCGATGATGGTGTCGCCGATCTCCTGCAGGCTGCGGTACTCGTTCGGGTTTTCGAGGACGTAGCGCACCGCCCCCACGTCGAGGGTGCCGCCGGGGATGGCGGCATTCTCGAGACGCAGAACCTCGGAGATTCGTGCCAAGGGGGTCCGCAGCTGGGACAGCCGCTCGTTGTCCACGTCGACCAGGATCTGGCGCTCGGGCATGCCCTCGATTTCGGCGCTGGCCACACCCTCCACGGCGCGCAGCGATGTCCGGAAGCGCGTGGCCTCCCGGTGGAGGAGGCGATAGTCGCGGCCGCCGGCGATCGAGACGATCGTCAAGGGGATCTCGCTCGTGTTGTAGCCCTTCACCACCGGCTCGTCGGCGTGCTCGGGGAGATCCGGAGCCACTTCGTCAACCTTTTTCCGGATCTCTTCGACCACCTCGGCGGGCTCCGTTTCATCGCGGACCGTGATCTTGAGGAGCGACAGGCCGGCGATCGAGGTCGACTCGACGACCTTGATGTCGTTCAGCTCGCTGACCGCATCCTCGATCGGCCGGGTCACGAGGCTTTCGACCGTCTCGGGGTCGGCCCCCATGAAAATCGTGACGACCCGGCAATCGAAGACGTCGAACTCCGGGTCTTCGCCTCGCGGCAGGGTGATGAATGACCAGGCTCCAGCCATCAACAGTGCGGCGACAACCAGGATGCTGATCCTGTAGTACCGCAGAACGCCGGTGATGAGCGCCGGAGATCGGGCGGCGTGCGATGGATGTCGGGAGGTGTCCGTCATGGCCGACTCCCTCGATTTCGAGTGTTCATGAGGGGCTCGTTTCCTTCATCATGGTGGTGAACCAAGAGTACTATGGCCTTACAGATGACTTGACCAAAGCCAAAGGAGGTGCGACGCCATGACACGCATTCGAACGATGCTCGTGATCCTCGGAGTCCTCGTGATGGTGGGTGGAGCAGCGGCGGAGGAGCTGTCGCTGGCCGACGCCATCGAGATCGCGGTGGCCGAAAGCCCGCAGCTCGAGGCCGCTCGGGCGGAGGCGGAGTTCGCGGAGCACGGAGCGCGGATTGCGGGTTCCAAATCGTGGCCGACCCTCGCGTTGTCCGGCAGCTACGGCTCATTCAGCGGAGACGTGCGCTACGGGAGGTTCATACCCGGAGTGCCCGGCGACGGGACGATGCCGGTCGGACCCTACGATCGCAACGTCACCGCGGGTATCGAGCTCAAGCAGGTGCTCTACGCGGGCGGAGGCATCGATTCGGCCAAAAGGGCGAGCGGTGTCGAGAGCCGGCTGGCGGATGAGGCGCTTCGCGAGAAGCGTCGCGCGCTTTCCTATCAGGTCACCCGCGCCTTCTACCAGGTGCTGCTGGCCGAACGCAGCGCCGAGGTCGCGTCGAAGAGCATCGAGCGTTCGCAGGAAAGCCTCGACATGATCGAGCTGCGTTTTGCCGAACAAGAGGCGCTCAAGGTCGAGCTCCTCGGCGCCGAGGGCCAGCTCGCCGCCGACAAGCTCGCGCTGCTCGAGGCGAGCAACGACCTCGACCTGGCGCGCCGGGCACTCAACCGGTTGCTCGGTCGTCCGCAGGAAGCTGCACTCACCCTCGATGGCTTGCTGGACGATCGCCTGCAGGTGCCGCCCGAAGCCGAAGGTGTCGAGGGCGCGGCCACGGCCAACCCGACGGTGCGGATGGCGGGGCTGGGTTTGGAGAGGGCTGACGCCGCCCTCGGCAGCGCGCGTTCGCTGTCACGGCCCAAGCTCGAGCTGGCGGCTCTCTACACCTGGATCGACAACGATCTTTTCTTTGAAGGTACCTACGGGGGTGCGGTGCTCAACTTCTCGATCCCGTTCTTCCAGGACGTGCGGGCGGGCTCTGCGGCAAAGAAGCGGGCGAGCGCGCAGAAGGCCCGGGCTGACGCGATGCTCGCCGATGCGACATCGGCGGTGGAGCTGCAGACTCTCGCGGCATACCGCGGTCTTGAGGAGAGCCTGGCGGCCGCCGAGGCGGCCCACACAAACCTCGAGTACCACCGGGAGCGGTACCGGGTCACCCAGAGCGGCTATCGCGAAGGGATGGTGACCTTCTCGGAGGTGCTCGATCGCCACGATGAACTCCGGCAGGCCGAGCTCGGACTCTCCGGGGCCCTCTTCCAGGCCAGGATTCAGGAAGCCGAAATCCGCCGCCTCGCTGGGAATTGACGCCCCAGGCCAACCATCTGTCGCCCCCTCCGGGGGCTACTGAATGGCGTGTCCTGGCGGACCCGCCGACTGAGGTCTTCCGGTATTCAGCGCTCGACGAGGAAGCGGCGGCCTTCGACCCAGATCTCGAGGCCGGTGTCGGTCTCGAAGACCTGGAGCAGCACATCCCCGTCTGCAGCGGGGACCTCGGCGGCGTCGGCCAGGATCCGGGCCTGCTCCTCGGCGCCGCTGAGGCACTCCTCGAAGAGCCGATCGAGGAGACCGCGCAACAGCCCTCGCGGGAGTATCCACGCCACGATGCCAGGGTCGAGCTGCATCTCGCAGGAGACCGTGGTGCCCTGGCCCTCGGGTGGAGTGGCGAAGCGCCAGCGGGACTCCCACGACTTGAACTTGCCCGCGATCTGGCTTTGGAGCAGTCCATCGGGCTCGATGAGGCAGCGCTGTTTGACGTGAAATGTCTGGCCGAACTGGTGGTGGAGGACGTCGAGCACGACCTCGTTCTCGCCGGTCTCGACAATCGTGACTTCCCTGACGCCCGGCATCCACTCCGGCCACCGCACGAAGTCGATGAAGACCTGCCGTACGACATCCGCGGGCGCATCGAGGCTGGCAAAGCGGCGCATCAGCCGTCCTTCGCCCGGTGGGGGAGCTCGAAGACCGTGCCGCGGTGCCAGACCACAACTCGGTCTCCCTTCCGTCTCACCTCGAGAATTTTGCGGCGCCCCGGATCTTCTTGATCGGCCTCCGGTTCGGGAACCATCTCCTCGACGCCCCGGCGAATCGCCTGGAGCGCCGCCTCCAATCCGCTCCGGAGACGCTTGCGACCGCGCGCTCCGGAAAAGCTCGGGCCGGGGCGCAGCTGGACGCGAAGCTCGACACGGCCTGTGCTCTCGCTCAGCTTCCAGCTGCCGCTGGTTCCTTCGCCCCGGTACTGATCGACGCGCGTGAAATGGGCCTGCCCGGGCGGCGAGTGGACCAGCTCGAGCACCAGGCTGGGAGCGGAGAGGCCGGGCGCGGCCACCTCCACGATCGCGACGTCCCCCTCGCGCGCGAGGACGCGGGCACTTTGCACACCTGCCAGCCACTCGCTGAGACGGGGGTAGTCGGTGAGCAGCTCGAAGACCTCGTCCCGGCTCGATGTGATCTCGACGGCGCCTTCGATGATCCGGTTCATGGATCAATCGTACCGGATGGTCAGTCGCGGCGCCGGCGTCCGCCGCGCGCCCGGCGGTACCGGGCGAGCATGCGTTCGGGCAGCCGTTCGACCTCCGCAAGGCTGCTCTCGGTCGCGTCGGCGATCGCGCGAGGTGTTTCACGCAGGACATCCCCGAGATCGTCGGCGTCGTCGATCTCGGTATCTCGGGCGAGGGTGCGGAGAAAGGATTCTGCGGCCTCGATGAAGCCGCGCATGCCGCCGGCCATCGCCAGCGCGAGCGCGTACTGTCCGCGAATCAGATTCAGCGCCGCCCGAGCACCGTCGCTGTCCTTCTTCTCCGTCTCCTCTTCGTACCACGTGACGTCCTCGACGGCGGCCCCGACCTTGGCTCCACCGCCCGCGATGAGCTCCTCCTGCAGGGCCCGCAGACGTCCGGCGAGGACCGGTACGATGCACCACGCGATGTTCGGCTCACGATCGACCAGCGATTGAAAAGATCCTCGGGTGATGAGGAGACAGCTGCTTGGTTCGAGGGTGCGGACCGTGGCGGAGCGAGGTTGATCGTCGACGAGTGACATCTCGCCGAGGAGATCGCCGCTGCCGAGCTCGGCAAAGACCACCTTGTCTTCCCCGCTCCCCCGGGTGACCTCGACCCGGCCGCTGGTAATCACGAAGAGGCCGAGGCCGGTCGATCCTTCGACCACGATCTCCTCGCCCGTCTCGTAGCTTCGCGGCACGCAGAGCTCGGCGAGTCGGTGCAGCTGCCGACGCTCGAGACGTGCGAAGAGCGGGGCGCGGGAGAGGAAGTCCTCGGCGGTGGTCTCGTCGGCGGGACTCATCGTGCCACTATCTTACTGTCGTTTTTTGTAGGCGGGTCGTTTCCGGC
>JBFFBV010000145.1:0-7613 GCA_041560205.1 Candidatus Sulfomarinibacter sp.
GATAATGCGCAAACACGGAAACAATACGGAGGACACGCCATGACCATGATGAGAACAGCTCTTGCACTCGCCGCACTGATGATCAATCCTTTCTCGTCGGTGCTGGTGGCTGACGCCGCGGAACACGGTACGCCGGAGGAGGCCCAGGCCCTCGTCGGGCAAGCGATAGCAGCGTTCAAGGAAAAAGGCTCGGCCGTCTTTGATGAGATCAACTCCGGTGGTTTTCGTGACGGTAATCTCTACGTCTTCGTATACGGCATGGGAGACCAGGGGAAAGTCGTGGCGTATGGCGGGGCTCCGGTTGATCCACCGGTCCTTGGGCGCTCAATAGAGGATGTGACGGACGCCGATGGGCTGCCCATCGGCAAGATATTCGCGGAAAAAGCCACGCCCGAAGGAGTATGGGTCGATTACCGCTGGAAGGACCCGACCACGGGAGAGCCCGCTGCGAAGTCATCCTGGATCGTCAGATCAGGCGATTACCTCTTCGGCTGCGGCGTCTATAAGTAACGCCTGTTTCAGGATCTTGTGGGGTTCGCCCTGTGGGGGTTCGAGTCCCCCCTTTCGCACCATTGAAAAGCTCCTCATCTATCAATGAGTCTCGGGTGCGCTCGCGACGAGAACGCCAGGGGACTCGCCGCACGCCCGCCTGCTCCACACAATGATCGATGAGCGATTCAGCGGCGGCGATCGCCAGCGTGCCGCCAATGGATCAGATTCAGTACGCGTCGTCTTCGCGGCCGCGGCGGTGCCGCCCGCCGGCCTTGTCCTTGCGCTTGCGGCCGCGGCTGCCGCGCTCGCGACGCCACTCGTCGTACTCGTCTTGCTCGTCAAGATCGACCTTCGGCCGTCTCGAGGGTTGCACGATCTCGAGCTCGTCGTCCTTGAGATCTCTTGAGCGCCCATGGTTCTTCGTTTTCTCGCTCATGGCGGCATGGCTCCCGGAGCTGGGTGTGTTGCTGCATCGATCATAACAGCTGGGGCGTCGAACCGGTATCGCGCCACGGCCTGGTGTGTTCGCACGGTCGCATCTGTGCCCCGGCCGGCAGTCTCCGAGAGTTCCGAAAGGGGAAGGTGCCTCGTACGGGGGCAATGACGTTATCGATCGCACGCCGCGTGAACGAGCCTCCTTTCGCGCCGTTGCCGAATTCTGCCGTCCATGAGCGATTCAACAAAGCCGAATGCCAGCGTGCTTTTCGTGGCCTCGTGTATCGGGCGAGGTAATATCTCAACCGGTACCTCGAGACTGTTCGAGACGGTATGCTGGAGATGGTGTCGAAGAGGCGCAGGTTCCGCCTGAAAACAGCCGGGCTCGTGCTCGCAGCAACCACCTGGTGGCCCGGGCCAGTCTTTGCGGAGGATCTGCTCTTCGAAAGCACCCAGGTCCTGCACCTCACAATACGTGCGCCGCTCAAGAGCCTTTCCAGTGAATTGGCAAGGCCCGATCATGTCGCCGGATCGATCGAACTGACCGATGGCGTTGTCATACCGGTCTCCATTCAACCTTACGGTACCAGCCGTCCTCAGCGATGCACGATGCCGCTGTTCAAGCTCGAGATCGAGAATGGAGACACCGACGGCTCCGTGTTCGAAGGTCTCGATGTCCTGCGGCTTGTGACGCCCTGCCACCTCAGCTCGAGCTGCGACAGATACGCGCTGCTCGAATACCTGGTCTACGCGAGCTATGCAATCGTCGCGGAACCCGCCTTGAGGGTACGGTTGGTCTCCTGCCGTTTCCTCGATAGCCAAAAGCCGTCCTTCGAGCAGACCCGCCTCGCCTTCTTCGTCGAGGAGATCGGCGACGCTGCTGCACGGCATCACACCACGTGGCTCGATCTGGAGTCGCAGGGTTTGGAAGACCTCGATCCCGAGCAGCTTGCCATCCTCGCCCTCTTTCAGTTCATGATCGGCAACACCGATTGGTCGGCGGTCGCTGCAGCTGAAGGCCTTCGATGCTGTCACAACATCGCTGTGCTCGGTGGCGGTGGCGATCCGCACAACTTGTTGCTGCCGTTCGACTTCGATCAAGCCGGGCTGGTCGATGCGCCCTACGCCCAGCCCGACCGAACGTTGGGGATCAACAGCGTGAAGGAGAGGGTCTACAGAGGTTTCTGCGCCCACAACGACTACCTTCCAGAAGCGATCGCGCTCTTCAACGAGGTGCGGCCCCGGCTCGAAGAGCTTTTCAGTCGTGAGGACCTTCCCGAGCCGAAGCACCGCAAGCGCGCCTTGAAGTACATCGGGTCCTTCTACGAAACCATCACCAATCCCCTAAAGGTCGAGAACCGGTTACTCAACCGGTGCCGGTGAATCACGGTCCAAGAAATGACGGATCACACGCCGCCGCGGCAGTCGCTCGGTGGTTGTCACAACATCTTCAATTCATCTGACGGCGGCGCTCCCAGGTGACACCTGTCACGGCCGAAACTCCCTGACGCCAATATCTTGGGAGTGAGGAAGGCAGAGCGTCGCCACAACTCTCCTGCACAGGGGACCGGGGCGCATGCCGGCGGGGCGACGCCGGAGGGCGGATATGGAAATCGCGCGCTGGCCGCGGAGGTCGATCCTTCGACTCGGCCTGATGGCGTCGTGTCTCTTCGTAGTGGTCACAGCCTCGATCGCAGCAGCGCCCGGTGGGCTCGACACCCGATCCGCCAAGAGCCTCACCACGAGCTCCGCGACCTACCCGACGATCATCTCCGACCACGCCTGCGCCGTGAGCCCCACCAACCAGAGGATCTACTGTTTCGGCGGCGTCGACACCGTCACGACCAACGCGCCCGAGACGGATCTCATCGTCGAGTACGATCCAGTCGGCGATGCGGCGGTCGCCAAGACAGCTGTCCTACCGACGCGCCGCAGTGGTCTTGCCTGCGCCGAGAACAGCTCGACCGGTCTCATCTATTGCTTCGGTGGCCGCGCCCAGGATTTCGTGTGCACCGTGTGGGACGGTGACAACTGCGTCGGGGGCTACACCACGTCCTACGTCTACGATGACATCGTCGAGTACAACCCTGCGACCGATTCGACCATTGAGAAAACCGCAACTCTTCCGGCTCCCAACTCGGGGATGGCCTGCACCGAGGACAGCTCGACCAACCAGATCTATTGTTTCGGCGGAGCCGGCGCTTCCGCGTCAAGCATCGTCGCCTACGATCCGGTGGCCGACTCAGTGACGGTGATGACGGCGACCCTGCCAACCGGAAGATGGGGGCTATCCTGCGACGAGCGGTCGAGCACCAACGACATCTTCTGTTTTGGCGGACGGGACGCCGGAGGCAAGCTGAACGAGATCTTGGTCTATGACCCGTCCACCGACACGCTCTCAACCCGGAGCGCCATCTTCCCGTCGCGGATCACCGATCTGTCGTGTTCGGAGATCCCGAGCACCGGGAGAATCTACTGCGCCGGCGGCCAGATTCAGTCGGTTGCCTATGTTTCGGAGATCTACTCATACGACCCCGTCACAGACCAGCTCACCGAGATGCCGGAAGCCCTGCCGACCGGGCGCTACGGCCTCTCATGCGTCGACAGCTCGGTCACTGACTCCATCTTCTGCAGCGGCGGCAGCCGTAACGTCGTGTCGATCGACGAGATCGTCGAGTTCACGCCGTCATCGTCCGGAGCACCTGTTTGCCCTGATCGCGACGACGATTATTACTTCGACGCTTCCTGCGGCGGCACCGACTGCGATGACGACACGGCGAGGTGCGGCGAATTCTGCTTCCCTGGCAAGATCGAGGACTGCGACGGCTACGACAACGACTGCAACGGCTCGATCGACGAGGGCCTGACCTGTGACGTGATCCCGGTCGCGTCGGCGACCCTGCCCTGGGAGTCGAGTCGGCTGACCTGCACGGCGACCAGCGATCGCCACATCTTCTGCTTCGGAGGCGCCGACGACGAGGACGAGATCGCCGAGTACGACCCGGCAACGGACACGGTCACCGCGCGCAACGCGAAGCTTCCCAGCGGAAGGTTCGGCATCGCCTGTGCGGCCGACACATCGACCGATCGGATCTATTGCTTTGGCGGCGGGACTTCGTCGACTTCAGTGCTCGAGTACAACCCAGCCACAGACGCATTCACCACCAAAACCGCCAGCGTGCCGAGCGCCCGCAACCGCATGGCCTGTGTCGAGAACTCGGCCACCCACCGCATCTACTGTCTCGGCGGCATGATCAGCCAGAGCGGCGTCTTCGACGACATCCTCGAGTACAACCCCGCAACCGACACCCTGACGACGATGACTGAGACCCTGCCATCGGCTCGCAGCGATCTGACCTGCGCCGAGGACAGCTCGACAAACAAAATCTACTGCTTTGGCGGCTACCGGTGGGGCGGGCCACCCTACTACCGGGAGATCGTCGAGTACGACCCGGCGACCCACGCGGTGGCTGCCCAGAGCGCATCGCTGCCCTACCCCGGGCGGGAAGGCATCGGCTGCGCCGCGGACTCCCTCCACAACCAGATCTACTGCTTCGGCGGATACAACCACATGGTGTCGGCCAACGACGAGATCGACTTCTTCGACCAGATCGTCAAGTACGACCCGGCGGGCGACACCTTGAGCACCGAAACCCTGCGCCTGCCGACCCGTCGCGCCTTCCTGCCCTGCGTCGAGGACCCCACCACCCACCTGATCTACTGCTTCGGAGGACAGGCCCGTCCTGGCACCTGGGTGAAGTACGACGAGATCACAGTCTTCACGCCCTTCGGCGTGGTGCCTCCCAACTCCCGGCCGGTGGCCAACGACGATTCCTACAGCACGGCCGAGGACACGCCCCTCAACATCGCCTCACCCGGTGTGCTCGACAACGACAACGATCCCGACGGCGACCCGATGACCGCCTCGCCGGTCAACGATCCGGACCATGGAGTTGCCGTCCTCGCAACGAACGGCTCCTTCACCTACACTCCGGCCGCTGACTACTCCGGCCCCGACACCCTCTCCTACGTGGCCGACGACGGCCAACAGAGCTCGACCGTGACCCTGGTCAACATCGATGTCACGCCGGTCAACGACGCACCCGTTGCCGGCAGCGATAGCTACTTCACACCGATCGACACCCAGCTCAACGTGTCCGCACCAGGTGTGTTGGACAACGATTCCGACGCCGATGGCGACACCCTCACCGCCACCCCAGTGGCTCTGCCGCAGCACGGATCCGTCAACCTCGACCCCGACGGTTCATTCGTCTTCACACCTGCCGCCGGTTACTACGGGCCCGACGCATTCACCTATCGTGCGGAAGATGCGTCCTCTCAGTCCCTGGAGACTGTCGTATCGCTGACGATCGGCGCCCGCATCTTCGAGGACGACTTCGAGTCCGGAAACACGACCAGGTGGTCGACGTCTGTGCCGTAATCACGGACCGGACAAGGAACGGACCAAGAATTCCGTCGTCGAATCGGAGGCGGCCCTCCCGCGTAATGAGTGATGACGCTCTCCAACAAGGGTAAAGTTGAATGAGGTGTCGGAGGGCGACGCAAAGCGGGGGTGACCATGTCCGAAGAGTCAGCGGCATCCGACGCGCCGATTCGTGGATATCTGTCCGAGGCGAGCAAGAGACGGTTCACGATCACCGCCGGAATCCTCGGGACGGTCTTTCTGGTCGCTCAGTTCGCCCTGCCCTTCGCGGTCATGCTGGGCTCCATGGCCTTTTCGTCACAAGCTTTCGACGTCGATTTCGCCCGCCGTCATCCTCATCACGTGGCCGTGTGGGACGGCAGGATCTGGTTCGTCGAGACAGCGCCGGGCTTCGGCGATGATCCGGACACTTCCTCCCTGCTCCGAACCGGTTTCGACGACATGTCGACCCCCGAGACAATGGTGGATTCGTTCGAGGAAACGCCCTTCCTGCTCGCCGGTGAGGACCGTCTGTGGTTGATTTCGAAAAAGACCTTCGGCTACTTCCAGGACGGCCTCCACACCACCATCGACCAACCCGAACAGCTGGCGGACTTTTCACATCCCTTCGTGTTCGAGGGCAAGCCGGCAATTCTGGAACGGTGGCCGTCCGAGCTCGCCCTGGTCATTCACGACGGCGTCGCATGGCAGGCGCGCGCCACGATCCCCGTCGTCGTTCCCGACCCTGAATGCGGCTGTGGACTCGACTGGGCGAAGGCCGTAGCCGATGAACGGGGTGTCCACGTGTTTCTCGAGTTCGGCACAGCCCTTTACTACGGGCTCTGGAATCCCGGTCTCGAGGATGACATCGCGTGGGAGCTCGTCGGCGATGCGGGCAAGGGCTGGGCGCCGGTGATCTGGCGCGGCGAGCCGACAGTCTTCGGTGCGACGTCGAGAGAGGACGGTAGAAATCTGGTCGGAAAGCGTCGCGGCGACGGTGTCTGGGAAGAAGAACTGCGCCTCGACCGCCGCGTCGGTGACCTCGTCTCCGTCTTCGAAGATGCGGCATCGGGCTCGATTTTGATTTTCACCGGTGCGTCATACTCGGGGACCGTCCTGGTGCTCAAAATCGACGAAGGCAACGTCGCAAGAGAAACCTGGATCGGTGAGAAGCCCCGAGACAGGGCTTTCTTCCCGGGCTTCATGGTGGCCATCATGTCCACGCAGTACGGCTCGATGCTGCTGTTGCCGTTGATCCTGGCGATCATCCTCTCGGCGCTGATGCGACGCCACCGGGTGACCTCGTACTCGAGCGGACCACGCCCGCAGGAGTTCGCCTCACTCACCCGCAGGGCCGTGGCGCAGCTGATCGACGCGGCGATCATGGCAGGGCCGCCGATCCTGGCGATGGTTCTTTTCATGCGGATGACCCTGGAGGGTGTGACGGATGAACCCGAAGGATTCTCCGATTTCGTGGCTTTTTTCGCCCCCGTCCTCGTGTCGTTCGGATGGGCACTCCTGATCGGCATTCTGTTCACCACCACAGAAGGGCGTTCGGGCGTGACCCCCGGCAAATGGGTCGCCAGAATCAGGGTGCTCGGCACCGATCTCCAGCCCTGCGGTTTCTGGCGCGCGCTGGTCCGCAACCTCCTCAAATGCGTCGACGGCTTCTTCAACTTCATGGTCGGGATCATGGTGGTGGCCTTGAGCGAGAACTGGCAGCGAGTCGGCGACATGGCCGCCCGCACCGTGGTGGTCGACTGGCGGCCCGAATCGATGGATTCGAAGGCACCGCAATGAGCTGACTCCCACTCGTGTGGCAGCACACGAGAAAACGCGGGGGCCGAAGCCCCCGCGCCGGCGCATACGGGGGAATGGTCGCGCCTACTGTGGCATCACGATCGTCGGGTCGGAGGTGCCCTCGTCCATGATCGAGCCGTAGGTGGTGAAGGCGCCGCCGGTGGTGTCGGTCCAAAGCTCGGCGTAGCCGGATGCGATCGGTGCGAAGCTCCCCAGGACACGGTCGAGCTGGGCAACGCCGTAGGGCGGCAGCTGCCTCTGACCGGTGCCGAGCGAGTCGCCGCTGGAGTCGAAGAGCTCCCACTGAACCAGAATCGTCGAGTCGACGCCGTTGATCAGACCGAGATTCGAGCGGAAATCGTCGTTCTCGCTCAAGAAGACCACCTTGACGCGCTCGCCCGCTCGGATGAGCTCGGAGATGGAGACGCCCGGGAGCGCGGCGCCGATCGTCCCAGCATCGACC
>JBFFBV010000146.1:0-7381 GCA_041560205.1 Candidatus Sulfomarinibacter sp.
CAGGCGATATGGGTTCGACCACGGAGAGGGTGGGCGGGTGGAGAAGTGACGAAGACCGTACTGATGGTCGACTGGAAGGAGACATGGTAGCCCGTACGGGATTCGAACCCGTGTTACCGGCGTGAGAGGCCGGCGTCCTAGACCCCTAGACGAACGGGCCACGCGGAGAGGAAAATTAGCATACGATCCTGCAAGGTGCAAGCCCGTCTCATCTGCTATACTCTCCGGCCATCCAATTGCGCGGAGGACTCCCATGAGCATCAAGGTCGCGATCAACGGTTTCGGACGAATTGGCCGCCTGCTCGCCCGCCATCTCAAGGCCCGCGACGGATTCGATCTCGTCGCCATCAACGATCTCACGTCACCCGACACGCTCGGCTACCTCTTTGGTCACGACTCGGTCCACGGCCGCTATCAGGGTTCGGTCGAGGTCGATGGTTCCAACCTGATCATCGACGGCGACAGCATGCGTGTCCTGGCGGAGCGGGACCCGGCCCAGCTGCCGTGGAAGGAGCTCGGGGTCAGCTACGTCTATGAGGCTACCGGGCTCTTCCGGAGTCGGGAGAAGGCGTCGGCTCACATCGAGGCCGGTGCCGAAAAGGTGGTGATCACGGCGCCCGGCCAGGAGATCGACGCAACCTTCGTGATGGGTGTCAACAACGACCTGTACGAGCCGGCAAATCACCACATCGTCTCCAATGCGTCGTGCACCACCAACTGCCTGGCGCCAGTGGTCAAGGTGCTCAACGAGACGGTCGGCATCGAGCATGGCTGGCTCACCACGACCCACGCCTATACCAACAACCAGGCTGTCTTGGATGTCCAACACAAGGACCTTCGCCGTGGACGGGCGGCGGCCATCAACATCATTCCGGCGTCGACCGGGGCCGCCAAGGCGATCGGTCTCGTCTACCCCGAGCTCGCTGGCAAGCTGCACGGCGCCGCCATGAGGGTCCCGGTTCCCGATGGCTCGGTCTGCGACCTGACCTTCGTGTCGAAACGGCCGTCGAGCGTCGAAGAGCTGCAGAAGGCGTTTGTCGATGCGGCCGCCGGCCCCCTCGAGGGCATCCTTCGCGCGACCGATGTGCCCATCGTCTCGACCGACATCATCGGCGAGAGCTGCTCGTCGGTCGTCGATCTGCCCCTGATCGCCCAGGTCGCGGAGGACTTTTTCCGGGTCGTTTCCTGGTACGACAACGAGAACGCCTACGCGCTCCGCTGCGTCGACCTCGTCGAGTACATGGTGTCGAAGGCGTGAGCCTGCCGAAGCTCGACGGACTCGAGGGCATCGCAGGGGCCCGTGTCCTGGCCCGACTCGATCTCAACGTGCCGATCAAGGACGGCCGGGTGGTGGATGACACCCGCATCACCGCCGCGGTGCCGACCCTGCGGTGGCTCACGGAACGGGCTTCGGTGGTGGCGGCGTGCTCACACCTCGGCAAGGCGAAGGGCGAGCCGGACCCGGTCTTTTCGCTCGCACCGGTCGCGGCTGCGTTGCAGGCGGCCCTCGATCGGCCGGTGCGTTTCGTCGAAGATTGCCTCGACGCGGTCCCTGAGGCCGAGCCAGGGTCTCTCCTCGTGCTCGAAAACCTCCGTTTTCACCCCGGCGAGAAGGCCAACGACCCCGAGTTCGCCGCTCGCCTCACCGAGTCCTTCAGCCACTACGTCAACGACGCATTCGGCACCGCGCACCGCGCTCACGCCTCGGTCGAAGCTGCAGCGCGGAAATATGGTGCGGGACGGAAGGCCGCCGGCTTCCTCATGGAAGCTGAGGTGGCGGCGTTGAGCCGGGTGGTCGATGACCCCGAGCAACCCTTCGTCGCCGTCGTCGGCGGCGCCAAGGTTTCGACCAAGACGGCGCCCCTCGAGGCATTGCTCGGGCGGGTCAGCACCCTCCTTGTCGGCGGCGGCATGGCGAACACCTTTTTTCTTGCTCAGGGTTTGGAGGTCGGGCGTTCGCTGGTCGAGGAAGAGATGCTCGACATGGCGCGCGCGGTCCTCGCAAAGGCCGAGGAGCACGGCGTCGAGCTCGTGTTGCCGTCGGACGTCGTCGTCGCTGACACCATCGAGAACCCGCAACGAGTGGAGGTCGTCGCCAGCGACGCCGTGCCTGCCGAGATGATGGTGGTCGATCTCGGACCCGAGACGCGGACCCGGTACGCCGAGGTGCTGGCCCGCGCCCGCACCGTTTTTTGGAACGGACCGATGGGTGTGTTCGAGGTCGAGGATTTCGCCGCCGGCACCCTGGCAGTGGCCGAGGCCTTGGCCGCGACCTCGGCCTTTTCGGTGGTGGGCGGCGGCGAGTCGGTAATGGCCGTGCGCCAGGCGGGGGTGATCGAGCAGATCGACCACGTCTCGACCGGTGGAGGCGCCTCGCTCCAGTTCATCACCGGCGACGGCATGCCGGCCATCGCCGCCCTCGAAAGCTGAAGGAGAAGCCATGCGCAGACCCCTGATCGCCGGCAACTGGAAGATGCACAAGACGGTGGCGGAGGCCTCCGCCCATCTCGAAGCGCTGCTGGCTGAGGATCTCCCAGCATCGGTCGATATCGTCTGCTGCCCAACCTACGTTTCGCTGCCCGCGGCGGCGATGCTGACCGCGGGATCGGAGATCGGCCTCGGGGCCCAGAACGTGCACTGGGAGGCGAGTGGTGCCTTCACCGCCGAGGTGGCGGCCGAAATGCTGATTGAGATTGGCGCGAAATGGGTCATCGTCGGCCACTCCGAGCGCCGCACCCTCTTTGCCGAAACGGACGAGACGGCTCTCGACCGGGCGCGCGCCGCACAGGCGGCCGGCCTCGAGGTCATTTACTGCATCGGTGAATCCCTGGAAGAGCGGGATGGGGGGGACACCTTCGCCGTTTTAGAGCGGCAGACGGCGGCGCTCGGAGCGCTCGACCCCGCGCACCTGGTGCTGGCCTACGAACCCGTGTGGGCGATCGGCACAGGCCGCAACGCGACGCCTGCCCAGGCCCAGGAGGCCCACGCCTTCCTTCGCGTTCGCATGGCATCGATCTTCGATGGCAGTGCCGCCGATGTCCTGCGAATCCTCTACGGCGGCAGCCTCAATCCCGCCAACGCGCACGAGCTGCTGCCGTTGGCGGACGTCGACGGAGGCCTCATCGGCGGCGCAAGCCTTGACGTAGCCTCATTTTCCGCTATCATCCGCGCTGCGGCGGACTGCGCCGCGGGAGACGAGAAGTGACTGTTTTATTGGTAATCCTCTACGTTCTGGTGTGCCTTTTCCTGATCATGGTGGTGCTCTTGCAGCAGGGCAAGGGCGCTGACCTCGCCGGCGCCTTCGGCGGCGGCGGCAGCCAGACCTCCTTCGGCCCTCGCGGCACGACCAACATCATGCACCGCATGACCACCGGGGCCTTCGTGCTCTTCGTGGTCCTCTGTCTGACCCTGACCATCCTGTCGGGCAAACGCCGGACGTCGGTCATGGAGGGCGTGCCGGTCGCCGCACCCGTCGAAAGCTCCGAGACGTCGGAAGCCACCGAGCCGGCCCTCGGCGCTGCAACCGAGGAGGGCGCGGCAGTCCCGGTCGAAGGCGAAGCGGCCCCGACCACCGAGCCGGCAACCGAGGACAGCTCCGACGAGCCAGCGCCGAGTGGCGAGGGCAACTGAAGCGCTTGCGGGTCGGAGGAGCGAGACCTAAGATGACAGTAACGCGTGCCGAAGTGGCGGAATTGGTAGACGCGCACGGTTGAGGGCCGTGTGGAGCGATCCGTGCCGGTTCGAGTCCGGCCTTCGGCACCATGCATAGAAAAGCCCGCGGGTTCCCGCGGGCTTGATTCGTTGGCGGTCTAGCCCTTCGCCTTGACCTTCGCCCAGGTGTCTCGAAGCGTCACGGTGCGGTTGAGGACCGTGCGCGCATCAGTCGAATCCGGGTCGACGCAGAAGTAACCGAGGCGTTCGAGTTGGAAGCGCTCGCCGCTATCGAAACCGGCAACGCTCGGCTCGAGCTTCGCGTCGGCAATCACCTCGAAGGACTCCGGGTTGAGGTCCGAGAGGAAGTCGCCGTCAGCGCCCGGATCGGGCCGATTGAAGAGGTGGTCGTACAGCCGCACCTCCGCCTCCACCGCGTGCGCCGCCGAGACCCAGTGCAGCGTCGCCTTGACCTTGCGCCCGTCGGGTGAATCGCCGCCGCGGGTTGCGGGGTCGTAGGTGCATCGCAGCTCCACCACCTCCCCCCGATCATTCTTGATGACGTCAGTGCAGGTGACGAAGAAGGCGTAGCGAAGGCGAACCTCGCGCCCCGGGGCAAGGCGGAAGAACTTCTTGGGCGGGTCCTCCATGAAATCGTCACGCTCGATGAAGAGCTCGCGTCCGAATGGTACCTGGCGTGAGCCCGCCGTCGGATCTTCCGGGTTGTTGACGGCCTCGAGCTCCTCGGTCTCCCCCTCCGGGTAGTTCTCGATCACCACTTTAAGCGGACGCAGGACGCCCATCCGGCGCTCGGCCGTCCGGTTGAGGTCGCTTCGCACACAGTGCTCGAGGAGCGCGAGGTCGACAACGCTGTTGCGCTTGGCGACACCGACCCGTTCGACGAAATCGTGGATCGCTGCGGGCGGATAGCCTCGCCTCCGGATTCCCGAGATGGTCGGCATCCGCGGGTCATCCCAGCCGTTGACGTGACCACCGTTCACGAGCTGCAGGAGCTTGCGCTTGGACAGGACCGTGTAGTTGAGATTGAGGCGGGCGAACTCGATCTGACGAGGTTTCGAGGGCACCGGCAGGTTGTCGACCAGCCAGTCATACAGCGGTCGGTGGTCCTCGAACTCGAGGGTGCAGAGGCTGTGGGTGATGTGCTCGATGGCGTCGGATTGACCGTGGGCGTAGTCGTAGGTGGGATAGATGCACCAGCGGTCGCCGGTCCGCGGATGGGTGGCGCGCACGATCCGGTAGAGCACCGGGTCACGCATGTTGATGTTGCCCGCCGCCATGTCGATCTTGGCGCGCAGCACCTTGGCCCCGTCTTCGAACTCGCCGTTGCGCATGGCGCGGAGCAACTCGAGGTTCTCGTCGACTGCGCGATCACGATGGGGGCTCGGAGTCCCGGCCTCGGTCAGCGTGCCGCGGTGGGCTCGGATCTCGTCGGCCGACAAATCGTCGACATAGGCTTTGCCGGCATGCACCAAGGATTCGGCCCACTCGTAGAGCTGCTCGAAGTAATCGGAGGCGTGGTAGAGGTGCTCGCCCCAGTCACAGCCGAGCCAGAACACGTCCTCCTTGATCGACTCGATGTACTCGAGTTCCTCCTTGACGGGGTTCGTGTCGTCGAAGCGGAGATGGCAGCGGCCACCGAACTCCTCTGCGATGCCGAAGTTGAGGAGAATCGATTTCGTGTGGCCGATGTGGAGATAGCCGTTGGGCTCCGGGGGGAAGCGGGTCACGACCCCCGCGTGCTTTCCGCTCGCCAGGTCTTCGCGGATGATCTCGCGGATGAAGTCCTGCCTGTCAGCGCTGGCTTCGCCGTTGCCCATGTGCCCACCCCACCTCAGACCTTCATCCCGCGCAGCGTCTCCATCGCCCGCCGCAACCGCCACCGGCAACGAGCTTTGCCGAGGACCTCCATGGTTTCGAACAGAGGCGGCGTCGCGGTGCGGCCGGTGACGGCAATCCGGACCGGCATGAAGAGCTCTTTGGGCGTCCACTCGTTGGCTTCGCAGAACGATCGCATGGCGTCTTCGACGGTGGCGGCATTCCACTCGAGCACGGCGTCGAGGTGGTCCTCGAGCAGCATGCGGAAGGCCTTGGCCGTCTGAGGAGGCGTGCGGCCCTTCGCCACCATCTTCGGCAATGCGCTCTCGTCGATGCTCACCTCGCCGACAAAGAAGAAATCCGCGTAGGCGACGAAATCGGCGAGGGTGTCGATCCGTTCCTGGACCAACGGCAGGATGGCCCCCAGGTACTCGTCGGAGACCAGATTGCCGCGCAACCGGGTCAGGAACTCGTCCGTGCTCAAGTCGCGAATGTATTTGCCGTTGAGCCAGTTGAGCTTGTCGAGGTCGAAGACCGGTCCGCCGAGGCTGATGTCCTCGAGCCGGAACGCGGCGACGAACTCCTCCAGGGTGAACTGGTCGCGCTCGTCGGGCATCGTCCAGCCCATCAGCGCCAGGTAATTGAGCAGCGCTTCGGGCAGGATGCCGGCCTGGCGGTAATGGTCGAGGCTGACCGGGTTCTTGCGCTTGGAGATCTTCGATGTGTCCGAGTTCCGCAACAACGGGAGATGACAAAAAACGGGCAGCTCCCAGTCGAAGGCGCGGTAGAGCTGGACGTGCTTGGGCAGCGACGAGATCCACTCCTCGGCCCGGATGACATGGGTGATGCCCATGAGGTGATCGTCGACCACGTTCGCCAGATGGTAGGTCGGGTGGCCGTCCGATTTGAGCAGCACCTGGTCGTCGACCTGGGCGTTGGCGATCACGACGTCGCCGCGCAGCAGATCGTGGGCAACGGTCTCCCCGTCGGTCGGCATCGCCAGACGGATGACATGCTCCTCGCCCGCGTCTCTGCGTCGTTGCGCCTGCCCGGGGTCGATCGACCGACAGCGGCCGTCGTACCCGAGGCGGCCCTTGGCCGCCTTCTGCTCGGCGCGCAGCTCGTCGAGGCGCTCGCGGGTGCAGAAACACGGGTAGGCCGCAGCCTTGGCGACGAGCTCTTCGACATGCTCACGGTAGATCGCCGTGCGCTCACTCTGCCGGTAGGGCCCGAACGCACCGCCGACATCGGGGCCCTCGTTCCACTCGAGCCCCAACCACGTCAGGGCATCGAGAATCTGCCGTTCGCTGGCGGCGGTGCTGCGCTTCCGGTCGGTGTCCTCGATGCGGAGAACGAAGCTCCCGCCGCTCTGCCGCGCCAAGGCGTAGTTGAAGAGGGCGACATAGGCGGTGCCCACGTGCGGATCCCCGGTCGGGCTTGGGGCAATCCGAGTCCTTGGCGCGTTCGCCATGCCGATCTCCAATACGCTGCAACGGGTCGGGAAGAAAAACTATGGCGGAGAGGGCGGGATTCGAACCCGCGGTCCAGGTTGCCCCGGACAACTGCTTAGCAGGCAGCCCTGTTCAACCACTCCAGCACCTCTCCGCACCGGGAGAGGTATTGTACGCGGCGGTCAATGCACTGTAAAGTGATGGGTCGCGGTGGGATGGCCGAGTGGTCGATGGCGCCGGTATTGAAAACCGGTGAGGTTCACGCCTCCGTGGGTTCGAATCCCACTCCCTCCGCCATCAGCCCGTACCCGTTTCCGTTTCCGAATTTCTCTCCGTCTCCGTCTCCGAGAAACCCCGAACCGAATTCGGGCACGAAGACGGGCACGATTAATACCCGCCGAGACTTCCTTTGATCTCCGGCAAGGCACCGACGCCCTTGAGGC
>JBFFBV010000147.1:0-7376 GCA_041560205.1 Candidatus Sulfomarinibacter sp.
AAACCTCGCAAAACTCTCGATCCTGCCGTCGAGAACCGATGTTCAACCTGTCCATGTCGGCGATGTGCCGGCCGAGTGGATATCAGTGGGTACCACTTCGGAAGAGGGCGCGGTGCTGTACCTGCATGGTGGGGCCTACACGATTGGCTCGCCCAGAACACACCGCGACATCGCCGCAAGAATCTCCAAAGCTGCCGGAGTCCGAACCCTGCTGATCGACTACTGTCTTGCCCCAGAGCATCCTCACCCCGCAGCAGTTCAGGATGTTGTCATGGCATATCGCTGGCTGCTCGAAAATGGACTTTCTCCACACAACATCGCGATTGCGGGCGATTCCGCCGGTGGTGGGCTGGCAATTGCTGCCTTGGTCTCGTTACGTGATACCGGAGAGCCTCTTCCTGCTGCGGCAGTCTGTCTCTCACCGTGGACGGATCTGCAGGGAACAGGTGAATCGATGACGACGCATATCGACGCCGACCCCTTGCTGACCCCCGAGTGGCTTCAGTTGATGGCGAAGCACTTTGTGGCAAACAACGATCCACTGACGCCTCTCATATCACCGATACACGCCGACCTGCGCGATCTTCCGCCACTTCTGATCCAGGTAGGGTCCGATGAAATCTTGTTCAGTGATTCCATCCGGCTTGCAGAACGTGCCCGCGAGGCAGGAGTGGAAACGACTTTGGATGTGTGGGAAGGAATGTGGCACGTGTGGCAATTTTTTGCAGGACAGATGCCCGAGGGTCGACACGCGATTGATGAAGTCGGATCATTTATCCGAAGCCACCTGAACCCTCAGGGCATCACACGGGCTTGACGTCTCACCGCGGGCGCACATCCGCCCCTGAAAGGGCACCCATTCGGCCACTCCAGAGAGAGACGCGGGGCGCGATGGTCCCATCGGTGCGGTGCGCGAGGTGGGCAAGGAAGTCACGTCGAGCAGACTCTGGATCGGTGTATCCCTCGGCGCGGCGATCTCACGCCGAAGCTGACAATGCAGCACTGGTGAACGTGGCACTCATTCGGCGACCGTCGCCCAAGCTGCCGCCACACCCTGTTTCTGAATCATGCCGAACCTTCCCGGCCTATCGATGCTCTCGAGTCAAATCAGATGAAGTGTCGAGCGCAGGGTCTCGTAGATGCCGACGCTGATAAAGACCACCGCAGTGACCCTGCGGGCCCAGACCTCGAATGCCTGGACCCGGTCGACCGCCGTTCCCAACCACCCTACGCCCAACGCCAGGAGTACTGCGAAAAACGCTACGGGGAGCGCGGTGCCGACTCCGTAGATCAGCGGCAGCATCAGAGGCGAGGTCCGCTCCACGGCCAACGGCACCAGACCGCCAAAGAAGAGGCCCGCCGAAACCGGGCAGAACGCAAGGGCGAAGATCACACCGAGCAACCCGGCACCCCACACACCGGCGTGGTCGACCCGGTTTTGGAGCTTGTCGCTGACCTCCAGTGATGGGAGAGCGAGCTCGAACACGCCGAGCAGAAGAAGCCCGATGGCGATCAGAATCGGGCCGAGAAGGCGCGGGACGGTACCCTGGAGAAAGCTCGAGACCGACACCATCGACATCAGGGACCACACTGATGCGGCTCCCAGCACCAGGTAGACGAGGCTGCGTCCTGCGGTGTACAGTCCGCCGGAGAGCAGCACGAGACGGCGGCTGCCGACTCGACGCCCGACATAGGACACAGCCGCGATGTTAGTCGACAGCGGGCAGGGGCTGATCGAGGTCAGGATCCCGAGCCACAGCGCAGTGCCGGCGGCCAGCCATGTCGGGCCCATTAGCTCTCCCCAAGGAACTCGCGGGTTTCGCTCTGCACGTATCTGGTGAAGCCGTCCTTGTTCCGCACCAGCTGCCACACCTTGTCGAGGCTCTTCCAGCGGGTAATCGCGCCGTTGTGATATTCGGCGAGGACCACCGACCTTGTCACGAGCTGAAAATCATCGATGAAGTGGCGGTTTTCCGACTCTTCGACATTGACCACCCGCCAGGTGAGAGCCCCGTTCTCCAACATCTCTGCAAACCCCTGGTGGATCGCCTCGTCGGCATAGGCCTCGATCTTCTTGCAGGTTGCACAGCGCGTGTTGCCGTGAAAGTAATAAGCGACCACGCCAGGCGCGGTGCCGGTTGACGGCGATTCCTGGGCCGAAAGCCCGGGCGCTGTCAGCCATGAAACTCCAACAACCACGGTTAGAAAGAACGTAGGAATGAATAAGTTCTGTTGGCGCATGTCGTCTCCTCAGGCCAGCAGGGCCTTGATTTCGTCGAGAGGCGGGACCTTGCCCTGGACCTTGAGCTCGCCGTCGACCACCAGGCCCGGAGTCATCATCAGGCCGAAGTCGGAGAATTTGGCGATGTCCGTAATCTTCTCGAGGTGGTACTCGATACCGAGCTCCTCGGCCGCCTGGCCGGTGAGCCGAAGGAGTTGTTCACAACGCGTGCAACCCGGACCGAGAACGATGATCTTTGTCACGGTGACCCTCCTAGGCGATAAATGTCCCGTAGATGAGACCCGTGATGGTGGCCATGACCACCACCAGAGAGATATAGACAGATGTTTTCTTCCAGCCGATGACGCTGGCGATGACGATCATGTTGGGCAGAGACAGCGCGGGGCCGGCGAGGAGCAGGGCCAGCGACGGCCCCGGACCCATCCCGGCGCCGATCAGGCCCTGCAGGATCGGAACCTCCGTCAAGGTGGCGAAGTACATCAGGGCGCCGGCAACCGAAGCGAACAGGGTGGCCGCGAAACCGTTGCCACCGACCGCGCCCTCGACCCAGCCCGAGGGAACCAGGCCCTCGTTGCCCGGTCGGCCGAGGAGTAGACCGGCCACCAACACGCCACCGAGGAGCAGGGGAAGGATCTGCTTGGCATAGCCCCAGCTCGAGGCGAACCACTGCCCCAGCTCGCCCTTGTCGCGAGCGGTGACCACCGCCAGACCGACCACGCCGGCGGTGAACGCCAGCTCCGGATGCTCGGGCCGCGCCAGCGCCAGCACGAGGGTCGGCACCGCGATGGCAACAGCCTTCCAGGCTGCGAGTGTGTACCAACGCACCAGGACCGCGCCGAGCGCAACCGCTCCGACAGAGGTCAGCCACCACTTGGCCCGCCAGATGGCGAACCAGATCCCTGTCGGATCATCGGATCGCGCCCAGTTGGCGAAGACCAGGATCGCGACCTGGGCGGCGAAGAAGGCCACAACCTGGCCGAGCGGCCGAACATCGTCCGGCTCCGGCAAGTCCATGGCAGCGTCCACCCTGTCCTGCTCAGAGCGCTTGAAAATGACCGCCATGAGCGCCCCGACCAGCAGCGCGAAGAGCACCGCGCCGATGACCCGCGCCGCCCCAAGCTTGGCGCCGAGGACGCTCGCCGTCAGAACGATGGCGAGCACGTTGATGGCCGGCCCCGAGTACAGGAACGCTGTTGCCGGACCGAGCCCGGCGCCCATGGTGTGGATGCCTGCGAACAGCGGCAGCACGGTGCACGAGCACACGGCGAGGATGGTGCCGCTGACCGACGCCACGCCGTAGGCCACCACCTTCGGCGCCTTCGGCCCCAGGTACTTCATGACTGCCGCCTGGCTGACGAAGCTGGCGATGGCGCCGGCGATGAAGAAGGCCGGCACCAGGCAGAGGAGCACGTGCTCGCGGGCGTACCACTTGGTCAGGGCCAGGGCCTCGGTGACCGCCACATCGAAGCGCGGCCAACCAATCGGCAGCCAGAAGAAGACCGCGAAGGCGGCCACCATCCAGACCAGAGGCTTCCACTCGGACTTCCAGTCGATCAACACGCGCCTCCCGTGGAATCGAAAATATTTGGCGAAATCGCCAAATAAAGATCAAAAAAAGACCAGCTCACGAGGCCGCCTCGAGCGTGCGGCGGCCCACCTCCTCGAGCACCGCCTCGACACAGCCGAAAAAGTTGAGGATGCAGGGCACGCGCAGGCGGTAGAAGACCTGCTGGCCGCGCCGCTCGTCGAGCACAATGCCGGCCTGCTTGAGCAATGCCAGGTGCTTGGACACCGTCGAGACATCGGCTCCGATCATCTCGGTCAACTCGCACACGCAACGTTCGCCCCGCGACAGCTCGTCGACGATGAATAGGCGGCTGGGATGGGCCAGCGCCTTCATCACTCTGGCGCGAGCTTCCATGTTGGCCTTCGTCTCACCCTCGAAATTCCGTTGCTCACTCATTATTTGGCAATATAACCAAATGTTGGCGACTGTCAAGCGGGTGGTTGCCTCGCGTTTTGGTTTTCATCTCGCCACTCAGGATGACGGCCCTAATCCGCGGCACCCTGTCCGCTTCTCGCCGTGTTCGAGTCCCGGGAAACCCACCAGACTGCGTTCTGAACTCCGCCCGGGCAGGTCCTCCCTCACAAATCAGCACGTGTGGACGTGGCGCCCATCATGTACTGCCCACAATGGTGCAATGGTGAACGTGGTACCCATGGTACCCATGGTACCCATGAGACAGTTTGGGTTGCGGAAAAGTGTCTCATGCGACAGAATGAGTCGCTGCAATCACGGCAAAGAACTCAGAGACGGCCCGGCAGTGGGGGAGAGCGTGAACGAAGAGAGCCGCGATCGCCAGCTTCTGCAGGCCATCGCCAAGGCGCACACGGATTTCGTCGACTCGGCGGACCCAAAGATCCTGTTCGAGGGTCTCCTGCAACTCCTGCTGTCGATCACGGACAGCGAATACGGGTTTATCGGCGAGGTCCTGCACGGCCCAGAGGGGCAGCCCTACCTGAAGACGTTTTCGATCACGGACATCTCCTGGAGCGAAGAAACGCAGAAATTCTACGAGGAGAATGCCGTCGAGGGCCTGGAATTCCACAACCTCGAGTCGCTCCTCGGCGAGGTCATGGTGACTCGGGAGCAGGTCATCTCGAACCAGCCTGCGACCGACCCGCGACGGGGTGGCTTGCCGGAAGGGCACCCTCCTCTCAAGGCGTTTCTCGGCCTGCCCTTCATGTCGGGCGGCTCGATGGTCGGCATGGCCGGAATCGCCAACCGGCCAGGGGGGTACGACACGGACCTCGCGTCTTTTCTGGAGCCGTTCCTGCTGACGTGCGGCAATTTCATCCGCACGATCAGAGCCGACGTCAGCCGATTGGAGGTCGAGAACGCGCTCAAGGACAGCGAGGCGCGGTCGCGAGCCGTGCTGGACAGCACGCTCGACGCGGTCATCACGACAGATGATGAGGGAACGATCGAGTCGGTCAACCCCGCAACCCGCAGCTTGTTCGGCTATGAGGCGGGCGAGTTGATCGGACGCAACGTCAACCTGCTCATGCCGGAGCCCGATCATTCGCAGCACCACTCCTATATGAGGCGCTACCTCGAAACAGGCGAGGCCACGGTCATCGGGATCGGCCGCGAGACGATCGCGCTGCGCAAGGATGGGTCCAGGTTTCCGATCGACCTTGCGGTGTCGGAACTCTCTGTTCCGGGACGCCACCTGTTCCTGGGCGTGGTGAGGGACATTTCCGATCGCAAGAAGGCAGAGAAGAAGGCGGAAGAAACGCTCGCACAACTCGAGGCCGGCAACGAAGACATGCTCGCGATCCTCGACGAGACCCGGCTCGGAGTCGTCATGCTGGACGAAAACCGGAGGATCGTGTTCGCGAGCCGCTCCTGCGAGAACTTGATGCAGCAAAGCCGGGACAGACTCCAGGGCCAGCCCTGGGACGAGGTGTGCCCATTCAGCGCAGCACAGAAGAAGATGATGCGTGAGCTGTTCGCCGCCGATGCCGCCTCACGAGACAGATTGGACACCAAGCTGTCGCTCAGTGACGGGCGGGAATTCTGGACCGAAGTGGAGGTGCGGGACGATCCGCGAGATCCGCGCGGCAAGATCGTCTTCATGTACGACGTGACGGAGGTGCATCTCCTTCGCAGCAGTCTGAACATTGCCGCCTCTCGTCAGATCGTCGGCAACAGCCCGGCCATGCAGGGGGTGTTCGACCTTGTCGACAAGTTCGCTTCCAGCGAGTGGACGGTCTTGATCGAAGGCGAGACCGGAGTCGGCAAAGAGCTGGTCGCCCGGAGCCTTCATGCGGCCAGCCCGCGCAAGGACGGGCCGTTCATCGCGGTCAACTGCGGAGGCATCACCGAGTCCCTGCTGACCAGCCAGTTGTTCGGCCATCGCCGGGGTGCGTTCACGGGTGCGGCGGCCGATCAGGAGGGGGTCTTCGAGGCCGCGAATGGGGGGACGATCTTCCTCGACGAGATCGGGGAGATGCCGATGGCAGTGCAGAGCGCACTGTTGCGGGTTTTCGAGGAGAGAGAGATCACACGAGTCGGCGACTCGCGGCCCCGTGCGATCGATGTCCGCATTGTCGCGGCGACCAACAGGGACCTGGGCAACGAGGTCAAAGCCGGGCGGTTCCGGGAAGACCTGCTCTACCGGGTCCGTGTGGCGACAATTCCCGTTCCGCCGCTGAGGGAGCGAACAGAAGATATCCCGCTGCTCGTCTCGTCCTTTCTCCCGGCGGGCCGAGCCGCTGCGCACAAGCGGGTGCAGGGCCTGGATCCTGCCGCCATGCAGCGCCTGATGGAGCACTCCTGGCCAGGCAACGTGCGCGAGCTCAAAAACGCGATCGAAACCGCGATCGTCCGCTGCAGCGGAGCTGTCATCGGCGTCGGCGACCTGCCCATTGAGCTTGGGCGCTCGCTCGCTCGCGCCGAAACGGGTCCCGTCGAATGGGACCCGCGTTCGCACCTCCTCGACGCGCTCAAGCGCGCCGGCGGCAACCGCAGCCGTGCCGCGGCCCTCCTCGGCATCAGCCGGGCAACGCTGTATCGGCGGTTGAAAGAGGCCGGGATCGAGGCCAAGCAGCCGCGCGCCGCGGCTCGCCGGGGCGGTCGCTCCGACGAGAATGGCTAGTTCACAGCTTCAAACTGTATCAAAGTGTCTCATGAGACACTTTGATACAGTCTAAGACTGTCTCACGGGCGGGTTTCTTCGACCGCAATTCACCATAACTCTCTCTTTATCAGACACTTTAAAAAAACTTTCAAAGTTGGCACAGCTGTTGCAGGGTATGTCGCCGTGCGAACGATGTGATCGATGTGAACACAACGGAGAGAAAAAAGTTCAACTGGGGAGTGGGTGTGTTTGAAGTTCCGTCGAGGGATTTCGAGTGCTGCTCCCCCTCAGCCTGAAGGCGGAAAATCAATGTTTTCGAAACCCTGGAACTCAACCGTGTTCGTTCTGTTCATCGCTCTGCTGGTCGGGGCCGCCGGCGCCGCCTGGGCGCAGCCGAATCCGCTGCCGCTGGATCCAGCCAATCTCCCCGCCGGCACCGAGGCCTTTATTTCCCAGACCTTGGGTACCCAGCTCCGCGGGGTCGAAGAACC
>JBFFBV010000148.1:0-7230 GCA_041560205.1 Candidatus Sulfomarinibacter sp.
ATGCCGCACCACGCTAGGTCTCGTCTGTGGTCGAGCTCGGATTGGTTTGGCTGGCGGCCTCGCCACTCAGAGCAGCCCGTCCTTCTGCAACCGTCTGCTTCAGATCCCTCTCCACACCACGAATATCCTCGGCTGCGACCTCCTCCTCGATAGTGCGCTTGAAGTCGTTGGAGGCACGACGAAACTCACCCATGGCGCGGCCGATCGAGCGACCGATCTGCGGCATCTTGCGCGGGCCGAAGAGCAGCAGCGCGACCACGAAAATCAGAATCAACTCAGGCATTCCGAGAGTGCCGAACACAGGTCCTCCCGCCGTCAGTATACCGCCCTCCCTCCCGTGCCCGTTTTCGTTGCCGTTTCCGTGCCCGAAAGGAGATACGAGATGCTTGGTGTTTTTCCGATCGCATCCGGGGGGGTGGTCGGATCTCGATTCTCGTATCTCGCATCCGGCATCTGGCCGGGCGGGTCAAAACCGACCGGCCGGAGTATTCGTAGCTCCAAACGCGTTAAACTGGTTTACGCGCCCGCGAACGACTCTTGCGGCGCACAAATGGGAGACCGATGACGAAAGAAAAGAACCGCTTCACGCCTCTCATCATCGCCCTTGTCGTCTTGCTCAGTGGCGCGACCGCCGGGGCGCTCTTCGGCGAGCGCTCGGTGCCCAAGGAGGAGACCGAGTTGATGGTCCGTGCCTCGAGGGTGGTCAACCTCCTGCTGGAGTGGCTGCCGACCGAACACGACCCGGCGGACATCGTCTACGACGGTATCGGCGGCATGCTCGAGGTCCTCGACCCGCACTCCAACTACCTGGATCCGCGGACATTTCACAAGATGCGATCGCGCCAGGAGGGCTCCTTCTTCGGCGTCGGGATCATCATCTCCCGCCGCGACGGGAAGATCACCGTCATCGCGCCGATGGCCGGCACACCTGCCGCCGGCGTCGGTTTGCGAGCGGGTGACGTCATTACGGCCGTCGGTGGCGAGCCGACTGAAGATCTCAGTCTCGACGACGTGGTGGATCTGGTTCGGGGGCCCGAGGGCAGCTCGGTCGAGCTGACCATATCCCGACCGGGGCTCGGAGACGAGTTCACGGTGGAGATCACCCGCACCCGCATCCCGCAGACGACGGTGCGCTACGCATTCATCGCCCGGCCCGAGATCGGCTACCTCCGTCTCTCCGAATTCACCTCGTCGAGCGCACGCGAGGTCCGTGACGCCATCGACAGCCTCGACAGCGAGGGTATGAAATTCCTCATCCTCGATCTCCGCAACAATCCGGGAGGCTCGCTGGATGCCGCCATCGGGGTCTCCGACGCCTTCCTCACCAAGCAGGACCTCATCGTCACGACCCGGGGGCGGACGCCGTCCAGTCATTCGACGCTCACGGCACCCGGCCGAGAGGAGCCCTTCCAAGGGCCTGTCGTCGTGCTCGTCAACGAGGGTTCGGCCTCGGCCTCGGAAATCGTCGCAGGAGCAATTCAAGATCATGACCGCGGTCTCGTCCTGGGGGAAACCACTTGGGGCAAGGGCCTCGTCCAGACCGTCTTTTCGGTCCGTGACTCCGGACTCGCCCTGACCACCGCACGCTACTACACGCCGTCGGGTCGTTCGATCCAGCGGGACTATGAGTCCTACATCGACTACATCACCCACCGCAACGGGAACAACGGTGAAGACATCCACGAGACGGACGCTGGGCGAACCGTGCTCGGTGGCGGTGGCATCAGCCCGGACGTCAGTGTCGAGGCGAGGACGCTGTCGGAAAACCTCGCCCGCCTGTACGGCAGCTCGGCCTTTTTCCGCTATGCCATCGAGCTGCTCAAGGAGGTCCCAGAGGAAGAACAGGCCGCGTTCGCCGAGACCCTCGAGGCGGGGGGAGCGGTGCTCGATGGCTTCCTCGGCTGGGTCGTCGACGAGGAGATTCTGAGCGAGGACAAGATCGACGAGCTCAGGCAATCGGAGCAGGACGCGGCCGACGTGGCGCTCGGCCTCAAGGTCGAGGTCCTCAACTCGACGCTCGGCCTGGACGCCGGCTACCGCGTGGCGCTCGACTCCGACGAACAGTTCCGGGCGGCCCTTGACCACCTCGATGAGGCGATGGATTTCTGGCTGACCTGGCAGGAAACCAACCTGGACTGAACGCGCTCCAGCTCGCAATGCTCATCATGCGTTTCGCGTCGACGCCATCGGTGCCACCCTTCGCACTGTCAATAGCGCGTTCCGAACGGCTGGGCAACGATGACAATGCGAGGAGTGGCACCCGACTCGCCGAATCGGGAGGCGCTGTCCGTTCTCATGCCTGAGGCGGAGCATCCTCCCAGATCAGCGTGACCGGTCCGTCGTTGACCAGTTCAACGTCCATGAGGGCGCCGAAGACACCTTGCTCGACGGTGACGCCTTCAGCGCGGAGCAGCTCGACAAAGCGTTCGAAGAGGGGTTCGGCGTGGTCTCCACCGAGTGCGCGGTCGAAGCTCGGACGGCGGCCCTTGCGAATCGATCCAGCGAGAGTGAACTGGGAAACCGCGAGGACGGCCCCACCGACCTCGTCAAGACCGCGATTCATCCGGCCCTCGTCGTCAGAAAACACCCTCAGACTCGCAAGGCGCCTGGCCGCCTTCCCGAGCTGATCCTCCGAGTCGCCCCGCTCGAGCCCTACCAGCACCATCAAACCGATGCCGATGCGCCCCACGACCTCGCCCTCGACCCGCACCTCGGCGCGGGCAACCCGCTGGATCACCATCTTCATGCCTTCGCTCCATCGCCACGGAAGGTTGAGAGCAAGAGCCCGAGCTCGCGCCCCCCGAGAAGAGTCACGATGCCTACGTAGACCGCGCCGGCCGGCACGAGGACAGCCGCGATGCGCATCGCGCCATCCAAGGACGTGTGTTCGATCCCGGCTAACCAAGGTTGCAGACGCCACAAACCGACCCCTATCACGCCAGCGGCCAACAGCTGCCGAGCCACGGCCAGCACCGCCGCCGTCTTGCGCGCGTCACGAAAGCCATAACGACGGGCATAGAGGACGGTGAGGAAGATCGCGAAACAGACCATCGCGATGGTGTTGGCCAAACCGAGTCCCACGGTCTCGAGCGGTTCCACCAGAACCGCGCAGGCGACGGTGAAGATGATCAGCGCGATCAGGCTCCCCCACATTGGCGTGCGGGTGTTCTTCTGGGCGAAGAACGCGGTCGCCATGACCTTGACGTGACCTGTTCCGAGCAGCGAGAAGGCGTAGGCCGTGAGGGTCGCACCCGTGATCATCACATCGACGGAGTCGAATCGACCGCCGCCGAAAAGAAGACCGATCAAGGGGCGCGAGATCACGGCCATGACAACTGCGGCGGGAATGGTCACGAAGGACACCAGGGTCACCGTCCCGAGCAGCGTCTGTGGCGCGCGGTCAGGATCGGATCGCAGCTCGCGAGACAGCAGCGGAAGGAGCACGGTCGTCAGCTGAACCACCACCGCACCGAAGACGAGCTCGGTGACCCGATACGCGCCGTATGTGTAACTGACGCCCGAGTCGATGAAGCTGGCAAAACGGTTCGAGACCAGCTGGTTGATCTGGTTGATGCCGAGGACCGGAATGCCGGGCAGCATGAGGAGAAGGACCTCCTTGACCCGTGGGTTCGAGATCGCGGACCACAAGGGTCGGAGCGAAAAACCCAGCCGCCGTACCGCCGGCGCCTGGACCGCGAACTGGAGCAAGCCTCCCACCAGGACCGCCACCGACAGAACGGGTGCCGGGTCGGCAAAGCGCGGCAGGACGATCCAGGCCGTGCCGGCAATCGTCAGGTTGTAGAACATCGGGGTCGAGGCGGCAAGGAGGAACTTCTCGTGGCTGTTGAGGACTGCCTGCAGGAGGGCGGCGAGCGAGATCAGGAGGAGGTAGGGGAACATGATGCGGTTCATCAGGACCGTGGCCTCGAGCTTGCCCGGCGTCCCCGAGAAACCCTCGGCGTAGAGCCGCACCAGCCAGGGTGATGCGAGGATTCCCGCCGCCACGACCACGCCCACCACCAGCAGCATCACCGCCAGCAGACCGCGAAAGAGCTCGACCGCGTCCCGTCGTTTCCCATCTTGAGCGGTCAACTGGGCCAGCGTCGGGACGAAGGCCGCATGGAGGGTGCCTTCCGCGAAGAGGCCTCGAAACGCGTTGGGGATGCGGTTGGCTGTGCGGTACATGTCGTAGAGGTGGCCCGCCCCAATGACTGAAAACAGGGCCTTGTCCCGCAAGTAGCCGGTGATCCTGCATAGCAGCGTCACCACCGCCATGCGCGATGCGTGGCGCACGACACGCTTCTCCTGACTCACGTTGATCACGGTAGCACCGTCACATCAGCTCGGACATGGCCTTTAGGTGTCAACGCCAAGGCAAAGGTACTTCTGCCCATGAGGAGAGCCTTGCGACCTCGACAACTCCGGTGCCACTTTTCGCATTGTCATTGGCGCGCTCCTGGCGGGATGGCGACAAAGACAATGCGAAAGGTGGCGCCTTGCCCGTCGAAGCAGGACGCGCGAAGAAGCTGTGCTAAGCTCCCGCTGTCCCATCCACGCAGGGAGGAGACAGTCATGGGTGTCAACAAGGTCATTCTGGTGGGAAACGTGGGTCGCGATGTGGAGTTCCGCGCCACTCAGAGCGGGCAAAACCTCGCGAAGTTCTCCCTCGCCACCACCGATCGGCGATTCAAGGACGAAAACGGAAATCCGCGTACCGAGTGGCACAACATCGTTGCCTGGGGCAAGCTGGCGGAGATCTGCGATCGATACGTCACCAAGGGCAAGCAACTCTATATCGAAGGCCAGATTCGGACCCGCACCTACGAGCAGGACGGTCAGAAGAAGTACTTCACCGAGATCCACATGGAGCAGATGGAGATGCTCGGTTCGGCATCGGCCGGTGGCGGGGCTCCGCGCGAGGATTACGGAGCAGTGGCCCAGAGCTTTCCAGATGACGCCGACGACGTGCCCTTTTAAAAAACAGCCACGTTCACGAATCGAACAGTCTCAACTCCCGCGATTGCCGCGGGAGTTTCTTTGTCGACACGGGCCGGACCGAAACCTCTCCATTTTTTCCATTTGAGTTGCGAGCTAACCCTTGACAACGATTGAGCTTCCAGGTAACTTCTCAATTCCCCGCGTCCGGGGAAGGAGGAGTGGATGATCAAGTCGGATCTGGTCGAGCGTGTCATGCAGGCCACCGATCTTCCGAAGCCCAAAGCGACGGAGGCCGTGAACGCGCTGTTTGAAGGCATGAAGAGCGCCCTCCTTCGCGGTGACCGCATCGAGTTGCGGGGATTCGGCGTCTTCCAGGTCAAGGACCGCAAGCGTGGAATCGGAAGGAACCCCAAGACCGGGCGCGAGGTCGAGATTCCTCCGGGCAAGACGATCCGTTTCAAACCGGGCAAGGCGCTGCGCGACATGAGTTGAGCGTGGACTCGCCCGCTTCCCGAGAAGCTTCCGACCCCGGCGGCACCCCCGCCGGGGTTTTTCGTTCGACACCGTCGAAGTACCGTCCCAGGTGGTGGCTCCACATCGCCCTTTTCCTGGCCACCTTTGCCAGCACGACGATGGTCGGGGGTCTGGTCTGGGGAGGCCTCCCGACGGAGATGGCACGGCTCGGGCTCGCGAGACTTCTCACCGATCCCAGAGTCTACGCCGCCGGCCTCAAGTTCTCGATCCCCCTTCTCACGATCCTCTGGTGTCACGAGCTCGGCCACTACATCGCCGCGCGCCGGCACGGCCTGACGGCGACGCCTCCGTACTTCATACCGTTTCCGGTCCCGGTCCTCGGTATCGGAACGCTGGGGGCCGTGATCCGCATCAAGGATCCGATTCACGACAAGCGACAGCTTCTCGATGTCGGCGCAGCCGGACCGATCGCCGGTTTCGTGGCCCTCGTGCCATTCCTGGCCTACGGCATCATGGCCTCCGAAGTCGGCGAGTCGATGACAGAGGGCGCCTATCTCGAGTTCGGTGAGCCCCTCATCTATCGACTGCTCGAGGCCGCCCTGCGCCCCGGGCTCGGAGACGACATGACGCTGTGGCTTCATCCGACGGGAGTCGCGGCCTGGTTCGGGGTCCTCGTCACGCTCCTCAACCTCCTGCCCTTCGCCCAGCTCGACGGCGGGCACATCGGGTACGCGCTCTTCGGAAGCTGGCATCGGAGAATGGCGTGGCCCCTCCTGGGTGGTCTAGCCGGCTTGGGATTCGTGTGGCCAGGATGGTGGCTGTGGGTGGCGATCGCCATTTTTCTGAAACCGCAGCACCCGCGGTTGTGGGACGAGGACCGCCAGCTCGACCGGCGACGCCAACTGGTCGGCTGGATCACCATCGTGATCTTCGTGCTGAGCTTCGTCGCCGAGCCGATTCGAATCGTGTTTTGACCCGTGCCCGTTTCAGTATCCGATGACCACTCCGGCGAGTCGGCTCTCTGATTTCCGGGCGCCGACCCCTTAGCCGCCCGAGGTCACTTCGTCGAGAAACGCCAGCATCGCACGAGTGACCTCGTCTGGCTTCTCCAGCGCCGAGAGATGTCCGGCCCCCGGAATGACGACCAGCGAAGCCATCGGCAATGCGTCGACGATCTGTTGCGACAGATGCGGCGGGAGCGAAGCGTCCTCTTCGCCCACGATCACCACCGATGGCACGGCCACGGCGGCGAGCTGGTCGACGACCGAATCCCTGCGTACCAGCGCTCGAAGCGTGAGCAGCATCGAGGGTACATCCACCTTCGAGAACCGGTCCCTCCAAGCGCCTACGAGTTCGGGGTTTTCCCTGCGTGTCGTTGCGCCGAACATGAGCTTGGTCACCTCGGAAAGAAACGGGCCCACGCCGACGGCCCTGACACCGAGGGCCATGAGCCCGTATTTGAATTTCTTGTACGCGGTCTCGGGGCCGGCGTGCGTATCGATAAGGATGAGGCCGGCAACACGATCCGGCACCTTGATCGCCGCCCGCATCGCGATCATCCCGCCAATCGAGAGACCCGCCCACACGGCCCGCTCCACACCCGCCTCGTCGAGCACCGCTACGACATCATCGACCATGTCATACACGTCGAAGCTTTCGCTCAGAGCGCCCGACCGGCCGTGGCCCCTGCCATCGATGTTCATCACCCGGTATCGACTCGAGAGTGGGCCTATCTGCGGACCCCACATTTCTCCGGAGCACAGGAAGGAGTGCCCGAGGACAACCGCCAAACCCGACCCTGCGTCCTCGTAGTGGATC
>JBFFBV010000149.1:0-7071 GCA_041560205.1 Candidatus Sulfomarinibacter sp.
GGCTCGACGAGGGCGGAGACGAGGCCGAGCCTCCACACTCCCAGATCATCACCGGCACCTATCACATGCGCAAGCAGTCCCAAGGATGGTGGCTCGATCGCTGGGCCATCGCCCCCGGCGGCCTACCTCCGAAGGCGGAACCCGGGTCGTGAGCCAATCGAAGGTCATCGTCGCCCTCACCTCGCTCAAGACCACGGTGCTGTTGATCTGCCTGCTGGCGCTCCTTCTCTTCCTCAACGTCGCCCTCCCCCAGGAACGGGTGGTCGGCGAGGAGCGATTCCAGGAAATCACCGACGCCAGCCCGATCGCCACTTTCGTTCTCGCCGATCTGGGGCTCGGCCGCATTTCGGTGAGCCCGCTCTTCCTCGGGTTTCTGGGCGTGTTTTTCGTCCATCTCGTCGCGGTCCTGGTCAAGAGAACGGGGGTCACGATCAGGAGGACCCGTCTTCGGCCGCCAAGCGTCGAAACCCTCGAGACGTGGGCGGCCGGCGAACGGTCTCTCCACGGCGAGGCGGCGGAAGACGTCGACCGTCGCCACGTGCTCGGCGTGCTCAAGGGCTTCGGCTATCGGTCGGTGCCGGTCGCTGATTCGGCCGTGTGGTCCGTCAAGCACCGCTCCGCCCCTCTCGGCTTCCTGCTCTTCCACCTCAGCTTTTTTCTCATTTGCATCGGCGGCGCCGCCATCTACTACACCCGCTCCGTCGGTACCGCGAGGGTGGTCGAGGAGTACGAGTTCACCGGCTTCACGAGCGTCATTCGCGAGGCACCCCTGGGCGGGCCGCAAGGACTGAGGTTTTCTGTCCACGACGTGGACATGGACTTCGAGGACGGGCAGCCGGTCCACCTTTCGGCGACGATCCGGTTTCGCGGACCGCGCGGTGGGCGCGTCGCGACGACCGAGATCAATCACCCCGCCCGCTGGGGGACGTCGACAGTGATCATCAACCGAGCCGGACTGGCCCCGCTTCTATGGCTCCAGGACCTCCAGGGCTTCACCATCGACCGGATGATGGTCGCAGCCCCAACCCTCTCGGGCAACCCGACCACGGTGCCCCTCGCCGATGGCGCGTTGTCGGTCGAGCTCAGACCGATGGTGGATCGGTCATCTTTCCCGTCGCGCGACGAGCTCGCGGACACCGAGTTCGAGATCTCGGTTCGCCGACCCCAGGAGCTCGTGTTCGAGGGCACCCTGCGTCAGGGCCAAGAGGCTGTCTTCGACGGTGCCGTCCTTGTCATCGACGACCTCCGCTATTGGGCCGGTTTATACATCGTGAGCGAACGCGGCGGCAGCCTGCTCATTGGCGGTTTCACGGTCGGCATCATCGGTCTGGTGTGGCGTCTGATGCTGTACCGGCGCGAGGTCTCGGTTCTCTGGAAGGGGAACACCTTCTGCGTCGTCGGCCGTGCAGAGTACTTCTCGCACCGTTTTCGCGAGGAGTTGGAGACCATCACGACCTACGTCTCGAAGGGCAACGATCGCTGACGATCGGGATCCCCCACCTGCGTCATATCACCCACCTTCGGACCGCCCGTGGGGAATCAACGGCGTGTTGACCTCAGCCAGCCGACGGAGCTCGGGAATGCACGATCGACGCCACTCCGAAAACCCTTGCCGAGGAATACTCCCGGCCGGCCGTGATTTCAATGGAGTGGGGCTGCTGTTTTTCATCGAATTGGCGCGGAAATTGCTGAGTCTCCAATGGATCTGGGAGGGTTCTCCGAATGAAACGCATGATCGCGACGCTCGCGTCGCTGAAGCTGACCGTCGGTCTGTTGCTCGTGATCCTCGTGGTGTTGGCCGTAGGCACGATTTTCGAATCGCTCTACGGCGCGGAGAGGGCCCGTGCGATTTATGGATCGAAAGCCTTTTTCGCGCTTCTGGCGGTCTTCGCACTCAACCTCGCCGCGTCCCTCGTGGATCGTTGGCCCTACGGCCGTTTTCGCATCGGCTACGTGATCACGCACGCGTCGATGCTGGTGATTCTCATCGGTTCGTTGGCGACCTTGACCCTGAAGGTCGAAGGCAGATTGGCTCTGTGGGAGAAGCAGCGCAGCAACGTCATCGTTGGAACGGCGAGCGACGGATCACCTGTGGAGATCGAGCTCCCGTTTACGCTTCGCCTCGACGCCTTCGAGATTGACGTCTATCCCGGCACGGGCCGCCCGGCAATGTTTCGAAGCCGTGTTTCCGTCCTCGACGAGCAAGGCAAGGTGGAGGAGCTGGCGGTGATCGAGATGAACCGCGAGCTCGCGTACGGCGGATTCAAGTTCTTCCAGTCGAGCTACCGAATCGAGGGGCCGCGTGAGATGTCGATCCTGTCGGTGTCCCGCGACCCGGGCCAGGCGATCGTGTTCGTCGGCTACGGTCTGTTGATCCTCGGCATGCTGACGGTTCTCGGAACGCGAGTGGTGCAGCGGCGAAATGCCGAAGCCGCCCCGCCCGCATCACCCTCCGGGCCGTCCCTCCCCACCATGGCGGCGTCGCTGGTCATCATCTTCGTCCTCGGCACGGCAGCGTACTCCGAGGCCGTCACCGTGCCCGAAGCGGCAACCGTCAACCAGCTTCACACCCTTCCTGTCCAGCACGACGGCAGGACGATGCCGCTGGACACCCTCGCGCGCGAATCGGTGTGGAAGGTCACCGGCATGACGAGCTGGGTCCGTCTCGACCCGGTGGCGATGGTCCTCGGCTGGACCTTCGCACCGCAGGAATGGGCCGCAGCGCCGATCGTCAAGATCGGGGACGGCGATCTGGCCGAGGCCATCGGCGCGTCGAAACGGCTGCGCTTCGCCTCGTTCAACGACCTCGTCGCCAACAATGAGCTCCGGCAGATCGTGAATCTCGCACGAGTGGCTTCTCAACAAGAGCAGCCCTTGACGTCGCTCCAGGAGTCGGGCCTGGAGCTCGAACAGCGCCTGGTGACCCTCCAGGGCTTCTTGAACAGGCAAGCGATTCGTCCACTGCCGACCTCGGACGATCCCGTGCATCGCTGGGCGGTGCCCGACGGGCTGGCCTCCGCCGAGGACCTTGTCCGCATTTCCGGAGAGCTCGGGGCCAACCCACCGTCCCTCTATCCTGTTGAAGGCGCGATGGCCAAGGAGGTCAGGTACAACCGCGTGCGGCCCACCCGCCTCGCCTGGTGGATCCTGCTGCCGGCCGCCATATTGGCCGCGATCTCGTGGCGACGCGCCAACCCGCTGTTGGACAGGCTCGCCGCCGCCGGTCTGCTCGCAGGCTTCGCGGTCATGACCTGGGGCATCGCCGCGAGGTGGCAGGCAGCGGGACGCATCCCCGCGTCGAATATGTACGAGAGCCTCCTTTTCATGGCCTGGGGCGTCGGTCTCTTCGCGTTCTTCGCCGCCCTCTTCATTCGCAACCGGCTGGTGATCTTCAACGCCGCGGCGATGTCGGCGCTGGTGATTTTGCTGACCGATGTCCTGCCGATGGACCCCTTCATCCACCCGATGCCCCCGGTTCTTTCGGGCACGCCCTGGCTCGCGATCCACGTGCCGATCATCATGGTCAGCTACTCGCTCCTGGCGCTGGCGGCGCTCGTGGCGCACATGCGGGTCGGTTTGGAGATCTTCGCTCCCGACCGTCACGAAGCCGCCGCCACAATGGATGAGACCCACTACTGGTACGTTCAGGTGGGCTCCATCCTCCTCATCGCAGGAATCCTGACGGGGTCCATCTGGGCCGCCTCCTCGTGGGGACGTTACTGGGGTTGGGACCCGAAAGAGGTGTGGTCGCTGATCGCCTTCCTGGCCTACATGGCGATCCTCCACGGGCGGGTCGACAAGTGGTTGTCGCCCTTCTGGGTCGCCGCGGCGAGTATCATGGCCTTCGGAACGATTCTGATGACATATCTCGGCGTCAACTACGTCCTGGCTGCCGGCCTCCATTCGTACGGCTTCGGTCAATCGAAGGTGGCCACCTGGCTGGTGATCGCGGGGGTCGCGGAAACCGCATTCGTGATCGCCGGGGCGATCGCGCACCGCCGCAACCGAGCCAACGCCGGCGACGCAGGGCCGGGGTCGATGCCTGGAGCTCTCGAGGAGGCCGCACCATGACGTTTCAGTTCGCCGTCCTGTTCTGGGTGACGACGGTTTTGTACGCCCTGATGGTCGCCGTGCAGATCTTCGGGCTGGTCTTTCGCCGCGAGCGCTGGATCGAGCTCGCCCAGTACGGCGTGCTGGTCGGCCTCGTGTTCCACACCGTGCTCGTCGCGTGGCGTTGGGCCGCCACGGGCCACGTACCGACCATCGGCAACTTCGAAAACGCCCTGGTGGGCAGCTGGTTCATCGCGGGGATGACGCTGTGGGCTGGCTGGAAGCAGCGCTTCCCATTGCTCGCGGCCGGCGCCCTGCCCTTTGCACTGCTCATCCTGGGCGGGGGTGTCCTGTCCAACACCGCGGCCCAGCCGATGGTCGCCTCGCTGCAGTCCTTCTGGCTCTACATCCACATCTTCTTCGCCTGGCTGGCCTACGGCGCGTACACGGTCGCCTGCGGGGCGGGGATCTCCTACCTCCTCAAGTCACGCGCGAAGGACCCCGCCCCCACGGAGGTCCTCGGCCGAATCGACGAGCTCATGTTCCGCTCGACCGTCTTCGGCTTCATCACCGACTCGGTGATGATCGCGGCCGGCTCGATCTGGGCCAAGGATCTGTGGGGCTCCTACTGGTCCTGGGACCCGGTGGAAACCTGGTCGCTGCTCTCGTGGCTGGTCTACGGCCTCGCCCTCCACCTGAGGATCACCCGCGGCTGGAGGGGCCGCAAGCTGGCCTGGCTGCTCGTCTTCGCCATCATCGGTGTCTTGATCTCGTTCTGGGGTGTCAATGTCGTGATGGAGGGGAGCTCGCACATCTTCAATGTGGGCTAGGCTGCTCTACCCCATCCGCCGGCGAACACCGAAGCTCGGTCGGCTCCTCGGCTCGTGGAAGCTCTCGATCGTGCTCATGGTGGTGGTCGCTTTCTACTACGGGCTGCTCGCCGTATGGGCTGCGCTTTCGCCCCCCGACGTGGTACGGCGGATCGCCTCCCTGATCCCGTTTTGGCTGGTCTACGCCGCGTTGCTCATCAACACCGGCGTCTGCCTCTGGCGGCGGCTTCCGGCCCTGCAGCGCGAGCTCCGGATGGAGCCCACGGCCATCAAAACACCTCCCGCGGCAAGAATCCCCACCGCTGCGGACCTCGACCCCGCGCACGCTGGAGACACACTCCGAGAGCTTGGATTCAAAAACACCGACGAGGTAGAAGATGGGGTCTGGGGTGTTCGGCAAAGATGGGCCCCGCTCGGCACCTTCTTGTTCCACGGGGCGTTCTTCCTCGTCATGGCGGCGGTTGCTCTGACCCTGCTCGCTCGCGACGAGGACAGGGTCTGGGTGGCAGTCGGAGAGGAATATTCGGCAAGCCCCGACCAGATCCTGGGCCGGGCGCGACCGGGCGCCATCTGGATCCAGCAGCCACCGCCCCGTTTTGTGGTCGAGTCGATCTCACCGGAGTTCTGGGGGGACCTCCTCCTCTTCACCCGCCTCGAGGCCTCGTTGATGTTTCCCGACGGGCGGCGCGAGGTGACCCGCATCAACCGCCCCTTGTGGAAGGGCTGGTGGACCTTTCTCCGGCTTTCGGGCTTTGGCTATGCACCTCGATACGAACTGACGGACAGACAGGGCTCCGTCATCGAGAGCTCCTTCGTCAAAATGAGGGTGTTCCCACCGGGTCAACGGGACTTCTTCTCGCCCGAGGCTTTTCCGCACCACATCGAGGTGGAGGTGCTCCCCGACCCCGACCTGGAGGACGGCGAGCTCGTGAACCGAAGCTTCAGCCTGACCTCGCCGGCGGTGAAGGTGCTCGTTTCGAGGGGCAGGCTGGTGCTCGGCGGGGACGTCCTCGGCCTCGGCGAAAGCTTCGAGTTCGAGGGTCTCCGGCTCTCGTTTCCCGAGATTCGCTACTGGGGCGAGTTCGCGATCGTCCGCGATCCCGGGGCGCCGGTCCTCTTCGTCGGTTTTGCGATCGCTTTCGTGGGACTGCTGCTCAAGATCGGCGGAGGGCGATCGGAGGCATTGTGGGTGCCTGGAGCAGAGGGCCAAACCGGCACCATCCACCTCTGGGGACCGTCGGCCCACCTGCCCGATGGGTCGGAACCGGTCGAGGGCGCGCCATGACATTCGAGACGACCCTCTACCACTGGCTGGTGCCGTCCGGGCTCGTGATCGGTCACGCGGGAGTCGCCGCGAGGGTCTTTCGGCAGGCGAGATGGCTGGAACCTCTCGCCAACTCTCTGGCCCTGGCCTGGGGCGCCTGCCTCGCGCTGACGTGGGTCCTCAGATACAGGGTTGCCGGACATCTTCCGATCTTCGGCACCTACGAGAGCGCGCTGTCCCTCGCCCTGGCCATCATGGTCGTCTCCGTGATCTGGGAATCAAGGGGCGGCCGCCGGGTGGTCTTCACCTCCCTCGCGACACTGGTTGCCGCAGCGCTGCTTGCCCAGGGCAGGCGTTTCGACCCCACGCCATACGCCCTCACCATCTCAGAACGGTCGTGGGTCGTCGACGTCCATGCCATCGTCGCGTGGTTCGCCTTTGGAGTCCTTGCGGTGAATAACTTCGCCGCTCTGAGACTGCTGCTGAGTCACGGCGAAAAGTCGCCGGTCCTGAGACGGTGGATGGTGGTCTCCCTCCAGGTCGGCTTCGTTCTGCACACCGGCATGTTGATTTCCGGCTCGATCTACAAGTTCATGCTCTTCGGCACCGCCTGGAGCTTCGATCCGATCGAGACGCTGGCCATCGTCGCCTGGCTCGCCTACGGCACCCTGCTCCACCTCCACCTCTTTGCCGGATGGGACGGGAGGCTGCTGGCGAAGTGGTGTCTCGGCGTCTTCGTCCTCTTGATCGTGTCCTACAGGTGCATCGTGTATTTTCCTCCGCGGAGCAGCTATCACATCCTGGACATGGACCGCCGACTGCACGTGACGTCGGATGCAACCGAGGAAAGCCCGCAATGAGTGGAGAAATTTCTCAGACGGTCGCCATCCTCCTCATGCTCAACAACTACGTCCACGACGTGGCGAC
>JBFFBV010000150.1:0-6958 GCA_041560205.1 Candidatus Sulfomarinibacter sp.
GACCTCACCCCCTCAAGACCTCAAAACCTCAAGACCTCAAGACCTCAAGACCTCAGTGGAGGCGGTATCATGGGGTGTTCGCCGAAGGGACGCCCGATGGAGGTTCTCAAAGAGTTTCTCGAGTTCATCGAGTACTCGAAACCACAGCCCGTAGCCGAGCTCTTGAGCCGCGTTTTGCTCAAGAGCCGGGCTCTGACCGGGGCCGAGGCGGGCAGCGTCTTCATCGTGCGCGGCAGGGGCAAGACCCGTCGCCTCGAGGCGGCTGACATCCAGAACGACAGGGTCGAGCTCGAACCGGCAAGCTTTGTCGTGCCTGTGAACACCTCGTCGATTGCAGGCTACACGGCGACCACCGGCGAGACGGTCTTTGTTGCGGACCTCTACAACATCCCCGACGATCTCCCCTTCAGGTTCGACCACAGCTTCGATCGCAAGGTCGGCTATACCAGCCGTTCGATGCTCAGCTTTCCCCTCGTCAACCACGACCGCAAGGTGATCGGCGTCGTCCAGCTCATCAATCGTCTGGACGGGGGCGGCAATGGCCCGGTTCCCTTCGAGCGAGAGCAGGCCGATCTCATCGTCCCCTTCAACCACATCGTCGGCGGTGCCATCGAGCGAGCGGACATGGTCGAGCGCATCTCGGCCCAGAACATCCGCCTCCGCGACCGCAACCGCCTCCTCCGCGAGCAGCGCGCCCGCATTGCCGCCCTCCAGCACGAAACCGAGGAGGCGTTCCAGCTTTCCATCAACCTGCTCTCGCGGGCCGCCGAGCTCCATGACGAGGACACCGCCAACCACGTCGAGCGGGTCAACGAGTACTCATACTTCCTGGCCGACAAGCTCGGGAGGTCGAAAGTCTTCTGCGACGAGATCCGCTACTCGGCCCAGCTCCACGACGTCGGCAAAATGAGCATCAACGTCGCTATTCTCCGCAAGCAGGGCCCGCTCGACGACGAGGAACGTTTCGAAATGATGCGCCACCCCGAGTACGGCTACCAGATCCTCTCAGCATCCGACCGCTTGCAGATGGCCGCCGAGATCGCCCTCAACCACCACGAGCAGTGGGACGGCGGCGGCTACCCGGCCGGCCGCAAGGGTGAGGAAATCCCGGTATCGGCGCGGATCGTGACCCTTGCCGACATCTATGACGCCCTCCGGTCAAAACGTTCGTACAAGCCGGGTTTCACCCACGAGCAGACCCGCGAGATCATCCTGACAGGTGACGATCGCTTCGACCCGAGGAGCCACCTCGACCCCAAGCTGCTCGAGATCTTCGCCGAGGACCACGAGGGCATGGCCGAGATCTGGGACTCGCTGTCGGAATAACCCGTCTCCGTGCCCGTCTCCGTCTCCGTGCCGTAAAAATATGCACAAGGGCGGGACGTGTCCCGCCCCTACAGCCGCGGGAATCGTTGCGTTGCTCTGGAGGGGCGGCACCTGTGGCGCCCGTCGATGGCGCCAGCTACTGAGTCGACATCTGCCCGAGAATTGCCGCGACCGCCTCCGGCGGAAAATCACTGTTGATCATCGCCAAAAGCTTCTCGAGGTCCTGAACCGAAACCCTGCCCTCCGAGAAATTCGAGATCTTCTTGAACGGCAGGTTTCTCTGGACAGCCGCGCGGAAATCGTTTGCTGCGGCTTCACCCAGGGGCTTCTGACCCATCAGCGCGCGGAAATGGTCGATGACCACCTTGCCGCGTGGGTCGCGGTAGACGTCGCCGATGATGTGATGGAGTGTATACACCTCACGGGGCATCGTTCCAACCGCGACCTCGAGCGGCAGCCTCGCGCGAATGTCCGTCGCTGAGGCGCCCACCAGTAGCTCGTATCGACCGGGCTCGATCACCCATTGACCGTGGCCCTCATGCCAATAGGCGAGGCGTTTGGGGTCGATGTGGATCGTGGCGGTTCCGGATAGGCCCGGTTCGACGAAAACCTTCGAGAAACCGACCAGCTCGCGATCGGGTCGGGGGTATCGGGGGTTCGTGTGGCGAAGGTAGACCTGGACGACGTCGGCGCCGGACCGCTCCCCGGTATTCCTGAGACTCACCGTCACGATGAAGCCTTCATCGACTGAATCGATCCTCGCCGGCGCAGCGAATTCCAGGTACTCAATGGTGGTGTAGGACATCCCGTGGCCGAAGGGGTACGTCACCTCCTGGTCGAAGGACTGGAAGTAGCGGTAGCCAACGGCCAGCCCTTCACCGTACGAGACTGTCACCGGCCCGCCCGGGAAGTTGATCGCGCTGGCGTGGTCCTCGACCGACCGGGCAAAGGTCTCCGACAGCCTTCCCGAGGGTGCCACCTGTCCGAAGACGACCTCGGCCACCGCGCTGCCGATCGCTTGCCCTCCCAACCAGGTCATGAGGATTGCATCGGCGTCTGCGTCAAAGGGGCGGACATCGACCGCGCCACCGCCCGCCAGGACGACGGCGAAGGGTACCTCGGTCTCTATCACCGTCTTGATGAGCGCAAGGTCGGCCGGCGCGAGACCCATCGAAGGCCGGTCCCAGGCCTCGGCGTCGTGCGAGGCTTTCTGACCGGCGAAGACGAGGACGAGATCCTGACCCTGCATGAACTTCCTCAGATCAGATCGTTCATCCTTCGTGAGGGCGTCCTCCGCGTAATTGGAAGGCCAAAGCGTCACTGTGTGCCCCTGTCGACTTCCTATCTGTTCGAGAAATGTCGATGGTGATTCCACGTGCGGCGGACTGATCTGTGAACTGCCGATCCCCTGGATCCGTGGCTCGGTCGCCATGCGACCGACGACCCCGATCCGTCGTTTCCGGTCCGCGGTGATGGGCAAGATTCCGCCGTTTTTCAGCAGCACCATTGACTCGACGGCGACCTCGCGCGCCAGTTTGTGGTTGGCTGAAAGTGCATCTGTCTTTGGGAGGCCTGCCAATGCCTGATGCCGCACCACCAGCTGGAGGACGTTGGCCACCGCCCGGTCGAGGTGGGCTTCGTCGAGGGCGCCGCTCTGGACACCTGCGACGACGATCGGCGGCGTCAACGGGTTTCCGGGCATCTCGAGATCGAGCCCGGCGGCGATCGACTTCTCGATGTCATCCACAGCGCCCCAGTCGGATACAACGAGACCCTCGAAGCCCCACTCGTCGCGCAGGACTTCGGTCAAGAGCCACTCGTTCTGTGAGGCGTAGGTTCCGTTGAGCCGGTTGTAGGCGCTCATCACCGCCTGCGGTTGCGACTCCTTGACTGCGATCTCGAAGCCGCGCAGGTAGAGCTCACGAAGAACCCGCTCGTCGATTCGGGCGTCGATCGACATCCGGCGGTGCTCCTGGTTGTTGGCGGCGTAGTGTTTGAGGGTTGCTCCGACGCCCTGCGACTGGACGCCGCGGACGAAGGACGCGGCGATTTTCCCGGCCAACAGGGGATCCTCGCTGTAGTATTCGAAGTTGCGACCGCCTAGCGGGTGCCGCTTGAGGTTGAGCCCAGGGGCGAGCAACAAGCTGACGTCGTGGGCCCGTGCCTCGGCGCCGATGCCCGCACCAACCCGCTCGATGAGCCCCGGGTTCCAGGTCGCGGCCATCGCCGCGGCCGACGGGAAGCAGGTCGCCGGGACGCTATCGGTCAATGCGGCCCCGAGGTTTTTCCGCAAACCCACCGGACCGTCCGCCATCCACACCGACGGGATCCCCAACCGCGGTACCGCACAGGTCTCCCACTTGTTGATGCCGGTGATCAGGCAGGCCTTCTCCTCCAGCGTGAGCTTTCCGACGACCGATGGAATGTCGATCGTCTGGGCGTTGGAAACGGCTGAGAACAAGAAGACCAGTACACACGGAATGGTGGCACGCAGCATCGATACTCTGCCTCCTTCGAAGTGTCGGACTCAGGGTAACTCAGATGGCGAGCACGGTGCCGATCATTGCTCGATCCGGTACCTCTCCAGGAGTTCTTGAAAGTCCGGGTCATCCCGCAACGGGTCCCAGCGTGGGTCCATCCTGAGGAACGGCTCCGAGATCCAGGAAGGATTCTTGAGGAGGTGCTCGAGTTGTTCGAGGGCGGTCTTGTTGTCACCGAGGATGGTGTAGATGTGGGCGAGGTCGATGACGTAGGGAAGATAGTAGAAGCCATCCTTCGACCGAGGCAGGAGCTCGCACGCCAGCTTCCCCTCGCGGACCGCCTCCTCGTGCCGCCCCTGCGCCGCGTAGACGATTCCGAGTGAGCTGTGAAGCCGGGGGTCCTCTGGTGATACGGCGATTTCTTGTTCGAGAAGCTCTCTCGCGTTGTCATAGGCGTCTGCTGCCGCCTCGGCGTCGCCGAGCTTCTCGTGGACGTGTGCCGCCAGCAATTGGTGGGGACGAGCCCACATTTTGACCCGGACCCACCCCTCCGTTGCCGATTCGAGATGCCCGAGCGCCTCTTCGTAGCGACCCTCGTACATCTCCTGCCAGTACCAGCTCCATCTTTCCCAGCCACCGGCGGTGCGCGGAAGGGCCTCGAGGACCGACCGTGTCTCGCCGGCATCTCCGTGCCACCCCCACAAGATCAGAGCTTTGTAGAAGTACGGCCAGAATGCGTCGGGTGCGAGCTGAATGGCCTGGTCGGCCGCGGCGAGAGCTTCCGGGAACCGGCGCAACGAATCCAGCGCCCACGCGACGCGGGAGATGAGATTCGCGTCGCGTGGGCTGAGTTCGAACGCGTGCTCGAAGGCAGCCAGGGCGTCTTCCCACCGGCCTTGGACGATGTAAACGTTGCCCATGGCATCGAGGACTTCGGCGCTGCCGGCAAGCTTGCCGCCCGCGAGCTCGAACTCCTCCAGTGCGCCTTCGACGTCTCGGTAGGCCCACAGTGTGTAGAACCCCAGGTCGAGGTGAACGTGCGGGTCGTCGGGGGCCAGCTCCAGGGCCCTGCGTGCGGCGGCGTCGGCGGCCTCGAGCCGTTCCGGTGTCAGGTCGTGGCGGAAATAACGGACGAGAGCGTGGCCGCGGGCGAGCTCGGCGTGGGCGAGGGCGAATTCGGGGTCCAGCTCCACCGCCTGCTGGAAGGCTTGCATCCGGCGTTCCCAGTTCTCGTAGGTGAAGTGGGGCCGGGTCGCCCAGTAGCGACCGCGAAGGTAGGCCTGGTAGGCCTCGAGGTTGTCTGTCGGCCTGGGACCGAAGGCGCCCTTTTCGCCACCGCCGAGCGTGACCCCGAGCTCGTCCGTCACCTTTTTGGCGATCTCCGACTGCACCTCGAACACGTCGTCGAGGACCCGGTCGTAGGTGTCCGCCCACAGGTGCGTGTCGTCATCGGCCCGAATGAGCTGCGGTGTGATTCGGATCCGGTTCAGCCCGTCTTCGCCCTGAGACCAACGGACAGTTCCTTCGAGCACGTAGCCGACACCGAGCTCTTTTCCGATCTGCGGGATCGCCTTCTCGGTGTTCGCATACTGCCTCGCACTGGTTCGGGAGATGACCTGCATCCCGCCTACGGTCGCGAGACGCGCGGTGATTTCTTCTGTCATGCCCTCGGCGAAGTACTCGTGGTCGGCCGACCCGAGGTTCTCGAATGGGAGTACCACGATGCGTGGTAGCGAAAGAACCTGGGTTTCCTTTGCAGGCCCTTCGAACAAGCCCTCCGGCGGCAGTAAGAAGAACACTGCGATCAACGCGGCGATCGCGACCGCCAGTACGTGCGGCCACCGTTTGCTGATGAAAGACTCGGACGGAGCGCGTTGTGTCGGGCTTGCTGGGTCGAGAGCACCAAGCGTCAGCGACAGATCGTGCGCCGAGGAGAATCGGTCCTCGGGTCGCTTCTCGAGGCATTTGGAGACGACCGTGGCGAGGGATGCCGGAACATTCGGGGAAGCAGTCACCAGGGTCTCGGGGTCCTCTTTGAGGATAGCCGCCGCCGTCTCGACCGAGGTCGCGCCGCCGAAGGGGCGTTGGCCGGTGAGCATCTCGTACAGGACCACACCGAGCGAAAAGAGGTCCGAACGGTTGTCGGCGGGTTTCCCCTGGACCTGCTCCGGTGCCATATAGGCCACGGTGCCGATGATGGTGCCGGGCGAGGTTTCCAGCGTTGCCGTCGGGGTCTCGGTGGCGAGGTTCTCCTCCGGCAGCGCGAGCTTGGCGAGCCCGAAGTCGAGAATCTTGATGCGTCCGTCCCTCGTGAGGAAGACGTTCTCCGGTTTCAGGTCGCGGTGGACGATTCCTTTGTCGTGGGCTGCGGCCAGGCCCTCCGCGATCGACCGAGCATGTTCGACAGCCTTGGTCGGCGTCAGACCACCCGCCGAAATCACCTCGCGCAGCGAGTGGCCCTCGAGCAGCTCCATGACGGCGTAGGCAACACCATCTGCGGTACCGAAGTCGTGGATGGCGAGGATGTTGGGATGATCGAGCTTGGCGACAGCCTTGGCCTCGCGTTCGAAGCGAGACAGCCGATCCGCATCCTGCGCCACCTTCTCCGGCAGCACCTTGACGGCGACGTCCCGGTCGAGCCGCTCGTCGTGCGCCCGGTAGACTTCACCCATCCCACCCGCGCCGATCTTCTCGTCGATGCGGTAGTGGCCGAGCATGCGACCGATAAGATTCTGCATTTTTCGTTTGTCCGTTGTGCAGATGGTATCGCAGATTCAGCCTGACGACGAGGGTGTCACCGCCGTATGTGGCGCTGGGCGCGGCGAGAAAAGGACGGGATCAGAAGACGACGTATCGGTCGCATTCGGCCAGCATCTCGGCGTTGCGGCCCTGGGTGGCGAAGCTCTTGAAGTCGACACCGGGCACATCGTCCTCGTGCCCGTGGAGGCCGTTCGCGCGAAAGCTGACGTCGCAGATCCAGAGCTTGGCCTTGCCCGCGAGCTTGGCGAAGTCCGGCTCGAGGGTGAGGTGGACCGCGGCGCCGGTGAAGAAGGCCTGCACCTCCTTGCCCTTGGCGTGCGCGGCGGTGACGAGCTCGACGACGGAGTCGAGATGCTTGTCGGTGGTGACCAGGATTCCGAGTGTTTCGGCCA
>JBFFBV010000151.1:0-6947 GCA_041560205.1 Candidatus Sulfomarinibacter sp.
AAGGGTTATGAAGACGCCTCGACGATTTGCGCTTCCCGCCTCGTCGAAGCTCTCTGTCAGTGGACCGAGGAGGGCCGCCTGCCGGTCATCGTGGACACCAGCCCGTGCGCCTACACCCTGCGGAGCTGCGGTCCAGATCTCGACCGGGACCTGCGGCAACGATACGAAAAGCTCCAGATACTCGACAGCATCGAGTTCGCGATCAACGAAGTCGTGCCCGGCTTGTAGGTTCACAACCCTGCCGGCTCCGTAGCAATCCACCCTGTATGCTCGACCGTCAAGATGGGCCTGGAGCATTTGCTCGTCGACGCGATCCAGCCGTTTTGCGGTGACGCCATCGTCCCCACAAGCGCCGGCTGCTGCGGCTTTGCGGGCGACCGCGGTTTTCTCGTCCCCGAGCTCACCTCCTCGGCGACCGCGGATGAAGCGGCTGAAATCCTTTCCGGTCGATTCGACGGCTACTACTCGTCGAGCCGCACCTGCGAGATCGGGATGTCTCGGGCCACGTCAAAACCGTACCGATCTTTCTGGTATCTGCTGGAGGAGGCAAGTTCGGTCTCCGACCCTCCGCAGAAATCGCCCGGCGGGTGATAGAGTCCCGTCATGCACCGGCAGACCACCCGGCCATGCCGGACGATCATCGGAGTGTTCGTTCTGGTGACCGGCTCGGGCGTCATCCAGGGGTCGGACACGACGGCGCCCGCCGCTGTCGAGGCGGAGGCCCACGCTCTCGCTCACGAGCTGCTCGATCCCAGCCCATCGAAGGTCCGGCCTCCGCTGAGCTCGGATCGCGCCCACGCACGGACGATCGACCCGGTGATGACGGAGGGCACGGCAATCTGGATCCGCGAAGCCCTCCCGGCGCCATCGCTGACTGTACTCGGTGGAAGGGTCTTCACCTACAAGGACGTGACCTACGATGCCCTCGACGCACCCGTCCTCAAGCTTCGCCCGGTCGACGACGACCAGGTCGTCCCGTTCCTGATCCGGATGGTGACCACTCGAGGCGGTGAGATTCCAAAGGGCGCCGCCGCCATCGTTTCCTTTCCGTCGCCGCTGATCTTCAATCCCCGTATCCGAAACGTCCAAGCTTGGGTCGGCTCTGACAGCATCGACGTCTCCGTCGAAGCTTCAAAGGAAGAGGCACGCATTGATCTTCGAGTCCCTCTGGATGGGTTGGTCATCGATTCGGTTCAGCATTCCGAACAGGCCATGATGATTGGTATCGCCGGCGAGCTGGTACTTGGGCCCCACGGGCCGATTCCCGCAAACCGTTTTTCGGATTTCGCTGACTCGTCATTCGAGCCGAAGCTCGCAGGCCTCGCGTCCTTGGAGATCGGCCGGGACATCGCCACCTCGGACGACCGGGAGCGTCTTGAGGGCATTGCCGATAAGCTGGCTTCGCCTTCGTCGAACTCCTACGATCGCGTGGTGGCCGCCACCGCCTGGGTCAGTGACCGTCTGCGCTACGAGAAAAGTCGGGCGACCCGCTCTCCGATCGAAGCCGTGGAGGACCGGAGCGGCGATTGTGACGAACACGCGACGCTCCTGGTGGCACTGCTTCGCGCGATGCGGATTCCGGCCCGCCACGCCACCGGCCTGCTCTACAATTTCGACACCTTCCTGGCCCACGCCTGGGTCGAGGTCGGCCCTGCAACGCGCGACGGTACCGTCCACTGGTTTATCGTCGATCCCACGTTGGCGGGAACGGCGGGCGAGGGAGTACAAACGGCGGCGTTCGTCCAGTTCAGCGACCGATTGCTCCTGTATCCCGTGAAACCGGCGGTCCATCTCGAGAACATGACCGGTCGGCTCACCACAGACATATTTCTCAACTGGCGGAAGCCTGGCGCAAGGGACCTCAGTGATCCTTCCCGGAGCAATCGCTTGGTCGAACTCGTCACGTCCTCAATCGATCGCGAAATCTCCAGCGGTGCCGAGCGGCTGGCAGATGAAGGCCTCTTGCTCCATCGACAGTCCGCCTCGATCGTCGGCAGTCCCTATGTGATCGTTGATCGACCCCTTGCTGACGGGAGGCCAACGACCATCCAGCTGCGGCTCGAGAACGAGGAGCGCCTGGTGCTCGACTTGACGACCGAGATTGGATCGAAAATCGACGAGGCGGCGATCAACGAATTGCGCGCTGTTTACAGGAGTCTCAGCGCTGCATTCTTCGCCTCAAAACCGGCGTATCACAACCTCGAGCTGGTCTACCTCCGTGACCGCCACACCGATTGGCTGCACACGGTCACGCTGCGGCTCGGGAGATACCTCCTCGAGCACCAGCTTGACCGGGTCCTCAAGAGGCTCTCGAAGGCGAATCTTTTGATGGCGGAGGAATCTGCAAGAATAGCGGAGGTCGCCGACGCCTCCGGGGGAAGGAACCTCTACCTCCTCCAGGAGCTCGCCCGCCGGCTACCGAGCGGCGTGGACCGCCTTCAGGATGAGTAAAGCGAATCAAGGAGCTCGACGAGTGCGGAAGTTTTCGAAAGTCATCGTGGCCGCAACCATCCTCTTCGTCGCGTTTGTCGCCTTCGAGGTGTGTGCCCAGGAAGGGGTTCGACCGCTCAAGCGGTACGGCGTGGCCTACGAGGGTCCCGAGGTCGAGGCGGCGGTCCGCTTCTATCAGGCCCAACGCGACATCGGAGAGCCGTGGATGGTTCTCGTCGTTCACATCGTCGGTTCGACCCGCTCCGGCATCGTCACCATCGATCGGTCCGCGTTCACCCTGATCACGCCCGATGGAAGACGCCTGCCGATGATGAGCCAAAAGGAGTTCCGGGAGGTCTATGGTCGAATCCAGACCAGGATTCGCCGGGCCGTCGAGAGCGCGCCTCCGTTTCGCGCCTATCGTGGCACCATCCGGCGGTGTACGCGCTGGTTCCTCGCGACTCCCGGTCGAGGCTTCGGGGTCGACGAGCTCTACGTCAGCAACTTCGAGGAGTGCTCGGGTCCAATGGTCTTCGCCGTCCCGAACGGCATTCAGCCCGGGCGATGGCGGCTGATCATCGATCTCGAGGAGAGCCGCGCGGACATCCCGTTTGAGCTTGAGGCGGAAGAATAGCCGCGCATCTCGCTCTGGTGTGCGAGGTGCCACCCCTCACATTGTCTGACCCTATGCCACCGATGCGGCAGCGCCGGGAGGCAGACAATGTGAGACGTGGCACCAGCGTCATCGACGCGGCAGGCGCTCACCCGAGGATCCGATTTCACTCCCCTGTTGTCAGGGAGGACCCTCGAGGGCGAGATCCGCCACGCCCGCGCGAACGGCACTCATGAAACGGTCCCCGGGATCGACCTTTTCGGTCCTGTAGCCCGGGTCCAGTTCCAGCCACAGCGGGTGGCCCTCGAAGCGCCGGTACTCCATGTGGCCGATGAGATAGCGGATCGTCGGGTATTTCTTGACGAGATAGCGCACCAGCCGGATGTTGGCCTCGATCTGCGCGTCGGTGAGGTTGTCGACGCTATTCCCGCCGCCCACGTTTTCGACCCCGATCGCCGAGTAGTTGAGGCCGATGCAATGCCGCGCCATCCAGGTTTCCGGCATGAGGCGGTAGACCGTGCCGTTCTGGTCGACCAGGAATTGGATCGAGATGTTCACCTGGCCGGCGCCGGCGAGGTCCGGCCGCGAGCCGCCGAGCTCCTCGGGGTCGAAGGCGGCAAAGCTCTTCTCGAGCCCCTCGATCGCCGTCCAGTGGAGGACGATGATGCGTGGCTCGATGGTGATGTCCTCGGGGTGCAGGCCGTAATGCTCGGAAATATAGACCTTGGTCGCGTCGATGCGTTCGGGGGAAAACTGGATCGGCCGGTCCTGCACCTTGAGCCCGTGGGCGCAGCCGACGAGAACCACGAGCGGCACCAAGCACAGCAGGACCAGGAGTCGTCTCACCATCACAAGCCTCGGCGGCAAGTCTACTCCACCTGCCATGGGCCCTCAGCCTCGAGCCATGAATATGCGATAGTACGCGGCATGCAAGCTCTCCACATTGGGCCGCTCGTTATGATGTTGGTGCTCTCGATCACCGCCTGCGGCGGCGATCGTGCGACAGATCAGGATTCTTCGATGAGCGTTGAAGACGAAGTCCGCGGCGAGCTCGCGAGCCTCGCCGACGGCGGTGGCGATCCGACACGGGAGCTCTCGGGCCTCGCGGTTGCTGTCCTCCGCGGGGGTGAGGTGACTTTCGAGGCGACGTTTGGAAGGGCACACATCGATCCCGAGGGTGCGAACGATCGCGAGCTGAGATCCGACAATCTCATGCGGATCGCCTCGATCTCGAAGACACTCTCCGCGGTCGTCGTCCTGCAGCTCGTCGAGGAAAGCGAGCTCGAGCTCGATCGCGATGTCTCGGAGTATCTGGGGTGGAAGCTCCGCAACCCGCACTATCCCGATCGCGCGATCACGCTGCGCCATCTCCTCGCCCACGTCTCCTCGATCCGCGACGCCGGCGAGTCATACATCATCCGTTATCCCCGCGACCTCCAGGAGGCCTTCGACCCCGCCGACCCAGACTTCGGGGAGCGCTTCCAGATCGCTGAGGAAAGCCGTGATCGCGGCCCCGGTGTCTTTTTCGAGTACTGCAATCTCAACTACGGAGTCGTAGGCACCATCCTCGAGAAGGTGACCGGCATGCGTTTCGACGAGCTGATGCAGCAGCGGTTCTTCGAGCCTCTGGGTCTGCCGGGAGGATTCAACGTCGCCTCGCTCTCCGCATCCGAGCAGTCAAGCCTCGCAACGCTTTACCGAAAACGCGATCGGGAAAAGGGCTGGCAGCCCGAAGGCCCGTGGGTGGCCCAGGTCGACGATCTGAGCCGCGGTATTCCGACCGCGTTGCCGGAGAACGCGGAGTACACGCCCGGGACGAACGGCGCCCAGTTCAGTCCGCAGGGCGGCGCGAGGATGTCCCTCCGCGGGCTCGAGACCCTGGCCACCCTTTTCCTCGGTGACGGCAGTGTCGGCGACCTGCGGCTCCTGTCACCCGAAAGCATGGCAGAGCTCCGCCGCGAGGTCTGGCGCTACGACCCGGAGGCCGACAATCATGGAGACTACGACGGCACCCTGAACGCGTGGGCAACGGGGCCTCGGATCATCACCAGCGAGACGCCTGGGGACCGGCTCTTTGCCGGTGACGACCGGCGGTGGTACGGGCACTTCGGCGAGGCCTCCGGCCTCCTCGCGGGGGTCTGGGTCCACCCCGAGTCGGGCGACGGCGTGATCTTCGCGCTCACCGGCACGGCATTCGACCCGAGCCCGGAGATCGAGGGCGAGAGCACGCTCTATCCGATCGAGGCCAAGATTCTCGAGCAGCTCGGCAGGTTGCTCTAACCCACAGGGTGCCACGTTCCGCATTGTTGCATTGCGCCAATCGCCACGGTCTGCCATCGAAATACAACGCAATGCAACAATGCGGAACGTGGCACCCTATCAGCTCACGATCAGGTAGATCACCATCGCGATCCCGCCGCCGAGAAGCGCATACGGAATCTGCGTCCGCACGTGGTCCATGTGATCTGAGGCCGAGGCCATCGAAGAGATGATGGTGGTGTCCGAGATCGGCGAGCAGTGGTCGCCGAAGACGCCGCCGCCCAGGACCGCGGCCAGAAAGAGCGGGAGCGAACCGCCCAGGGCTGCCGCCAGCGGCACCGCGATGGGCACCATCAACGCAAAGGTCCCCCAGGACGTGCCGGTCGCGAAGGCCATGAAGGAGGCGAGGACGAACGAACCGGCCACCGCAATCTTGGTGCTGGCGGCGCCGCCGATGATCTCGGCGACATAGGCGCCGGTTCCGAGCTCCCGCACGACGCTGCCGAGGGCGAAGGCGAGCACCAGGAGGGTGACCACGGGGATCATGCCTCCCATCCCCTTGAAGACGAGGTCCATGAAGACCCGCCCCGACATGCGGCAGGGACCGAGAGCGATCGCTGCCAGAACCGCGAGGCTCGCAAGGACCGCCCAGAGCACGGCGATCGAGCCGGAGCTGGCCTCGATCATCTCCCACAGCCCGGCGTCCGGTGAGCTCCCTCTCCTGCCCGTGATGAGGATACCGGCCACGATCGCCCCCACCATCGTCACGACGGGGAGGACCAGATAGATGGCTCGTGGCGTGATGCCGGGATCCGGTGCGGTCCCCAGCACCTCCTCGGAGACCATCGGATGGGCGCCGTCGGCCAGGAGCTTGCCCTCCTCGCGGGCGCGACGTTCCGCCTTGCGCATCGGGCCCATCTCCCACCCGGCCAGAATCGTCACCAGGACGATCGCGATGGCGAGCATCGGGTAAAAATTCCAGCGGATGCTCGCCAGCAGGACGGCCACCGGGTTGCCGACCTCCTGGACCGCGAGCAGCCCGATCACGACCGCGCCCCAGCCGTTGAAAGGCACCAGGATGCAGACCGGCGCCGACGTGGAATCGCAGATATACGCGAGCTTCTCTCGGCTTACCCGGTACGCGTCGGTGAGGGGCCGTCCCACGGTCCCGGCGACGAGCGCGGTGATCGAGCTCTCCACCGTGATCAGCACGCCGAGAAAAAACGGCACCATCTGCGCCTGGCGGCGGTTGGTGACCAGGCGCCGTTCCGAGACCCGCGCGACGAAACCTTCGACGCCCCCTGTGGCGCTGATCAGGGTCAGGACGGAGCCGACGAGCAGGCTGTAGAGGAGGATCCGGGTGTTGCCCGCGTCCAGGAAAACGCCCACGATCGACGTGACCGTGGAGCCCGTCGCCGCGATCGGGTTCCAGCCATCCGCCACCAGCCATCCGATCCACACACCCAGGAGGAGGGCCGGGTAGATCTGCTTCTTCCACAGCGCGAGCCCGAGTGCCGCCACGGGTGGGAGGAGGGACCAGATGCCGAAGCTGTCCATTGGGCGGGACTATACACCGGGAACACCTAAGGGTGCCACGTTCCGCATTGTTGCGTTGTGGCACTCCATTTTGAGTGTCGCGCCGAGC
>JBFFBV010000152.1:0-6718 GCA_041560205.1 Candidatus Sulfomarinibacter sp.
CTTCGAACTGTGAATGCGGTCGCGAGGCGCCGCCGGCCTTGGCCGCCACGTCTCCAACCACGGATGAGATAGTATCCACGGCGACAACGACCCAGCACACGATCAATCCGACCACTCCGTTCGCGGTGGCATTCTCTGACTTCACCCGTCCGGAAGCCCCACCGCCGGCCCCGCCCGCCTACCTCATCGACTGTGCATTCCTGACCTAGTCCCGGCAATTTGCTGACGCACATTGCACCGGGGAGAAGTGTGCCTTCTTCCCTCAACGAGGGGACTGGAAATGGAACGGTTGTTTTTTCAAAGGAAATTCGGCGTCGCGCTGATCGCGGCCTGCCTCTTGTCGGCAGCGAGCCCCGGATTCACGGATTCTGAAGAGGCTGAAAGATCGACAGCGGCTGACGGCATCGTTGCTTCGGTGACCGATGTCAAGCTTCGACTGCTGCTCGACGAGGTTCTCGAACGAAACCCGCGCCTGGCTCGGATGGCAGCGGAATCGGCGGCCGTCGAACAGCGCTCGCCGCAGGTGAAGGCCCTGCCTGATCCTACGGCGACCCTGACCTGGTTCGTGATGTCGCCGGAGACGAGGGTCGGCCCGCAGCGAGCCGCCGTCAATCTGACCCAGCAGTTTCCCTGGTTTGGGACCTTGAAGGTCGACGAACAGGCCACCCTGTGGGACGCCGTCGCCAGCCGGGCGAAGCTCGAAGCGGCCAGGGTCGAGATCCTGACGGAGGCGCGGACCGACTATCACGAGCTCCAGTTCCTCGAGGTCGAGAGCCGGATAGTGAATGAGGACCGGGCAACCCTCGAGCATTACGCGGAGCTGGCACTGGCTCGCTACGCATCCGGCGTGGGCCTCGACCAGGCGGTGATCAAGATCCAAGCCGAGATCACCCGGACCGAAACCCGACTGCTGAATCTCGCGGCCCGGCGCGCGACGGTGGTGGCGCGGCTCAACGCGCTCCGCGACCGTCCACAGGCGACTCCGGTGGTGGTGAACCCATCCGGCCCCCGCCCGAGGATGGTGCTCGATCTCGAGAACCTCCAGCGACGAGCTCTCGGGGATCGACCGGAGATCGCGGCGGCCGATGCCAGAGTCGAAGCGGCCACCTCACGGGTGGAAAGCACTAAGAAGGCGTACAGCCCAAAGGTCGTGGTTGGACTCAACTACGGATTCGTGAGCCCAAGAAACGACGAGGCGGGTCGGCTCAACCCGCCCGAGGACAACGGCCAGGACATCCTCGGTCTGACCGGTGGCATCACCGTGCCTCTTTGGCGTTCGAGTCTCGAGGCCGGGGTCGAGGAGGGGGTACAGAACCGTCTTGCCGCCGAGGAGGGCCGCCGGGAGGTCACCGCCGTCATTGATGGTGAGCTTGGCGACCTCGTCCACCGGATTCCTCTGCTCGAGGAGCAGATGTCGCTCTACGACGAAGTTCTGATTGTCCAGGCGGGACAGTCCCTGCGATCAGCGGAGTCAGCCTACGCAGCGGGCACGGCAAATGCCCTCGATCTGCTCGATGCTGAGCGGGTGCTGCTCCAGGTTCGTATCGCTGCTGAACGGGTTCGCTCTGATCTCGATGTTGCCTACGCGCAGCTCGAAGGAGTGATTGCGGGACCACTGACCAATGTCCACGGAGAGGTAAGCCAATGAAAAACGAATTGAAAAATCATTTCGTCCCGCAGGAAAGCAGGGGAGCCGGGAGGCAGGGGGGAAGTGCGGCCACAAGGGCGGTTTTGTGGGCACTCGCGGGGGCGCTGGTGATGTTGATGTTGGTGGTGGATCCGTTCGGTGTGAGTCCGGTGGACAACTGGCTTGGGTTGTCTCGAGGTCAGGACGTCGGGCACGGAGATGGAGACGGGCATGGAGACGGATTGTGGACATGCGGGATGCATCCGGAGGTGATCCAGGAGGAACCGGGAATCTGTCCGATCTGCCACATGGACCTGACACCGTTGCGCATGGATGACTCCAGCGACGATGCTGCGGAACACGCCGGGCATGGAGACGGGCTGTTCACGTGCCCGATGCACCCGGACATCCTCGAGGAGGAACCAGGGACATGTCCGATCTGCGGGATGGATCTGGTCCCAACGAAGGCTGAGAGCGGTCCGGAGGGAGGCGACCGCGAAATCCTCTTTTATCGCAACCCCATGGACCCAAGCATCACCTCCCCGGAGCCTCGCAAAGACGAAATGGGCATGGATTATGTGCCGGTCTTCGCCGAAGAGGCGGAGTCCGTTGCTGCCCAGGGTGCCGTTGTGACGATCGATCCCTCGGTCCAACAAAAAATGAACGTGGTAACGCAGCGAGTCCAGCGCCGCGATATCGCCCACGAGATCCGGACGGTCGGCTACCTCGGCTACGACCAGGAGCGGATGGTCTCAGTGACCACAAAGTATCCGGGATTCATCGAGAAAACCTATGTCAACTACATCGGCCAGCCGGTCCAAAAAGGCCAGCCGCTCTTTGAGATCTACGCGCCGGAACTCGTACAGACCGAACAGGAGCTTTTGGCGGCGGTGCGATATGCCAGCAACCTCTCATCGGCTCCTGAGGATGCACGGAAGCGGGCCGAGGCCCTCCTCGAGGCGGCTCGCCAGCGTCTCCAGTACTGGGACGTCAGCGCCGAACAGATTCGGCAGCTCGAGGAGACCGGTGAGGTCTTCCGCACTCTGCAGGTGGCAGCGCCGGCGAGTGGCGTCATCATGAAGCGGATGCCGGGGCTGGAAGGCATGGCCACCAAACCCGGCATGGAGCTCCTCCACATCGCGGATCTCTCCAACCTCTGGCTGACGGTCGAGGTGTTTGATGAGCAGTTGTCGTGGCTCGATGCCGGCAGCTCGGCCACCGTCACCTTGAGCTATTTCCCCGGCGTCACCTATCGGGGGCGCGTGCGCTATATCGAACCCGAGGTTTCGGAGACGACCCGAACCATCCAACTCACTCTCGACGTTCCCAACCGCGACCGTCGCTTGCGGGTCGGGATGTTCGCCACGGTGATCTTCGAACCGGTGGCCGCCACCGATGTCATCACGGTACCGGCCGAGTCCGTCATCCGAACCGGCGAAAGGGATGTCGTAGTCGTAGCGATTGGTGACGGTCGATTCGCACCGCGCGAGGTGGTGCTCGGACCAAGGGGCGACGGTTTCATTCAGGTGCTCGAGGGGCTATCGGACGGCGACGAGGTCGTGACCTCGGCCCAGTTCCTGATCGACTCCGAGTCGAATCTCCGCGAGGCAATCCAGAAGATGATCGCCGCCAAGCGTGGTGGGGGTGGATCGTGAAATCGCCTTCCTGTCATCCCGAGCGAGCTTCTGTTTTTGTCATCCCGAGCGGAGGTGGAGCGAAGCGACGCCGTAGTCGAGGGATCCCCCAAATCCAGAGATTGTCCCGGGCACAACACTCTCCGGGGAAGTCAGGGGATCCTTCGACTCGGCCCTCGGGGGGCCTCGCTCAGGATGACAGAAGGGCTCCTTGCACGGGAGGTGCCCGATGCTGAGCAAGATCATCGAGTGGTCCCTCAAGAACCAATTCATTGTGATCGTCGGCATGATCTTCGCCATACTCGGTGGCGTCTGGGCGATGCGAACCACTCGCCTCGATGCCATCCCGGACCTTTCGGACGTCCAGGTCATCATCTACACCGAGTACCCGGGTCAGGCGCCGCAAGTGGTTGAGGACCAGATTACCTACCCGGTGTCGTCGAAGATGCTGTCGGTGCCCTTTGCCAAGGTCGTGCGGGGTTACTCCTTCTTCGGTTTCAGCTTTGTCTACGTGATCTTCGAGGACGGCACGGACCTGTATTGGGCGCGGTCGCGGGTTCTCGAGTATCTCAACGGTCTGGCCGGCCAGCTGCCCGACGGCGTGACGCCACAGCTCGGGCCTGACGCTACCGGTGTCGGCTGGGCCTTCATGTACGTTCTCAACTCCCCGCAGCGATCATTGGCAGACCTGCGCTCGTATCAGGACTGGTACCTCAAGTACGGCCTGATGTCAGTGGAAGGCGTATCCGAGGTCGCCTCACTCGGCGGATTCGTCCGCCAGTACCAGGTCGAGGTCGACCCGGTCCGACTGCGCGCCTACGATGTCTCGCTGACTGCGATCAAGAAGGCCATCCAACGCTCGAACGCTGACGTCGGCGGCCGTCTGGTCGAGATGGGCGAGCGCGAGTACATGGTGCGCGGTCTCGGTTATGTCAAAGACATCCGCGACCTCGAAAAAATACCCCTCGGAGCCGGCCGCGGAGGAACACCTCTATTTCTTTCCGACGTCGCCAACATCACCATCGGCCCGGAAATCCGTCGGGGTCTCGCCGACTGGAATGGCGAGGGGGAAACTGTCGGTGGGATCGTGGTGGTGCGTTCGGGCGCCGATACCCTGTCGACCATCGCACGAATCAAAGAACGGCTGGCCGAGCTCGAAGCCGGGCTGCCCGATGACGTCGAGATCTCGGTCGCCTACGACCGCACCGATCTGATTCACGAGTCGATCGAGACCTTGACCGACACCCTGATCGAGGAATCGATCATCGTCGCCCTGGTCTGCATCATCTTCCTCTTTCACTTCCGATCGGCCTTCGTGGCGATCGTTTCGATCCCGATTTCGATTCTGCTTGCATTCATCGTCATGAGGGTCCAGGGCCTGGGCGCCAACATCATGTCGTTGGGAGGCATCGCGATTTCCGTCGGTGTGCTGGTGGACGCGGCCGTGATCATGGTCGAGAACGCCCACAAGCATTACGAGGAATGGCGCGGCCAACGGAGCCACTTCGAGATCATCCTGCGGTCGGCGCAGGAGGTCGGACCGACGCTCTTTTTCAGCCTGCTCCTGATCACCGTTTCTTTCATGCCGGTTTTCACCCTGCAGGCGCAAGAAGGACGTCTCTTCAGACCGCTCGCCTTTACAAAGACCTACGCGATGGCGATGGCATCGATCGTTGCCATCACGGTCATTCCAGTTCTCATGTTCTGGTTCGTTCGCGGCAAGATTCACTCGGAGAAGAAGCACCCGGTGTCTCGCCTCCTTCGCGCCATCTACACGCCGTTGCTCAACGTGACCTTGAAGTGGCGTTGGCTGGTAGTGGTGCTTGCGATCGGCGCCGTGGCATCGGTGTGGTTCCCGATGCAGCACATCGGTTCGGAGTTCATGCCGCCGCTGTGGGAGGGCGACCTGCTCTACATGCCCACGACCTTTCCGGGCATCTCGATCACCAAGGCCAAGGAGCTGCTCCAGCAAACCGACAAGATCATTGCTTCCTTCCCGGAGGTGGAGTCGGTTCTGGGCAAGATCGGCCGTGCCGAGACCGCTACCGATCCGGCACCGCTGTCGATGATCGAGACCACCATCGTGCTCAAGGACCCGTCCGAGTGGCGGCCGGGCATGACCAAGGAGAAGCTCATCGAGGAGCTCGACCGGGCGATTCAGTTCCCCGGTCTGACCAACGCCTGGACGATGCCGATCAAGACCCGCATCGACATGCTGTCGACCGGTATCAAGACTCCGGTCGGGATCAAGATCGGAGGTCCGGATCTTTCCGAGCTCGAACGCATCGGAAAAGAGGTCGAAGCGCTGGTCAAACCACTCGAAGGCACCCTTTCGGCTTACGCCGAACGGGTGATGGGCGGCTCCTACCTCGATTTCGACATCGACCGCGAAGCCGCCGCGCGTTACGGGATCACGGTTGGCGACGTGCAGGACGTGATCATGTCGGCGATCGGCGGCATGAACGTGAGCTGGACGGTGGAGGGGCTCGAGCGCTACCCAATCAACATCCGCTATCCCCGGGAGCTGCGGGACAACGTCCAGGCATTGGCCGAAACCCTCGTCGTCGCCCCCGGCGGAGCGCAGCTGCCGCTCTCCCAGCTCGCGACAATTCGCATCCACCAGGGACCGCCGGCCATCAAATCGGAAAACGCTCGCCCGAATGCCTGGGTCTACGTCGATCTTCGCGGCATCGACGTCGGCACGTGGGTAAAACGGGCGCGGCAGGAGGTTGCGGAAAAGATCGAGCTGCCGCCCGGATACACGATTTTCTGGTCCGGACAGTACGAGTACATGCAGCGCGCCAGAGCGCGGCTGCTTTTGATCGTCCCCATAACTCTCCTGCTGGTCTTCTTGATCCTCTACTTCAACACCGGCTCTCTGACCAAGACCGCGATCGTGCTGCTCGCAGTCCCGTTCTCGGCGGTCGGCGCCATCTGGCTGATGTACTTTCTGGGCTACAACTGGTCGATCGCGGTGTGGGTGGGGCTCATCGCCCTGGCTGGTCTCGACGCCGAGACCGGGGTGGTAATGCTGCTTTACCTCGACATCGCCTACGAACGGTGGAAGAGCCAGGGCAAGATGACGACCTGGACCGAGCTGGCCGAAGCCGTCGACCACGGCGCCGTCCAACGCATCCGGCCAAAGGCCATGACCGTGGCCACCACCTTCATCGCCCTGCTGCCCATCCTGTGGGCTACCGGGACCGGCGCCGACGTCATGCGTCGGATCGCCGCGCCGATGGTCGGCGGCATCGTCACCTCGTTCTTTGGCGAGCTGCTGGTTTATCCGGCGATCTACTTCATCTGGAGATCATTCGGTCTCCGTCACACCGCGCTCTTCGCAGCGCAGAACAACAACCCACAAGGAGGATCTGATGAGTAAGAAAATTCTTTTAGTCATGGTCGTGTCCCTGGCCGCGAGTGGAGCGTGGGCGGGTGAGCCGTCCTCGTTCGATGC
>JBFFBV010000153.1:0-6688 GCA_041560205.1 Candidatus Sulfomarinibacter sp.
GGCGAAAGACTTCAACCGAAGACACCGGTACATGGGTCGCCTGTGGCAAAGCCGCTACAAGGCCCGGATTGTCCAGGAACAGCGTCACCTTGACTACCTTTTCGCCTACGTGCACTTGAACCCAGTAGCTGCCGGGATGGTGTTGGATCCAGCGCACTATCCATTCTCCGGTCACACGGAGTTACTTGGTGTCTCCGACCCCAGGCTATGTGATGTCGAAACGGCCTTGTTGAACTTCGATGTCGACTTGAAAACCGCCCGATCGGTCTATCAACAGCAGGTCCGGGTGGTTGCAGAAGCTCGATGGTTGTCGGCTGGAGTTCGGGACCTGCCGTGGTGGCGAACGGTAGAAGACAACCACGAGACGATGCCCAGAAATGATGCACCTGAAGAATCAGTGGACTACTTGGATCGGCCCCTGCCTCCTGACAGGCACCACAGACCAAGACTGGAAGCCGTGCTGCAGTTGTTTGAGGACGCGGTTGGCCTCTCCAGCGGTGATCTCGCGGGGTGCAGCAGAGTGAACCTATTGTCCAGGTATCGCTGTATGTTTGCGACCTTCGCCGTTTCTCGATTGGGGTACCCCACTAAGGAGACTGCACGGGTGCTCGACAAAGCGTCAGGTTCCGTAAGTCGTTGGGTATCAGACGGTCTACTATTGCAGCAGCTGAATTCTGATTTCCGATGTGCCCTGGATCAGTTGGTGGTCAGATTCGCACACGAATGGCCCGATGCCGACGTCCTCCCGACAGCGGGAGAATCCGACGGCAGAGCTTCGTGAACTTTGTGACACCTGGCACTCGTCGAGCTTCGTGAACTTTGTGACACCTGGCACTCGTCACTCGTCGAAGCTACGCTATCGCGTTCTGCACAAGTTGTTGGGTCTGGCACCTCAACTAAACCCTGAACCTAAACATCTACTGCACCGCGACAACTCCTCACTCTACACCGCGTCAACGATCAGGTCGAGGTATTCGAGCAGGCGGTCGTTGCCCATCATGCCGATGTGGTCGGTCATCGGGATGAACATCAGGGTGTCGTCGGTGAACCTCGGCCCAAGGCACTGGTCGTCGAGGTGCGCCATGCGGATCTCGCCGACCATCCGCCGGTTCTCGGCACTGTCGTGAAAGACGCACCGTACCGCGCGGACACGCTCGATCGCGTTGCGCAGGAAGCCCACAAACGGTGACGCGACGCCTGTGTGGACGCCTTCGAACGGCTCAGAGAGATCTCGTCCCTGCCGGACGAGCGGCGAGAAGTCGGCCTTGACCTTGTCGACGCACTCGATCATGTGCTGGTGTAGCACCAGCCATTCGTGCATGGTGACGCACGAGCCGCTTAACTGGTGCAGCGCCTGGATGACCTTCTCGGGGCTCGAAGCGTCGAGGCTAGCGAACAGGCGGGTCACGAAGCAGTCGCTCTCCTGCAGGTCCGGGTCGATCGCGAGCACGCCATCAAAGAGCTCGCCGCTGGTGTCGCCCGCGGCGCACTGTAGCGCCATGATGCTGCCGCAGGAGAAGCCGGTAATCGCCGTGCGCCTCGGCCGCAACTCGCTCCGGAGGTGCGCCGCCAGCGACCGCATCAAGACAAACTGGTTGTCGAGTGACACCACCGGCCGGTTGGCCACCCCGGGCTCCATGCCCAACGGGCACACGATGACCATCCTGTAGGGCGCGGCGGCGATCAGGTCGCGCCACGCGCTGGTGGTGTGGTCGCCCCCGATCGACGGGATCCAGAAGACCAGCACGTCAGAATCGCGGTTGTTGTCCGCCCAGCGCATTTCCCAGCCGAGTAGGGTGGCGTCGAAACCGTCCCGGTCGAGGGCACGGCACATCTCGTCGGTGACGCGCAGCCGGCCCTCGGTAATGGTTGCTGTCGTCGCCACCGCGGAGTCGTGGGGGGGCCCCTCGTCGTCTTCGTCTTCGAGGATCAGCCGGACGTCGCGCGAGTCTCGCAGGCGCTTTCGTGGGTCCTTCCGCAGGCATCGTCTGAGGGTCTCCCGCACCAGGTGCGGGAGGGAACCCGGCAGAACTTCGAGATTCGGCTCGACCGTGAGGATGGCCGCGATCGAATCACCCGCGTTGTCGCGCGCGAACGGGTTGAGTCCAGTGAGACACTCGTAGAGGATCACCGCGAGCGACCAGATGTCGGTCCGCCGGTCGACGCGCTTGCCGCGCGCCTGCTCGGGGCTCATGTAGTGCACCGTACCGACGATCGCGCCAGTCGCCGTCTCTGGGCCGCTCGGCAGCGTGAGGGTCTGCGCGTTCCTGTCCGACGACGACAAGCCATGGCCGAGGTCGTAGCGCGCGAGGCCGAAGTCGAGAATCTTCACGAGGCCGTCGCCGGTGACCTTGACGTTGGCAGGCTTGAGGTCGCGGTGGACGACGCCGGCCTCATGCGCCGCCTCGAGGCCACCGGCGATCTGGGCGCAGATGTCGAGCGCCTCGTGGGTGCCCATCGGTGCGCGCCTCAGCCGCTCCTCGAGGGTTTCACCCGCGACGTACTCAAGCACGAGGTAGCGCTGCCCCTCGAGCTCCTCGACGCCGTGGATGCCTGCGACGTTGGGGTGGTTGAGCGACGCCAGGGTCTTCGCCTCGCGGTCGAGACGGGCCAGTCGCTCGGCGTCGTCGGCGAAGTCCTCCGGCAGCGCCTTGATCGCAACCGCGCGATCGAGCCGGCTGTCGATCGCCTTGTAGACGATGCCCATACCGCCTCGCCCGATCTCGGACTCTATGGCATAGGGCCCGATTTGAGTCAAAGTCTCAGCCACGAGGAGAGTATAGACGAGGCGGGGGTTGGGGGACAGGCATGAGGTTTTCTGGACAGCGTTAGTGCTTCACCCACATGCGCACCATAAAAGTGTTCCAAGTTCTCATGTGCAGGTTTGCTGTGCCGGGACGACTCGAAGCTACTCAGCCCCCCCCCTCAGCATAGGTGCCCGGAGAAACTTTATTGACTTTTTCATCATGGGTTGCTCCTCAGCAGGGGGGGAGCGCTGCCCAGGCGGCGTCGGGTGATAAGTGCCGGGCCCAACGATGTAACGATCTTGCTGGGATGATGGCCGTGGGGACGGGATGCCGAGGCGACCGAGGGTGATTGTTGAGCGTGGGATCTACCATGTGAACAACCGTTTCGCGCGGGGTGCGGAGCTGTTTTCGGAGCCTGAAGAAGCCGTCGAGTTCATCGAGATCCTGCGCAAGGCGAGGGATCGAGACGGGCTGAGGATCGACGCCTGGACGCTGATGTCGAACCACTACCACCTGGCCGCGCGCAGCGGTCCGGTTCCGCCGTCGCAGACGAAGGGGTACGTGAAGGCGCGGTTCGGGCAGGGCTACATCCGCCGCCAGGGTTCGAGCGGCCCGCGGTGGCAGAGTCGGTACAAGACCCGGATAGTAGAGAATCCCGCCTACTTCAGCCGTCTGATCGCCTACATTCGGCATCACCGCGGCGTCACAGCTACGTAGCTTCGTCGAAGACATAGTCGGCCTTCCGGTAACATTGGCATCTGAAGCGGTGTCCGAGGCGATGAAAGGGCTCGGTGTGCAGCGGATCGGGCTTGTCACGCCCTTCCTGCCGGAGGCAAACCGCAACGTCGAGGCGTACTTTGCGGCCCGCGGTTTCTGCGTGGTTGGGGGGGGTTCTCCAGCGCGCATAAAGGCCGTGTTTACACCGCGCGAATCAGCGAGGCGGACGTTCGCGACGCATTCGCGCGTGTCGATACGCCCGAGGTCGAGGCGCTAGTGCAGGTTGGCACCGCCTTGGCGTGCGCCGGCTTCGTGGAGGATCTGGAAGCGCACCATGCCAAGCCGGTTATCGCGGTCAATACCGCAACCTACTGGCTGGCGCTGCGCGAGCACGGCATCGCCGATCACGTCGATGGCTACGGCGTACTCATGAATCGCCACTGACGGCCGGAGCATGAATATTCAATCGGATCATCGCGTCGAGCGAAGGACCTCTGTGGGTCGACATGAAGGTGCCTTCTATGAGTAGGCCGGCGTCGTCAAGTAGGGATCAGTCGTTGGCATGCCTCCTTGCGTGTATCGGCAGCGATCTGGATGATCGGCCCGTCTCGCTTCTATCCGCACTCTGATGGTCGAGGCACGAGTCGACCGGTGCATGGTGGGGTCCGACAAGGGTGGGCGCTCCCATCTGGCACACGGACTGCCGGCTCTCAGCTGTGGGCCGAGGGCTCTTCCAAGGCACTACCGGAGTCGCCCGAATCTCGTCGTAGGGATCATCCAAGATCACACACGCCATTTTGTTGTCCTTGTGATCACGCTGCCTGAGTTGTTTGCTTGTTCGGAAGCGCTTGGTACACCTCGCCGGTGACCCATAAGTGGTGCATCAGGACGGCGAGCTTTCGGGCGAGGGCGACCACGGCCTTGCCCTTTCCTTTACGTTCAGCAAGTGCTAAAGCCCAGCGTTTGAGCTCCGAATCGGCCTTGGTGAGAAGACAGGCGTGTGCCGCCTGGACCAGTAATCGCCGCATCTCCGGGTCACCTTCTTTGGTAATCCGTCCGAAGTGCTTCGTTGAAGCAGACTCCCGCATCGAAGGGCGCAGTCCGAAGAACGAGGCGACGTCTCGGCTGTTTCTGAATCGATGTGGGTTATCGATGGTCAGCACGAAGTACGTCGCGACGACCGGACCGACCCCCGGGATCTCGCGCAGATGACCGACCTCCGGCAGGTCCTTGACCATCTCCTCCAAATGCTCATTCCGACGCTGAATCTCGCCGGTGAGCAGATCGAGCTGCTCGAGCAGTGGCTCGATCACTTCCCTGAGCTCTTTGGGCAGCTCCATCTTGTCGACCCGATCGACGAAGGTGTGCGGCGCCTTCCCAGACACCTTGTAGCCAAAGCTGCGCAACAGCCCTCGGATGGTGTTGATCCACTTCGTGCGGGCCTCCACCATCGCGCTTCGGACCTTGAGGTTTCCCCGCAGCAGCTGCGCCTCTTCGCTGCGATGCTGGATTGGTCTGAGAAACTCCGGATCGAGCCGGACCAGTCGAGCCAGGACCTCGGCATCGATCCGGTCGTTCTTCAGTTTGCTTTCCGCGATCAGACGCACCCGCCGCGGGCTGCAGACGACGACCGCATGGCCAAGGGATTCGAGCAGACGGGACACCCAAGGGGACGATCCCCCGGCTTCCATGACCACCCGCATCGGGTCTCTACCGAAAAACCTCTCCAGCGCCTTCTTCGAGGTCCGCACCCGCGAGGTCTCCATCACCTCGCCGTCCTCGTCGACAATGCAGATTTGACTGTACTCAGCGTGTAGGTCGATGCCACAATACTCCATGCCGGTCTCCTTTTCTTGGGCTTCGAGCCCGCAATAGATCTGGCGAGCATTGTGCTACGCCGTCCTAGGAGACCGGCCTACTCATCCCATCTGGCACCTTTTTTTGGCACCTTTTTTCTCATCCCATCTGGCACCTTTTTGGCACCTTTTTGGCACCTTTTCCCTTTTCTTTTCTCAACCGAACTGGATCGCATCAAGATTCTTGACAGAGTCTAAAATTGGACTGATACTACGACCATGCGTGACGATCCAGCCGATCTGCTCCGTCGACACGGTGTTCAGGTCACGGCTCAGCGCCTGGCCGTTCTGGCGGCGGTGTCGGATCGACCGCACGGCACGGCGGACGACGTCGCCAAGGCCGTGCGGGAAGAGATCGGCGTCATCTCACGCCAGGCGGTCTACGACGCCCTCGCCGTTTTGGGCGACAAGGGCCTCATCCGGCGCATCCAGCCCGCCGGGTCGCCGGCGCGCTTCGAGGACCGGGCTGGCGACAACCATCACCACCTGATCTGCCGCGCGTGCGACCGGATGGTCGATGTCGACTGCGCAGTCGGCGCCGCGCCGTGCCTGACCCCCGCCGACGACTCGGGTTACGAGGTCGACGAGGCCGAGGTGGTTTACTGGGGCCGCTGTCCCGAGTGTCTCGGCCAAAGCCAGCACCCGTCGGGAACTGCAGCAGAGACCGGTACTGTCGTACGCGTACCGCTGAGGCGAATCGACGGCAAAACCGAACGAGAATTCACTCACGATCAAACCGACGAACCGTAAGGAGGAACGACATGTCAGACGATGCCAGCAAGTGCCCGGTGGCGGGCGGACGACACAAGAGGCCGATGACCAACCGAGACTGGTGGCCGGACCAACTCAATCTCAAGGTCCTCCACCAGAACCCGCCCGCAGGGGATCCTATGGGCGAGGAGTTCAACTACGCCGAGGAGTTCAAGAGCCTCGACCTGGAGGCCGTGAAGAAGGACCTCTATGGGCTGATGACCGACTCGCAGGACTGGTGGCCGGCGGATTACGGTCACTACGGGGGGCTGTTCATCCGCATGGCGTGGCACGCCGCCGGCACCTACCGCATCAGCGACGGCCGCGGTGGCGCCTCGTCGGACAACCAGCGCTTCGCGCCGCTGAACAGCTGGCCCGACAACGCCAACCTCGACAAGGCCCGCCGCCTGCTCTGGCCCGTCAAGAAGAAGTACGGCCGCCGCCTGTCCTGGGCCGACCTCATGATCCTCACGGGCAACGTGGCCCTGGAGTCGATGGGCCTGAAGACCTTCGGGTTCGGGGGGGGCCGCGAGGACGTCTACGAGCCGACGGACATCAACTGGGGACCGGAGATCAGGTGGCTGGAGGACAAGCGGTTCTCCAAGCAGGGGAAGCTGA
>JBFFBV010000154.1:0-6681 GCA_041560205.1 Candidatus Sulfomarinibacter sp.
CCGGGAGATCGAGCGTGTGGGCGGGACCGACCGCATTCCGGTCGACATCCGGATCATCGCGGCCACGAACAAGGATCTGCAGGCGATGGTGGAGGCGGGGCGGTTCCGGGAGGATCTCTGGTTTCGAATCAATGTCTTTCCGATCGCCATACCACCGCTCCGGGACCGACCGAGCGACATCCCCGCCCTGGTGAAACACTTCATCGAGCGAAAGACCAGAGAGCTGAAGATCGGCGAGACACCACGACTGGCGCACGGCGCCATCGACGACTTCATGGCCTATCACTGGCCGGGGAACGTGCGTGAGCTCGAGAACCTGATCGAGCGGGCCATGATCCTCAGCCACGGTGAGCCGCTGAGGTTCGATGACATCGGCACAGCGTTTCCGAGGAAACGGCGTCGGTCTGCGACGGTGGCCGCCGAGGATCCTCTCGACCTCGACACGGTGACGAAACAGCATATTGAACGGGTTTTGGCCATGACCGATGGCAAGATCCACGGTCTCGGCGGGGCGGGGGAGATTCTCGGTGTGAACCCGAACACCCTTCGCTCTAAAATGAAAAGGTTGGGGATTCCTTTTGGCAAGCAAAGGCAGCCAGGCTAAGGAGCGTGAAGAGCACCTGCGGTCGGATCCGGGATTCAATCGAGATCAACTGTCGTCAGTTTCTTCTAGCCCCGCTCATTTTGGAGCTCTGCCTTCGCCACGCTCCTCTGCGCGCCGCTTGATGCCGAGCATGCACCTGCGCATCATGACGATCTCGCCGAGGTCCAAAAAGACGCGCGACCGGACTGTCTTGGCGTTGGCGCGGAGCCGAGTCACGAGGCGTGTGCGTGAGATGTCCTCGGGGTAGAGGCCCCACACCCAGGTGGCGTCGGCCCAGGTGCCTTCGACCTCGAAAACCAGGACCATCGATCGAGGTGGCTCGAGCTCGGTCACCCGCGCGTGGGCGCTCTTCGAGAGTGGAATGAGGTCGCCAACCTCCAGCCCCTGGTATTCGGGGTGAATCCGCTCGGCGCTCGGAATGCCGTCGTTGTCGAGGATGTCGTAGCTGTAGAAGCCGGCCCGCCGGTAACCGATTTGGACGATCCACGGCCAGATCTCCTCGGGCGTCGCCTCGATGGTGACGCTTCGGGTCGCGTTGAAGGTCGGATTCTCGAGGACCTCGTCACCCGGCATGGGGCGCGAGATCTCCTCGACCGTCGATCCCCACGTGAGCGCCCACGGGCGGTAGACGAACCAGACGAGGAATGCGAAGAGAAAGAGGATTAACGGGCTGACAATCACGATGCGGAGGAGGGCTCTCCTGGTCATAGGTTTCTGAATAGGGGACGACTCCAAGGGGTCGAAGTTAGCCGGATCCCGCCATGTTGTCGGCAGGTGTAGGCGAGAACGGCGTCACGGAATGAGAGCGCGCCCTTCTGGTCGCACGAGCCGCTTGTCGTCGACTCGATCACCCTCCGCCCCGAATTGAACGAGCAGTGGATCCCGTGCCGTTGGCGCGTTCCGCATGGGTGACTTGGTGAGCGTCAGACATCATTCCCGCGAGGCTGCGATGATCGTCGGTTCTGGCGCCTCGTGAAATCGACCGCTACTCCTCGGGATCCTGGCCCCAGTCGGGCACCCGGAACTGGTCCGGGTTCTCCTCGAGAACCCGGCGTAGCCAGGCCTCAGGGTACTCGACGCCCTCGGTGCCATTCTCCTCCGTGCGCACGTAGCCGTCGTTGAACTTGGTGAGGATGAAGGTGCCGAGCTCCTTCCAACGCTCGAGCGTACCCTCGGCGGTGCTCACGCTGTAGGTCGTGAGGAACCGTTTGGCCAGTTCGGGGTCCTGCTCGAAGAGCTTGACCGCGGTCTCCTCCACGGCCGGCAGCATGGCGAAGATCGCGTCCTCGACTTCTTCCCGCGCTGCGGTCACGTCCGGGATGATGCGCGACCAGGTGTTGTAGGTCAGGTTGGACACGACATTGTAAACCCACCACGCTGAATCCCAGGAGAAGCGGCCGATGTCTCCCTGCGCGAATGCCTGGGGCACCCGATCGGTACCGGCGTAGAAGGGAGTGAAGGGGGTGGTGAAGCAGTCATCGGGGGTGTACCAGTAGACGCCACCGACTGGATCGGGCAGCCAGTCACGGCTCTGGGTGACCATGACGAACCCGGCCTGCTGGGTGGAGATCGGCCGCTCCCAGACGTACGTGACGCCGTCGACCTTCCAGGTCAGGTCTCGCCACCGGTATGGGCAGGCGAAGGGCCCCGCGTCGAGCCCCTTGGTCATGTCGTAGGGCGTACCCTCGAAGTGATCGCGCATCAGCTCCATCACATCGCGCACGCTCAGCTTCGTGTCAGGCTTGATGAACAGGGGGTAGTCCTCAGACCCCTCGACGCCGCGGTGGTAGTCATTTCCAAACTCTTGGGACGGAGCGCTGCGGCGGTAGATCGACCACACCCGCGTCATGCAGACTCGCATCCCGACCGGGTCGAGTGGGTGGTAGGCCTCGCGGTAGCTGAAGGGTTTTCCGGAGGCGGGGTCGTAGTATCCCTTCTCGACGGCGAAATCGACCACGTCGGGTGAATAGAGCCAGTTGTCTGGATCGTCCATCGGGATGGTGGTGATGCGGCACATGTTGGCGTGGGCCGAGATATATCCGTCGGGCACCCGGGTGGCGACCCAGATCGCCCCCTTCATGTCGGGCCCTTTGCCGATGATCTCCATCATCCAGACCTCATTGGGGTCGGCCACGGAGAAGGTCTCGCCCTCATCCCGGTAGCCGTACTCCTGGGCCAGCGCCGCCATGGTGAGCACCGCCTCGCGTGCAGTCTTGCACCGCTGCAGGGCCAGCGTGATCAGCTCAGAGTAGAGCAGTCCCTCCTTGTTGTTGTGCAGCTCTTCGCGCCCTCCGTTGGTGGTCTCGCCGATCGTGAGCTGTTGCTCGTTCATCAGGTTGTAGACGGCGTAGGTGTGGGCCACCTGCCTGACCTTCGTCGGGTTGGGGTGGCGCTCCCAGGTGTCGACCTCGACCCACTCCCCCTCCTCGTGATCCGCGGCCGGCAGGTAGAAGAGGTGAGCAAGCGATCCGCCAGAGTCAGCCGAGTAGCTGATCATGACCGATCCATCTGCCGAGGCGCCCTTGCTGACCAGAATGTTGGTGCAGGCCTGGGCCGAAGGAACGAGGTTGGTCATCATGAAGAGCGAAATCGTAAGAGCAGCGAAGAAACGGAAAACCACGGGGTGTCTCCCTTCAGCCTGTCAGGGGCGAGCCGGCCAGAAGAGCCGACTCGAGATTTTCTCCTCGGCGCTGGATGGCTCGAGGGACGTTGATGGTGTTCGCATGCCGCGAGCGTAGCACGTGGCTGCGCCCTCGGCGTGGAATTCGTGTGTCGTCTCGCGGGCGGGTGCGGGAGTCCCATATGCCGTCAACTGGCGTCGAGTCTCATGCCATCGATATCCTGGCCGGAGTGAGAGCCCTTTTGAGATTGCGGGTCGCGCGGCGTTGCATCTGGCGCCGCTGTGGTGGGCGTCCGCCGCCTGTAAGGAGTGAAAGTGCTACCCTGACACCGTGCCCCGGGACAACAAGGATCGCTCGCCGTCGCAGGACGAAGAACTCACGATCTCGAACGTGGAATCGCGGCAGGGAGCTTCGATGTCTGCCTCTGACAGCCCGTCATCTGACGGGGGCGAGTTTGCCACGGGGCAGGTGATCGCCGGACGATTCCGCATCGTCGGCCGTCTTGGCAGCGGCGGCATGGGCGATGTCTATCGCGCCGATGACCACGAACTGGGGACTTCGGTAGCCTTGAAGTTCCTGCCGGCCGAGCTGGCTGGAGACCCTGTGCGCCTCGAACGTCTCCGCAACGAGGTTCGGCTCGCGAGGCAGGTCGCTCACCCGAACGTGTGCCGCGTCTATGACATCGGTGATGCGGACGGACGCCCTTTCCTGACTATGGAGTTTATCGACGGAGAGGACCTCGCCTCGCTGCTGCGCCGAATCGGGCGATTGCCGAAGGACAAAGCAATCGAGCTCGCGGGCGAGATCTGCGCAGCGGTCGGCGCCGCCCACGAGCTCGGCGTCATCCACCGTGACCTCAAACCGGCCAACGTCATGATCGATGGGAGGGGGAGGGCCCGCGTCGCCGACTTCGGGTTGGCGAGCGCCGGAGACGAGCTCGTCGATGGCCGCGACGCAATGGCGGGCACTCCTGCCTACATGGCGCCGGAACAGCTCCGCGGCCAGAAGGCGACGAATCACACCGACATTTATGCGCTCGGATTGGTGCTGTACGAGCTCTTCACCGGCAAGCGAGCGCACGATGCGACGACGATCGCCGAGCTGCGCGATACACACTCGACGTCAAGCCCACCAACGAGCCCGTCGGATCTGGTCGACGGGATGGACCCGGCGGTCGAGCGGGTGATCATGCACTGCCTCGCGATGGAACCGGAGGAGCGGCCGGCGAGCGCATTGGCGGTGATGGCGGCGCTGCCGGGCGGTGACCCGCTGGCGGCGATGCTCAAGGCAGGGGAGACGCCGTCGCCGGAGTTGGTCGCGGCATCGGGCCGGCGGGGCACTCTGACTCCAAAACAGGCGCTTTGGCTGGGTGCGATCGTGATCGTCAGCCTGGGACTCTGGGCCTGGCTCAGCGGGCTCCGCCCGATCGACAAACAGGTCGGAGGAATCCTGGCACCAGAGGTCCTAGCTCATCGCGCCGATACATTGCTGGAAGACCTCGGCTATGAGATCGAGAAGGCTGACTCGGCGTGGGGCTTCGACCTGGACTGGCCAATAGTGGCGCGCCTCGCCTCGGCCACGGATGAAGAAAGACAGAGCTTATTGCGATCAGAAGAGCGTCCGGTTCTCCGCTTCTGGTACCGCCTGAGCCCCTATCCCATGGCCCCGTGGCGGGGTTCGGTGCCGGGCACGCAGGTGGGGAACATCGTCACTCCTGATGACCCGCCTTTGCGTGAGCCCGGGATGGCGCTTGTCCGACTCGGACCGCGCGGCGCATTGCTCGAAGTGCGGGTCATGCCAGGTTCTATCTGGCCGGCTTCAAAATTGAACAGGGAAGAAACCTTGAATTCGATCATTGCAGCCGCGGAGATCGATGCATCGGGAATCTCTATGAGAGAGTGGGCAGGGATTTCGCCGATGCCGGGGGCACCAACACTCGTATGGAGCATCCAAGACACCGGCGGCGAAACGGAGGCTCGGGAGATCGTCGCGACCTTTGTCGACGATCGGCCGACATGGGTGAGGGTCGACCCGCCAACGGAGACCAGACGATCGCGGCCATCGACGGATCCGGTGAGCCTGGTCATATTCGGTTTCTTCGTCGCGGGCGCTCTGGTGGCCGCATTCAACATACGAACCGGTCGATGGGACCGACGCGGCGCCTTGCGGCTTGCCATTGTTGTCTTCGTTCTGTGTCTGGCGAGCTCGGTGATCGGTTCGCACCATCCACTCAGCGTCACGGAAGAGGTGCGCGGTTTCTTCACATCCGTCGCGTATGCCGCGACCCGAGCTCTCGTCAGCTGGCTCCTTTATGTCGCCATCGAGCCGTTCATCCGCAAGCTGCACCCGAGCGCACTGATTTCGTGGAGTCGACTCCTCGCCGGGCGAGTTGCTGATCCTGCGGTCGGGCGTGACGTGTTGATTGGTCTCGTCGTGCTCGAAATACAGACCGTCGTCCTCATTTTGTCGTTTGGGCTATTCAGACTCAGCACGCCCGCCATCCAGGCATCCGCGTTTGCCGGCAGCGAAGATCCGCTTTCCATGGCCTCGTATCTCGCGGCAGTTCTTCGGTATCCGGTGGTCGTTCTCGGGGTGAACCTCGGCTTCCTCCTCGTGTACGTCGTCGCGCGATGGATGCTGGGGCCACTTCATCGGGCGGCTCCGCTGGTGATGTGGCTTGCCCTCTTTCTGTTTTTTTACGGAGCGATCGCTGGAGGCGATGGCGAACAGCTCGAGAGGACGGCCCTCGCGGCGATCGTGTCGACAGGGTCGACCTACCTCGCCGTGAGGCAGGGTTTGCTCGCCTATGTGGTTGCTTCGTTTGTCGGCCAGGTCTCGATGATCACAATGGTCACTCTCGATCCAACCGCCTGGTACTTCCCGCCAACCGCGATATACGTGCTGCTCGGCACCGCTCTGGCGATCTTCGGCATCAAGACCTCGACCGGGCTGAAGCTGTTTACCTCTCGCGCATCATGACCACGGCCCCTCACTGGGGCGAGCCCCTGATACACTCGAGTCGCTGAAGGCTGTGCAACCCCCGCTCCGGAGATGGAGGACAGTATGCGCCATCGGACTCTATTCATGATCGTCGTCTTGTTCGTTCTCGAATTTGCGCACTTGGCGGCGGCCCAGGTCACGGTACAAGAGCCGGTCGAGAAGGCTGGAGAAACCATGAAGCTCGAGGTCGACAATGAGCAGGCCGTGATGGTGGCTTCGGGTGGGAACAAGGTCATAGTCCTCGATCTTGGCGGTGACGAATTGGATCTCGGTGGACGGGCCAGCGTTGAAGTAGGTGGATCGATCCGCGAGTTGGGCTGGACGCTTCCGAACACCGACGACGCCTTTTTGATGGTCAGTGCGGCGTCGATCCGCCAGTTGGGCTTCGAGCTCACCTGGCCCAACGGAGGCCGGGTGCAGGGTCAGGTGATGGTCAGCGATGGTTTGCACTTGATC
>JBFFBV010000155.1:0-6628 GCA_041560205.1 Candidatus Sulfomarinibacter sp.
GGGTCAGACCTCCATCACCTCCTGTTCGTTCTTCTTGCGGATCGAGTTGACCTTCTCGATGTAGGTGTCGGTCAGCTTCTGCACTTGATCCTGACCGTCGTGCATCTGGTCTTCCGAGATCTGCTTGTCCTTTTCGAGCTTTTTGATCCTGTCGTTGCCATCCCGCCGGACCTGCCGCACCTCGTTGCGCGCGAACTCCGCGACCTCGTGCGCCACCTTGGCCAGCTCCTTGCGACGCTCTTCGGTCAGGGCCGGGATGTTGAGGCGCACCACCTTGCCGTCGTTGTTTGGGGTGAGCCCCAGGTTGGAGCGAAGGATCGCCTTCTCGACCTCGGCCAGGACCTTGGGTTCCCACGGCGCGATCGCAATGGTCGTCGGATCCGGCACCGACAGCGCGGCGACCTGATTGAGCGGCGTCTGTGATCCGTAGTAGTCGACGGTGATGCCATCGACCAGGGCCAACGAAGCGCGCCCCGTCCGCAGCTTGGCAAGCTCGGACTGAAAGGCCTCCACCGCGCCCTTCATTCGCTGTTCAACGTCCCTGAGCACCTCGTTCATACCGCCTCCTTGGGGCCGACCCAGGAGCCGACGTCCTGACCCAGCGCCACCTGCTTCATGATACCGGGTTCTCCGATGTTGAATATCTGGATCGGGATCTCGCTCTCCATGCACAGCGCGATCGCCGCCGCATCCATGACCTTCAATCCGCGCTGCAGCACTTCCTCATAGCTCAAGCGCGGTATCAGCTTGGCTTCGTCGTTGCCAACCGGGTCGGAGGTGTAGACGCCGTCGACCTTGGTCGCCTTCATGAGGACCTCGGCGTCGATCTCGTTGGCGCGCAGGGCCGCCGCGGAGTCGGTCGTGAAGAAGGGGTTGCCCGTGCCTCCCGCGAACAGCACCACCCGCCCCTTCTCCAAGTGCCTGATCGCACGGCGTCGGATGAACGGCTCGGCCACCTCATTCATCTCGATCGCGGTCTGGACACGGGTCTGGACATCGAGCTGTTCGACCGCCGACGAAAGGGCGAGGGCGTTGATGACCGTCGCCAGCATCCCCATCGAGTCGCCGGTGATGCGGTCGATCCCCTGCTCGTGGGCCGACACGCCACGAATGATGTTGCCGCCACCGACCACGACCGCGATCTGGACTCCGATCTCGGCCACCGCGGCGATCTCACCCGCAATGGAGCCCACCACTGCCGGGTCGATACCGAAGGGTTGAGCGCCCATGAGGGCCTCACCCGAGAGCTTGATCATGATCCGGTGGTAGCGGGCGTCGGCCTGCGGCATGGGCTACGCGTCGCTCCCCTCGCCGAGCTTGTAGCGGACGAAGCGCACGACGGTCGCGCCCTCGCCGGCGCTCTCCTCGAGGTACTGCTTGACGGACTTCTCAGGCTCCTTGGCAAAGGCCTGCTCGAGCAGCACCTCCTGAACGAAGAACTTCTCCATCTTGCCCTCGACGATCTTCTTGGCGATCTCTTCGGGCTTGCCGGCTTCCATCGCCTGTTTGAGCGCGATCTCACGCTCCGTCTCGAGCAGGTCTTCGGTCACCTCGTCGCGGTTGACGAAGCGCGGCTCGGTGGCGGCAATGTGCAGGGCCACGTCGTGAAGCGCCTCGGGCGTGGCGCCCCCGGCCCCCTCGACGACGACGCCGATCTTGCCACCCATGTGGACGTAGGACGCGAGCGTGTTGCCGTCGGCCGCTTCGACGAGCGCACAGCGGTTGAGGACGATGTTCTCTCCGATCACCGCCACCTTCAGCGACACCGTCTGTTCGACCGTATGTTCCGGATCGCCCGTGAAGGGCTGCGCCTTCAGCTCGGCGGCAGACTGTGCTCCCGACTCGAGGACCTGCTGAACCAGGGCATTCCCGAACTCACGAAAATCATCGAGCTTGGAAACCGGTTCGGTCTCGCAGTTGAGCTCGAGGATCGCCATCTTCGCGTCGTCGCCGGTGATCGCCACCATGCCGTCATTCGCTGCGCGCCCGGCCTTTTTGGCCGCGGCCGCGAGCCCCTTGGTGCGGAGAAATTTGATCGCCTCTTCGATGTCGCCATCGGTCTCGGTGAGCGCCTTCTTGCAGTCCATCATGCCGGCTCCGGTCCGGTCCCGAAGCTCCTTGACGGCTTGAGCGGTGATTGCCATTTCCTACCTCTTTCTACACGTCGGGGCCAGGAACTGTGCGCGCCTGGCCCCGCGGAATACTCAGCGCGTTTCGCACCTATTTCTTCGGGGCCACCTCTTCGACCGACTCTTCCGCGGCCTCGGTCTCGTCGGCGGCAGGTTCCTCGGCCTCGGGGGCCTCCTCTTCCGCCGTCGGTGCCTCAACGTCCTCCTCGGCAGCGGCCTCCGCCTTCGGGTCCTCGACCGGCTCTTCGGCCGCGGCCTCGTCCTGGGACTCAGCCTGGACTTCGTCTTCGACCACCACCTCTTCCGCGACGGCCGCACCTTCTTCATCGGTCGGAGTTTCCTCGGTGGCCTCGAGTCCCTGGTCGTCACCGACGAAACGCTCGTCGGCGAGGTTGAGCCCCTCGAGAATGTTGTCGGCGATCCGCGACGTGAAGAGACGGATGGCGCGAATCGCATCATCGTTGCCGGGGATCGGGAAATCGACCTCCTCAGGGTCCGAGTTCGTGTCGACCACCGCAACCACCGGGATGCCGAGCCGGTTGGCCTCTTTGATCGCGATGTGCTCGTGCACGGTGTCGATCACGAACAGAGCGTCCGGCAGATCCTCCATGTCCTTGATCCCGCCGAAGGCGCGATCCAATTTGCGGCGCTGGCGCTCGAGCCGGATTCGTTCCTTCTTGGTGAGGTGCGACTCTTCGTTGGAGAGCGTGTCCTCGATCTCCTTGAAGCGCTTTATTGATTTGCGGATCGTGCGGAAGTTCGTCATGGTCCCGCCCAACCAGCGGTGATTCATGAAAAACATGCCGCAACGCTCGGCCTCTTCGCGAATCGCGTCCTGCGCCTGCCTCTTGGTGCCGACAAAGAGCACGTTCCGACCGTTGGCCGCGAGGTCGCGGATGAACCCCGCCGCGTCTTCGAAGTGATGGAGGGTCTTCTGCAGATCGACAATGTGGATGCCGTTCCGCTTGCCGAAGATGAACGGCTTCATCTTCGGGTTCCATCGCCTCGTCTGGTGCCCGAAGTGGACTCCCGCCTCGAGCAGCTCCTTCATCTGAATATTCGCCACGAAAAACTCCCTTACCTCTTGGAGAACTGGAAGCGCTTCCGGGCCTTGGGCTGGCCGTACTTCTTGCGCTCCACCTTCCGAGCATCCCGGGTCAGGAAACCGACGGCCTTGAGCCGCGGACGCAGCTCGCCGTTGTACTCGAGCAAGGCGCGAGAGATTCCGTGGCGGATCGCGCCAGCCTGACCGGTCGGGCCGCCGCCCTGGACATTCACGAGAATGTCGAACTTGTCGGCGGTTTCGGTCAAGAGTAACGGTTGCCTGATCACCATTTTGAGGACCTGGTTGGGGAAGTACTCGTCAAAGTCGCGTCGGTTGACCTCGATCTTGCCGCTTCCCGGCCGCAGGTAAACGCGGGCGACCGACGTCTTGCGCCGCCCGGTGCCGTAATACTGAATCTCTGCCACGAACTCCCCCTCTCACATCACAGGGTATGGGTCTTCGGCTGCTGCGCCTCGTGCGGGTGCTCCGGCCCCGCATAGACCTTGAGCTTCTTGAGCAGCTTCCGGCCGAGGCGATTCTTGGGCAGCATGCCCCACACCGCAGCCTGGATCACTCGCTCTGGGTACTTTTCAAGCCGCTCGCGGGCGGTCTCGGATTTGAGCGACCCGGGGCGACCGGAGTGCCGGTAATAGACCTTCTGGTCGAGCTTGGCGCCGGTGAGCTTGACGCGCTCGGCGTTGATGATGACCACGAAATCACCCGTATCGAGGTGCGGCGTGAAACCGGGCTTGTGTTTCCCGCGGAGAATTCGTGCGGCCTCGGTGGCCAGACGGCCGAGCACCTGGTCGGCGGCGTCCATCACCACCCAGTCGCGCGTAATCTCACCCTCTTTCGGTACATAGGTTCGCATGATCGGTTCCTCACAATTGTCACAAGCCCCTGTGGGCACAGGGGAACAAGACTCTAACCAAGCAAAACTCGCCTGTCAAGGCATTTTCGAGGAGTTTTTCACCACTCACCCCGTATCCGTTTCCGTTTTCGTTTCCGTGCCCGACGGAAACGATCAACCACCACCCACCTAGCATTCGGAAACGGGCACCGAAACGGGCACGGGCACGGGAGCCGAATTGAGTTGACCGTGCCCAGCGAGAGGGCCGCTGTTCAGTCAGAGCCAATGCTTGCGGGAAGCAGGCGAGGCCCTTTTCCAGGCACGTTGCTGAGCGAGCCCGGTCCGAACCACAGGTGGAGGCTGCGCGCAGTTCCCTGGACCGTGATCACCTCGAGCGTCATCTCCTCGGGAAGCCACTGCCGCAGATCCACGACCACTATGGACTCGCCGGAGAACACGCTCACAAGCGGGTTGTCGAGCGCTTTGAGTGCGAGGATGACCGCGGTCTTCGGCACCGGCACCCCGCCCAGCGCCCGGATCTTCCGCATGCGGATGCCGATGTGGCGGTGGCGCATCCGGATCTCTGCAACTTCGAGACCGACCCGTGCGGGAAGCCCCTTCCACACCACCGTCACCTCTGCCCGAAGCCGGTCACCCACGCCCCGCAACGACACATCGCGCAGCGTCTCTCGTGCCGCGAGAAACTCGTTGACGATGTGCTCGACATGGTCGAGATCGAGGGCGAGGTGGAGGCCGTCCCAGCGGGCGAGAGGTGGAGACAGGGGATCGTTCACGACCGTTAGTATAGGTGAGGAGGTCGCTATCGCTCTCGCGATCGCAATCGCTATCGAATCAGACGCGGGCGCGGACGCGGACGCGGACGCGGGATCTGAGCTACACTCGGCCGCAGAATGACTGATTCGCAGCACTTTCTCGAGATCATCGACCGCTTCGCCGAGTGTCGGGTCGTGCTCTACGGCGACCTGGTGCTCGACCGCTTCATTCTCGGCACACCCAAGAGGATCTCGCGCGAGGCACCGGTGATCATTCTTCGCCACGAAGATCAACGAGACGTGCCGGGGGGCGGTGCCAACGCGCTCGCCAACCTGGCGGCGCTCGGGGTCCGCGCATCCGTGGTCGCGGCGGTCGGCGATGACGAGTCGGGGAAGGCTCTGGTTGCGGCCCTCTCAAGCCGGGGGATCGACACCGACCGGATCGTCGTGGTGGACGGCTACCGGACACCGACCAAGGTTCGCGTCCTCGGCGGCGGGCGGTCATCGCTCAAGCATCAGGTCGCTCGCTACGACATCGAGGACACGCTCCCCGAGGACGGCGCCTGGAGGGCAGTTCTCGGCGAGCACCTCGCCGTGGAAGCCCAGACGGCCGGGGCGGTCGCGATCTCCGACTACGGTTACGGTTGCGTCCGTGCGGAAGATCTCGCGGCAGTGGGGGCTCGCGAGCTCCCGCCGCCCTGGCTGTGTCTCGATTCCCGATACCGTGTCGGTTCCTTCACCGGCGTCGATGGCGCGACACCGAACCTCGGAGAGCTCGAGGCGTATTGCGGACGTCGGCTCGGCACCGATGAGGAGGTGGCCAGCGGCGCCGAGGAGCTCCGCCGTGACCTGGGCGCGCGCTTTCTCCTCGCAACCCGTGGCAACCGCGGCATGACCCTCGTCGAGGCCGACCACGAGGCTCTCCACATCCCGGTCTTCGGTACCGACGAAGTCGCGGATGTGACAGGAGCGGGCGACACGGTGCTCGCCGTGCTCACCGCGGCACTCGCCGCCGGCGCCGAGCCACCGGTCGCGGCCGGATTGGCCAACATTGCGGCCGGGCTCGTCGTCATGAAGCTCGGCACCGCGACCGTGTCCTCCGCCGAACTCCGCGTGGCCGCGGAGACCGTATGACCCAGCCCGAGGACAAGCTGCGATCCCTGGACGAGCTCGCGGTCGAGTGCGCCGCCTGGCGCGAACAGGGGCTCGAGGTTGTCCTCGTCAACGGTGCTTTCGACGTCCTCCACGTTGGGCATCTGCGCTACCTGGCAGCGGCGCGCGATCTCGGAGACCGCCTCGTGGCGGCTGTCAACTCCGACCTTTCGGTACGCCTGAGCAAGGGAGAGCGGCGCCCGATCATGCCCGAGATCGAGAGAGTGGAGATCCTCTCCCATCTGTGGATGGTCGACCGAATCTGCCTCTTCGACAGCAAGACGGTGTCCCCAGTGCTCGAGCTCTTGCAGCCACAGGTTCACGCCAAGGGAACGGACTACACGGTGGAAACGGTCCCCGAGCGCGATGTGGTCGCCGCCTACGGAGGTCGCACCGCCATCTGCGGTGACCCGAAGGATCACGCAACCACTGATCTGATCGGGATCATTGTCGAGCGTTTTGGAGAAAACGGTTGAGCCGATCGTTGGCGCCACCGAGTATCAGGAGCCACCCTTCGCATTGTGTGTCTCAAGGGCAAAATGACTCGAGATGGCAAGATCACACACTGCGAAGAATGGCACCTTGCGATGCTCATTGCAGCGCGTCACTCGCGAGGCATGTGGGCCAGCCGTGAGGATCGTTCTCGTTCGGCTGTCGGCGCTCGGCGACATCGTGCACA
>JBFFBV010000156.1:0-6622 GCA_041560205.1 Candidatus Sulfomarinibacter sp.
ATTCCCACCGCCTCCACCACGCTCTTCGCTCTTCCGGCCGGAAGGGCTCGTCACGTCAGTTACGCGAAGGTCATCGGTCTACGGCCCATCGGCGCGTTCACGCAGGGCGGGTCGCCGAGCGACCAGCCAGCGTTCACGGCGCCGCTGGCCCGCAGTGTCGATTCCCACCGCCTCCACCAAAGCTCACGATTTCGCCGCCTTCGGGCGGCGATTCTCGTCTTTGGTTCCGGCTCAAGGAATCTCCCCGTGGGTTACTCGTCGCCTGCGGCGCCGGTGCCCCGCCGCCTCAATGCAGACATATTTGTGGCGTACAATAGGGCCGCGTTGGGAGGGGTTCTGTCGAGAGCCCCTCTCGTTGCGACCCGGATCAACTCATGAAGCGACCGCTCTGGAGCGCGCGCCCCGGACCGAAAAAAAAAGCTTAGGACTGAGATGCGAAGAACTCAAATCATTCTCCTCACACTGATCGTGGGTGCGGGGCTCTTGCCGGCGCAGGATTATGACCGGACCCTCGAATTTCATTTCGACGATCGCGGCATCGTCGTGCCCAAGTTCGGACCCAAGGTCGAGGCCCTGCCGATCCTCGAACTCCTGGGGGCCGAGGCGAAATTCTCACCAGCCGCCGGGACCTATGGCGTGCTCCACGGAGGGCACGTCATCCAGTTCGCCGTCGACCACAAGATCCTGCTCGTCGATGGTGAGCTCCGCGAGGCCCGGGAGGCTCCCGTCGCGTCACCACAGGGCGTCGCCGTGTCGCTGAGCTACCTCGAGAGGTGGCTGCTCAGCCCGCTCGGCTTCCACCTCGAACCGATCCCGCGCGGGTATCGCATCGTGCGCGGCGCCCGCTTCGCGGACCCGGTCACCGTCAGGCCGGTCGCGGCGGACTTCGGGACCACCACGACTTTGGTACTGTCCCTCGGTCGCGAGGCCGATGTCGAGGTCATGGAGACGGAAGCCGGGGTCCTCGCTGTTCATTTCGATGACGCCACTCCCCAGCTCGACGGCAGTGTTCCCTTCAGGTCGCGGAGGGTGCGTTCGCTGGTCAGCGAAAACCAGACCATCCTGATCAATCTCGCCTCGGGAATCGGCTTGATCTCGTGGCATCCGCTCGAAACGCCTCCCCGAGTGACGATCGAACTCGGCCCGGCCCGACCAACACCGACCCCGGCGCCGGTCCGGGCGCCCATCACGAGTCGAATCGGTCCCCGGCCGGTCGTGATCGACCCCGGGCATGGCGGCGACGACATCGGCGCCCGTTCACCCAACGGGATCGCCGAGAAAGACGTCGCGCTCGCCGTCGCCCGCCGCCTGGCCCGCACCCTTGAAGGCCGCGGGCACGCGGTGAGGCTCACCCGTGACGGCGACCAGAGCCGTGCCCTCACCGACCGAACCGCCCTCGCCAACCGGCTCGACGCGACCGTCTTCGTCTCGCTCCACGCCAACGCATCGACAGTGGCTTCGGTGTCCGGCGCCGAGACCTACTACATGAGCTTGGACGGCGCGAGTGACGAGGCCGCCGCAGCGACCGCCGATCTCGAAAACCGGGCCGGATCGGCCCCGGAGGACCGCTCTCCGCTCGATCTCATCCTCTGGGATCTGGCCCAGGCCGAGGTCCTCAACGAGAGCTCGAAGCTCGCGCTGGCTGTCCAGGGTCGCCTCAACGCTCACCTCGGGCTGCGCGACCGCGGTGTCAAGCAGGCGCCGTTCGTCGTCCTCACCGGCGCCACCATGCCGGCCATCCTGGTCGAGGTCGGTTTCCTTTCGAACCCGACCGAGGCGGAGCGACTGATCCAGCCGGACAACCAGCAGGCTCTTGCCGAGGCCCTCGCGGCGGGCATCGAGGACTTCATGGGCCGCCGATGAACTGGCGCGTGCTCCTCATCGCGGCGGCCGCCGTGGCCGGTGTGGCCCTCCTCCTGTGGCTGCTCCAGGGCGGCAAGCCGCAGGTCCAAGAGGTCGAGATCCTCGAGGTCGAGGAGCTGCCGACACCGACTCCGGCGCCCGAGCAACGCGTTGTCCTGCTGTTTGTCGGCTCGGATGGAATGCTCCACCCCGAGCTGCGATCGGTGCCGCTTCCCGAGGAGGTGCACGAGCGCATCCGGGTCGTGATGGACGAGCTCTTGGCCGGTCCCGGGTCGGGTACGAGACTTTCGCCACCGGTTCCGTACGAGGCATCGCTCCAGGCGGTCTTCGTCGACAGTAAGGGCCACGCGTTCGTCGATCTGACGGCGCCACCGGACCCCCTCGCCGGATCGAGCACCGAGCTCATGCTCGCCTACGGCGTCGTGAACTCGATCATCCTCAACTGCCCGGAGATCTCGGCGGTGCAGATCCTCTTCGGCGGCCACGAGATCGATACCTTGACGGGTCATCTCGACTTCTCTCGTCCACTCGTCCTCAATCGACGGTTCATCGCAGCCTCATGACGTCGACATCGAACCCGATCGGAATCTTCGACTCCGGGGTCGGAGGTCTCACGGTCCTCAAGGCACTGCGCGAACGCATGCCGGACGAGCAGTACATCTACCTCGGCGACACTGCGCGCCTCCCCTACGGCACCAAGACCTCCGACACGGTTCGCCGCTATGCGCTCAACGCCGCATCCCATCTCATCGGTCAACGGATCAAGCTCCTGATCATCGCCTGCAACACCGCCTCGTCCTTCGCGCTCAGCGACGTCGATGCGGCTTCACCCGTGCCCGTCGTGGGCGTCGTCCAGCCCGGCGTCCGTGCAGCCCTTCTCACCGGGACCGAACGTGTCGGCGTCATCGGCACCGAGGGCACCATCCGATCGGCGGCATACCAGAGAGCCCTCGCAGGACTTGGGCCGGCGGTCGAGGTCCGGACAGCGGCCTGCCCGCTCTTCGTCCCGCTCGCCGAGGAGGGGTGGGGCGACCACCCGGTCACCGATCAGGTGGCCCGCCACTACCTGGCGCCGCTCCTCGAATGGGGAGCCCAGGCTCTGATCCTCGGCTGCACCCATTACCCGCTGCTCAGGCCGTCACTGCGCCGGGTCGTCGGACCCGAGGTGCGGCTCGTGGACTCCGCCAGCTCCGTCGCCGATGCAGTTGTCGGTGATCACGCGGAGCTGATCGACACCGGACACGGACGCCGTGGGGAGGTCTCGATCCAACTCACCGACGCCTCGGAGCGATTTCTCCGCATCGCACGTGCGATCCTCGGCCACGACCCGGAAAACCTCGAGGTGGTGGACATCGACAGCGCAGCATAGCCGCGCGCCGACTCCGGATCAGAATTTCACCATGTAGTCCTTCGCCTCGAGGCAGACCGAAAAGGCCTTCTTGAAGTTCTCGATCTGCTCTGCGGTCGCCTGTTGGGCCTGCTGGCTCTGCTGTTCCACCTGTTCCGAGGCCTCCGCCTTGGCTCGCCGGGTCTTGCGTCGAGCGACGATGGCGCCTGCAGCGGCACCGTAGGCCGCGCCCTTGCCGGCGTCGTCACTGGCGATCTCACCAATCAGCGCGCCGGCCGCGGCGCCTCCGACGGCACCCTTCGCTCCGGCCCCCTGGCCCGCCTGCGCGATCTCAGCCTGGGCCTGATCGGCCTGCTGCTTCTGCTGCTCGGCCTTCTTGGCGAGCTCGAAGGGATCGGTTCCCGTGTTCTGGACCGCCCACTCGTAACAGTCCGCCTCATCCATCGACTGTTGTGATGCGTCCTGCCCCTCGGTCGGGAAGACGTAGACCTCCATGGTCGAGGCCAAGGTCTTCGGTTGCTCCTCGGCATCGGCCAAGGTCGGGACCGCCACGGCCAGAACCATGACAGTGAATACCGTTCGTGTCATGAGATCGTTCATCGCTCCTCCCCTGAGCCGGCGTCCGGCATCGGCGTGCACGCCGCGAAAATCGAAATCGTCATCTCGTCGGCTGCGATGGCAATCGACGCGACACCACTCACTTCGTCGATCACGAAGCTGAAGGCCCGACCATTCTCCACGCCTTGAAGGTAAATCTCTCCACCTTCGCGCTCGAGGGTTCGAATCTTCGTGCTCCGTGGTCGTTCGGCTGCCTTGGTCGTGGTGATGATCTCGTCGTCGAGGTGAAACTCCACGAACTCGGGGATGTTCCATCGCCACGGCATACCGATCTCGCAATCCCCGCTCGTGTCGCAATAGGTCGCTTGAACGGCGGCGCAGAGGATCTTGTCGGCGCCCCGGAGGTCCTCGGCGGCGCCCGCCACCGCCACCATCATGAGCACCACAATCGACGACATCACCAGCCATCTCTTGATATCCATAGAATCCTCCTCGTGTCGGGGTCGTCTGCCGGCATCATCGCACGGTTTGGGCCGCTTTTCATTAGCTCAACCGCAGATACGAATCGGACAATTCCTGTACGGCGACATTCAAGTGGGTGGCGGTTTTTTCGTCCAGCTGTAGCCGTACGAGATTCCGATGGAGTCGAAGTCGCCACCGATTCGTGTGATCGCACCACGGCTGGCCGCGAGCCGCAGCGAGTGATTCGTTCCGAGTGCAATAGATATCGTGGCCCCCACCCGTGAGTTGTGCTGCTTGTCGTCGTTCACCACACCGTCCACGGTCGTCTGTCCACCGCGCCAGAAGTTGCCGTCGAGCGCTCCCCACAGCCCGGGCCGAAAGAGGTATCGGACGTGGAACTGGGTCGAGATCATGGGATCCTGGACCCGCGTCTGACCTTCGAGAAATTCAGAGTTGTCGGTGAAGAACCAGCCCCCGAGGTAGGCGTCGATCGCCCACCGTCTCACGACGTGGACAAGACCGATCTCCGGTTTGAAGGCCCAGCGGTTGGCGCCGATGTTGACGAGCTTCGACGAGTCGTACTGACCGGTCGGACAGAGGACCGCCAGGCTGACGCCGATCAGGGTGCGCGGGCGATAGGTGGCGAACTCCTTTGGGCTCATCGCAGGCGCACCCAACAGGTTGACTGCAAAACGGATACCCAGATCACCGAGCCCGGAACGATCGGCGGACGCCAGCTCACCCAGGTACAGGCCCTCGAGATGACCGACGACGTACGGCAAGATCACCCCGATGTTGGCCGAGCGACCGGCGACTCCGAGGGTCCGGGCGTACCCGATCGTGGAAGCGGTGATCCGGGCGGTGACGTCGTCCACCGGAACCGACGGGTCGAAGGCGATGCCACCGTCGTTGGTGACCACGGCGAGGCTCAGAAAATTGATGCCGTACGGCGCCGGGGTGTAGGCCGCCGGCACCAGCTCTTGAGCGTCAATCTCGAAAGTAGTTGCTGACAGTGCAACGGCGACGAAAAGCCACCAACGCCCCGAGTGGGACAAGATCCCAGATGCCAGATTCCAGATCCCGGATCCCCCACCCACCCAGCCAGGGCGCTCCTTGATTCGGGAGGAGCGGTGATTCCTTATTCCCAATTCCTCGTTCAGAATTCCGAATTCCGAATTCCGAATTCGCCTACGGTGTGTACCAGATCGGGCTCGTGTACGCCCGCTCCTGGGTGGTCATCGGGACCTCGGGCGGCATGGTGACGCCGTAGAACTTGGCCTCGTATGCGGTCCAGCGCGGTGTCGGAATCTCCAGCACGCGGGCGTAGTAGACGGCCGGCACATCCGGGTCGAAGTCCGGGTCCTTCCACATCGTGATCAGCTCAGCGGCACCAATGGTGTTGGTCCAGGTGGCGTTGGCGACGTCCACGGTATTGCCGACCGGCGGCAGCTTGCCGTCAGAACCGGGCTTGCGGTCGCCGGACCCTTTGACGTCGTAGACCTTCTCATGCCGGACCCCGCTGGCGTCCAGCCATCCCTTGACGATCTGGATGCGGTCGAGGTTGCCGCTGTACGGGTCCTTCAGTGCCGCGACCAGAAAGGTCGGGGCCTTCCCGTACGGCGCGTTGCGGAGATCGCCACCCATCGGCACGCCCTTGACATAGCCGATGTCTGCCGGCAGCCGGTATTTTGCGTCCTCGGGCTGAAAATCCCACCCACCGAAGAAGCGAACCATCATCCTGGGACCGGTGGTGGCATAGGTCTCCTTGCGCATCATGGCGTCGAAGATCGCCTCACGGGTGTTCTCGGTTGCCCACACCGCGGCGTAGCCCGAGGACACCATCGACCAGCCCTCGTACTTCTTGTCGCCGAGCTGAGCCATCGGGTGCGCCCAGCGCTCTGGTCCCGGCTCCGAGCCGGAGTGCTTGCCGAAGAAGTTGTTCTCGCCGGCGGTGGCGAGGCCGGTGTGGCTGTCGGTCGAGCCGATCATGCCGAACTTGTAGGGATTGACGCCAAGCTTGCGCTCGAGCTCGAGACCGATCTGCAGCGCCGAGCGGGCGTACTCGTACTGCAGCATGTCATTCTCCTTCGCGGCGCTGAGATCGAGGTTGCCCTGGTCCCAGGTCTCGTAATCGGCGAACTCGTCGTTCGGCGACAGGTAGGGGTGGGCCTCGCCGTCACCCTTGATCTGCGTGACCTCGTAGAGCGGCTCCCACTTGTCGCGGGTCTGCGCGTACTCGAGATCCAAGGGTTTGCCGGTGAAGGATTCGACGATCGGGAACATGATGCCGTTCGAGAGATTGCCGTTGTGGGCGATGGCCAGCAGCTGCCCTCCGGTCTTCTCCTCGTACGCCTGCATCCACTTCCAGAGGTCGCGCGGATTGTCACTGCC
>JBFFBV010000157.1:0-6493 GCA_041560205.1 Candidatus Sulfomarinibacter sp.
ACGGCGCGCGCTGTACGACGGCGAGATCGCGGCCAACGATCGGTGGTTCGGGGTCTTCTTGGAGAAGCTCGAGAGACTCGGTCTGGCGGAGGACACGCTCGTCATTTTCATGTCCGATCACGGTGAGCACCTCGGTGAGCACGGCCTGTGGTCCCACACCCCCCCGGGCTACGTCCAGGTGCTGCACACGCCCCTGATCATGGTTTACCCGAGGCGTCTCCCAGGGGGCGTCGTGGTCGAGGCCTTGGTTCAGAACCTCGACATCATGCCCACCATTCTCGAGCTCGCCGGAATCGACAGCGGCGGGCTGCTCATGCAGGGTGATTCGCTGCTGCCCCTGGTGCTCGAGGAATCGGAGGGTGGGTGGAGCCGGGACCTGGCGTACTCGGAGGAGGCCCTGCTCAAGAAGTCGAGGGAGGACCCGCGACCCTACGGCTCAATCATTTCCGACCGCTGGCATGTCCTCGACTCGCTCTATGCGCCGATGAAGGTCTTCGACTTGAGCCTGGATCCGACCGAAGTCGACCCGCAGCGGGCGACACGCAGGCTGAGCAACCGCATCCAGTCGTGGCTTCGCGACCAACAGCTGGCCGAGCTCGAAATCTGGCGCGGAATCACGGGCGGCGAGGACGAGACGGTGGCTCTCGATCCCGAGACGATCGACCGGCTGCGCGCGCTCGGCTATCTCGAGTGACGGCGGAGGTAGTCGGTGGCGGCCGCGAGCTCGTCCGGGGTGCCGATGTCGAACCAGAAGCCCTCGTAGATGCACCAGGAGACCTGATGGTTGTTGATCACCGTTGCGTCACCGCCTGCGAGATCGACTCCAGGACGGACGACGTAGGGTGCCAGCACCCCATACTCTGACTGCGGAGTGCGCGGACGATACACCATGGTGCCCGTGTCGGGATCGAAGACGCCGATCTGCCGCAGGACCTCGACATCGGTGATTCGTCGGAGGTTGATCGTCAGATCGGCCCCGCTGGCCTCGAAGCTTTCGATTGTGTCGTCGACGCGGATCGCGCTGACGTTGTCGCACGGCATCAGGACGGCGGGCCGGTCGTCGCCGGTCGCCTCCCTCACGAAATCGAGGCCCGAAAACATGTCGCCGACCCTGGAGTCGTCCTGGATCACGGTCGGATGCCCGGCGCGACGGAGTGCCGCGTCATTGTGTCGGTTGGAGAGGATGATGATGTCCGCGATCTTTCGAGATTCCCGGAGCTGTCCCAAGCCGTGGAGGAATGCCGGGCGGTCGTACACCGGCACCAAAGCCTTCGACACGTACTCGGTGATGATTTCGAGGCGGGTCCCGCGGCCTCCACAGAACAGCAGACCCAGGTACGAGCTCATCCCCCCTCCCCCACCCGCATGGTTGCGTGGCGGTCGGAGATCTCGATGACCCACCGCACGGCCTCGAGGAGATCGTCACAGGTGGCGTCCGGCCGCGCCTCATAGAGCCCGTCGCTGCCCGCCTTCCCGGTTCGAACCAGAATCGTTCGCAGGCCGGCGTTCTTCCCGGTCAGGAGATCACCGGTCGTGTCACCGACGAAGAACGACACGTCGAGATCGACCCCGTGCTCGGCGACGGCGCGGTCGAGGAGGCCCGTATGCGGCTTGCGGCAGTGACAGGACCCGGAGAAGTCCGGGTGATGTGGGCAATAATAGACGGCATCGATGCGAGCGCCATTTTGCCCCAGCTGAGTCTGCATTTCGGTGTTGACCGCATCGACCGTCTCGACTGTCGCGAGACCGCGGGCGATCACCGACTGATTGCTGATCACGATCACCAGGAAGCCGGCCCGGTTTGCGAGAGAGATGGCCTCTGCCGCAAACGGGTAGATTTCGAGGGCTGCGGGTGAGGAAATCCAGCCTGGGTCCTCGTTGATCACGCCATCGCGGTCGAGGAAGAGGGCGGGTCGGAGCCGGCTGGAACGCTTCACCAGTTCTGCCAGACGACCTCGGCCCCGTGGTGGACGATTCTGAAATCGACGGCGACGAAGTTCGGGTAGAGGTCGTACATCAGCTGCTGCTTGGTGCCCTCGCGGACGATGGCGAGGATGAAACCGCCACCGCCGGCGCCGAGGATCTTGCCGCCGATGATGCCGTTCTCCCGGAGGTGTTCGTAGAGCTGCGCCACATAAACGTTGGTGACCGACGGGTTGAAATCCTGCTTGAGCTGCCACGACTCGTGCAGGACCTCGCCGAGATGGTCGAAGTCGGGGGCGTCCTTTGTCAGCTCAGTACGGAAATCGTGTGAGATGGCGAGAATCCGCTCGAGATACTCCGCCCTCGCCGTGTCCGCGATGCCTTCACGGTGCCGCAGCTGGATCTCGTGATCGTAGCGGGCGAGGTTGGTGTAGACCAGGATCAGGCGGTCGCTGAACTCGGACTCCACTTCGGTGGGGAGGGCCAGGGGCTCTACCGTGACCCCCTTCGCTTGGTAGCTGATGGCGTTGAGCCCGCCGTAGGCGACTGCGTATTGGTCCTGCAGGCCGCCGACGGTGCCCGCCTCGGTCTCGAGTTCATAGGTCGACCTGGCCAGATCGCCGGGCTCGAGCGGGGCTTCCTCCCGGAAGGCGCGGCAGGCGGTAACGAGGGCGGCCATGAGGGACGACGAAGTCCCGAGACCGGAGCCGGTGGCCATGACGTCCGAGGTCATCGCCAGCTCCACGCCACGGAAGAGACCGTGCCGCTCGAGTGCGAGACGTGCATAAGCGTGCCGGATGCGGCTCGCGGTCGCGGCCGTCTCGATGATCTCGTGGTGCACGCGAACGTTGGTGTCGAACATGTCCTTGAGATGGACATGGCTGTAGAGGTCGATGGCGGCCGACACGGTGTGGCCCGAACCGAATTCGCGCGCGTACTCCTCGAAGTCGGTGCCGCCCCCTGCGAAGCTGACCCTGGTTGGTGCTCGGACGACGATGTGTCGACGGTCATACAGCACGGGAGGCCGCCTTTCCGCGCAGGGCTGCGATGTATCGGTCGACGCCCTCGTCGAGGCTGATCTGCGGTCTGAAATCGAGGAGTTGACGGATCTTCTCGGTCGAGCACCGACGACGCGTGACGAGGTGCTCGTCGTAGGGCACCCGTTCGACCGGGACCGACTTTCCCATCTTCTCGAAGAGCATGTCCTTGAGCTCGTTGAGGCTGGTCTCGATGCCGGTGCCGACGTTGAAGAGCTCGTTGCGGATGTCGTCCCTGAACATCGCCATCACGTTCGCCCGGGCGCAGTCCGAAGAGTGGATGAAATCCATGGTCTGGGTGCCGTCGCCGTAGATTTGGATCGGTTCGTCGTTCTCGATCTTGAGGATCCATTTCTGGAAGACCTGGGTGTAGAAAGCACCCATCCCCTGCCGCTCGGAGTAGGTGTTGTAGTAGCGGAAGCCGCACCACGGCATCTCGTGGCGGACGGCCCAGCTCTTGTACAAGGCTTCCTGGGCGATCTTGGTGGCGCCGTAGAGGGTCTCGTTGTCGAAGGGGTGCTCCTCGTCGACCGGGAGGTAGCGGGGATCGCCGAAGACCGATGCCGAGGAGGCAAAGGTGATCCTTCGGACGCCGTGCTCGATCGCCGCTTGGAGGACGTGAAAGGAGCCCTTGATGTTGATGTCGATGGCCTGGAACGGGAACTTGCGCGAGTCCATGATCATGGTCGAAGCCTGGTGGGACACATACTCCGGCTGGTGGCGTTCGAAGATGGCGGCCAGAATCTGGTAGTTGGTGATGTCACAGACCTCGAGAGCGGCCGCGCCCGAGTCGAGATGGGGCGCGATGTGGTCGAGCTTGCTGTTGTAGAAGTTGTCGACCACGACCACGAAGTGGCCGAGCTCGACGAGCTGATCAACGATGAAGGAGCCAATGTTGCCGGCCCCGCCGGTCACCAGTACGGTCGCCAAATCCAACCTCCCGGACGGTTCATGGTTTCGTACGCTCCGGGTCGTAGCCCAGGGCGTCCTTCTCAGACACGATCGGTTCGGAGACAGGCCAGTCGATCTTTGCGCGTTCGTCGTCCCACTTGAAGATCTGCTCGCGGTCGGGGTCGTAGTAGGCGGAGAGCTTGTAGTGGAAAATGCACCGCTCGCTCAGAACCAGATGGCCGTTGCCGTGACGGGGAGGCACCAGCACCTGAAGGCGGTTCTGATCGGACAGGGAGAAGGCATCCCACCGGAGAAAGGTGTCGGACTCCTCGCGCAGGTCGACGACGACGAAGAAGATCTCGCCGTGGAGACACTGGATGAGCTTCCAGGTGCAATCGTCGTAGTGGATACCCCGGAGAACATTCCGCCGCGACACCGAGATCGCGTCACGAACGAAGTGGATTTGCTCCCCCGTGCCGTCGAAAAAGTCGAGGTTGTAGGTCTCGATGAACGACCCGCGGTGGTCCTCGAAGACCGATGGCCTCAGCATGCGGAGCCCCAGGTTTTCAGAGGTGGACAGGTCGAACATGGACATCCCTTGGAAGTTTCAAGCAGTGGTCAGAAGCGCCCGATCTCCTTTTAAAACTAGCATATGGGTGTGATCGGTGTCCATGCCGGCGTGGTGGAGGCGTGCGGCCTCGGGGTAGACGGTTAAGATGGTGAGGGCTTCGGCGAAGCGACAATTGTGAGGGCCCGGCCCCGAGTTTGACCGACGACAGATTGGATATGCCATGAGCAACGATCCCAGGATCCTCTTCCTCGGCGGCAAGAACATCGGTGCAGGATGTCTGCAGTTCCTTCTCGAAGACGGGTACAACGTCGTCGGTGTGGTCCTCAACCACCGTGAGCTGTCCGACACCAGACGGTGGTACCGATCGACGGCCGACATCGCCTGCGGCGCCGGGGTCCCGGTCCTCTCGTTTCAGACCATCAACTCGCCCGCGGCGGTGGATGCGGTCAGAGCCCTCGCTCCGGATATCCAGGCATGTGTCTTCTACGACGAGATCTTCCGGGGGGAGTTCCTCGCCATCCCGTCTCTCGGCACGCTCAACATGCATATGGCCCTGGCCGAGGAGTATCGCGGGAGGTTTCCCTGCAACTACGCGATCCTCAACGGAGAAAGCCGAACCGGCGTGACCCTCCACTACGTCGATGAGGGTGTGGACAGCGGCGATATCGTGGCTGACGTCGAGGTCGCCATCAGCCAAGACGACACCGCGCAAAGCCTGTATGACCGATGTACCGAGGCCGGCATTGAGCTCTTTCGTGAGCACTTTCCGAAGGTGCTCGATGGCACGGCGAAGGCCCGCCCGCAAGAGCCGAAGCCGGGAATGCGGACCTACGGCCGGAAGGATCTCCCGGCCAAGGAGATCGACTTCAGCCTCACGGGGAGGGAGATCTACGACTTCGTGCGGGCGCTCACTTTTCCGCCCTTCGAGCCGCCGCATTTCTTCATCGGTGATCGCAAGATGGTTGTCGTGCCCGAGGAGAGCGTCGCGTCCGACTGGTACGACTACTGACCGCTATGAGAGCGTAGCCAGGGCATCCACCAGGGCGTCGACCACCCGGCGCACCTCTCGTTCGCCGTAGACAGTGCACAGAGGCAGCGAGATCAAGCGTTCGCCCAGCCACTCGCTGTTGGCTAACGAGACGTCGGGATATCTCTGCCGGTAGTAGTGGTGCCGATGCACCGGGAGGAAGTGGATGTTGGTGCCGATCCCCCGCTCCCGCAGTTCGTGCATCAGTTCGTCGCGACCGATATCGCTGTCCAGGAGGCGGATGCCGTAGACGTGGTTCCCCCATCGTCCGTCCTCGGTCTCGAAGACCGGGATCTCGACCTCCCCCACATTCGCGAGCAGTGCATTGTAGGTCTCGACGAGGGCGTTCCGTTTCGTGCACAGCTCCTCGGAGCGGCGCAGCTGGACCAGCCCCAGAGCTGCCTGAAGGTCCGTGAGGTTCATCTTGTAGCCGGGAACCACGCACTCGACGTGGGGGCTCGACGCTTCCTTGCTGTAGCGCTTCCACGCGTCCTTGTCCATTCCGTGGTAGCCCCACAGGCGGATCGACTCGGCGAGCTCGTCGTCATCGGTGGTGATGATGCCGCCATCACCCATGGTCAGGTTTTTGATGGCGTAGAAGCTGAAACAGGAGGCTTTGCCGTAGCTGCCGATGGGGCGGGCGCGGTAGGAAGAGAAAATCGCGTGCGCCGCGTCGTAGACCACGGGCACCCCATGTCGATCGGCGAGATTCTCGATCTCCTCGATCTCGACCGGGAGCCCGGAAAGATGGACGGGCACGATGATCTTGACCGCGTCTCCGTGTTCTTCCAGAAGGGGGGCGATGGTTCCCGCGGTCACGTTTCCGGTCCTGCGATCGACATCTGCGAAGGCGCAACGGGCCCCGAGCTGCTCGAAGACGTTGGCGGTGCTCGGCCAGGTCAGCGACGGAACGATCGCCACGTCCCCGGGGCCGATATCGAGGGCCTTCGCGACCAGAAAAAGGGCCGACGTGCACGAGCTCACGGCGATGGCGTGTTTCGTTCCCTGAATCCTCGCAGTTTCCCGTTCGAGCCGCTCGACCCG
>JBFFBV010000158.1:0-6336 GCA_041560205.1 Candidatus Sulfomarinibacter sp.
CGTCGAGCTCGCTGGCCTTCAAACGCGGAAAGCGGGGATCCTGCGCCGCCCAAACCGCCGCCTGAACGACCGCTTGAGCGAGGGGTTGCTTGGCCTCGATGACACCCATACACGCTCGCAACCGACCTGGATCCCCGGGCTTCAGCCCTTTGTGGTTGAGCGTGACAAAGGCCCCGGCCATGGATCGCAAGCTCTCTCTTTGGCGAACACCTCCGTAGAACTCGGCGAGGCTGCCGTCGTGGATCAGGTAGCTTTCGAGCGTGGCGCGGGCGAGCTCTACCGACTGCATGCCCTGGTCCCTCGTCATCACGCCGAGCGGCGAGGCGGGTGCCGTGTCGCGCCACGCTTTCCACGTGCCGTTGAAGGCGACGGCGGCGTAGGTCACGGACAGACCCCAGTCGCCGGTTCGGTGACCCGAGGTGGTGACCTCCAGGACCTCTCCGTTACCCGCGAAGGCGTGGTCCAAGAGTTCCGCCAGCACGATCAGGGGCCTGGCGCCGCAGACCGTGTCGCCACTCACTTCGACCTGTTGGGTGAACCCCGTCGGGTCGATAGCCGCCAATCTGTCAGCCGTCACCGCCCCGAGGCGCACCAGCTTGGCGCCGAGCTCCGGTTCGGTAAACGGCGTCCACCGGTAGCGGGCACCGTGATGCGTGAAGTCCGACGAGACGACGACCATCGTGCCCTCATCGAGCAGCGAGGCCAATGCCTTCGCCATCCGTCTGGCGGCCTCTGAATCGGTCTCGTTGCCGACCAGGATCGGAACGATCTCGGCGCCCGGGGCCAACACCTGGAGAAAGGGCAGCTCGACCTCGAGGCTGTGCTCTGGGCCGTGAGCATCCGCGGGGCCCCTGAAATCGGAGGTCCCGCGCAGCGACGCGACGGCTGAGCGATCGACCCCCACTTCGCCGAGCGGCGTCCCAAAGGTCTCGATTCCGCGCGAAGGCAGCGCGCCGCCACTGTACGCCCTGTGATGCGAGGGCCCGAGGAGAATGACCCGCCGGACGCCCTCGGCGTTCAGAGTCGCGAAGGCTCTCCCCGCCACGGCACCAGAGTAGAAATACCCCGCGTGCGGAACCACCAACGCGCGCGCGCCCGTGCCTTCCGCGGAACGCTTGACATAGGATTCGACTTCCGAGCGGAGCTTTTCAGGATCATCGGTGTAGAAGGAGCCGGCGACAGCCGGAGAACGCGTCGCCGCGCCCACGGTTGTCGACACAGCCAGCACGACCAGAGAAATGCAGGCTCTCATCCCACCAGTGATAAACCCTGCAGAGCGAGAATGCAACCGAGCCGGCTCGGCGCTCAATCCTGGTGCCGCTCGGCCTCCCGCAGGGCTTGAAGCCGGAGGTCCACGGCGCGTTGCGAGTACCTGGTGGCCTTTTCCTCGTCACCTTCGAGACGCGCGAGGCGCGCCAGGGCGTGGTAGACGTCGGGCTCTTTGTTATACCACCAGCGAGCGCGCCGCAGGTATTGACGCGCCTGGTCGAAGTTGCCGCGGGTCATCTCGGCGTCGGCCATCGCGATCAGTGTGAAGGGATTGCGACTCCCCTCCGCCGCCGCGCGCATCGCGTTTTCGGCCTCTTCCTGGCGCCCCTGTTCGCTGTAGATCTTGGCCAGGTTAACCAGCGCCGAGGAGTTCCCCGGTTCCACTTCGAGTGCACGCTGAAAAGCCGAAAACGCGCCTTCCTGGTCGTCGAGGCGGGACCGCGCGACGCCCAGATTGACCCAGGCCGGCGAGAATCGCGGTGAGAGCTCCACGGCCAGCTCGAGATTTCGCAAGGCCGCGTCGAGATCGTCGATCCGGATCGCGTAGCCACCGATGTTGGTGTGATACATCGCCGACGCCTCGACGTCGTCGATCACCCGTTGGCTGAGATAGGGCGAAGTATCCGTGACGTAGAAATCGTAGATGTAGACCTTGTTCGGCGCCCGGAAGCCGGCCACCACGTGGCGGTTCACCACGACGAGGCCCTCGTCTTTGATGACCTCCGGCTGTCGCTTGACCGAGAGCAGGAATGTCGGGATGCCGATGCTCCGCGAGAGCGAAACGAACAGCGAGGTGAAGGACATGCAGTTCCCCTCGCGCCGTTCGAAAGCCTCGATGGCTGTCAAGGTGCGCGCCTGGTCGTACTCGAAGGTGAACTCGCCCTTGTCGAAGAACGACCGCTGCAAGGCCTCGAGCCTCGTTTCCGGACCGAAACCGGTGAAGCCCCGAACCTTCTCCTCGGCCCACTCCTCCATCGATTCGGTGAGTTCGAAGGGATACACCACCTGACTCGGGTCAAGATCGAGCTCGATCACCGCCTTTTCCCAGGCCTCGCGGCCGAAGATCTCGTCCCTGGGAGTCTCCGCCTCGGCGACGACGCCGGCGAGCGCCATCGAAACGACCAACATCAAAACGACATGTGAGCGATTCATACAATCAGTCTACGGGTTTTCGATCAAATGGTTACGCGAGATGAGGCACAATTGCACGACGACACGAAGTCCCAAGGAGGCCATATGCTCAGACGTCTCACCCTCATCGCGAGTGCGCTCACCTTTTTCCTGGTCCACGCGAGCGCCGCGGAACCCTTCGAAAGCCATTTCGAGGACTCGACGTTGCGGATCGATTTCCACCACACCGGCAATGCCGAGGAGGAGATCATCTCCATCGATCGGCTCTACCGCCAGGGCACCTGGGCCGGTCCGCTTTCCAAGCTCGTCGACCCCGTTCCGTACGGGAGGTACCTTGTCGAGGCGCGCGATGCCGACAGCGCCAGCTTGCTTTTCTCCAAGGGCTTTGACAGTTACTTCGGTGAATACCGCACCACGTCCTCGGCCGTCGAAGGCACGAAGAAGGCCTACCACGAGTCCGTTCTGCTCCCCTTCCCGAAAAGGCCGATCGTTGTCAGCTTCAGAGCTCGGCATCGTGACGGCACGTCGATCGCGCTCACGGAGGTCACCGTCGACCCCTCGTCGGTCGAGATCGCGACCGAAGCTCCCGCCGCGGGTGTGACGGTGGTCGAGGCCCACATCGGTGGCGCGCCCCACGAGGTGCTGGACATCGCGATTCTCGGCGAAGGGTATACCGAGGCGGAAGCCGCGACCTTTGCGGCGGACCTCGTCCGCTCGGTCCAGACCCTGCTCGGAATGCCGCCCTTTTCCGACCACCGTGAACACATCAGTGTTCGCGGCGTCATGGCGCCTTCCCACGACAGCGGTTGCGACGAGCCGACCCGAGGCATGTACCGGTCGACACCGGTGGGTGCCTCGTTCAACTCTCTCGGGTCGGAGAGGTATCTCTTGACCGAGGACAATCGCGCGATGCGGGACATCGCGGCCAACGTTCCCTACGACGCCCTCGTCATCATGGTCAACCACGATCGATACGGAGGCGGCGGGATCTACAACCTCTTCTGCACCTTTACCGCCCGCTCACGCTGGGCCGACTACCTCCTGCTGCACGAGTTCGGCCACTCTTTTGCCGGCCTCGCAGACGAGTACTACAGCTCGTCGGTGGCCTACAACGAATTCTACCCGCAGGGACACGAGCCGGAGGAGCCCAACATCACTGCTCTTCTCGATCCCGAAAAGCTCAAATGGAAAGATCTGGTGGACCCGTCCACGGAGCTGCCGACACCCTGGGAGAAGGCGGGCTACGACCGCGAGGACGCCGCCTATCAGGAGGAACGCAGGCAGCTGAACCGCGCCCTCGCCGAGGCGTCGAGATCGGGCGCTCCCGTCGAGAAGATCGCCGAGCTCGAGGACACCGAAGCCCGCCACGCGGCGATCCACGCCGAGTGGGCGAAGCAGTACCTCGAAAGGAGCCGATGGTCCGGGAGGGTCGGGGCCTTCGAAGGCGCCGGATACTCGTCGACCGGCCTCTACCGACCGGCGCTGGACTGCCTGATGTTCTCCCGAAGGGTGCAGCCGTTCTGCCCGGTCTGCGAGCGGGCCGTGGAGGCGATGATTCAGCGATATCTCGAATAAACTCCCGGTTGGACTGGTGGGAATGATCCGGATCGCACTCTCAAGGGCAGATGTCGTCGGCATGGGCGAGGTCGGCCGGCGCCTGGCCGGCGCCCTGAGCCGCGCCGGCGTGCAGACCATCCCCGTGACCCGAACGCAGGGATGGGACGAGGCACGTGAGGAGGACCGCGGCGCCTGCATCGTCTGCGTTCGCGAGGGGTCCCTGGCCGACGTGCTCGACACCCTTCACAACGTCCCCTCCAAGCGTCGCGCACTGATCCAGAAAGGGTGGATCCGCCCCCTCCTCCACGATCTGCCGGACGCCACCCGTGGCTTGATCTGGTTCACCTCCAGGAAGGAGTTCTTCCAGATCCTGCGTCCCAGCCCGGTCTCGGGCCACCTCGCCGGGGACCTCGCGCTCGCGTTGGCCGAGGGCGGGTTGGCGGCGCCCGTCAATTCCGAGCTGTTGCGGCTCTGCGATCGGATATGTGCTACAACTCCGAACCGGGAAACCCTCTCGTGAGCACGGAGACCATCTATCGCATCAGCTTCATGTCTCAGGGCGAGGTCTACGAGATCTACGCTCGCAACGTCTCTCAGGGCGGCCTCTTCGGCTTCGTCGAAATCGAAGAGCTGGTCTTCGGCGAGCGTTCGAAGCTGCTCATCGATTCGTCCGAGGAGCGGCTGAAAACCGAATTTGAAGGCGTGCGGCGGTTCTATGTGCCGCTGCACTCGGTGCTCCGGATCGACGAGGTCGAAAAGGCGGGTCGAGGTCGTATCACCTCTGGCGAAGGCAAGGTCGCGACATTCCCGATGGCCATCATGCCTCCCAGCAAGAAGGACGACGGATGACGACCCGACCGGCAGCAGGAACCCGAACTGAAACCCCCTGGAGACGTCTCCCGTACACACTGCGAGGGTTGAGGTGATGGAAATCGTGAAGAAGACACTGTCGCGGTGGTGGACGGATTGGTTGCGATCAGTGGTGTTGATCGTCCTCGTCATCACGTCCTTTCGTTCGGCGGTGGCCGACTGGAACGACGTCCCCACCGGCTCCATGAAGCCGACCATCTTCGAGGGCGACCGGATCGTCGTCAACAAGCTGGCCTACGACCTCAAGGTCCCATTCACCACCCTGCGAATCGTGTCCTGGGCGAAGCCCACACGCGGAGAGATCGTGGTTCTCTACTCGCCCGTGGACGGAAAACGCCTCGTCAAGCGCGTGGTCGGCATCCCGGGTGACACCGTCTCGATGATCGACGATCGGCTGATCGTCAACGGCACGGCCGTCTCTTACGCCCCACCTCCGCCGGAACTGGTCAGCGGACCAACGCCCGGCTGCGAGGGGAAGCTGATCGCATCCGAACATCTCGGGGATCGCCCCCACGCGGTGATGATCCCTCACGGTGCCCACTGCAAACCCGCATTCGCCCCGGTCACCGTGCCCTCGAACGCCTACTTCCTGATGGGTGACAACAGGGACGAGAGCTTCGACTCCCGGTTCTTCGGGCCCGTTCCAGGCGACCGGATCGTCGGCCGCGCAACGGCCGTCGCGGCCTCTGTCGACCCCGAACGCAGCTACCGCCCGCGCTGGAGTCGCTTCTTCCGCGAGCTCCGCTGACGCGAGAAGCTCAAAGAGAATCAACTGAAGGGGCGGGACATGTCGCGCCCTGCTGGTTCGAATCCCCTATGACCGCTTCAAGGCGGCATATTTGCCGCCACTGCACCATACATTCTGCGTCAATCCAGACGTCCGCTGGGCTGTTCAACTCGAGTAGATGTCGTCGATGAGATTCGCGAAGCGCTCGTCGACTACTCGCCTCTTGACCTTGAGCGTCGGCGTCAGAAAATCGCCTTCGATGGTGAGCGATTCCGGGAGCAGGCGAAACTCCCGTACCTGCTCGTAGCGTGCGAGCTCGGAGTTGACGGCATCCACCGTCTCTTGAAAGACAGCCAGCACCTCGGGTTTGCCGAGCAGATCCTCGACCGAGGAGAAGGCCACCCCGTGCTCCGTCGCCCAGAGCCGGAGCTGGTCGAAATCCGGAGCGATGAGCGCGGCGACGAAGTTCCGGCGATCGCCGATAAGCACGGCGACATCGACGAGGTGTGACTGCTTGAGGCGGCTCTCGATCGGTTGCGGCGCCACGTTTTTGCCGCCCGAGGTGACGAGGAGGTCCTTCTTTCGATCGATGATCCGAAGGTACCCGTCCGCATCCATTTCACCGATGTCCCCGGTCAGCAGGAATCCGTCGGCGTCGAAGGTCTCCGCGGTCTGCTCGGGCTTGTTCCAGTAGCCAACCATGACGCTCGGGCCCTTGATCAGCACCTCGCCGTCTGCGGCCAGCTTGACCTCGACGTTGTCGAGCGCCCTCCCAACCCACC
>JBFFBV010000159.1:0-5890 GCA_041560205.1 Candidatus Sulfomarinibacter sp.
GGCCCCTTCCGACTGGCGGTCGGTTTCGTGTTCGCGTTCGCCGTGCTATGGGGGGTCGTGCAACCGGCGTGGGCGAGGTGGTTGTGGCGGTCAGAAGGACCTGCCGTCGAGCTGGTCTCACGGGCGACGAGGGCCGAACCGTGGTTCGACGCGCCGCTCGAGTGGCGATCCCGCCAGCTCCTACGAAAACCGATGTGGTCGTGGCACACCGCGGCGGAAGCGATCGCGCTCAGCGGGCGGGCCGTCGGAACCCATCCGGGCGCCGCACGTCTGTGGTCGGTCCACGGCATGGCCCAGGCGCGGGTGGTCACTGAGTTCGGACCGTGGTCGGACAGCGTCGCGCGAGCGCGAGATGCTTTTTCGAGGGCAGTCGAGCTCGAACCGCACCAGCCGTGGACCTGGCTCGAGTGGGCGCGGCTCGAACGCAACCTCGGCCACACCGAAGAAGCGATCGGTCTCGTGCAAAGGGCGCTCGAGGAGGAGCCCAACACGATTCGGGCGCGCCTGCTTCTCGCGCGCCTCCACCTCGACCGCGATGACCAGGAGGCAGCTCGCGAGGCCTACGGGGCGGCTCTTCAGTCGGCACGTCTGCGCACCCGAAGCGGCCTCAACACCTACGAGCGCGAGCTCTTGACCGCGCCTGCGTGGCAGTTTCGTGAGATCGCCGAGGCCCTCCAGTGAAACGAGTCGATTTCCTGGGTCTGTGGTGGGTGCCACTGCTCTTGCTCGCGGGGCCGCTCATCGGGTGGATGCCGGCCCATCGTGACCTCGTCGATTTCTTTTTGCCGATGCGGAGCTTCACCGCCGATTCGATCGCGGCCGGTGTCGGACCGTGGATCAACCTCGCCAACGGTTGCGGAGAGGCGTGGTTCGCCAACCCCGAGACCGCCGTCCTCTACCCACCGGCGTGGATCCACCTCGTGCTTCCGGGCCCGTGGGCGTTGGCGGCGGAGATCGCGTTCCATCTGGCGTTGTTTTCCCTCGGGGTTGGCCTGGTGGCGCGGGAGCTCGGTGCCAGCCGGAGCGGTCGCCGGCTTGTCGAAGTGGCCGCCTGGTCGACAGGTCCGGTGTTGGTCACGGTCGGTGTGCTCAACAACCTCGAGACCCTGACCTGGCTCCCGTGGATGGTGCTGGCGGCGCGCGCCGAAGGCCGCAGGTCGGTGCCGCTGATGGCCGCGGCCGTAGCCCTTGGATGGCTGGGGGGCGAGCCGCAGGTGTGGGCGATGGGATTGGTGCTGGCCTTCGCCGTCGCCCGCACACGCCTCCGGGCATTGGCCGGGATCGGGCTCGGCGTCGCGGTCGTCATCGTGCAGCTGGTGCCGTTCGTGTGGTGGGTGGCGGAGGGTGATCGGGGACCATCGGCGGCATACCTGCTTCGGGGGGCCGTGGTGCCCTCTGATTGGGGAGGCGTGCTGGTTCCGTCTCATTCGCCTCAACCCGGCCGGATGATCTATGCCGAGAGCCTCTTCCTCAGCGCGCCGGTCCTCGTGTGTGCGCTTCTCGGCGGGTGGCGGCGCCGTTGGGTGCTGGTGGTCGCTGCGGCCCTCGGGATCCTCGCGACCCTTCCCGAGATCGGGGCCGGCGAGCTGTTCGTCATGCTGACCGGTGGTCTGGTCCGTTACCCATCGCGCTTTGCCCTCATTGCCCTCGCCCTCTTGCTTCCGTTTGCGGGTCGGGGCGCTGATGAGTGGCTCGCGGGCCGCGGGCGCGTGTTGGCCGTGGCGATCTGCGGTGTGACATTGATCGCCTGTGCATTGAACGGTGAGATATGGGGCTGGGGAGCGGGCGGCTTCCCCGCCACCATCATGTTGCTTGCTGCGATGGCCCCGCAGTGGCGTCGGTTGCGGGTGGCGGCCCTGATTGCGGGTATGGTCGCTTTGGTGGTCGTCGGTTTTCCGCTCCTCGGTCTGCGCCCGACGGCCGAGGTCGTAGCCTCGCAGCCGATGTGGCCCGAGACTGTCGGACGCGGTCGAGTTTATGCTCCGACTCCGGCTGAGGATGTCATGCCGTGGCTCGCCACGGGTTTCGATGCCCGGAGATTATGGCCGGTCGGCTATCTCAACCTTTCGGATGGATTGGCGCTGGCGCGAACCGATGCGCCGGTTGCCAACGCTCGCCTGGCCTCCCACATCGCGATCACCGACGAGGGCCCCTCGAAACGCTGGTGGCTCGATTCCCTCGCTGCGGAGTGGGTCGTTCTGCCCGAGGGTGAGGGAATGCCGCAATCGATGGAGCGGGCCGCCTCGAGGGGCGGGATGAGGCTTCTTCGCAACCACTTGGCGCTGCCGGTCGTGAGCGTTGCGGCCCACCCCCCGGACCCCGACCGTCCGCGGGACGCGCTTGGCGAAGTTCCTCGGGTGGAGCTCGTCGGAAACGGGTGCTCGGCGACAATCGTCGCTCCATCCGAAGCCTGGGTGTGGATTTCGCTGGCACCGGTTCGAGGATGGAAGTGGCGGCTCGATGGGCGGCCGGTCAGGCTCGAGCCGGGGCCGGGCATCGTCCAGTACATCGAAGTGGAGGCCGGCAGCCACCGTCTCGAGGGCCGATACCGTCCGCCTGCCCACCGCGTTCTGACGATTGTCAGCGGTTGCGCCATGCTGGTGGTTCTCGCCGGGCTGGCGCGAGACCGGAGGGGCGCGTGACACGGTCGAAAATTCCGTTGCGCGGATTCGGGGGTCGCCCGGAATGAACGGTGGTTCTGACGCGAAGGCGAGCTGGGATCCGGGTCGTTGGACTGTCGTGGCGGCCTCGATTGCGGCGGGCGCGATCGCTTTCGCAGGGGCGTGGTTGCGTCCGGTATGGCACGACGAGCTCTATACCCTCGCGCTTGCCCGCCTGTCAGTCGGCGAGCTGTTGTCGGCGCTGGTCGTCGATTCGGGCCCCCCGCTCCACTACCTGCTCTGCCATGCCCTGTACGCGTTGGTCGGTTGGCACGAAGGATCTGCCCTCGGCACCCTGATAGTTCGGCTTCCGTCGGTTCTGGCATTCGCCGCCCTGCCATGGGTTGTGTGGAAGGCCCGTCCCGGGCGCCATGGGACCGTTCCCTGGGCGCCAATGCTGGTCGTGGTCTGGCTGCCTCTCGTGTACTTCGGCACCGAGGCCCGCGCCTATGCCCTCCTCGCCCTCGTCAACGCACTCCTCTGGATCCGTGGCGTCGAGTGGATCCACCGTGGAGGGGTATGGACCTCTCTCTTCGTGGTTTTGGCCGCCTGTCTCCCGCTGCTGCATTACTCGGGTGTCGCGAGTTTTGTCGCGCTGCCGGCGCTCGCCCTGTTCCTCCCTCGAGATAGACGACGACGCCTCACGCTGGTTCTCGGAGGGGCTGTCCTGCCGATGTTGGCGTGGATGCCGGTGATGTTGGGCGCACCCCGCGCGTCGATGGGCTGGGTGGAAACGGCCGCCGGGCCGGGCCGTCCGGGGCTGGCGACACTTTTCGTGTTGGCACCCGCGGGCCCATTCCCGGCCCTCTTCGAAAACTCGGCAGCTCCAGTTCCCGCGTGGGTTTCGTTGACCATCCTCGGAGCGCTGATTGCCGGTGCGGCGTCTGGAGCCCTTGCGCTGCGCCGCGATGGGAGAAATAAACGCAAGGAGCTCAGGTGCGCGGCCCGTCTGGCGGTAGGCCTCGCGCCCGCGGCGGCTCTCGGTCTTGCTGCCATTTTGGGTGTGCCGATGTATTTTGCGGGCCGCACCGAGTCGATGGTGTGGGCCCTCGGCGCAATGCTGGTGACGATTTTGGTGTGTGGTGTGCCGCGGTCGGTGCGGCGGGTCATGACCGGCGCGTATGTCGTGGTCGGAGCTGCGACAGTGGTGATGTGGATCGGGGGCCTTGCGGGGCGGGCTCCGGCACCTGGCGTCGAGGTTGGACGGGAGCTGGCGTCCAGGATTGCGGAGGGAGATCGGGTTGTGGTCGCCGGCCTCTGGCAGCTGGAGGTGCGGCATGGGCTCGCCGAGGCCTCTCTGACGAGATCGACATCGCCAGCGACCGTCGTCGAGACGTTCCCCCGCTCGCAGTCGGAGCACCCCGGTTGGCTCGATCGTGAGGCTGTGACCTCGCCGGGGCTTCTCGACGAAGCACGGGCGCTGCGGGAAATCGCCGAGGCGGATGCGAACCGGATCTGGTTGGTCTGGAGCCCGAGCCTCCCGCTCGAGAACACCTTTTTTTCGGCGTTTTCCGGGTGGCGCCGGGCCAGGGTGGCCGCTTCGCCGCTGATCTCCGTTGATCTCCTGGCGCCGCCGCCGGCTGGGGACTCACCGTCGGAATCGGCCGAAGGCGCGGCGCGATGAACGAAAGATCCCCTCGAAGTTATCCGGCGAGTCGGTCCACAGGTGCTTTGACGATTGTGGTCGTCCTCTTCGGTGCAGCCTGTGGGGGCGGGCCGCCTCACGAGCGGATCGACCCCGAGCTCGAACGCCTTCTCGAACGCACCCACGAGCTCGCCGAGCGTGTCCGGGTCTTCGACCACGACCGCGTGCTGGCAGAGATCGGAGTGGACCCGGAGAACGGAGTGCTCTGCCGCTTCGACGAGCGCCTCGGTGAGGTCCGCCACCGGGTGATCGGGGAGGCCGGTGACGAGCGGCGGTCGACGACAACGCGGGTCAGTCTTGATGACCTCGAGCTCGGAGCGGATGGAATCATGGACTCCCCGCTCGACCTGCCGCTCCGGGACTTCAGCGCTGTCGAGCTGCGGGTGGTGTCGGCCTCGCGCCACCGGCTCGAAATCGAGCTCCGGAGCGAGAAGCCGTCCGAGGCCGTCACCATCGATCTCGACACGGTGGGCGACGGCGCCGTTCACACCTACCGCCTCGCAATCGATCGGGTCGTGTCGTCGTGGGTCGGGAAGCGTCTTGCGGGCCTCCGACTTCGCCTCCCGGATCGACCAGGCGAGCACTTCGAAATCCAGGATGTCGCGTTGCTCTCCAACACGAGCGCTTTCGGTCATGCGGCCTACGGTGTCACCCATCGCAGAGAAGGCCCGGAAACGAGACGATCGATCTTCCAGTGGTCGTCGTCGGTGCTGGGCTTTCCCGTGAGCTTGGAGCAATCGGCCGGGGCGGAGCTCGACCTCGGGGTTTCGGTGCTTCTCGGCGATCGGCCGGTTGAGATCGAGGTCGCTCTGCTGCATGCCGGTGCTGAACGCCGGCTGTGGTCGACGACGGTCTCCTCGGGCGCCGGGTGGACCGACCGGCGGGTTTCGCTGGACCGGGTGCCGACAGGCGGCTCCGTGATCGAGCTGCGCGTTGCCTCCGAGGATCCGAACGTCGTCTTCTGGTCGAACCCTGCGGTAGTGGTGCCGCCGCAGCGTCGCTTCAACATCATCATGGTGCTCGAGGACGCGCTTCGCGCCGACCACCTTTCGTGCTACGGGCACGACCGCCAAACCACTCAGGTGAAGGACGCCTTCGCCGAGCGCGGCGTTCGTTTCGCGAGATGCTTCGCCCAGGCCACCAAGACTCGGTTCTCATGCCCCTCGTTCATGACCTCGCTCTATCCGACGGCGACCGGGGTCGAGGGTATCTGGCATCCCCACCCGTCGCTGGCTGAGAGCTACATCACCGTGGCGGAGGTCCTCAGGCGACGCGGTTTCGTCACCGCGTCGCTCCACCAGAATCCCAACGCGGGCAGCCCGGCGGGTCTGCACCAGGGATTCAGTTATCTCTTCGAGAACCTGCCGGGTCGCGCTGAGAACATCTACACCGGTCTCCCCCTGCGCTTCATTGAAAAGCACCGCGAACGGAACCTCTTCCTTTACCTCCATCTTGCGGATCCCCACGAGCCCTACGACCCGCCAGAAGCCTTCAGGGGCTGGTTCGAAAGGCTCGCGGTAGAGCCTGGGGCACCGGTTGATCGCAGCGACCCGCGGTGGATGCTCGAGGCACGGCGCGCGCTGTA
>JBFFBV010000160.1:0-5847 GCA_041560205.1 Candidatus Sulfomarinibacter sp.
GTCGGCGTGGTGACGTTCTGCACGTACATCAACGGCGAGTGCTTGAGCCACGGCTCGGGATCCTCCCACGGGTAGGGCGCGTAGCGGTGGTAGCCCCACTCGGTGATGTCGGTGGTGCCGGCGAAGCTGATCCAATCAATCACCGGTGCTCTCACGGCTGCCGCGGCAAAGCGATCGGTGTGGCCGATGGTCCAGCTCGACAGCACGCCGCCTCCCGAAACACCAGTGACGTACATGCGGTCCGTGTCGACCCAGCCGCGTTCGATCACCGCATCGACCCCCGCCATCAGATCGTGATAGTCGACCGACGGGTAGGAATCGTCAATGGCGTTGCCGAAGTCGGTTCCATAGCCGGTGCTGCCTCGCGGGTTCGTGTAGAGCACCAGGTAGCCCGAGGCCGCAAAGTGCTGGAACGAGAAGCTGAACCCAACGTTGTACATCGCGTGCGGCCCGCCGTGAATGTGGAGGATCAACGGCCACTTCTTCTCGGGATCGAAGTCGGGCGGCTTGACGATCCAGCCCTGGACCCGGGTGCCGTCCTCGGATGCGTACCAGATCTCCTCGACCTCTCCGAGGGTCTTCCCGGCGAGCACGTCGTCGTTGACCATCGTGAGGCGGGTGAGCCCGTCTCCCGACGGCAGCTCGAAGCGGACCACATCCCTCGGCGCCTGCGAGGATCGCGCGACGCCGACTGCCAGACCCGTCTTCACCACCGAGGTCAGGTCCAACATGTGGGTGCCCACGGTCACCTGCCTCACCTTGCCCTTCAACGAGACGAAATGCACGTTCGAAGACCCACGGTCGTCAGCCGTGAAGTAAATGCCGCTGCTGTCAGGCGCCCAGTGCAGTTGCTCGGGGCTGCGATCGAGTTCCGGAGTCAGCGCCCGCTGGTCGCTGCCGTCGATCCCGATCAGGTAGATCTCTTCGACGCGGTAGGTCTGGCCGGTCCACGGATAGCCCGTGAAAGCGACGTGCTTGCCATCCGGAGAGACAACAGGGCCGGTCCACGGGCCGTCGTGGAAGGTCAACTGCCGAAACTCACGGGACGCGACGTCAACCGCGTAGAGGTGCGAGCGTCGATACGGCTTCGAAGGATCGTCGTCCTCCATCAGGCCGTCGAAGACGATGCTCGTGCCGTCGGGGGTCCAGTCGAAACGGGCGCCGTACTCGAGACCGTAGGTGCGGGCACCGACGTTCCACTTGCCCTTCGTCAGCTGCCGCGGGGTGCCGCCACCCGCATCGACCGTGAAGAGGTGGAGGTAGCCCTCCTTCATGAATCCACGCCGGTCCTGGCGGAAGTACACCCCCTCGATCACGCGCGGCTTCTCGGTCCACGTGGCGCCCTTCGGAGGCTCCGGCATGTCGATCTTCCAGGCTTCATCCGTAGGGGTGCGCATCGCGAAGGCGATGGTTTTCCCGTCCGGTGACCAGCGGAAGTTCGACGGCGCCTTTTCGACTCGTGTGATCTGCGTCGCCTCCGCCGCGTCGAGCCAGCGCACGAAGAGCTGGCTTCCCTCGGGCTCGCCCTCGTCGAGAAAGGCGAAGCGCGTGCCGTCGGGCGACCATCGCGGGCTCGAGCCCTTGCTCAAAAAGCGGTTGCGGCTCCCGTCGGCATTCATGATCCAGATGGCGGACTGCCTCCTGTCCTTCATCTGATCGATCCACGTTCGGGTGTACAGGATCTTGGTGCCGTCCGGCGAGAGCTGTGGGTCGGACACGCTCTCGAAGTCGAGGATGTCCTCGACCGAAAGAACCTCGATGTCATCCCCCGCCCACACCGGGCTCATGAAGCACGCGACACCTGCGACGGCCAGACAGACGCGGAGAAACGGTTGCATCATCATCCCCCTCCAGAATTCACCCGCACACCATAGCAGGACGAGATTGCGGTGCGGGCGTCTTGCCCGCACCTTTGCATCGCCGTCGAAGAAGTGCGACTGAGCCGGCCGCACAACAAACAGGCCGCACCTATCCCGTCCCTTGAATCAACCGAGTCGCGAGCGCCGCAGGCGCGACAGGTGCATAGCCTGGGGCGTCAGCCCCAGGCTAACCGTCTGTCGCCCCTCCGGGGCTCCCGGCAACAGGCGCCAATCGGTAGTTTGTGGTGCGATCCCGGTCGGTGCGGCGACGGCCTTCCCAAAGATGCTGCTTGCTTTTCGGCGCTTTGTGTGAGAAGGTGTCGCAGCTGCCGAGACGCTTTCCTCCTGGAAATCAGACCGATAGCAGAAAATTCGCAGGGCTTCCCCAGCCCGTACGGCAGCCTCACCGGCAAGTCTCCCGTTACTCACAATCAGCCGGATTCAACCGCGGACCTCCCGCCATGGCGGCGGTGCGTCCGAAGAAAGAAAGTGTATGAAATCCTTCAGAATGAACTTCCACCCCGCCATCTCGCGCGGGATCGCAGACATGGGCTTCACCGAGCCCACCCCCATCCAGCGGGACGCCATTCCGCCGGCGCTCGAGGGCCGTGACGTGCTCGCCTGCGCCATGACCGGCAGCGGCAAGACCGCCGCCTTCGTGCTGCCCATCCTGCAGCAGATGGCCGGCAGCCGCGGCGGCCGCACGCGCGCCCTGATCGTCACCCCGACCCGCGAGCTGGCGTCGCAGATCCACGAGCACATCCAGGGGCTCGCGCGTCACACACCGGTGAGGTCGGCGACGGTCTTCGGCGGCGTCAAGCCCGGCAAGCAGGAGCAGGCCCTCCGCTCCGGCGTCGACATCGTGGTCGCCACTCCCGGGCGTCTGCTCGACCTCATGAACAACCCGTGGGCCCGCTTCGAGCACCTCGAGTTCCTGGTCCTCGACGAGGCCGACCGCATGCTCGACATGGGATTCCTGCCCGACGTCCGCAGGATCCTCGCGCGGCTTCCGAAAGAGCGGCAGACGATGCTTTTTTCGGCGACCCTTCCGCGGCCGATCGTCAAGCTCAGCCGCGACCTGCTGCGCGACCCGGTGCGGATCGACGTCGAACGCCGCTCCGCACCCGCCACCGGCATCAGCCAATCGATCCTGCCAGTACCCGAGCAACTCAAGACCGATCTCCTGAAGGAGATGCTGCGTCGCGGTGACGTCGAGAACGCTCTCGTCTTCACCCGCACCAAACATCGCGCGAATCGCCTCGCCCAGAAGCTCGAACGCGCCGGGTTCGCGTGCGACCGGATCCACGGCAACCGCAGCCAGCCACAACGAGAGGCCGCGCTCTCGGGCTTCAAGCACGGACGCGTCAAGGTGCTCGTGGCTACCGACATCGCGGCACGAGGAATTGACGTTGCAGCCTTGCCGCACGTCATCAACTTCGACGTCCCGGTGGCGCCCGAAGACTACATTCACCGTGTCGGGCGAACCGCCCGCGCCGGCATGGTCGGCGACGCCCTCACCTTTGCCTCTCCCGCCGAACAGCCACTGGTAGCCGCCATCGAACGCGCTGTCGGTCGCAACATCGCCCGTCGGAAGATCGACGGCTTCGACTACAACGCCAAGGCCGAAGGCCGTCTCGAGATCCCGGTCAGAGAGCGGGTCGCTGCCCACCGCACCCGCAGGTCCGAGGAACGCGCTCGTTCGCGCTCCAAGGCCCGTCGCAGGACCCGACCCGCCGGAAAACGGTCTCAGAATCGGAACGCGCGAGCAGCCGGCTGAGCGAACGCACCCGTTGTTGTCATCCTGAGCGAGGCCCCTGGGCCGAGTCGAAGGATCCCCTCACTTCTCCGGAGACAGCCTCAGACTTACTGACGCCCGAAGGGCGTCGTGTCTCACCCTCATCAGCCAGTGGCCGTAAGCCAACCACCCTCCCTCTCGGAGACCCCCATGGCAACGGCCACGGATGGCTGCTGAGGGTGAGTTCAGGGGATCCCTCGACTACGGCGTCGCTTCGCTCCACCTCCGCTCGGGATGACAAAAGGAGAGGCTCGCTCGGGATGACATTCCGAGTGGGCTGCTAAGGCCAGCCCGTCGTCATGCGACGTCAAACTGCGGCGCGGTCTGGAAACAATCGCGTGCTACGGTGGGCAGGAGCACAAGGCGTGCCAACAGAAATATCTCGGAGAATCTGATTGATGACGACTGATTCGAAAACAAGGCCATCTCAACGACCGCACCGACCCATCGTCTGGGGCAACGCGGCCTTCCTGATCCTGACTCCGGTCGCGGCAGCCATCGCAGTCCCGTGGTATGTGCTGACGCACGGTATTACCTGGGCCGAGATCGCGGCCTGTATCCTGATGTGGCTCGTCACCGGGCTCAGCATCACCGCCGGGTATCACAGGCTCTTTTCACACCGGGCCTACTCGGCACCCGCCCCCGTGCGGGCGATCTTCGCGATCATCGGCGCCGCGACCTATCAGAACAGCGTCATCTCGTGGGCCGCCGCCCACCGCTTCCACCACCGCCACGTCGACACCGACGATGACCCCTACAACGCCCAGGAAGGATTCTTCTACTCTCACATGGGCTGGGTGATGGTCGAGGGATCGAAGCACGACGACACCTCGAATGTGCCCGACCTCTGGAAGGACCCGATCCTGCGGTGGCAGCACCGCCACGTCATCGCGATCGGTACGGTGGTCAATCTGGCAACCACAATTGCTTTCGGCCTGCTGACCGGCCGCATGCTGGGGATGTTCATCATCGCCTTCCTCCTGCGGATGGTGCTGACCCATCACTTCACCTTCCTCATCAACTCGGCAGCCCACATGTGGGGCAGTCAGCCCTACTCAACCGCCCACTCGGCGCGGGACAACTGGTTCCTGTCATTCCTCTCCTTCGGCGAGGGCTACCACAACTACCACCACAGCTTCCAGGCCGACTACCGCAACGGCCCGCGGCTCTACAACTGGGACCCGAGCAAGTGGTTGATCTGGGGGATGGAGAAAATCGGGCTCGCCAATGGGCTCAGGCGCAGCCCACTCGACGTCACGCTTGGCAAGCACTTCGAGCACGCCCGGCAGACCTTCGAGGAGCGGCTGGCCTCAGTCGGAGAAACCGTCGAAGAGTGGCAGGCCGCGTTCGGCGAAACCGTCGACGACTGGCAGGCTTCGACCCGCGACCAGACCGCCGTCGCGCGCGAGGTCCTCAGGGGACACATCGTCGCCGCGGAGAAGCGCTGCGAGGAGGCGTTGGCCGAGCTCAAGGCGGCTCGCTCGAACCTGCAGTCCAAGATCGCCGAAGGCGTCGGTGTGATCGAGCGCAGCGCCGTGCGGCGAAATCTCCGCAAGGCCACGCGATCGGCACGGCGATCCCTCGACGCCTGGCAGGAGCTCGGCGCCACCTACCTCGAAACAGCTGCATTAGCAGCCCGATAGTCGCACCGCGAAACTGGAATGCAGCGCCACAGGCGCGACCCGGCTCCGTCTTCGACTTCGCCGTGGCGAGCGTGTTGCAACGGCAGAGATAAAGTCCAGAGCGCCGGAGGCGCGACATATGTTTAGCCCGGGGCGTGAGCGCCAGGCTAAGAATCTGCCGCCGCTTCGCGGCTCAAAATGGGGACACGTTGACTGAGCGCAACAAACATCGTTGAGACACGTGCTCGGGACAGCAACTCGACGCGGCTTCCGTCGTATCTGGTTCCATACGAGGAGGCTGGAATGGAATCCAGGTTCGCGCGCTGCTCTTTCGTTTTGTTAATCGTGACCTTGGCTTGCGGAATCCCGAGCTGGGCCGAAATCGCACCCGTCGAGTACATCGACATCTCGCCATCGGTGGTGATGGCCGAGAACCCCAACGGCTCGAACATTACTTGTATCGCCCTCGAGAACGGCTTGGCCTTCATCGACACAGGCCTCGTCACCAGCCAGGCTGCCGACTTCCGCAAGGCAATGGAAAAACGATACGAAAGGCCTACGAAATACCTCA
>JBFFBV010000161.1:0-5786 GCA_041560205.1 Candidatus Sulfomarinibacter sp.
CGATCTCTGCCGATCACGACTCGTCCTCGGCCTCGAGAGTGCGCTCGGCGTCACCGACGTAGCGGCTCAACGGCCGATAGAGCCGGATCCCGTCGAGTGCTTCGCGCACCAATGCCGCGGTGCCGGCCATGCGCCCGATCGCGACCAGACACGGCACCAGGGGCGGGTCGGCGCCGAGCAGGTGGAACAGCAGGGCGCCGTAGAAGTTGACGTTGATGTACACGCCGCGCGGTGCGAGCGCGGCCGTAGCCGCGAGCTCGACCGTTCGCGCTGTCTCGAAGAGCTCGCGCCGGCCGTGGGCCCGCGCCATCGACGCCACTTCCTTGCGCAATACCACCGCCCGTGGATCCGGCATGCGGTAGGCGTGGTGGCCGAAACCGGCGATGACACCGCCGCCGGCGAGAGTCTTCGCAACCCAGGCTTCGGCCTCCATCGGGTCACGCAGGGGTAACAACTGGTCGAGGACCGTTTCGGCGGCGCCACCGGTCTTCGGTCCGCGGAGCGCGGAAAGACCGGCGACGATATTGTAGTAGGGGTCGGCGAGGCACGAGGCGACGATCATCGAGGTGAAGGTCGGCGGGTCGAAACCGTGGGCCGCATACATCGCCCACAGCAGGTCGAGGGCCCTGACCTCGTCGGCCGTCGGGGGGCGTTCATTGAGTGCGGTCAACACTCCCTCGGCGAGGCTGCAATTCGGATCGAGATCGCGCGGCTCGCGCCCGGCACGAAGGTGACAGATCGAGCCAACCAGCGCCGCAGTCTGTCCGACCACCCGCAGCTCGCGCCACTGGCGCTCGACCGACAGATCGTCCTCCACCGTCAGTTCGTGACAGCCGGCGGCCGACACTCCGGCGCGGAGCATTCGGGTCGGGTGGGTCTCCGGGTCGAGATCGCGAACCAGTTCCTCGACCTCTGGCGGCAGCGATCGGCTCGATCGGAGCTGCCGGCGAAAGGCTGCCAAGCCTTCCGGGTCGTCTGCGGCGGTCTTGCCGGTGATGAGGAGGTACGAGACCTCCTCGAAGTCCGTCCGGCCGGCGAGGTCGTCGACCGGCACCCCGCGGTAGGTGAGCTGACCGCTCGACGGATCGAGCCACATGACCTCGGTTTCGGCGGCCACCACACCGGCGAGACCCGGACCGACGTCGGTGGTCACCGGCCAATCGATCTTCGTTGACCGCCAGTCGAATCCGGGGCTGAGAGTGTCGAGCTTCGTCACCGAGAAAGGATAACCGTTCCCGTTATCTGTCATCCCGACCGAGGACCCGGAGGGTTCGAGCGGAGGGATCTGTGGGGTGATCGGCCCCTGAATGCTGAAACCTTACATCCCACAGATCCCTCGACTCGCTGTGCTCGCTCGGGATGCCACGAGAAATGGGTGGGCGGGTGGAAAAAAACGCCCCGCTCGGGTGAGCGGGGCGTGCGATCTGACGGGTGCATCCGCTAATCGAAGAGCGGGAAGGGACGATGTATGAAGGGGTCGAAGAAGGGAATCATCGTGAAGAAATTGTCGTCGAAGGTCGGGTTGGTGAATATCGGTGAAGTCGGGTCGAAGATCCCGTTGTAGTACATCGCTCCCGACTCGCCAAGCGGGAACATGCTCTCGATGCGGATCGGACCGTTCATGTCGTACTCGACGGCCTGGGCATAGGTCGAACGACGTGAATACGGCGTGTTTGCCCAAATCGTGCCGAGGATCTCGGTGCCTGGGAGACCCAAAATGTCGTGTTTGTGACTGATCGTCCCCCTCGGCTCGTTGTACGGTCCCAGACCCGCGTGCTCGATCACGTTGTCGAGCGCGCGGATGATGATCGCCTCGGCGCCCACTGGCTTGTTGCCCGTGCCCGCCGCGTCCTGGAACCAGTCGTAGAAGGTCTGACCGGCCAGGGCGCGCAGCAGCACGTTGAAGAGGATGATCTGGGGCTGATCCTCCCAGCTCATCCCCGCAGCCCTGAACTCGTCCTCGAAGGTGATTCGCAGAACCTCTTTGATCCAGTATTCCTGCAGCATCCAGGCATCGGCCTTGAAGGCGCCGAAACGCCACTCAGAAGGCCCCCCGGCCACGAAATGACCGTCCCACGCGTCGAGCATGGCGATGGCGGCATTGCGGTCGTCGTTTGGATCGGCCGCGACCGCCGCTTTGAATGCTGCATCAACGAAAGACCAGGAATTGCCGCCACCGGCCGTAACTGGACCGACACCGCCGGGATTGGAAATGGTGCTGTCGGTTGTAGCGACGAAGAGAGCGAGCTCACGCATCTGCTCGAAGCTGAGCCCGTCATGGCTGCTCAGGTAATCGTCGATCACATGGGCGCGGTGCGACGGGCCGAAGTAATAGCCATAATTGCTGGTGCCGTTTGGATAGGTGAGTGCCGACTTGTTGTTCCAGCCGCCGTACCATCCCTTCGGGTTGTTGCGATCGTGGGCGTTCGGACGGTACTCGCCGGTCCACTCCTGGCTTCCGTCACCCAGCTGCGGGAAGAGCGGGATCGAACCCGGCGCCCGGATCGGGTCCCAACCCGACATCCAATAGGCAATGTTCCCGTCGCGGTCGATATAGTCCATGTGGAAGCTGACGGGGGCTTCTGCCACCGCTTCGCCAAATTGGTCCATGCTTTGCGCGCGCGCGAACCCGAGCTGGGCTTCGAATGCATTGACCTCGTTGCCCCAGGCACCGTAAGCCCAGGAGAGGATGACCTGAGGCGGTTCAAAGGGGTTGTACGGTATCGGCTCGATGATCGGTCCGTGCGAGCTGCGGAATACCGGGACCGTTCTGGGTTCACCACCGAAAACGTTGATGGTCTCCATACGGTGCAGCGACACCGTCTGGGGCGCTTCGAGGAAGAAATCGACGGTGTGGGCGTGGCCCGTCTGCAACGCCCAGGCGTGGTGAGGCGTGCGGCCGACGAAAATACCCGGTGTGCCGGGTACCGTCAAGCCAGAGACTTCGAGCCCGCCGCCGCGGATTGAACCTTCAGCGATGATGGCAGGGGCCAGAAAGCCCATCTGTGGACCCGAGTACAGCATCGGGTTGCCCGAAGCGGTCTTGTCGCCCGAGAGGGCCCACCCGTAGCTCCCGAAGTCGACATCGGCGCCGACGTCCTTGAGCAGTTGGTGGATTCTGGCGTTTCGCTCCTTCATGCTGGTCACGGCATCCCTGAAGGCATCGACGTCGACGCCTTCAAACGCGGGTATGTCCCGCAGAGCGCGAGCTGCGACCTTGGTTGGCGTCGACGGGATGATGGTCAGTGCCGATGGGTCGTTGACCCATCGCAAGTCTCCAAACATCGCCTGGCCTTGGAGCCCGTACACCGCGCCCAGCGTTTGGACGAGGAGGAAATTTTCGGGTTGAGCGGGGGCGTTGCGGATCCAGTCACCCTCCCCGTCAAAAGAACGTGCAAAGAAGACCATGGTTCCAAGGACGTCCGCGACCTCCCAGGGGGCAGGAAGCACGGGAGGGCCTCCGCTCAGCAGCACCGAATTGATCGACAGTAACCAGTACTCGAACGGCATCTGCAGCCAGTCGCCCGCGTAGAATTCTCCAATGCGTCGGTTGACGCCATCGGTATATGCCTGAACCATGGTCTGGGCGTCGGCGGAAAGCGCGGCGAACTGGGCTGCGTATTCCTCGTCCGAGTACCCCATGATGCGAAGGGGTACATCAAGCTGGAGGCCGGCTTCACCGATGAGCTCGGACAGCTTGCCACGACCGGCGCGCCGGTAGATGTCCATCTGCCACAGCCGGTCTACAGCGACGGCGTAGCCCTGGGCCTCGAAAACGTCGTACAGCGAACCACCCTCGATGAACCAGACGCCCTGGGCATCGCGCGTCGTGGTGACAGGGTCTTGAGCCTGGACAGTGCCCGAGAACACCAGAGTCACTACCAGGATGGAAAACATGATTTTGGACGTCCGCATCGCTTTCTCCTTCCATTCGAGAAGCCTCGGACGCCGACTCAGACCGCGAGATCGCCGACCCCGGCTCCACCCGTCATGAGATGCTGCGCACGATGATAGCCGCGCCGACGGCGTGTGTAAACAGAAAACACAACTGGCGAATTATGAATTTTGAATTATGAATTTTCAATTTTCCCCCCACCTACCCAAGAAACGGCGGGGTGCCGGGAATTCAAAATTCAAAATTGAGAATTCAAATTTGGATGGGTGGGTGGGGATGGGTGAGCGCGCCCGCCGGGCGCGCGGGAATCAGTTGGCTCAGGAAAAACCGCTCGAGCAGCTCGAGGGCGATGAGCAGGCGACGTCCGGTGAGCCCGAGGTGCTGGCGAAGCTCGACACCAGGCGCTCCACATGCTCGCTCTCACACTTGGGGCATTTGACGCCGTCAGCGCTGGCGCCGATCTTCTGCAGGCGGGAGAAGGTTTGCCTGCAGTCCGCGCATCGGTATTCGTAAATCGGCATCGTTCGATCCTCTGAGGTTTTGCGTCAGGCCTTGACCTTGTTCCCGACCTCGAGCTCCATCACCTCCTTGCGGCCCTGGAGGATGGTCTCGCGGTCGTGATCGGCACGCAGCTCGAGCGAGTCGCAGACGTTGCGACAGATCGTGAAGACGCCCTCGTCGATGATCTTGTAGTAGACGTTGAGGCCCGAGCGACGGCAGTCGACGAGTCCGGCGCGTTTGAGCACCGAAAGATGCTTGGAGACGTTGGCCTGGCTGCCGCCGACGACCTCGAGAATGTCCGAGACGCAACGCTCGCCGTTGTGGAGGCAGTGCAGGATCTTGAGGCGGGTCGGATCGGCCATCGCCTTGAGGACCTCTGCGATCCGATTGAGCAGTTCGTCTGATGCGATCACAAAACCTCCCCGTATAGTCCTATCGCTCATTGGTAATATATTCCTGTTTGCAGCCGCCGTCAATCTGTTCGCAACAAAAGGGGAAATATTGACCGAAAACGACCGCCAGCAGGGGATTCTGCCGTATCATCGAGCCTCCGGGAGGTAAACATGCCGACGATTTTCGAACACATCGTTGCCGGTGAGATCCCGTGCCACAAGATCTGGGAGGACGAAGATCATCTGGCCTTCCTCGACATCAACCCCCGCGTCGAGGGCCACACCCTGATCATCCCCAAGAAACCGTGGTTCGAGGTCTTCGCAATGGATGAGGAACCCTACATCGCGCTGTGGTCGGCCGCACAGCTTGTGGCCCGGCACCTGCAGGAGCGAAGCGGTTGCGCGCGAGTGGTGGTGGTCATCCTTGGCTACGACGTGGAGCACGTCCACATCCATCTGTTGCCGACCAACCACCTCGAGGACTTCCCCTTCCCACCCGTGGACGAAGCTGCGCAGGCACGGCTCGTGGAGACGGCCGAAGAGCTCAGGGCTTGACCGGCGGCCACAAACGGCGACAGAATGGCCCTCTGCCGGAGTGGCGGAATGGCAGACGCAGCGGACTCAAAATCCGCCGCCCGCAAGGGTGTGTGGGTTCGACTCCCACCTCCGGCACCACTTGCTGACTTCCGGGTTGCTCGTGCGGCAAGCGCACGAGCTCACGGCGGATCCAGCGGGTGGTCGGAAGCCGACCACCACCCGGCCTACCTTTTCGGCAACGACCACTTGCCGCTGTCTCTCGCCGTGATCGACTCCCTCCTCCGGCACCAGGCTTCGTTCTCGGCCTTTGGGCGAGAATGAAGCCTCCCACGACGCACCCCCTGGCGAAGCCGGGCTCCACTCCCACACCAGTACACAGCCGAAAACCAGGCCCTGGCAGGCCAGTTCCAGACATCTCGAGAAGAGCCGCGGAGCGGCGACAGACACGCCGATTTGGAGCG
>JBFFBV010000162.1:0-5763 GCA_041560205.1 Candidatus Sulfomarinibacter sp.
GGCAAGCTCCGGTCAGCTCTCCGGACGGGCGGGCGTGGACTCATCCACCCCCCCGGCATCGGGGCGAGCCTCCTGCCCGTTCTCCCGGCCCGCGTCGCGTGCCAGGCTCACAGCGTTGCGTGCCACCTCGGGCTCCGGCTGCCGTGAACCGCGGGAGAGCAGCTCGATCTGGGCTCGGCACACACTCCGCGTCTCGGAATCCATGTCCGCGAAACCGGGGACGGCACGGAGGACCTCGTCGACCATGCTGATGGCTTCGAAAAAATCGGTCCAGTCGACGGAGGACATCCATTGCATGCTGGTGATGATGTTGCGGACGGTGACGTTGGCCGCCCCCTGGGCATGCTGCTCTCGGGTGACCACCTCATCGGCCGACGTCCCCTGGGCGCCGAGCTTCTCGTTGAGCCAGTCCAGGACCGGCAATACCGAAGGGTCCTGGTCGCGAAGCCGCTGGAAGAGTTGCATCGCGAAAGCGTCGACCAGGGGGGCGTCGCCCACGCGCCGCAGAACGTCCTCCGGCTGCTCCACCCGTCTACCGCTCAGACCCAGCAGACGGTCCGCCACCTCGTCGGCCCTGGCCCGTGCCTGACGGGAGCGGACGATCAGCCGCGCCAACCGCCGCAGGTTTTCCACCAGGGCCACACGGAGGTGGATGGCGATCGCCCACCCCTCGCCGATCGTGAGCGGCTGGACGCGCTGGTAGGCGCGGACAAACGGCTGCAGCGTGCCGAGCTGGAACCGGCTGTCGGTATGGGCAACGTAGGCCCACGCCAGCCCATAGACGCCCGGGTGTCCTGCAAGATGGCCCTCGGTGATCTTGGGCAGCAAGCGGTAGTAGCTTTTCGGGAGGTGGTCCCGTATGTCCCGGATCTGTTCGTCGACGATATGGAAGTTATCGAGGAGCCACTCCGCGGCGGGCGTGATCTCCTTCTTCTCCTGCACGGTCTTGGCAATGTCCCGGTAGGCGGCCAGAAGGACCTTCGCGTTGTCGTCGACCCGGGCGAGGAGGTTCCTCCCTCGAGTGGGCTTCTCAGTAGTGCGTTGGGCCGCGGCCAGGCTCTCAGCGTGTTGCTCGAGGCGCTCCATGCCGAAGATCTCGGCGCGGATCGGCTGGTCCATCTGAGGAGGAGCGACCATGACGGCGTCGGTGGTGTCCACTTTCAGCTTTCGTTCCGGCTGTGCCTCACGGGAATCCACCTCCCGCCGATTCTACTCGATTCACAGCAGATAGATTCGGTGCCGCTCGGTGTCGACGAGTGCCACTGATCACGACATCACAAATCGGGGGCACCCCAACGTGGTTGCGCAGATGTTGACTTGTGGTCCACCGAGGCCCATGTTGGATGGAACATCAAAAGTGCGTGCGTCCGGTTCGGCGGTCGTCACGAAGAGGAGCTGATTGTGCAGCATTCAGGACAGTATCAAACCCGACCACGGCCATTGTTCAGGATGGTGGTGCCCCGCTACCCGGCGTTCAACATCTACTCGCGGGTGGCCCACAGGACCACCTCCCTGGGCCCGGTGTGCGTTGCCACCGCGGCCCGTGACCTCGGCGGATGGGACGTCGAGATAATCGACGAAAACAACTACCGCGAGTATGGCCCGCGAGCCGACGACGGCGCGCCGGATCATCGTGCGCTCCAGGAGCTCAGACCGGCCGATGTCGTGGGCCTGTACGGCGGCCTCTCTTCCACTGCGCCGCGGCTCTACGACGTGGCGGGCTTTTACCATTCACTCGGCGTACCCACCATCGCTGGCGGCCAACACTTCCGCGGCGACAACATCGCCGAGGCCCTCAACAACAACATTGACGTCGTCGTCACCGGTGAGGGCGAGGAGGCAATCTCTGAGCTCCTGCCTGCCATGCCCGACGGAGATGCCGTGTCCAGCGTCGACGGCATCGCGTATCTGGAGAACGGCGAGGTCGTGCGCACACCCGATCGGGCGCCGCTGACCGACTTTGAACGTTTCCCACTGCCCGACTTTTCACTTGTGCGGTACGCGAAGATCAAGATCTACCCTATCAACTGGACACGCGGCTGCGGCATGGACTGCGAGTTCTGCACCGTCAAGGGAACGCCGCGGGCGCAATCGACCGAGCGCGTCTTCCAGCAGATCAGATACCTGGTCGAGCAGCGCGACGCCCGCGAGTTCTTCATGGTCGACGATCTTTTCGGCCAGCACCGCCGCGAGGCCCTTCGGCTGTGCAATCTGCTGGCTGACTACCAGGGCAGGGCCGGCGTCAGGATCGGCATGACCGTCCAGATCCGCCTCGACCGTGCCCGTGACACCGAGCTTCTGCAGGCCATGCGCCGGGCCGGGATCCACTCGGTTGCGGTCGGCTTCGAGTCCCCCATCGAGGAAGAGCTGGAGGCTATGAACAAAAAGCTCAAACCCGAGCAGATGGTTTCGCTGGCCCGTCTGTTTCGAAAGGCGGGGTTTCTAGTTCACGGCATGTTCATCTTCGGCTATCCCCTCGATGGAGATGGCGGATTCGAGATGCCCGCCAGCCAGAGGATAAAGCGCTTCCGGCGCTTTATCCGCTCCTCCCGCATCGACACAGTGCAGATCCTGTTGCCGGTGCCGCTGCCGGGCACCGAGATGATGGAGCGCCTGAGACGTCAGAACCGGATCTATCCCACCGAACTCGTCGGCTGGGAGTACTACGACGGCAACTTTCCGCTCTTCGAGCCCGACTCACCCACCACCCCCGAGCAGCTGCAGCTAGCGATGCGCCGGATCATGGGCCGCTTCTACCACTTCCGCTCCATGTTCCTGGTCGGACTGTACACCCTCGTATTCCCCACGATCATCTTCCGTGCGCACAACCTCAAGAAGGGCTTCTGGAAGTGGTACCGCTACTGGCGCAACAGCATCATCCGCTTCGGCGGCTGGCGCACCCTGAAGCGATGGACCGAGGAGCTCGAAAAAGGGATCTTCAGCGACAAGCTCGAGAGGGCGAAGAAGATGCTCGCGGCGCAAGCCACAGAGGGTACCACTCTTCACCACCTCGAAAAGTCTTAGCATTCACCTCGAATTTTGGGCGTGGGCGGGCCCAGCCTCGTCAGCCCTGGACCAGTTCTCGGAGACCACGTCACTCGATGTTCCGCTTGCGTAAGGATGGAGCGCTTTTCTGGTCGACGATGCCCACCGCACCCTGCATGTTGAGCATGTTCCAGGGTGTCGCGAGGGTGTCAAGCGCACGAAAGCGGTCGAGTTGGCCTCGACCGCTAAGCTCATAACTTCTTGTTTTTTCTTGATTTAAGGTGGTCTGGACGCGGAGATTCGAACTCCTGAACCCCATCTCTCACATTCCGAGGTATCCCAGTGGCGCAATGCGAGATTGGCAGCCTCTAGGTGCCAGGGCCGGCAGTTTTGACACTTTCGACAGCCTACGGCATCGTCACCAAAAAAAGTGCCAAATCTGTTCGGCCCTGGTACCTAAAAACTGTCCGACGGCCTTCCGGAAAACCTTTAGACGGAAGCCTCTCCTGCCGGGTCGCCGATGATCGCGAATTGAAAGCTGTCCGGGTCGTTGTTGAAGTCCAGATGCGTCCACGGCGTGCGGTCCGATTGAGGGATGTTCGAGTGGAATTCGGGGGACTCCCCGCACCCGATTACCAGAAGTGCGATCAATCCGATCCGGAGCGTCCGAATGTGAAGCATGGCGGTCTCCCTTGTTGATGATGACCGACTCTCGGTTCTCACCACTGGCTACCTCGGATCACAACCTCACAACCTGATTTGTGGCAACACTCATGTGATGAGCCCGAAGATCGCGAGCTCCGTATTCCCGGGTTTTCGGGTGAGAGCGAGGGGTTTCCGGGCCCCCAACACCCTACCCCCGCTCCGCCCGAAAGAGGTGCCAACTGTCGGTGACGCCCTTCAGCTCGTGCATACCTCGATCGGCAAAGGTGAGGCCGGATCCCACGACGAGGTCCTTGACGGTCCGGGACACCAGCACCTCGCCGGGTTCCGCGTGCCCCGCCACCCGAGCGCCGATGTGCACGGCGATCCCCGTGAGCTTGTCGCCGGACCACTCGCACTCTCCGGTGTGAAGGCCGGCCCGGATCTCGAGGTTGTGCGGTCGCAACGCGTCGCGGACTGCCATCGCACAGCGCACGCCGCGAGCGGGGCCCTCGAAGGACGCGAGGAAACCGTCGCCGGCGGTGTCGATCTCGCGACCACCGAAATGGGCTAACTCGCTTCGCACCAGGGCATGGTGGCGCTCGAGCAGCTCACGCCACGCACCGTCACCGAGCTGCTCCGCCTTCGCGGTCGCATCGACGATATCGGTGAACAGGACCGTCGCCAGCACGCGCTCCGGTTCCGGGGGCGCGCGGCGACCGGTGAGGAACTCCTGTACGGGCCCTAGCATCGCCTCCGGTTCGCCCGCGTGAAAAAAGTGGTCTTCGCCGGGGACCTCCACGAACTGCGCACCGTCGATGTGCTCCGCCAGGTAGCGGCCGTTGCCGACCGTCACATAGCGGTTGCCGGAGCGGTGGAGCACCAGCGTCGGCATGCTGATCATCGACAACAACCAGCGAAGGTCAAACAAGTATGTCAACGGATACACCGCGTCGAACTGCCCCGGGCTCATGGCCAGGCGTTCGAAGCGCCCGCGCCATGCAATGAAGGACTCGTCTTCGGCCAGGCTCGGAGCGCCGCCCCCACGAACGGCCTCGCCGGTGCCCCACGCGCCCAGGATCGCCTTGATCAGCCGCGAAGCCACGTCTTCGGGGACCCCATATGGATAGTCCGCGCCGCGCTTCCGCCTGGCGTAGGCGTCCGCGAGAATCAACGCGGTCGCGCGGTCGGGATGGGTAGCGGCGAAGAGCAGGGCCATGGTCGCGCCGTCGCCGTGGCCGAAGATTGCCGCCTGCCGGCTTTCCGCTGCATCCATGACGGTGGCGACGTCGTACATCCACTCTTCCCAGGTCGGGATGGCGCCGAGCGTCACCGGGTCCGAAAGGCCGGTGCCGCGCTTGTCGAAACAGATCACCCGTGCGAAACGCGCCATACGATCGAGAAAGGCCGCGAGGGTCGGTTCTTCCCACATCACCTCGAGATTGCCGACCCAGTCCGGAACGAAGACGAGGTCCAGGGGACCGTCCCCGCAGATTTGGTAGGCGACCGACTGGCCGTCGCGGTTCTTCGCGTATCGGATCTTGCTTTTCATGGTGCGGACGCCAGTATATACGGAGAGATCAGGCCTCATCGCGAACGATCACACCATCATCACATCGGCATCGGTGCCACTGATCACGACCTCACACGACCTCACAATGTGATTGATAACGGGGACCCGGGTTGTGAAGTTGTTGATTAATCGTTAATGGTACCAGGTACGGGGGTTATGATGTTTCGAACGGCGCAATGGTGTCATCGGGAACGGGGACGGAAATCGCCACCTGGCGGTGGCGATTATTGGTCGGGACGCGGAGATTCTGACACCGTGGCCGGCAGCGACCCGTGGGCAAGGCCGGATGCAAGGCAGCCGGCCATTGACCACTCGCTGGCGGGCGTGCTGCAAATCGAGCGGAGCGACCAGCGTAATGAAAAAGCCGCCAACCGGCGGCTTTGAAATGTAGCTGGTCGGGACGCGGAGATTTGAACTCCGGACCCCCTGAACTCGGCGAGAAGCAGCGATGGGTGGCTGTTGGTGATCGCAAAGCGAGCAGCTTACAGCCACTCGCTGGTTCCGCCGAGAGCTGTTATCCCGAAGCGAAAGCGGAGCGGCTGAGGGATAACAGCAACCCCACA
>JBFFBV010000163.1:0-5562 GCA_041560205.1 Candidatus Sulfomarinibacter sp.
GCCAGAGCAACAAGAAGGGGGCCCTCTACGTCTACTCGCTCGACGCCTCTCCGATCGTCCTCAGCTCACGCACCTATACGCCGGCACCCCAGGGTGGAACCTTCGGGCTGGACGTGAGCGGGGTTCTGGTGGCGGAAACCGCCTGGGTCGCCGGGATCCGGGACGACGCGTCGTTCCGGACCAGCGTCGGGATCTTCGTGCCGGCGGGGCCGAGCCAGGGTCAGGAGGTGGCCTTCACAGTGACCGTTTACGACGACGCGGGTGCTCAGGTGGCTGCGGCCCCGCTCAGTTTCGAGCAGGCCGGCATGAAACAGGTCGACATGGATTACCTGGGTCTCGAGGACCCGCTACCCGGAGGGTGGGTGGAATTTCGGTGTCATGACCCCTTCGCGCTCTGGTACGCCTATGCGACCGTGACCGACAACGGCAGCGGCGACGGCGTCTTCCACCCCGCGCTGACCCGTCAGTCGTCGATCCCGTAGACTTACCAACTGTAGGCGGGTCCTTAGGGACGCCCTTCGGGCGTCGTGACGCACCGTCACCAGCGAGTAACCAATGGCCGAACCCCGGTCCACCCTTCCTTTTCGGCCGTCGGCCACAGATCGCTGCTGCCGGCGGGCTCAGGGCCCGCCAACGAATGACTCGATGCGCTCCTCGCGCGTCCTAAAGGACACGCCTACAACTGTTTTTTTGAATTCACAGGAATCCGCGCTCCTTCATCCACTCGTCGTTGAAGATGGTGCTCAGGTATCGGGTCCCGGAGTCGGGAAAGATCGTCACGATCCGCGCCGGCTCATCGAGCCGGCCGGCGAGCTCGCGCACTCCCCACAGGGCCGCACCAGAGGACCCTCCGGCGAGAATGGCCTCGCGGCGAGCCAGCCCGCGAGCGGCGCGGAAGGCCTCACGGTCGCTGACCCGGTAGATGTCGTCGATCAACTCGAAGTCGGGGCAGCCGATGATCTCCTCATCGCCGAGGCCCTCGACAAGGTATGGCCTGGGCTCCGAATGGTTGCCGGTGTGGAAGTGGTCGTAAAAGACCGATCCCTTGGGATCGACGGCGATGACCTTGACCGATGGATCCTGCTCCTTCAGGTAACGGGCGACGCCACAGATCGTGCCGCCGGTCCCGATGCCGGCAACCAGGTAATCGATCCGTCCGTCCATCTGCTGCCAGATCTCGGGCCCAGTGGTGTGATAGTGCGCCTCGGAGTTTTCGCGGTTGTTGTGTTGGTCGGTGAAGTAGGCGTCCGGGTTCGAGGCTGCGATCTCCCGCGCCTTGCGGTTGTAGCTCTCGGGGTCCTCTGGCGGCAGGTCGCCGTCGACCAGCACCAGATCGATCCCCATGGCGCGCAGGCAGTCGAGCTTTTCCCTGGACGTCTGGCGCCGGACAACCATCGTGCAACGCAGGTCGTCGAGGACCGACATCATGGCCAGCCCCATGGCTGTGTTCCCCGACGAGTTCTCGACAACCAGATCACCGGACTGGAGCCGGCCGTCGGCGATGGCTGTCTCGATCATATACCGCGCGATACGGTCCTTGACGCTACCCATCGGGTTGAGGAACTCGATTTTGGCGAAGACCTCGCAGTCGAAATCGTCGACCGTCGGGCCGAGCCGTACCAAAGGCGTCCAACCCACCGCGTCGGAGATGCGTTCGTAGACACGAAGCTCATTCATGGTGGCGGATTATAGACGTGCATCGCGACGACGACGATGGCGCCAATGTGGCGATTGTGTGAAAGGTCTCCGTCTGCGTCTCCGCGCCCGTGCCCGAACTTGAGCCAAACTGCAGGAACCTACGACCCTTCGGAGACGGAGACGGGCATGGAGACAGGCACGGGTTCTACCGATGCACGCAGATTCCGGCATAACCAACAACCGCGGAGCGATCGCCGGAGACATCCCCCGAGGTGGCGTAGGCCACCAGGTGGGCATCGGAAGCACCGAGACGGTTGGCGGCTTCGATGGCCACGGTTGCCGGGACCACCCCGCACATCGTGATGCCTTCGCGGTGAACCGTCTGGTAGAGCGATTTCGGGTCGAGCTTGAGGGCGGCGTCGATGGCCATGCGGTCGAGAGCGCGCGCCTGACCATCCTCGAGATAGTGGCTCATGTCCGACGAAGCCACCAACCCGACCTCTTCGCCGAGGTCTTCGATCAGCTCGGCGAGCTGCCTGCCGAGATCCAGGCTCTCGTCGAGGCCGAGGTGGCTGAGGCAGATCGGAACGAACTCGACCTCGGGATTGCGTGCGAGCAGGAATGGAATCTGGACCTCGAGCGAATGCTCTCGCCAGTGGGCGTTTTCATCGAAGCTGGCGATCGGAATGCTTTCCACCAACCGCCGTGCGATCTTGACCTCCAGGGGTTGCTCGCCAAAGGGCAGGCGCCACCGATCGTGGGGGGCGACCGCGACTCGTGCGCCGACACCTGTGTGGTTGGGCCCGAGAACGATGACCCGGCGCGGCAGGTCGAGGTGGCCGAAAAGCTCTCCGGCCACCCCGCCGGAGTAGACGTAGCCCGCGTGCGGGGCAATGCACGCCAACAGCTCGTGGCGCTCCTCGGTCACGGTCACCAGCTGTTGCAGCTCTCGCTCGAGCGCTGAGGCGCTCCCCGGGTAGAAGGCACCGGCGACTGCGGGCTCTCGCAGAGTCGTTTCCATCTCACCACCTCGGCTGGTCTTATTTGAATAAGGTAGGTCGTCCGGGTCTTTCGGGTCAAGCGAGGGAGCCATCCGCAAGCTTGCGAACGAGCTCGGCGTCGGCCGGCGGCGTCGGATACGAGGGGAGCTCCGCCACGGGCGCCCACTTCACAGCCTGCCCCTCGTGGCCGACAGGTGAGCCGGTCACGATCCGGGCGCTGTAAAAGAGCAGGAGGATCCTCAGTCCGGGTTCCTCGTGGACAGCAAAAGTGAGAGGAATGTCGACCTTGATCCCGACACCGAGCTCCTCGTCGAGCTCGCGCACCAGGGCGTCGGACGGTGCCTCGCCGTCCCCGATCTTGCCGCCCGGGAACTCCCAGAGCCCGCCCATGTGGCAGTCCGGTGGTCGTTGCGTCAGCAGCACCCTTCCCTCCGCGTCGCGGATGACGGCCGCGACGACGGTGATTTCTCGAGGCGGATTCGATGGTGGAGCCATGGCGGGAACGGTAACTGCGCAACTCATTCGGAGTCAATGTGTCGGGCTTCTCGGGATCGGGAATGGGGTCGGGAGCGGGATCGAAAGGGGCATTGTGTTAGCGTTGACGCTGGAAAAATGACCGTGAAGCTCGTCATCCAGATCCCGGCGTGGAACGAGGAAGAGCAGCTCGGCGAAACCCTGGCCGAGCTGCCTTCCGAGGTCGATGGCTTCGACGAGGTCGAGGTCATCGTCGTCGATGACGGTTCGACCGACCGCACCGCCGAGGTGGCGCGTAACGCCGGCGCAGAGGTCATTTCCTTGCCGGTTCACCGCGGCCTCGCCATCGCCTTTCTGACCGGCCTGCGCAAGGCTGCCGAGCGTGGCGCCGACGTCATCGTCAACACCGATGCCGACAACCAGTACGACGCCCGCGATCTGCCAAATCTCGTGGAGCCGATTTTGGAGGGCTCGGCTCAGATGGTCATCGGTGACCGGCAGGTCGAGACCCTGCGTCATTTCTCACCGATGAAGCGGGCCCTGCAGAAGCTCGGATCGTGGGTGGTGCGGCGTCTCTCGGGCACCACCGTGGGGGACGCCACCTCGGGATTCCGCGCCGTTTCCCGCACTGCGGCGCTGCGGCTCCACGTCTTCACGCGCTTCACCTACACCCTGGAGACCATCCTCCAGGCCGGGGAGGCGGGTCTCAAGGTCGTGTCCGTGCCGGTCCGGGTGAACTCCGGCGAGCGCCGGCCCTCCCGGCTTTTCCAATCCGATGTCGGCTATGTTCTGCGGTCGCTTGCCAGCATGGCCCGCATCGTGACCCTCTACAACCCGCTGCGGATCTTCCTCATGCTGGGCGCGGTTCCGGTTGTGCTCGGTTGTGTCCTGCTCATTCGGTTTCTCTACTTCTATATTTCCGGGATCTCACCGGCCGGCCACGTGCAATCGCTGATCCTCGCGGTGATCCTGATCGTCATTGGTGCCCTCGTGTGGTTGGCGGGCGTGATGGCGGATCTCACCGCCGTCAACCGTCGCCTCCTCGAGGAGCTCGTCGAGCGGCAGCGCGAACAGGGTCTCGATGACGGCGCCTGACGCAGAGATGAACACGACGCCAGGATCGAAAACCAGCGGACGAGCGGGGCGGATCGTCGGCGCTGCAATCGCGTTTGCGCTGCTGACGGGGGTGATGCTCACCGCCCATCCCGCCGAGGCCTGGCGGCTCGTCCGATCCACCGATGGTCTGCTGCTGGCGGCTGCATTGGCGGCCTCTGCGGCCTTCCTCGCAGCTCGTGGTCTGCGCCTCCGGCTCTTGTTGGGGAGGGGCGAGTTAGGTTGGCCGAGGGCGACCCTGGTGGTAGGGGCGGCACAGGCGGCCGCCCTCTTCGTCCCAGCCCGCGCCGGCGAGCTGGCTCTGCCGCTGCTGCTGACGCGATCGACCGGTCGCTGCTTCTCCTCCGGTTTCGGGACCCTTTTGGCCGCGCGGACCCTGGATCTCGCGACCCTCGGCATGTGGACCGGTGCGGCGGTGGTGGCGGTGCGAGGTGTCCGAGAGCCGCTGGTGATCGCAGTCTCGATGGTCCTCCTCCTGCCGTCCCTCCTCCTTCCCGTGACCGTGGGCGTGGCCGACCACCTCGCGTTGCGATGCATCGCGCCCCGGGGCTTGCGCGGTCGGCGTTGGACTCGCCGCGTCCGCCGAGTCCGCCAGGAGCTCGATCGGTTGCTGCAGCGCCCTCTCCGATTGGCTGCCGCAACTCTCACCTCGATCGTGATGTGGGGCCTGCAGTGGGCGGTTGCGTGGACCCTCCTGGCAGCGATGGGTCACTGGTGGCCGCCGTCCTCGGTGGTCGCGGGTTCGGCGGCTGCGGCGGTGGCCAATCTGCTGCCCTTCAACCTGATCGGCAACCTCGGGACCCTCGAGGCGGGGTGGACAGTGGCCTTCACTGCCCTCGGTGTCCCGGCGCAGGTGGCTGCTGCGACCGGTGTTGCCGCGCACCTCTGGGGGCTGATTTTCGCCGCGGTCCTGGGCTTTGCCGCCTGGATGATCCTTTCGTCGACCTCGAAACGATCTTAGAGCTTGGACCCTCCCTCCCGCTCCGGACCCTTGTTCCGCCAGGCTTCGGGGTCTTTTCGCTCCCGGCCTTCGTCGGCTTTGACCTCCTCCCACAGGGCGTCCTGCTCCGCGAGATCCATCTCCCTGAAATTGCGGCCGCTTGCGGCAGCCCGTTCTTCCATCGCCTGAAATCGCTGCATGAAGGTGGTGTTGGTGCCCTGGAGGGCGGTCTCCGGTTCGACCCCGAGGTGGCGGGCGAGGTTGGCCATGACAAAGAGGACGTCTCCCATTTCTGCTCGCACCCTTTCGTCGGCCGATGCTTCGCCCTTCACCAACTCCTCTTCGAGCTCGGCCATCTCCTCGTGCATCTTGACCATGACGTCCTCGGGCTTGCGC
>JBFFBV010000164.1:0-5435 GCA_041560205.1 Candidatus Sulfomarinibacter sp.
GGTCATGGAGGCCTACGGGGCCTGGGGCGAGAAGAACATGTATGGCAAGGTGACGGTCGGGGTGATTCGCTCGACGGTCATCATCGACCCCGACGGCCGGGTTGCCCACCGCTGGAAGAGGGTCAAGGCAAAGGGTCACGCCGAAAAAGTTCGGGAGCGCCTCGAGGCAATTCAGGATTGAGCAAAACGCTGTAAATCCCGCGATCCGCGCTCGGATCAACGCAACTTACTCACCCGATCGACGTACACAGAGTCGTGGTTCAAAACACCGCAACTCGGGTCGAACAGGGGTGGGGAACATGTAGAAAAAGCTGCTCATTGGATTGCCGATCATCGTGGTGCTGGTGGCCGCCGGTCTGACGATGGCGACGCGCAATGGTGGGATCGAAGGTGTCGAGGTTGAAATCGAGGCGGTCGGGCTCCGCCAGGTCGTGCAGACCGTCACCGCGACCGGCAAGGTCCAGCCGATGATCCAGGTCAACATCTCGGCCGACGTCAGTGCCAAGATCATACGGCTCGAGGTCGAGGAGGGTGAGTGGATCGAACAGGGCACCCTTCTGGTCGAGCTCGACCGTGAGCGATACCTGGCGGCGGTCGAGAGCGCGCAGGCGAACCTCAGCGCGGCCCAGGCCAACGCCAACCTGGCGCGCGAGAACATGATCAAGGCCGAGAAGGACTACGAACGTACGCGTGAGCTCTTCGATCGCAAGCTGGAGTCCCAGGCCGTCCTCGACACGGTTTACGCCGCCGCCGAGGTCGAAAAGGCCCGCTATCAATCGGTCCTGGACCAGGGTGAGCAGGCAAAGGCCGCCCTCCGCCAGGCGCGGGACGACCTCGCCAAGACCACCATCTACGCGCCGATTTCGGGCACTGTCAGCAAGCTCAACAAGGAGGTCGGCGAGATCGCACTCGGCTCACAGTTCCAGGAGGACGTGATCCTCGAGATCTCCAACCTCGACGGCATGGAGGCCTTGGTCGACATCGATGAAAATGACATCGTCTCGGTATCGGTCGGCGACGAGGCCGAGATCGAGATCGACGCCCTCCCGAACCTCAAGCTCAAGGGACGCGTGACCGAGATCGCCAACAGCGCGAAATCTTCCGGCGCCGGCACCACCGATGAGAAAACGGAGTTCGAGGTCAAGGTCGCCATCACCGACCCCGTGGCCGAGCTCCGTCCCGGCATGACGGCGTCCGCCGAGATCATCACCGAGGTCTGCGACGACTGCTTGAGCGTTCCGATCCAGAGCGTCGCGGTCCGGACCATCGAGCAGCTCGGCGTTGAAAAAACCGGAGAAGAGGAGGGTGAAGAGGCGCGCTTCACACCGGACTCCGAGGGCTTCGTCGAAATTGTGTGGGTCGTGGCTGACGGACGGGCAGAGGCGCGCCAGGTCTCGACAGGGATCCAGAGCCAGACGCACATCGAAGTGCGTGAGGGGCTTGACGTCGACGAAGAGGTGGTGATCGGCAACTATCGCGCGATCAGCCGGGATCTCCGGGACGGGACGATGGTCATGGTCGGCGGCGACACGAAGGGATGAGACCATGACCCTCGCACTTTGCTCCGTCGAGAAGATCTATAACATGAACTCGGTCGGCGTCCACGCGCTGCGTGGAGTCACCTTCGCCATCGAGCACAACGAGTACGTGGCGATCATGGGACCCTCGGGATCGGGCAAATCGACCCTGATGAACATCATCGGCTGCCTCGACGTTCCAAGCTCGGGAACATACCTGCTTGATGGGGCCGACGTCGGTTCCTTCAGCGAGGACCGGTTGGCCGATATCCGCAACGAGAAGATCGGCTTCGTTTTTCAGACGTTCAATCTGTTGGCGCGTTCGGATGTCTTCCACAATGTCGAGCTGCCGTTGATCTATGCCGGCATGCGGCCGGCGCGACGCCGCAAGCTGGCCGAGGAGGCGATCGCCCGGGTCGGGCTCGCCGACCGCATGAATCACCGACCGAATGAGCTTTCGGGCGGCCAGCGTCAAAGGGTGGCGATCGCCCGGGCGCTGGTCAATCGTCCGTCGATCTTGCTCGCCGACGAGCCAACCGGGAACCTCGACAGCAACACCGGTGCCGAGATCATGGAGGTCTTCGACTCGCTGCACCGCGAGGGCAACACGATCATCCTCGTCACCCACGAGGACCACATCGCCCAACGTGCCCAGCGCGAGATCAGGCTGTTTGATGGGATGATCGCCAGCGACACACTGCAGTCCGAGGCGGCATGAGTCGCCTCCACTCGACTGTCGAGTCCTTCCGGATCGCGCTTTCCGCGCTTCGAGCCAATACAGCGCGTGGCGTTCTCACCACCCTCGGCATCATCATCGGCATCGTCGCGGTGGTGACGACCATGACGGCGGCCAACGGGCTCGCCAACAACTTCCGTGAGAGCGTCTCGGTGCTCGGGACCGATGTGCTCTACGTCTCTCGGGTGCCGTGGATCTTCCAGGGTCGTTTTTTCCAGTTTCGCAATCGACCCAACCTCGAGCTCAAGGACAGCGACAAGCTCTCGCGCCAGCTCGGGTCCGAGGTGGTGGTCAACCCCACGGACGACACCAGGCGGCCGGTCAAATATCTCTCCGAGATCATCGAGAACGCTACCATCATCGGCACCACGGACAAGCACATGCTGGTGTCGAGCGCAGTGCCAGAAATCGGACGCTTCCTCACCTCCTATGATGTTCGCTTCAAACTGCCGGTGTGCGTGATCGGAACGACGATGCGTGAGCAGCTCTTCGGAGACGTCGACCCGATCAACAAGAAGATCAAGATCGGCCGGGCCGAGTTCCGCGTGATCGGTGTGATGGAGAAGCAGGGCAGCGCCGGCTTCTTCGGCGGACCGGACTTCGACAGCCAGGTCTTCATCCCGGTGACGGCCTTCGTCAAGGAGTTCGGAGGCCGCAACCGAAGCTTCGCCTTTGCCGTCAAGGCGCCGCCCGGGGCGGATATCGAAGACTTCGAGTACGAGCTGGTGGGGGAGATGCGTAAGATCCGCCGTCTCTCGCCCAACGAGGATGACAACTTCGCCATCAACAAGATGGACTCGCTGCTCGAAGCTTTCAACAACGTGATGGGGGTGGTGCTCCTGATCGGTGTGGCGGTGACGGGGATCTCGCTTTTCGTCGGCGGTGTCGGCGTCATGAACATCATGTTCGTCTCTGTGACCGAGCGGACGCGTGAGATCGGTATCCGAAAGGCCATCGGCGCCAAGCGACGGGCGATCCTCCAGCAGTTCCTGCTCGAGTCCTCGATGATCTGTCTGGTCGGCGGCGCGATCGGGGTGGCACTTTCCTTCGGTGTTGCGGCGGCGATCGATCGCTTCGTGTTGCCAGCCAGTGTCTCGTTGCCGATCGTCGTCATCGCCCTGGCGGTGTCGGTAGGAGTCGGCGTCATCTCCGGTTTCATCCCGGCGTGGCGCGCCTCGCGCCTCCACCCTATCGATGCCTTGCATTATGAGTAATCCAGTGCCCGTCTCCGTTTCCGTTTCCGTGCCCGAGATGGTGTTGTCGGGAGGCGGATACGGGTTCGAGCGCGGGCGGGCACGGGCACGGAGACGGAAACGGGGCTTCGCATGACCTTCATCGAATCCTTCAAGATGGCGCTGTCGGCAATCGGTGCGCACAAGCTGCGCTCGATCCTCACCTTGATCGGCATCGTCGCCGGGGTCGCCGCGATCATCTCGGTGATGACCGGCGTGTCGGTGGTGCAGAGCCAGATGGAGGCCGAGCTCAGCGTCCTTTCCAACCGCACCTTCCAGGTCATGAAGTTTCCGATGGGTGGTTTCAACAACAACCGCAACCTCAATTTCCGCGAGATCGCGCGGTGGCCGCCCCTGACCATGCGCCACGTCCACGCCATTCGCGAGCGGGTCGAATCGGTCGATCTCGTTGGCGCGGAGCTCTGGCAGTACAACGTGAGGGTGAGCTACCGGGGGGAGAGCACCGAGGCCAACAATATGGTCTGCGGCGGCACCCCCGAGTACCCGGAGAACAACACCCACTATGTCGAGCTCGGACGCAATCTCACGGAGGAGGATGTCGTCGTCGGGCGTCGGGTGGTCGTGCTCGGCTACCAGATCGCCAACGAGCTCTTCCCCTTTATCGACCCGATCGGCAAGACCGTCAAAATCGATGGCCACAAGTTCACAGTCCAAGGTGTCTTCGCCGAGAGAAAGTCGGCGATGGGCGGCCAGTTCGATCAATACACCTTGATTCCTATCTCGGTGTGGACCCAGATCTACGGCGACCGCGACAGGATGGGGCGCCCCCGCTCGCTGTTCATCACGGTGCGGTCACGGCTCGGGGTGCCGCTTGAAGAGGCCCTGGAGGAGACCCGATCCGTGCTGCGGGCGGAACGCAGCCTCAGCCCGCGCGACCGAGACACCTTCCACTGGTTCACCAGCGATTCCCAGATCCGGGCCTTCAACGACGCCACCGCCGGGCTCAAGACGGCGGCTTTCGTGCTCGGGATCGTGGCCCTGGTCGTGGCAGGCATCGGCATCATGAACATCATGCTGGTCTCCGTCACCGAGCGAACCAAGGAAATCGGGATCCGTAAGGCGCTGGGCGCCAAGCGCCCGGCCATCCTGCTTCAATTCCTGATGGAAGCCATCGTCCTGTGCAACATCGGCGGAGTCGTCGGCGTCGCGATCGGCTTCGGCATCGGCAACGTCGTCACCCTGTTCACCGATTTCGCGGTCCATGTTCCGGTGGAGTGGGCGGTACGGGGTGTGATTTTCTGCTCAGTCGTCGGACTGATCTTCGGCATGTGGCCGGCGTTTCGGGCCTCGCGCCTGGCACCGATCGACGCGCTCCGCTACGAGTGAGATCATTTTCTGCGACACGATCAGTTTCGATGAGCAAGCATTCCGATTCTCAATCGCCGGCGAAATCGAAACTGAATCATCGTCCGTGTTCTTCCAGAATATTCACGCTTTTCTGATCGAGGCCGTCGAAGGGGGGCCTTGGCACCTCAAGGTGCTTTGAGGACTCACTTTCACGGAGCGTGGCTTCCTTTCCAGATGCCAGCTTTTTGCTTGAAAAAGATTTCACAAACGGCCGGAATTGTGTATCATATCGGGGTTTGTTGGGGGAGGCACGTTCTTGCGATAGCGTCTGGAAATCAGGCGCTAATCTCAAAAACGTGATGGCATAACGCAGGCTCGAAAAAGGAGGAGGCCGTGGAACCTATTCATTTCATTTATGTGACCCCAGCGGTGGCTGTGGTCGCCCTGGTTTTCGCCTATATGCGCGCCGCGTGGGTCAATCGCCAGGACCAGGGTACCGACCGCATGAAGATGATTGGAAAGTGGGTCGCTGACGGGGCGATGGCGTTTTTGGGACGTGAGTACAGGGTGCTTGCCATTTTCGTGGTGGCCGTGGCGATCCTGCTCGGTGTCTCGAACTACTTCGTGTCCGAGGACACCAAC
>JBFFBV010000165.1:0-5285 GCA_041560205.1 Candidatus Sulfomarinibacter sp.
GTGAAGCCCGAGCCCGACTCGGAAGTCTGGAAACCAAAATCCGGGTTCGCCACCACGTTGATCCAGGGGGCAGGGGTCCATTGCCCCCTGCCCAGAGCCATCACATACTCGCGGCCGTCCGCTGTGAATCCCCCAAGGCCGTTGAAGAACTCGAGATCCAGTGCGGGAGGGGAAACGACCTCGGCCGACTCGGGTCGCGCCCGGAGCCGTCGCGGAACCGGCCCCGGCCTCGACCGTCCCAGCCGAACCACCTGCTCAGCCAATGAGCCCCGGCGCGCCAGAATCACGACTCGCGCCGCGGCTTGCAGCAGGACCTGGTCCGGCGGCGGCACGAGGTCGGTCCTGAGCAGGAAGACGCCCCCATGTTCTGGATGGCCCTCATGGCCGGCTGAGGACTGACTCGCTCGCACCATGGCCTCGAGCGATTCCTGGAGGCCCGGTGCGTAGGAGGTGCCTTGCGCATTCAGAATCACCAGGTCGGCGGCAATTCCCTTCCGGTACCAGTACTCGTGCGCCCGCAGGAGCTGCCTCGCGACCTCCCGTTCCTCCTCTGTCTCGATTTCCACCAGGGCGATCGGAAGATCGCCGGAAATTCCGTAAGCCCAGAGCCCGGCCTGGCCGGCGCGGTTTTTGGCCAGCTCCTGAGGCGCCGTACGCAACGTCGGATCGACGAACAGTAGGCGATTGGCCAGACGCTGGAAGAGATGCGCCTCGTCCTGTGTGATCCGGAGGTGGTGCAGCTGGACCTGGGCCTGGGTCCAGGCGAGCGAGCTCTCTCGCTCGAAGGTTTCCCGCTGGCGGTATTTCTCCGCCGTCGCAAGGGCCTCTTCCCGGGTAGGTGCCACGAACGTCGTGAACACGAGATGGGCCGTCCCGCGACCGGGAATCACCACTCGCTGCCGCAAGCTCATGATGGGATCCAAAACAATCCCGGCCCTGTTCGAAAGGGGCTCCCCGTCGACCACGGACAGCGGCGTCCGAATCCCGCGGCCGCGGCCCAGGAAGCGTGCGCGGTCGCTCTCGTATTGCAGGGTGTCGTACGCCTCCCCATCGAGTGCGATCAGATGGGTGAGCCAGACGCGGGGCTCGTCCGCCGACCGCGGGCGTCGTGAAGCCAGGAGGGTCCCGAGCTCGGGAACGAATTCTGTTTCCACGAAGAGCTTCGAAAATGCGGGATGGGCCTCGTCGACGCCCTGCGGAGCCAACACGACCTCGGCGTAGGACGTGACATCGATCTCACGGTCCCTGTCTTCCAGATTGGTGACCGTCAGCCGGCGCAGCTCGGCGTCGTCCTCAGGGGAGACCACGATCTCGAGGGTGGTCGACACCGACCGATGCCGCTGCATGATCTTGGCCCGGTCCTCGGAGTAGACGACGTCGTAGGTGTCCGCTTCGGTTCCGCTGGGCTGGAAGCCGGCGGACCACACGTCACCGGTATCTGCGTCCCGCAGGAAGATGAACGAGCCCCAGTCGTCACAAATCGCATCCTCTCGCCAACGGGTGACGGCAAAATCGCCCCATCGTGAGAAGCCGGCGCCAGAGGCCGTGATCATCACCGTGTAGCGGCCGTTCGACAGCAGATGGGTGCGGGGCGTGATGTCATGCGGCGATTCAAATCGGCGCAGAGTCGGGGGAAGGAGGTCGCGGACGAGGGCGGTCACCCGCACCTCCTCGGCCCGGGGCCGCGCCACCGCCACCGCGCGCGGCGTCCGCTCCTGCAGGAGGAGCTCCGCCGCCTGGACCAGGGGATGGGCGTGAAAGCGCCGCCGGGTCGCGCCGTCGTGAACCACGTTCCCCAGGGCGACGATGGTCATTCCCTGGTGATGGGACATATATGCGCGCACCACGGCCACCTGATCGTCTTCCGGAAGCCTCGACGGGGTGTAGTCGAGCGCTTCATAAAAGCCGTATGCGCCTCGGACTCCGGTCTCCTCGAGGCGGGCGAAATTCTTCACCGCGGCACTCGGGTCGACCATCGCCGCGAGGGCGGTGGCATAGGGAGCCACAACCACGTCCTCGCCCAGCCCGCGCTTGAACCCCAGGCCGGGGATGCCGAAATCCGAGTACTGATACGTGAGGTGCACGTCGCGAACGTTGTAGGCTGACTCGGAGACCCCCCACGGGACCTTCCGGTCCGAGCCATACCGGATCTGAAGCCCCACCACCAGCCGGCAGGTGAGGTCGAGAAGGCTGTGGGCTGGCTGCCGCATGACCAAAAGCGGCATCAGGTACTCGAACATCGACCCCGACCAGGAAACGAGGGCTGCCCCTCGGCCCACCGGCGTCAGGGCCCGGCCGAGACGGAACCAGTGCCGGGGTGAAACGTCGCCCTTGGCGATCGCCACGAAGCTCGCCAGCCTGGCCTCGGAGGCCAGGAGGTCGTAGCAGCTGGGATCGAGCATGTTGTCGGCCACGCGGTAACCGATGGAAAAGATTTTACGCGAGGGATCGAGAAGGAACCGGAAGTCCATCGCCTGGACCATCGCTTCGGCGCGGAGTGCGAGGTCGGAGAGGCGGTGGCCGAGGCCGGTCTCCGCCCTCTGGGGCGCATCCAGACTCTCGAAAAGCACGGCCGTTTTGATGTCCCGAGCGTGGCTCCAGATGGAGTCCCGAACCGCCGTCGCCCAGACGAAGACCTCCGACGTAGAGCCGTCGTCGATGTTGCCGGAGAGGGTGCGTGCGATATCCAGGAGCTGCTCCGCCTGGGCCCCGAGCTCCTCGAGACGTTGGGCCCATTCGGAAACAGCCGCCGGCGGATCCTCCAGAGCCGCCACCATCCCTTGCGCGGCCTCGCGCAGCTGTTCTGCCGTGACCGTTTGCGTGCGCTGCGGATGCTCGGCCTGTTCCGCCGAATCGAGAACCAGATCGAGAGCGTCCCTGACACCCTCCAGGACCTGTGGGCCGAAGGCAGGGCGATGCACGAGCTCGCGGCACGCCTGAGCCAGGGCAATCAGGTGCCCGGCCAGATTGCCGCTGTCCACGGTGGAAACGTATATCGGTTCCAACGGGCGCAGGTCCCGGGTGTCGTACCAGTTGCAGAAATGGCCTCGGATACGGCGCATCTTGTCCATGGTCTGCAGCGTGGCCTCGAGCCGCTCCGCGGTTTCCACGGCGCCGATCCAGCCGAAATCATGGGCGGCCATCGTACTGAGCAAATAGAGACCCAGGTTGGTCGGCGAGGTGCGGTGAGCCCGCGCAGGCTCGGGGTCTTCCTGGAAGTTGTCCAGCGGCAGGGCATGCTCCTCCTGGTCCACAAACGTCTCGAAGAAGCGCCAGGTCCGGCGGGCGATGAGCCGCAGCGAGCGCATATCCCGGGTGGATAGAGCCTGTGTTGTCGTGACCTCTGAGGGCGAGCTGATGCGCCACGCAACGGCGGGCGCCATCACCCAGAGAAGAGTGAACGGCATTGCCACGAGCCAGGCTCCCGGCTTGAGTACGGCGCAGAGCGAGCCGGCTCCCAGGGCGACAACCACGCCCCAACGAAGGTCCCTGTAGAAAGCCCTCGGTGTCAGGTCGGCTCCGTAGTCCGCCTGCGCGGCCGTCATCCACTCGAGGAGGTTCCGCCTCGTCAGGTAGAGCCTGCCGAGCGTGCGCACGATGGCATCCGTCATCAGCCATGCCTGGTCGGCGAGCATGGTGATGCCGAGAAACGTCTGCGACGAGGCCACGGAGATGTCACGGACCACAGCGCGCAGGTGGCTTCGCTTGGAGATCCGCGCGCGCCGTGGAGTGAGGTTGTCGAGCACAGGGATGAAGGCTGGCACCGCGACCGATCCGATGATGAGGCCGGCCCAGAGTAGCGGGGGAACGGCGGGTAGGGTCCAGGCACATGCCAGCACGAAAAGCGACAAGGGTGCAACGAGGCTGCGGCGGAGGTTGTCCACCATCTTCCATTGGCTCTCGGTGGGAATGTGAACCCTCTGTTCCCGCCCCGCGGCGTCACGCGCGTGGCCCAGGATCCACGGTAGGAGCTGCCAATCGCCCCGCACCCAACGATGGCGGCGGCGGGCCGCCACCTCGTAGTTGGCGGGGAACTCCTCGAAGAGATCCACATCGGTCAACAGTCCAGCGCGCGCGAAAACGCCCTCGAAAAGATCGTGGCTGAGGAGTGCGTTCTCAGGGACCTTGTCCTTCAGCGCCGCCTCGAAGACGTCAACGTCGTAGATTCCCTTCCCCGTGTAGGAACCTCCCTCGAAGAGGTCCTGATACACATCGGATATCGCCGCCGCGTAGGGGTCCACGCCTCCGGGGCCAGAGACGATCCGTTGATAGGTCGTGCTTCGGGGGCCGGTCGGCAACGATGGGGTGATCCGCGGCTGCAGGATCCCGTAGCCGTCGACGACGCGTCCCTTCTGTGGGTCGAATCGGGGCCGGTTGAAGGGGTGCGCAATTGACCCGATCAATCGGTAGGCGGCCCCTTTGGGAAGCCGTGTGTCGGCATCCAAGGTGATGACGTAGCGAACCCCCTGGGGTACCGTCGGCGGCTGTCCGTCGATCGACATGAACGTGGTGTCCGTGGCGCCGCGAAGAAGACGGTTGAGCTCGTGGAGCTTCCCTCGCTTCCGCTCCCATCCGATCCACTTGCCCTCCCCCTCGTTCCAGATACGGCGGCGATGCAGCAGCAGGAACCGCTTCCCGCCTCCATACGGACCCTCGTACTTCTCGTTGAGGCGCGCGATGGAGTCGATTAGGGTGGCCAGAAGCTCATCGTCTCCGGGCATGTGCTCATGGCTGGCGTCCGTCCAGTCGGACAGGAGGGCGAAGTGGAGGTGCCCTTCGGAATTCGCCAGGTAGTGCACCTCGAGCCGCTCGACCTGCTCTTCGATATCGGCCTGGCTGGTGAGAAAGGTGGGCACGACGACCACGGTTCGAAACTCCGCGGGCACCCCCTGGGAGAGCTCGAGTTTGGTGTGCAACCTCGGTGACACGAGAAACGTCACCAGGCGATTGACCAGGGAGACCGCGATCTCCGACGCGGGCGCCAGGCCCAGGATTCCCAGCAGGACGAGGACCCCAAGGCTCGCCCCGGCAGTCCAGGTGACGAATAGTGGGACGGAGAGCAGGGCGGCGGTGAGGGTGGCGATGACCCCCAGGTATCCGCCGATCGCATGGGCGCGATAGAGGCGGCGGAGCCGGATCGGCAAGGGAACGCGAAAGCCCAGACGCTGCTCGAAAGCCAGCCTTCCCTGGGACAAGATGTAGTACACCGGATACTCCTCGGCGCGCCGAGGAGCATCGGCAAGCTCCGGCCAGCTCTCCGGATGGGCGGGCGCGGACTCATCCAC
>JBFFBV010000166.1:0-5206 GCA_041560205.1 Candidatus Sulfomarinibacter sp.
ACCAGAGGGGTGATCTCTCGGCACCGCAGCGCCGCGAGTACCCGGTTCCGGTACGCAACGCCGATCTCGCAGCGGCCCTTGGTCAAAATGCTGGATTCACCTTGCGCCTCGCAGTGCGCCCGGGGAGACAGCGGATCGCAGTCGGCGTCAGGGACGAGATCGCGCACACCGAATCGGTGGCCACGCTCGAAGTCGAGGTGGGCGAAACGGCAGGTGTGGACAGTTGATGAGCGGACAGGTGGAAATCGATCGACGGATGTTCGATCCCGGCGTCTTTGCAGCTGTGGTTCTCGCGGTCGCGGCTGGAATTGTCAGCCCGAGCGCCGCGCAGACCGAGGAGGCGGCCCCAGAGGCCCCCCGGCAGCCTCTTCCCGCGGTCGAGGCCCTCGAGATCGGCGCCGTGGAGGCGCGGACGGGCGCGCTCTTGCTGTCGGGACAGGCGGGGGGCGACGTCGACGGCGCGTTGACCTGGTCGGTCGGCCAGCGCGACGAGGATGGTCTGTTGAGGGTGCCCTTTGTCGTCGAGGTCGATGGTGCTTCGCTGCTCGAGGGCCGGATCGGGCGCAACGTCGTGATCGGCCTCTACGCCTACGTGGTCGACGACGACGGGAAGGTCATCGACCACATCGCGCAAGGCCTGGTCCTCGACGCAGAAGTCTACGCGAAGCGGATCATCGACGACGGTCTGAAGTTCGTGGGCCGCTTCGACCTGCCGTCCGGCGACTACGCCCTCCGGGTGATGGTCCGGAACCAGCGAACCGCCGCCTTCTTCATGTCCTGGAGCCTGATGTCGCTTCCTGACGTCGAGCACAACGGTCCACAGCTCCTCCCACCGTTGTTTCCGGATCAATCCTCCGGTTGGACGATCGCCCACCAGACAGGTGGAGAATCGGCGGTGGCGCTGGGCGAGAGCGCCGAGTTCCTCCCGTCCGCGCGTCCCGTCCTGATCGAAGATCGCACAGCCGATGTGTGGTTGGGTGGAGGCGGCTGGAGCGACGACGCGCGGGTCGATGTACGCATCATCAACGAGTTGGGGCGAACCGTTTCAGAACCGATGGTCGTCCTTGACGACCGCACGGTGGGTGACTTTGCCTTTCGAAAGGCGACGCTTTCGCCGGTGGATCTGCCCCCGGGGAGGTACACCTTGGTCGTCACGGTTTCCAACGACCGCACGGGTCAGGTCCTCAGGCGAGGGACTCAGGTCGTGGTGGCCGGGAATGAAGCTCACCGGACGTGGGTCCTGGCACGCCGGGCGGAGGCCGGTGGAGCCAGACCAGCTGACGTTGCGGAGGCGGAAGAGGCGCCCAAGCTGAGCAAGAGGGAGATCCGTCTCCGCTACCGGGCCGCCTTGCGTTTGCTCGGTAAAGGGGACGCGGTCGCAGCCCGACGGCAGATTGCTGATCTTGAGCGGACCGTGATTTCGGATCATTCTCCAAAGGCGCCCACGGTTCTCGGGGAGGCGGAGTACGCAGAGTCCAAAGAGATCGCCAAGCAGAATCCACTGGCCCTGATGCCGATGGCTCTCCTGCACCGAGAGCTCTACCGAAGCTACATGGCTCGCCAGGAAGGCGCGCTCGGGTTCCACGCCCGCAAGATGACGATCACCTACGCCGAGCAGCTGGCCAGGCTCAAGCCGCAAAACGGGTTCTCGGAAGGCCTGATGGTCAACCTCGCAGCCGACCTGGCGCAGGCGGGGGCCTCTTCGGCGGCACGAGACCTGCTCGAGCAGACCCTGCGCGTCAGCCCGGGTTACCGCGCAGCCCTGTTGTCGCTCGGCTTCAGCTACGAGCGCAACGGTGAGTACATCGAGGCCGTAACCACCTACGAGCGATTGGTCGATACGCACAGGGGCTTTGACGAAGGCCTGCTGCGTCTCGGCATCAATCGGATCCGGATCGGCCGGGACGGGCAGGGCCTCGAGGTATTGCAGGCACTCGTCGATGGTGAGGCGAAGCCCTGGATCCGTACCGTCGCGGCTCAGGAGATCGTGCGCCTGCTGGTCGGAAAAGACCTTCCGGAGGAGGCCGAGCGCGCCGCGCGGGCAGCGATCTCGCGGATGCCCGAGGACCAGAGATTGAAGATCCTGCTGGCGGCGATCCTCGAGCGAACGGGCAGGTACGCCGAGGCGATCACCACGGCGTCCGAGCTTCCGCCGGCGAGTCGCGGTGTATCACCTCGTGCGCGCTATGCGGAGTGGCCGTCACTGGGTTTGCGGGCGTCGCAGACACACCTCGCCACGAGAGCCGCGGAGGCACTGCCGGCCCTTCAATCCGCGGTCGCGACGGGAGGTGTGGGATGAGGCGGTCCGTGGTCATGCTCACGCTGGTCGCCGCGTCACTGTCGGTCCTCGCCACGCCCTCGTCCGAGGCCCAGGACATCTGGGTCACCATTCTCGAGCCGAAGGATGGTGACTTCGTGATCGGCGAGCTCGACGTGGTGGTGGAGGTGGTTTCACGCGCGGAAATCTCGGAGGTCGAGTTTCAGCTCGATGGTCGCGCCATCGGCACACTCACCATGGAGCCCTTCCGGCTGCACGTCGATCTCGGCGAAAAGAACGTTTCGCATCGATTTTCGGCTGTCGCCAAGGATGTCGAGGGCAACGAGGCCACCCACTCGGTGACAACCCAACCGATTCCGATAGCGGCTGATTACGAGGTCGAGCTGCAACAGCTCTACGTTTCGGTCTCCCGCAGTGACAGGCGCGTGCTCGACTTGGGCCGAGAGGCCTTCTCGGTGAACGACGAGGGGTCGGATCAGGAACTGATCACCTTCGCGCGGGGCGACATACCCTTCACCGCCGTGCTTTTGATCGACGCCAGCGCGTCGATGTACGGAGAGAAGATCGAGTCGGCCGTCGCCGGCGCCGCCTCCTTCATCCACGGCATGAAAGACCTCGATCTCGCCCAGGTGATGGTCTTTTCGGACCAACTCCTCAGCAGCACGCCCATCACAGATGCGAAGGCGGTCCTGACCGCAGGGCTGAGCGGAACCGAAGCGCGCGGGGGTACCGCCCTCCAAGATCATCTCTTTGTGGCCCTCAAGCTGCTCGAGGAGCGACAGGGGCGAAGGGTGCTGATCCTGCTGTCGGATGGCGTCGACACCCACAGCGTGCTCCCGATGGAGCACGTCTTCGTCATGGCCCGAAACAGTAACGCTCTCATTTACTGGATCCGGGTGGCGCGCGCGAGTTCCGATCCGGGGTCCTTCGAGAACAAGAACCTCAGCTCCGCCTGGAAGAACTCGTCCCAGTACCGAGAGCAGCGAGACACCCTGGTTCAGATGGTCAACCAGAGCGGTGGTCGGATCTTCGGCGTGACCTCGCCCGGTCAGATTCGGCCGGTGTTTATCGATATCCTCGAAGAGCTGCGTGAACAGTACGTGCTCGGGTACTACCCGAGCAACCGGCAGAATGACGGCCGCTGGCATCGGGTCAAGGTGCGGGTGGATGCAGCCGACATCGAGGTCCGTGCACCGCGTGGGTATGTGGATCACTGACGGACCGTCTCTCCTCCGATCCCGAACCCGATCTCGTTCCGGGATCCGAATGTCCCGTGATCTTCCAGACCCGAAAGTGTGAGAGCGGCAGCACGGTCTTCCCAGATCGAAGTCGTGCAACCAGGGTTTTCGTCCGGGATCGGGATCGGGATCGAATGGGCTTCTGCTATTCTCCACGCCACCAGGGACGGTAGGTGACCGCGGCGGAGCATCCATGCAGCACGAAATCATCCTCATACTCGACTTCGGATCCCAGTACACCCAGCTCATTGCGCGCAGGCTGCGCGAGCTCGGGGTCAAAACCCTCATCGAGAGGGGAGACCTCGGCGCCGACGAAATCACCGCCGCGACCCCCGTCGCGGTCGTCCTCTCCGGCGGGCCCGCGAGCGTCTTCGAAGAGGGTGCGCTGCAGGTCGATCCTGAAGTCTTCGAGCTGGGAGTGCCGGTCCTCGGAATCTGCTACGGCCTTCACCTCATGGCACGCGATCTCGGCGGCGAGGTGCAATCGTCGGCCCACCGCGAGTACGGCCTCGCCGAGCTGGAGATCCTGAGCCCGACTTCAGTCTTCGAGGGCACGCCGGACCGGCAGCCGGTGTGGATGAGCCACGGCGATCTGGTGGTGCGCGTGCCTGAGGGATTTGAGGTCCTCGCCACCACCGGGACCACCGAGGTGGCTGCGATGCTCGACCGGGAGCGCCGCTTCGTCGGGCTCCAGTTCCACCCCGAGGTCCGCCACACGCCACACGGGACGCGCATGCTGGAACACTTCGTCGAGATGGCCGGATCGCAACGAGATTGGAACCCCGCCGCCATCCGCCACGAGCTGGTCGAGGAGCTGAAGACGAGACTCGCCGGCGCTAAGGTGATCTGTGGCGTCTCGGGAGGTGTGGACTCGTCGGTGACCGCGGTCCTCCTCCGCGAAGCCATCGGCGACCGGGTCGTTCCAATCTTCGTCGACACCGGTTTGCTGCGCAAGGACGAGGGCGATGCCGTCGAGCGCAGCTTCGCGGAATTCGGACTCGAGCTCGACCGGGTGGATGCGTCGGAGCGGTTCTTCGCGGCTCTCGCCGGGGTCGAGGACCCCGAGGCCAAACGCCGGATCATCGGCAGGGAGTTCGTCGAAGTCTTCGAGGAGGAGGCCGCAAGGTTCGACGACGCGCTCTACCTCGCCCAGGGCACGCTCTACCCGGACGTCATCGAGTCGTCTGGGGTGCGTGGTACGGCGGCGGTGATCAAGACCCATCACAACGTCGGCGGACTCCCGGAACGGCTCGGCCTCGACCTCGTCGAACCGCTTCGCGAGCTCTTCAAAGACGAAGTGCGGAGGGTGGGGGAGGAGCTCGGCCTGCCCCACGATTTTGTCTGGCGACACCCGTTTCCCGGCCCCGGTCTGGCGGTGCGGATCCTCGGTGAGGTGGATGAGGAACGGGTGAGAATCCTGCAGGAGGCCGACGCGATCGTCATCGAGGAGATCCGGGGGGCGGAAATCTACGATGAGATCTCACAGGCGTTGTGCGTGCTCCTGCCCGTCAAGAGCGTTGGCGTGATGGGGGACTCGCGCACCTACGAAAACGTGCTCGCGATTCGTGCCGTCACCACCACCGATTTCATGACAGCCGACTGGTACCGGTTTCCGCCCGAGGTCCTCGACCGCATCGCGCGACGGGTGGTCAACGAGGTCGCGGGCATCAATCGCGTCGTCTACGACGTG
>JBFFBV010000167.1:0-5075 GCA_041560205.1 Candidatus Sulfomarinibacter sp.
CAGATTCCGAGTGATTGCACCGCTGTCGGAACAACCTGTGCGATTATCAAAATCAGGAGGACCCACGAATGAACGACGACGCCTCCTTCAACGCCTACGCCGATGCTGTCGCTCAGTTCGATCGGCTCGCCGATCTCATGGGGCTCGACCAGCCGACGCGGGAGCTTCTGCGTCACCCGTCGCACGAGCACCGGCTGACCCTGCCGGTCAGACTCGATGACGGAACCGTCGAGGTCTTCCACGGATTTCGGGTCCAGCACAACGACGCCCGAGGGCCCGCCTGGGGCGGTGTCCGTTTCCATCCCCAGGAAACGATCGATACGGTACGGGCGCTCGCCATGTGGACGACCTGGAAGACGGCCTTGGTCAATCTCCCACTCGGCGGCAGCATGGGCGGCGTGGTCTGCGACCCGCACCGCCTGAGCACCCTGGAGATCGAACGGATCTGCCGCGCCTGGATACGGCGTGTCGCGCGAACCATCGGTCCACGACGCGACGTCCCGGCGCCCGACGTCATGACCTCGAGCCAACATATGACCTGGATGCTCGACGAGTGGGAGGCGCTTCATGGCGATCGCCAACCCGGTGCGATCACCGGCAAAACCCTCGGCGCCGGCGGCTCGCTGGGTCGGCTCGAAGCCGCAGGTTACGGCCTCGTCTACAACCTTCGCGAAGCGCTCAAAGTGCTGGGGCTGGAGGCCGGAGCGACAACCGCCAGCGTCCAGGGATTCGGCACCGTCGCCCAACACGCCATCGATCTGTACACCCAGATTGGCGGCAGGGTGACATGTGTCTCGAGTTGGGACCCGAACGCGGGCTCACCCGTTACCTATCGCAAGCGCAATGGTGTCACCCTCGAAGAGCTTCGGCAGGTTTCCGACCGTCTCGGCAACATCGCGCCTGACAAGGCGAGGGATCTCGGATACGAAATACTTGACGGCGAGGCATGGCTTTCTCAGGAGGTCGAGATCCTGATCCCGGCGGCAATCGAGCATCAGATCACAGTAGAGAACGTCAACGTGATCTCCGACCGGGTTCGTATCGTCGCCGAAGGCGCCAACGGCCCGACCACGACCGAGGCAGAGGCACGCATCATCGAGCGCGATATCTTCATGATTCCGGACATTCTCGCCAACGCGGGGGGCGTTACCTGCAGTTATTTCGAGCAGGTCCAGAGCAACATCAACTACTACTGGCCGCTGTCCGAGGTCCTCAGCAAGCTCGACCGCACGCTGACCGCCGCTTTCGTGGCGGTTTCCGATCTCGCACGGTCGAAGAAGTTGACGATGCGCGATGCTGCGCTGGTGATTGCAATCGACAGAGTCGCTTCACAGTGTCGAGAGCGTGGATGGTTGTAGCGCTCACCAATCGGTGTCACAAGGAGAGATACACGATGCACGATACAAGATACACAGGCTGCAGTTCGCCCGAACGCCAGGGATGGGTGGGCAGCCTTGCATCTTGCACCTTGGATCTTGTATCTGAAACCGCTTGAGAGCTCGACGATGGCGGATGTGAGCTCCGTACCCCGATTCAATCGCGAGTTCTTCGACGCCGAGGACTCCTTCACCCGCATCGGGGACGGCGCGCTCGGCGGCAAGGCGGCCGGTCTCCTGCAGGTGCGCGAGAAGATTCTGTCGAAGCTCGATCCGGAGGAATTTCCCTACATCGAGGTCTCGGTGCCGACGGCGGCCGTGCTCACGACCGAGATCTTCGACCGATTCATCGAACGCAACAACCTTCAGGATGTCGCGGCGTCGGGTCTGACCGATGATCGTCTGTGCCAAGCGGTCCAGCAGGCACAGCTCCCGGCCGAGCTCGTGGGCGACCTGCGTGGCCTGGTCTCGAACGTCCACACTCCGCTCGCGGTTCGCTCTTCGAGCCTCCTCGAGGACGACCTTGCCCACCCTTTCGCCGGCGTCTACGGCACCAAGATGATCCCCAACAACCAGATCGAAGAGGACGCCCGCTTCGCGTGCCTCGACGAAGCGATCAAATTCGTCTTCTCGACCACCTTCTTTGCCGAGGCGCAGGCCTACCTCTCGTCGGTCGGCCGTTCGCCCGACGAAGAGAAGATGGCGGTCATTATCCAAGAAATCGTCGGGCAGCGATCCGGAGACCGTTTCTACCCATCGGTTTCCGGCGTCGCGCGGTCCCACAACTATTATCCAACCGGCCATGCCAAGGCCTCGGACGGTGTCGTCACTCTCGCCCTCGGTCTCGGCAAGACGATCGTCGACGGAGGCCTCAGCTGGTCCTTCTCGCCAGCCTTTCCGAAGGCCCCGCCACCGTTCAACAATCTCACCGACCTGCTCAAAAACACCCAGACCGAGTTCTGGGCTGTGCACATGGGAGACCCGCCACCGTACGACCCCATCAGGGAGACCGAGCACCTCGTGAGGGCGGGCCTGGCCGAGGCCGAGGCCGATGGAGCGCTCAGGTATCTCGTCTCGACCTACGACGCCGGCTCGGACCGCCTCAACCCAGGCCTTGACGCTCACGGTCCCAGGGCGCTCACCTTTGCCCCCCTGGTGGCCTCACGCCTTTTGCCGTTCAACGATCTCTTCAAGCGGCTGTTGGAGCTCTCAGAAGCTGCGCTCGGCTCAGCGGTCGAGATCGAATTCGCCGTCACGCTCGACCATCGTGACGCCCTGCCCGCCAGGGTCGGATTCCTCCAGGTCCGACCGATGATGGTCGGCAGCGAGCGCGTTGACGTTTCGCGGGAGGACCTCGACACCGACGACGTCGTCCTGGCCTCGGAAACGGTTCTCGGTAACGGTGAGCGTACCGATATCGAGGATGTCGTCTTCGTCCGGCCGGATGCCTTCGAGCCCGCGGAGACGCCGGCCATCGCGAAGGAGCTGGAGGGAATCAACAGGAGTCTGGTCGACGAAGGACGTCGATACCTGCTGATCGGCTTCGGTCGCTGGGGGACCTCTGATCCGTGGCTCGGGATTCCGGTTGCGTGGGGGCAGATCAGCGGCGCGCGAGTGATCGTCGAAGCGACCCTGCCCGACGTGCAACCCGATCTCAGTCAGGGTTCGCACTTTTTCCACAACCTGCTCAGCTTCCGTGTACTCTATATATCGGTGGAACATTACGGCCCGCACCGCATCGATTGGGAGTGGCTCGGTCGCCAACCGGTTGTGCAGTCGACCGGCCATCTCACTCACGTGCGCTTGCCGAGGCCCCTCGAGATTCGGGTCGACGGTGCCAATGGGCGAGGGGTAGTCCAGCACCGTGGTTGAACCACCGAGCCACACCGGCCCAGCCGACAAGCTGATCGCCTCCCTCCAGGAGCGGGCGAAGGAACTCAACTGTTTGTATGAGGTCGAGCAGATCCTGGCCCGCCTCGAGCTGCCGCTCGCAGAAGCATTCCAGCAGGTGGTCGAGGTGATCCCCCCCGGTTGGCAATACCCGGATATCTGCCGGGCGATGATCGAGTACGGAGACCAGATTTTCACGAACGAGGAATTTCGACCGACACCGTGGGTGCAGTTGAGCGACATCGTTGTCCAGGATGACCTGGTTGGGCGCCTCAGCGTGTGGTACACCGAGAAGAGACCGACTGAAGACATCGGACCCTTCCTGAAAGAGGAGGAGCGCCTGATCGGCACCATCGCCGAGCGGCTCGGACATAGCATCCTGTTCCACCGCATGTACGAGACCCGCCAGCAGTGGGAGTCCGCGAGCCGAGAGCTCGAGGCCGAGAAGGAGGGCCGATGGCACGCACCCATCGAGCTCCTACGCCGCTCAGATCGCGAGCTCTATCTTCGCATCGCGCGCAAGATGGTCAACCACCTGGTCTGGGCCGGCGTTGAAGGCGGACAGGAGCTGCTCCAGGAAATCTACGGATCGTCCGACGAGGATGAGCGACAGGACCCCAACTATCCAGCACGTCCACGTGCCGTCAACGAGGAGGTCCTGCTCGAAGGCAGACCCTTCGAGCTGGCCAAGAACTCCCTTGGCGCGGACGCCACCCTCGCCCTCACCCGGAACTGGGTGTTGGAGGACAAGGCGAGCTTCCTGCCTGCGGTACTCAACAACCCGCGCTCCAGTCTGACCGAGATTGCCGGCGCCGTTCACCGGTTCCACCACTTGCTCGCCGACGGCGCCGACCTTCCCCATGCCACCCTCAACGGCATCCTCGTCGGTCTGATCCGGCGCTTCCTCACCGACCAGCTCGAATTCATCTCGGTCGCCAAGCAGTACATTCAGACCGATGATTTTCTGGAACTCATCGATCGTGTCATCCATTCGGATGCCAGCCACGGCAAGCTCGGCGGCAAGAGCGCCGGCCTCTTTCTCGCCGCCGCAATCCTGCAGCGTGAGGGCTCGGCCGAACGACCGATCGGTGAGGTCAAGGTTCCGCGCAGCTGGTACGTCGCCTCCGAAGGGCTGATGAGCTTCATCGAGTACAACGATCTCGACCAGGTGTTGCAACAGAAGTACAGGGAAATCTCGCAGGTCCGGCAGGAGTTTCCCAACATCATCCAGCTGTTCAAGAACTCGCGATTCCCGCCCGAGGTCGTCAAGGGTGTGTCGATGATCCTCGACGAGGCCGATGACACACCACTCATCGTGCGTTCGTCGAGCCTGCTCGAAGATCGCATGGGCAGCGCATTCTCCGGCAAGTACCGCAGCCTATTCCTCGCCAACCGAGGCAGCAAACGCGAACGCATGAGCGCGATCCTCGACGCCATGACCGAGGTCTACGCCTCGGTCTTCGGACCGGACCCTATCGCCTACCGTCGCGAACGGGGGCTTATCGACTTTCACGAAGAAATGGCGATCCTCATTCAGGAGGTCGTCGGCACCCGCCTCGGCGATTACTACCTACCGGCGGTTGCCGGGGTCGCCTTCTCCAACAACGAGTTCCGCTGGTCGCCGCGGATCAAACGCTCCGATGGACTCATCCGATTGGTGCCCGGTCTTGGCACCCGTGCGGTGGATCGCGTTGGCGACGATTATCCGATCCTGTCGGTGCCGGGCCAGCCCGGCCTCAAGGTCAACACGACCATCGACGAGGTGATTCGCTACTCGCCCCGCTCGGTGGATGTCATCAACCTCGAGAC
>JBFFBV010000168.1:0-5028 GCA_041560205.1 Candidatus Sulfomarinibacter sp.
AGCCGCCGTGTTGCTGTCTCCCGGCTGCGCGGACCCGTTTGCTTCGAGCGCCGTCAGGGGTTCCGCAGGGGCCTCATTCCGTGTGCCGCTGAGGCGTCACACCGAAGCTGGCGAGGCGATCGAGGCGGTGAGGCAGGCTGGGGGCGAGGCCTGGGCGACGGATTCCCGCGGCCAGAAGATCGAAGACTGGCGCCCGTCGGAGCCCTGCCTGCTCCTGCTCGGAGCGGAGGGGGTCGGTCTCGATCCGGAGGTGGTGGCTCTCGCCGACGGAACGGTCGCCATCCCCATGTCCCGCGGCATCGAAAGCCTCAACGTCGCCGTCGCCACCGGCATCCTCCTGGAACATCTTCGCCGCTAACCATCTGTCGCCGCTTCGCGGCTCGCCACCAACCTCACGGTGCCCGGCTTCCCTTCGACGACGCGGCCGACGACGGCCGAGCCGGGGAGGCGGCGCACCAGGCCCTCGGTGTGTTCCGGCGTGATCGAGGCCAGCAGCCCGCCCGAAGTCTGGGGGTCGAGACAGAGATCGACGCGAAGCTCGTCCGCGCCCCCGTCCACCTCGAGCACCGCCGCGACGCTCGTCCTGTTCTTGCCCGCACCGGCGGGGACAAGACCGGTCGCCGCAGCCTCGAGGGCTCCCGGAAGAATCGGCAGCGATTCGAGGTCCACCTCGACAGCGGTTCCCGACGCCTCCGCCATCTCCGCCAAATGGCCGGCGAGGCCGAAGCCGGTGATGTCGGTGACCGCGTGCGGCCCGACATCGTGCAGGGCCTCGGCGGCCTCACGGTTGAGGGTCGACATCCAGCGGAGGGCGGTCGAGAGGTGTGCGGGATCGGCCATCTCGGCCTTGGCCGCGGTGGTGACGAGGCCGGTGCCAAGAGGTTTGGTGAGCAGCAACGCGTCGCCGGGTTTGGCGCCCGCGTTGCGCCAGATCTTCTCCGGGTGGACGGTGCCGGTGACGGCCAGGCCGTAGAGCAGCTCCTGGCCTTCGACCGTGTGGCCGCCCGCCAGCACGGCACCCGCCTCGGCGAGGGCGGCGAGGCCGCCGCGGAGAATCTCCTTGAGAGCGTCCCCGCCGAGCTCTGCGAGCGGGTAGCTGACGAGGTTCATCCCGGCCAGCGGCGTGCCGCCCATCGCCCACACGTCGGACAGGGCGTTGACCGCGGCGATGCGACCGAAGGTGTAGGGATCGTCGACCATCGGCGGGAAGAAATCGGTGGTGTGGATGATCGCGATCTCGTCGGAGACCCGGATGACTCCGGCGTCGTCCGCGTACTCGATGCCGACGAGCACGTCGTCGGACTCGAGCCGTGGAAGGCCGCAGAGAACTTTCTCCAACAGACCTTTGGCCAGCTTGGCTCCGCAGCCGCCGTAGGCCGAGCCCGCGGTGAGCTTGACGGCGTCGTGAATCACGACCGCGTCGAGGGAGCTCGGTGTCCACCCACCGCTGCTCCGACGCCACACCGATTGCGGCTCGAGCTCGATGCCGCTGAGAATCCCCGACAGCGTCTCACGCTCCCCGGCCTGCGCTTCGAGGACAACGCCGCACTGTGAGCTCACGGAACGCGGCGCCGGCACGGCGTCCACGTCGAGGCCGGCATCCCGCGCCGCCCGTTCAGCTCGCATCACCCGCTGCACGGAGCCGAATACAAGGAGGAGATCGCGATTCTTGCTTGAAGCAGTCATGTCTCAATCGAAAATCGTATCAGTTATGAGTTTTGAGTTATGAATTTTGAGTTCCCGCCCGGCCCCCCGCTCGATTCTGGGTGGGTGGGAATCATTCAAAATTCACAATTCAAAATTCAAAATTCAAAATTCTATGCGATGCCATTTTCGTACGCGTCACCAACGGCCGCAATCAGCGCATCGATGTCGGAATCCGTGTTGAACGGCCCGATGCCGACGCGGACGGTCCCGTTGGGGTAGCTCCCGAGGCGTTGGTGGGCGGCGGGCGCGCAGTGGAGACCGGCCCGCACCATGATGCCGTGCTTCCGGTCGAGCCACGCGGCCAGCTCGCCGACGTCCTGACCCCGCATCGTGAACGAGAGAACGTTGACCTTCGGTCGGTCGGGATTCCACCCGTGGAGAAAAATGCCCGGGACGTTTTGGAGCCCGGTGGCGAGCCGTTGCACGAGCTCCTGACCTCGGGCGTGGATGGCCTCGACGCTGCGATCACGGATCCACGCACAGGAGGCTCCGAGGCCAGCAGCTCCCGCCGTGTTGACGGTGCCCGCTTCGAGCCGGTCCGGCAGGTGCTCCGGCATTTCCTCGCTCTCCGACCGCGAGCCGGTGCCACCGCGAACCAGGGGCTCGATGTCGAACCACGGCGCCAACAACAGGACCCCGATACCCGCCGGTCCGAGCAGGCCCTTGTGGCCCGAAGCAGCGAGCGCTGCGGCGCCGAGCTCTCCAAAGTCGATCGGTACGCTGCCCGCGGTCTGGGCCGCGTCCACCAGCACCGGGACCGGCGAAACAGCCTGCGCCACCTCGGCCACGGGCAGGATCGCACCGGTGACGTTCGAAGCGTGGGTCAGGACCACCAGCGAGGTCGGCGCGCGGGTTGTGGCCTCGATCAGCTCGTCCGCGATCGGCACGCCGTCGGCTGCCTTGCCTTTGACGACGACCACCTTGATGCGGCGTTTTTTCTCGAACCACCGGAGCGGTCGCATCACGGCGTTGTGCTCGAGGGATGAGGTGACGACGCGATCGCCTGCTCCGAGTCGCGAGGCGAGCACTGCGCTGATCCAGAATGTCGCCCCCGGCCCAAAGACCGTCCGCTCCGGCTTTCCGCCGAGCAGCGAGGCCACGTCCTCGCGCGCGCCCTCGACCACTCGCGAAGCCGCCACCGTCAGACGGTGGCCGCCCCGACCCGGGTTGCCCGCCGCCTGGTTGAGGAACAGGGCGACGGCCTCGGCCACCTCCGGCGCCTTCGGAAAGGCCGTCGCCGCGTGGTCCAGGTAGATGCTCATGGACGAACGATCGACCCGGCGTCGGCCAGAAGGCTCGCGATCTCGAGCATGTCGGTGACCCGGCCCACCCGCAGCGTGTCGCCGAGCTCGAAGAAGTTGAGGCAGGTGCCGCAGGCGATGATCTCGATTCCTGCCGCCTCGAGCTCGCGAAGGTCGTCGAGGAGGGTGGAACCCTCGCAGCACAGCTTGACCCCGTCGTTGTAAAAGAGGATCGCGTCCGGCTTGCGCTCGAGCTCGGCCTGGGTCTTGAGGAAGGAGCGGAGGAGGAGCGCGCCGAGCTCGTCGTCGCCCGATCCCATGGTGGCGGCGGTGATCTGGACGACGCGCGGCCCGCGGGCTGGCGCTTCTGCCGTGAGCAACGCCTCCTCGCCGGATCTCGGCTCGGCTGCGTCCATTCCGGCCGTGATGGTCACCACGAAGGTCCCGTCACCCGGCTCCTCCACCTCGACCTCGGCGTTGCGCGAGGTTGCGAAACGGGTCACGTTCGAACGGCAGAGCTCGTCAGCGACGTGCATTGCGATTTCGCGTTCGCCTTCCGCGAAGAGATCGCGCAGCTTGAGCACGGGACCGGGGCACGCCAGATCGCGAACATCGATCTTTTTCAAGCTCGATCCTCCCTGAATATTCAGAACCAGCGATCATTCTAAACCCTTTCCGTTTTCCCGGTTTCCCGGCCTCGGGGGTTGGGGAGGACGGAAAACTCGAGAAGGAGTAAGATAGGGAGCAGACCCAACACGCAGGAGGTGACCATGCTCGGAAGAGGCGTTCTGAGTACCCTCTACACCCTCACCCAGCAGAGGACCTTCACCCTCACCATGTACCTCGACATCGACCAGAACAAGCAGCCGAACAGGCGCCAGGGCTACGTGGTCCAGGCCGAAGCCCTGCTCAAAAGCCTGAAAGGGCAGCAGAAGACGAGCGACCGGCTCAACACGGCCAGCAAACAGGCGCTGGCGCTGGTGCGTGGGATGAAGCCCAAGGGGAAGACGGCTCTCGTCGTCATCCATCCCGAGACCAAGCTGCGCGAGCTCCACCAGATCGACCTGTCGTTCGCGGCGAGTGCCCATTGGCGCCGCGGCGCCTTTCTCAGACCGGTCGTCGAAGCGATGGACGAACACGAGCGCTACGGCGTCGTCCTCACCGACAACAAACGCGCCCGCCTCTTCACCGTGTTCATGGGAGAGATCACCGAGCACGAAGACCTGTTCTCCGACACCGGCCAGCGCACCCGCTCCCTCGGCGCCGACCAGATGCGATCCCAGAAACGGCGGGACCAGCGTCATCAGGAGGAGGTCGCCTCGCACGCCAAGCGGGTCATCGATGCCCTCCACGACCTCGCCCTGCGAGCTCCCTTCGACCGGCTGATCGTGGGCGGGACCCCCAAGGCGGCCGGGCAGCTCGTCCGCCTGCTCCCGACGCGGCTTCACGGCAAGCTGGTCGACACCGTCAGCGTGCGGGTCGGCGGCTCGCAGAAGGAGATCCTCAACAAGATCCTCGCCGTCCAGCAGCGCATGGAGCGTGACCGCGAGCAGGAGATCGTCGACGGTGTCCTCGCCGAGCTCCACGACCGCGGCAAGGCGGTGGCTGGCCTCGGCGCGGTCCTCGACGCCGTCAACCAGGGCCGGGTCTGGACCCTGGTCTACGGTAAGAACTTCACCGCCAGGGCCGGGGAGTGCAGCAGCTGCAGCGCTTACTCACCGAACGCCAACGGACCCTGCGTCTACTGCGGAGAGGAGGTCAACCCCCTCCCACAGAGCGTTGATCGCGTCACCCAGAGCGTGCTGGAGATGGGCGGCCGAGTCGAGGTGGTGGACGACGACGCCAAGAAGAAGCTCGACAAGCCCGGCGGCATCGCGGCGATGTTGAGGTATTGAAGAAACCTGCCTGTCTTCCGCAGGGGCGGGGTTTAGCCCGCTGGCACGCGCAAAGCGGACGGATCCGCGGCTAAACGGGGATTCTTTTGATCAGCTTGGCGACGGTCTTGAAGTCGGCGGTGTCGCAGCGCTCGAGGAGCTCGAAGAGGACCGACTCGGTGGTGGTGATCACGGCGCCGGCCGAG
>JBFFBV010000169.1:0-4993 GCA_041560205.1 Candidatus Sulfomarinibacter sp.
ACCGGCGCACCGGACTACGCCTGTCACCTTTTGGGCATTGCGCGTCACGCCGTGCCCGCGCCCGCCCCCGCCATTCCCGCCTTGGGGATGGCGCGCAGAACCCACCTGGAGGAACGCATCATGACCATTCTCAAACGAAGCACGCACCGTCGCGTCGGTTTGGCGGTGCTGATACCGGCGGCAATCGTGATGGCCGCCATGGTGCCGGCCCTCGCCGCCGTCTACCCCGGCGAGTCCGAACCCCGCACGGCCAGCCCGGAGCTCAAAGAGCTCATCACCGAAATGCAGATGATCGAGGCCAGGATCGAGCCTCACGTCGCCAAGCTCGAGGACATCGAGATCAAGATCGAGCCCCAGCTCGAAGCGCTCGAGGACATCGAGATCTCGATCGACGAATCGCAGATCGCGGAGATCGAAGAGAAGATGAAGTCCTACCTCGAGCAGATCGAGGCGATCGAGATCGACATGGAGCCGTACCACGCCCAGATGGAGGCGCTCGAGGAGCAGCTCCAGAAGATCCAGATCCACGTCGAAGACGGCACCCTGGAGGAGGTCCAGCGCCAGATCCACGAGCAGATCGAGCAGCACATGAAGCTGATCGAGAACATCCACATCGACATGGAGCCCTACATGAAGCAGATCCAGGCCATCCACGTCCAGATGGAGGACCTCCACAAGGAGATGGCCGAGATCCACATCGACATGGAGCCGTTCCACGAACAGATGGAGAAAATCCACATCGACCTCGAACCGTTGCACGAGGAGATGGAGAAGATCCACGCCGAGTTCCTCGAACCCCTCCACGAGGAGATGGAGATCCTCGGTGAACGCCTCGAGCACGCCCTCCAGGCGGAGTTGATCGGTGTCCTCCAGACCGAGCTCGGCCCGGTCGTCGCCCCCGGCACACCCTTCGACGAGGCCGCGGCCAAGATCGCCGAGGACGCCCACATCAATCTTGACGAAAACACGCTGACCTTCCGCGCCTCCCGAAAGGACACCAGGACCATCCTGGTCGACCTGTTTGCACAGCACAGGGTCGGGACGCAGGAGGCATTCGACAGAGCCATCGACAGCGCGGTCGACGCGCTTTCGCCGCTGGTGATCGTTGCCGATTGACCCCGGCAACGCTCATCCAATCCTCCACCCCGGCGCACGCCGGGGTTTTTCCTTTCACCGTCATCCTGAGCGACGCGCTCATATTCACTGTCATCCTCAGCGAACGTCGGTAATCGCTGTCATCCTGAGCGAGGGCCGCCGCGGCCCGAGTCGAAGGATCCCCCGACTTCCCCGGAGAATGTCTCAGACTTACTGACGCCCGAAGGGCGTCGTGGCTCACCCTCATCAGCCAGTGGCCGTAAGCCAACCACCCGCCCTCTCGGAGACCCCCATGGCAACGTCCACGGATGGCTGCTGAGTGTGAGTTCGGGGGATCCCTCGACTACGGCGTCGCTTGCGGCTTCGCCGGCACAAGCCGCTCCACCTTCGCTCGGGATGACAGAGGGCTACCCCCGTTGATCGCCGAAGCGGCCTTCGGCATGGTCCTTGCGGATTTTCCACTTGCGGTAGAAGCCCCATGCGAGCCACAGCGGCCAGTACATCCAGGCCACCAGGATTCCCAGGGAGGGCCGCCCGGCCATCGCCGCCAATGGACCGGTGGTGAATGGCATGTCGGTGACCAGGTAGGTCCAGGTCGACGACGGCCCGAGCAAATCCTCCGCCTCCCAGTCGACCCCGTCCTCGGTCACCGTCACGGACTCGAAGATCGACACGACCTGCGCATCGATGTGGTCGAGGGTCCGTCGAAAGGCCTCACGCGCATGTTCGTGGAAGACCTCGTAGGGCGTCTTGCCGCCGAGGGACACGAGGTGGATGCCGTCGCGAACCCGCGCCATCTCGGCCAGGTAGTCGCACCAGCAGCGGTCGATCGAGACGAGTGTGATGCGCCGTTCGACCTCCGTCAGGATTCCCTGCCCCGCTTTCTCGGTCAAGTTCTCCCACCGCTCGGGTGATGCCTCTGCCAGAACCCCGACCTCTTCACCACCCTCGAGCACCTCACGGCGCCAATCCTGGATGAACCGCCGCTGCGCCTCGAGCACGTCGGAGTATCGCTTGAGGGTCTTCCGCATCTCGAAGTTCTGGCCATCGACGATGCGTTGCGCACGCGCGATCTCGCGCCGCAGGAGGCCACCCTCGACCGGCGCCGCCTGGCGCGCCGGGAGGCTCGCGCGCGGGATCAGCTCCTCGATCCCGAATCGGACGAGCAGATCATCCTCGAGGCTGACGAAGAACCGTGCCGAACCCGGGTCACCCTGGCGACCGGCCCGTCCGCGGAGCTGACGATCGATGCGCAGGCTCTCGTGGCGGTTGGTGCCGATGACGTAGAGACCACCCAGCGCCACCACGGCATCGCGATCGGACTCGTCGCGGCCGCCGAGTCGGATATCGGTACCGCGCCCGGCCATGTTGGTCGAGATGGTCACCGCACCGATCGCTCCCGCCTCCGCGACGACCTCCGCCTCGGCCTCGTCGTTCTTGGCGTTCAGCACCTGACACTCGAGGCCCGTCTCACGAAGCGCGGCTGCCAGCCGTTCGGACTCGGCCACACTGGCCGTGCCGACGAGAATCGGGCGACCTGTTTCATGGACATCGAAGATTTCATCCACGACCGCATTCCGCTTGGCTTCGCGGTGGGTGAAGATGCGGTCGGGGTGGTCGACCCGGATGCACGGCCGGTGCGTCGGGATCACGACGACCTCGAGACCGTAGGCCTCCTTTAACTCCTCCGCCGCCGGTCGCGCAGTCGCAGTCATACCGGCCATGCGCGGGTAGGAGAGCATGAAATGCTGCATAGTGATCGAACCGAGGATCCGCCCCTCCGGCTGCAGATCCAGACCCTCCTTGGCCTCGATCGCGGCCTGCAGTCCGTCGGGCCACTGGCGGTCCTCCACCACCCGGCCGGTGAGCTCATCCACGACCTCGACGCGGCCATCACGCACGATGTAGTCGACGTCGCGGTCGAGCAACATCTCGGCATGCATCGCGTTGCGGACTGCGGCCATCAGACCGATGTTCTCCTCCGCGTACAAATTCTCGATCTGGAGCTCTCGTTCGACGCGCTGCGAGCCGACCTCGGTGAGGTTGATGTTGCGCGAGTACTCGTCGGTGTCGTAGTCGATCTCGGGCTTGAGCTCACATGCCAGTTTCGCCAATCGTCCGAGCCCCACCGCCTCGTCACCGACCGCGCCTGCGATCACCAGCGGCACCCGCGCCTCGTCGATCAGAATCGAGTCCGCCTCGTCGACGATGACGAACTGGAAGGGCCGGTGCACGCGGTCGCCTGGGTCGAGACACAGCCCGTCCCGAAGGAGATCGAAGCCCGCCTCCTTGGCGGTCACGTAGCTGAGGTCACAGTCATACGCCTTCCGCCGTTCCTCGACCGACATCCCTTCCTGAACACATCCGACGCTGACACCCAGGAGCTCATAGATCGGGCCCATCCAGCCCGCGTCGCGGCGAGCCAGATAGTCGTTGACCGTGTGGATGTGAACACCGAAACCGGTCATTGCGCGGAGGGTCGCCGGGGCCACCGCCGCCAGGGTCTTGCCCTCCCCCGTCTGCATCTCCGCAACTCGACCCTCGTGGAGGGCGATCCCAGCCATAATCTGCTCATCGTAGGGTCTTTGGCCGAGCCGGCGCCGGGCGGCTTCACGCACCAGCGCAAAGACCTCCGCCAATGATTCGTCGAGGCTGCCGCCCGACTCGATCGATGCCCGGATTTCGGCCGCCCGTGCACGGATGCCTTCGTCATCGAGGGCTTCCACCACCGGCTCCATTGCTGCGATCTCGATCACCGGGTCGTGAAAGGGTCGGAGGTCGAAGTCGACCGGCCGGCCGATGACGTGCCGGAGCTGCTGGAGCGGGGTCGGGCGGTCAACCGTCATCACCGAAGAGACCCGTCGTTTGCATCACGCCTATCTTACGCGCGAGCGTCGAAGTCCATTTCACGATGATCCACGTCACATCTCCGGAGTCACCGTTCTTTTCCCACTTGAGATAATGGACCGATGAATCCGAAGCTTGCGCGCATGCAGGTCCTCGTGCTTGTCGCCTCTGTCCTCTTTTCGACCGGAGCATCCGTTGACGGTGCAGACTCCGTTGCCCCCGGCGATATTTGGACCGACGCCACCTTCGAGCACATCGGTGCGGTGTGGACGATCACGGGCGACGACGACCTCGACAGCACCATGGTGCTCGAATTCCGGCTGCAGGGCGCAAGCACCTGGCGACCCGGCGCACCGGCCATGCGAGCACACCCCACCCTGATCGTCGACGGCACACCGCTGGGATTCAACACCTGGGCGGCCAGCGCTCTCTTTCTTCTCCCCGGCCAAAGCTACGAACTCCGTCTCACGCTGACCGACCCCGACGGGGGCGGTGAGGTGCGCACGACGACTGCGACAACGCGCACCCCCCCGCCCGACGAGTACGGCGGCACGCCGCGGTATGTCGTGCCGGGAGCCGGAGGCGGCGACGGCAGCGCAGGCGACCCGTACCTCGGTCTCCCCTACGCCGCCGACAACGCCCTGCCCGGAGATCACTTCTTCGTGGCCTCGGGTACTTACCTTCCTTTTCAGGTACTCGCGAGTGGGACACCCTCGCAGCCGATTGTCTTCACCGGTCCGGGTGACGGTTCGGCGATTGTCGACGGCTCCGGCACCGCCGCCGGAGTGATCACGCTTGGAAGTTTCAGTACAGATGTTTCCCACGTCGTGGTCGAGGCTTTGACGATCGAGGACGGAGCGTGGGGCATTGACGCTCAACGCACATCAGACATCGTGATTCGAAACAACCACATCCGCGATGTCGACTTCGGGATCTACAACCGTCGTGACGGCGGCCGCGAGGGCAACCAGACCGTGTGCGACAACGTGATCGAGGGCCGCGTGCCGTGGCCGGGCTCGGGGATCCCGTCGGAGCGCGGCATCGATTTGCG
>JBFFBV010000170.1:0-4812 GCA_041560205.1 Candidatus Sulfomarinibacter sp.
GCTGATTTCGTGATGGACCGCTGGAATCCCTTTGCTAGACAGGCCGAATTGCGTCGCGCGACGCTGGCCATACCCAACCTCGGGCGGTTGGGCCGAGCTTTCGATCGGACCCCGGACAGTCACCTCCCAGGAGTCCACAGCCGTGTCCGGTGAGCCGGGGATCACCGCGAAGCGCCACGTCTCGCCTTCGACGGGGATCTCGGATTGCCAGCTCCACTTTCCGGTGCCATGGCTTTGCATCGTTACAGGCAGCAGGGCACTCTTCGAGTGCCGGGCCGCCGCCAGCGGATCGGCCGGCGCCATATCACCGAACTCCGTCGGTGGACCCGCCAGTTGTTTGAAGTACAGCGACACATCATGAAAGCTTGCCTGCTGCGGGGATGGCTGAGCCAGACTGATTGGCGCCACCATCAGCAGGGCGGATAGCAACAGGGTATGAACCAGACGAAGGCGCGACATGACCGATCTCCTTTCTTTCGCCAGCGACGCGAGCACAAACGCGGACCTGTCTCTCTGCATGACATATCCCCTTTCGCCGAATCCAGTGAGTGGTTTTCTCGATTGTTTTTCCTGTTGTGCGAACACGCACGATACAGAAAAATCATCCGAGCGAATGAGATCGTAGGGAAGAGGCGAACCAACCCCATCTCCCGCGCGGGACCGAAGTTGCAGTGTCCCCGAAATCGTGAGTGGATAGACGCGGTTCGATGTCCTGGCCCCGCCTTCCCAACGCGAGAGGAGCGCAAGGGCGGTTCGGGTTGGATGATGTCCACAGGTCTGAGAAATGGGGTCTTCCCGAATCGGGGAGAGCGCGTCTTTCTGGATCGGAATGGTCTCGGTTCCGGTGCCACCACGTGAGTCGGTCAACACGGACAGACTCCTCGACCGTTGACGGCCTGCCGGTTCGTACTCTCCTCCGTCGATGCGCGCGTCGGCGCGATCGCCGGAAAAATTGTCCCAAGTCTCTGACGGCAGTAGGCGCTCGTCACCTGATCTCGGCAATTCGACATTTCTCTCAAAGATATGCCGTTTGCTGAGATAAAGCATGATCTACATTTGTCATTTCTGTTGATTCATTTTCGTCAGAGGGTCGCGTTGGCTCTGTTCAACCGAAGGTCGACAGAATCAGGAAAGAGTTCTCTTCGGGGGGTTCTTCTCGGGTCCAGGCGGGGCGGTCGTCCCGAGCTCTTTCAGAGCGCAACGTGTCCACGCGCCTTTTGTGCCACGGCACACTTTGTGACACCTGCGGGTGAGTCATGGCACATGAGCGGCCTTTCGCGCAACAGTCTGCAATGCACCTTTCGACCACCTGGTGTGGCGGATCAGCGTCCAGCCGTGGAGCGGCAAACCGGTCATCGGCGGCAGTCAGGACAGCCGACACGAACGACCGTGCCGAGATACCGCGCCTGATGCGCTTCGCCCGGGCGTGAGACCGACTTCGGGCTCAGGACGCAGCTTGAATGTTCGTACGTACATGACCGGCGGACTTTTGGCACAGGCATGAATCGGTCCGCGGACGTGACCACCAGGGACACCGACGCGGTCTGCGTGGATCGACCGGTGCCACCCCAGGCTGGCACACGAATTGCGGTGGAAACGGACAGGGATTTGAATGTGTCGACCGAGTCAGGACGATTCGGTGTGATTCGGAGGTGAAGGTGCCGGCCGGAAAGATCGTCACGAGCGCTGAAACTGCAGCCTTTTCACGCGCGGCCGACGGAACCATCACCGCCTGGAATCGAGGCGCCGAGAAGCTCTTCTCGGCCCCGAAAGGGACCGTGATCGGCCGGATGTGCCACGACGTCATCGCCGGACGCGATGCCTTCGGCAACGACTACTGCTGCGCCGAGTGCGCCAGCTGGCGGATGTCCTCGTCCGGTCGGCCAGTCCGGCCCTACCGCCTGGCGGTGACGGTCGGTGGCGGCCGGGAGGTCGACCTCCGCGTCACCGTCCTGGCAGTTGAAGGGTCGAGGGGACGAGAGCTCATCCACATCCTGGAGTCACTGGCCGGCGGCGGCGTGCGAAACGTCGCAGGAGACGACTCCGACTGTGGCGACGACTGGGGATGCGCGCGTCCCGCCCTCACCCGCCGCGAGCTCCAGGTGCTGCGGCGGTTGGCGGCCGGCAGCAGCACCGACGACATCGCGTCCGAGCTCCATATCAGCCCCACCACTGTCCGAAACCACGTTTCCCGCTGCCTCGGTAAACTCGGGGTCCATTCGAGGGTCGAGGCCATCGGTCTGGCGCACCGACTCAACCTCGTGTGAGCGAAGTCTCGCGGGGCGATAGCGGTCAAGGTGTCCAAGGGAGAGCAGTTCGTGGGCGCTGCATCATGCGAGCTTCGTACCTCGTTGTTGCTTCCTGAGATGACGATCCAAGGCTTTTGAGGGGGTCTTCGCGCACAACACGGGTGATCGTGGCAGCCATGCTTTCCCGGGCGCCCGCATCATGTGTGTCGAGACGGTGACCAACGCCATTCAGGTGCCCGCGTTCGAGTGAACATGACCGCCACGGTGGCGGTCGCCGGGCACGTTGCACGCTTCGTTGCTGGACGAGCACATCCGCGGCGAGGGCTCGATCGGTGCGTTGGTCACGCTGTGGTCGAATGATGGCACCTGAGGCGCAGGGAGGCTCGCGGGCTCTCGCCCGTCGGGCATTGATGCATCTGTATCAGCAAGAATGAACAAAACAGATCATGGTTTTTCTCATCTTCAGGTGTCATCTTTACAGGTGAAGACTTCAGTTGATCTCGCCTCGGGGACGCTCCGCCGTCCGAACGGGTACCTCGTCGACACGTGTTGAATCGAGGGGTGCGGCGTCTGGTGTCCCGACGTATGGGGACTCGATTCTGAGGAGGGGGTGCGAACAATGCACGTGACACATGAAACGAGCAAGGTTTCGCCGACCGCGCGAGGCCCACTTGTCCCCGCGGTGCTCGTTGGTCTCGTTGCCCTGATGGGCGCCGGATCGGCCGACGCGGTCAGGGCCTACCCGTTGGTGTTCACCGTCTCCCAGCCCGACGGGACACCCATCTCAGTTCGCATGATCGGCGACGAGCGGTTCGTGTTTTATGAAACCGAGAACGGCTTCACGATCATGCGCCGGCCCAGCGGATGGTGGCATTACGCCGATCCGATGTCGAACGGCACCGAAGCCCTTGCACCCTCCCCGCTCCGCGTCGGAGTGGATTCGGTGCCTGCCGGCTGGCCGCACCACGTGCGGCCGAAGATCGACCCGAACGCGCCTTCGATCCCTTTCGAGATCGAGCACGACGGCTCGATTCGGCGGCTGTTCCTCGACCGCGGATTCGGCACCTCTTCTGCTCGCAGCGCCTCGCCGGAAAGCGTGGCCATCTCTGGCACCGGCAGCCCGCCGGCTCTGGGCGTTCCGGTGCTGGTCATTTTGGTCGAGTTTGCTGACTGGAAGCACACTTCCGGCCCGGGCACGCCACTCCCGGAGGAGCCCGACTATCAGCCGATACCAGGCGAACCCAACTCGGCACGAACGTGGTACGACCTCTTCAACGACCCCAACGTGGCCGGTGGGCTCAATCACTACTTCAACGAGGTCAGCTACGGCCAGTTCCAGTGGCAGGTCGAGGTTGCTCAGAACGGTCGAGGCCGGGGCCGGAGGTCCAACGACGGGTGGTACACCAACCCCAAGAAGATGGAATACTGGGGAGAGGACAAGCTGCAAGGCGGCTACTGCAACACCGACTCGGAAAATGACCGGATCTGGAACCTCCCGAGATGGGCCATCCAGGCCGCCGACGCCGACGTCGACTACTCGCGCTACGACAGCGACGGTGACGGCAAAATCAGCGATGCCGAGCTGATGATCTTCGTCATCCACGCCCGTCCCGGCCAGGAGTACTACGGGGACGGCTGCTGGGGCGGCGACCCCGAGCACCACATCTGGTCGCACCAATGGGTGCTGCATCGCCCCGTCAACACCGACGACGGCGTTTATTTTCCGGGCAGGCACAGCTACTCCATCAACCCGGAGTTCGAACCCGGCCTCGACACTCGGGACGAGCCCCCCTGGCCCGTGGTCGACAAGTGGTTCGGCGTCGGCGTTTACGCCCACGAGGCCTTCCACACCCTGGGGACGCCGGACCTTTACGACTACGGCTACGACGCCAACGTCGCCGGCGAGTGGGACCTGATGGACGGCGGCAGCTTCAACGGCGCCAAGGCCGGCACCCACCCGTCGCATGTCGGCTCGCCGATCAAGTTCGACCTCGAGCTCCGAGGCAGCGACTCGAGCTACGGGTGGATCTTCGCGGACGAGATCACCGACCTGGTCGACGGCGAGGTCCACGTCGAGGGAGCGCAGCGGATCGAAGCCCTGGGCGGCGGTTCTCACAACAACGTGATGCACCGCATGATCGCCCCCAACGACAGCGGCGAGTGGCTGGTGCTCGAGAATCGCGCGCCGGTCGGCTACTACGAGCCGTTCCTTCCCGAGTTCGGACTCATCGTATGGCACCGCGACCTCGACGGCACCCGCGACAACTGGCCCTACCGGGCGGCGGTGGAACGAGCCGGCTGGGCGAACGCACCGGCCGGTCTCAACACCAGCACCGCGACCGCGGCAATGTCACTCGACGACGGCCAGACCGAGATCACGGCGTACTCGGACCCCAATACCGCGCTGAACGACGAGACGCCGTCCGGGTCGTTGGACACGCGCTGTGTCGGCGCCGAGACGGGCAACCTGTTGTACACCTACGGTCAGCTCACTGGAACTCAGCTCGACTACGCCGGCAGCGAAGTCGACGACCCGCTCGGCGACGACCCGCTCGGCGACGAC
>JBFFBV010000171.1:0-4755 GCA_041560205.1 Candidatus Sulfomarinibacter sp.
CCGCCCGATCCTAGATGCGAGATCCTAGATGCTGGATCCGCCCACCTACCCGGTGCAATCTCGAGAACAAAAGTGGGTTTAGGAGGATCCAGCATCCAGCATCTGGTCGGGTGGGTGGGTGGTGTTCGCGGTACCATGGATGGGTGCCCTCTTCGCAAGGGCGTGGGAGGGATCCTCGATGCGCAAGCAGTTCGTACTGACCTCTTCGGGTCGTGATCGTGTCGGCATCGTCGAGAAGCTGACCGAGATCATCCTCCGCTTCGACGGCAACATCGAATCGAGCCGCATGGTCCGGCTCGGCGGCGATTTCGCTACCTTGATGTTCATCACCGCGCCTGAGAACAAGATCCGGCCGCTGCGCTCCGCCCTCGAAGAGGTCCATTTTGCCGCCTACGACATCCGCACCCACCTCAGCGAGGTCTCGGCGCCGGAGGAAACCGCGGCGGTGGTCTGCGCCATCACGGTCCTTGGCGCGGATCACATGGGGATCATTCACCAGATCTCGCGCTACCTCGCGGAGCAGGGCATCAACGTCGAGACCATGACCACCGAGGTGGTGGCGGCGCCGATGAGCGGCTCGCCGCTCTTTACCATGTCGGCGGTGGTGCGGGTCCCGCCCCAGCTCGAGGTGAACGACCTGCGAGAGGCTCTGGAGTTCATCGGCGACGAGATGGGCGTCGACACCAAGGTCTTCCCCCACATCGATGAGGAGTGACTCCGAATTTTCAATTCTCAACTCTGAATTCTGAATGCCACCCGAGCACCCGGGTCATGGGGGAGTGGGCGGGAGTTCAAAATTGAGAATACAGGATTCTTCAGTAGGCAAACGGATCCGGACCGGCGGGCGCCTCCTGGGCTGCGGCCGCTGTCGTCGCTTTCTTCTTCGACCGCCTTGGACGCCGCCGTTTCTTCTTGGGCGCAGGCTTGCCTTCGTCGGCGTCAATGGTGGCGTCTGGTTTCGCGCTGTGGTCGCTCTCCTCGGAGGCGCCGGATCCATTCTCGGTCCGTTTCTCGGCGCCCTTCGACTTCTTGTGTTTGCGGCCCCCTCGCCGACGGCGCTTTTTCGGGGCCACAGCCTTGCCCTCGTCACCGTTGGCCTCCGGGGCTTCGGCGGTCGACGCTCGGGCCGGCTCCCCGTTTTTGCGTTTCTTTCCTGCAATGTCGGCGCCGAGATCGGCGGCGCTGACGGCAGGAGCGATCGCACGCTCCTCGCCCTTCGTGCGTTCGCGCCACTCAATGTGCTCCTCAGCCCTGTGGAGACCGGACGCGGCGATGATCTCAATCTCGATGTCGAACTCGCGCTCGAGCGCGGCCAACTCCTGGCGACGTTCATTCTGGAGCGCGTCCGCGAGCTCGGGGTGGAGCTCGACCCGGACCCCGCTGAGTCGGCCGGTGACTGCTCGGGTCTCGATACGGCGCAGGACGCTGAGGCCGATGAACTCCGGGCTGGCGATGTTGCCGGTGCCGCTGCAGGTGGGGCACGGGCGGTGCGTGCGGAGCTGGAGGGCCTTCTTCAACCGTTGGCGGTTGATCTCCAGCAGGCCATTCTCGGAAAGACGGCTGGAGTAGGTCCGAGCCCGGTCGTCCTTCATCGAGTCGCGCATCGTTTTTTCGACGTCCCGCCGATGCTTGGCGGATCGCATGTCGATGAAGTCGACCACGACCAGGCCGCCGATGTCTCGGAGACGAAGCTGGCGGGCGACCTCGCGTGCGGCCTCGAGATTGGTTTTGTAGGCGGTTTCTTCCTGGCTGGCGCCGCGAGTGGAGCGGCCGGAGTTGACATCGATTGCGGTCAGGGCCTCGGTACCGTCGATGACGATCGACCCGCCGCTGGGGAGCTCGACCTTGCGCTGGTAAATGCGGTCGATCTGCTCCTCGAGGTTGTAGCGGCTGAACAGCGGCATCCGATCGGTGTAGCGCACGAGCCGTTTGCCGGATCTCGGCATGAATGTGCGCATATAGCCCCGGGCCTTCTCGTAGGCCTCGTTGTCGTCGACCAAGATCTCGGAGATCGAGTTGTCGAAGGAGTCGCGCAGGGCCTGGACAATCAAGTCCTGGTCGCTGTAGAGCAGGCGCGGGCCCTTCCCGGAGGAAACCTCCGTCCTGATCTTCTTCCATAGCCGGAGCAGAGCGTTGAGATCGCGGTTGAGGGTCTTTTGCGGCTGATCGAGGGCGTTGGTGCGGAGGATCACTCCGAAGCCTTCGGGCAGCTCCAGCTTGCTGACGCGATCCTTGACCGCCTGCCTCTCCTCATCGTCGGCCTTGCGCGAGACGCCGCGGACATTGTCGAACGGCATGAGGACGAGGTAACGCCCGGCGATGCTGAGATTGGTGGTGACCAGCGCGCCCTTGCGGCCGGTCCCATCGCGGACGACCTGGACCAGGATTGGCTTGCCACGTTCGAGGATCGTGTCGATGCGTGGGTGTTTCGTTTCCTTCTTCACCTGCTTGTGGTAGGCCGAAGCAACCACGTCGTCGGCCCGCAGGAGGCCGTCTTTTTCGGCTCCGAAGTCCACGAAGGCCGCGTCCAGCGATGTCTGGATGTTGGCGACGACCCCACGATAGATGTTGCCGCGATAGAGCCTGGACTCGGTTGCCGAGACCTCGTACTGGTCAAGCTTCGAGTCAGAAATGATGGCGATGCGCACCTCGTCGGGGCGCTGGGCGTTGATGAGCATGCGTCGTGTCACGACGTCTCCAATTCGTTCAATTCGGGCGGCGGAGGGGCCGGGTGAGTTCGGCCGCTGCTCCCACCGCCTGCACAGGGTAGCATAAGTTTCTATTTTAGTAAGGTTTCGAGTGCTACCCGTTTCCAATTCCGTTTCCGTGTCCGTGCCCGACAATGGCGGTCAATTGCGTCAGCTGGCAAATCCGGGCACGGAGACGGAAACGGGCACGGGCACGGGACTTCAGAAGCGTCGAGGTGCTCAACACCGATACAACACCGCTCCCCAGTTGAGCCCGCTCCCGAGGCCGACGAAGGCGACGAGGTTGCCTGGCTTGGCCAGCCCCTGCTCGAGCGCTTCGTGATAGGCAATCGGGATGGTGCCGGCGGTGGTGTTGCCGTAGTTCTGGATATTGTTGAAGACCTTCTCGTCGGGAAGCCCCAGCCGCTTTTGGGCGCCCTCGTTGATGCGCAGGTTCGCCTGGTGGAAGATCACCAGGTCGAGGTCATCAAGGCTGAGATCGTTGCGTTCGAGGATCTCGAGCGTCACCTCGGGCATGAAGGTGACGGCGAGGGCGTAGACCTTGCGTCCCTCGACGATCGGGGTGACATCGCCGGAATCGATCATGTCCTGGCGGATGTAGGGCCGAAAGGCGCTGCCGCTCGCCCTTGTCCAGAGGCGCTCCGCCTCGTCGCCGTTGGTGTGAAGCAGGCAATCGACCACACCTGACTCGCCATCTTCACGGGCCTCGACCACGACCGCTCCGGCGCCGTCCCCGAAGAGCACCACCCTGTCGCGTGTAGCCGTGTTGCGCTCGTATTCTTCGGCCGACACCTGGCCGTCACTTTCACCCAACGCGATGCTCCAGGACTGCTCGCTCCATGGCACGAGCGAGGCGTGGACCTCGGCGCCGACCACCAGCACTCGTTTGTGCTGGCCGGAGCGGATCAGGGCGTCGGCGAGCTGCAGGGCGTAGACGAAACCGGCGCACTGTTGACGGATGTCGAGGCACGGCACGTGCTCGAGTCCGAGCTTACGTTGCAGGAATGGCGCCGAGCCCGGGAAGAAGTAGTCGGGTGTCATGGTCGCGAAGACCACGTAATCGATATCGGAAGCTTCGAGGCCGGCGTTCTCGATGGCCTGGCGGCACGCCGGGACTGCAAGGTCGGAGGTCGCCTGGTCGGGTGCCGCGTACTGGCGTTTGACGATGCCTGTCCGCACCTGGATCCACTCGTCCGAGGTGTCCATGATCTTGGCGAGGGCGTGGTTGTCGACTGAGGCCTCGGGGATGTACATGCCGGTCCCGGTGATCACCGATCGCATGCGGTTTCTCCTTCGATGGCGATTCTAGCCTACTTCGCCGCCTGGCATCGATGGGAAGCGATGACCGCGGATGGTCTCGAGGTCCTGAGGTCCTGAGGACCACCCACCCATCCAGTGTATTCAGCGAAACCATGGGAGTTCCGGCTCTCAGGAATCCAAGACCCCAAGACCCCAAATCCTCAGGACCCCAAGACCGTTCTATCGCCAGCGAATGCTGACGAACTCGCTCAGGGCGTGGTCGCGGAGCTTGCGCTCGGGCTGCCAGTCGGCCGCCTTGTAGGTGCCGAGCAGCCGGTCCCAGATGCTGACACCGATGCCGAAGTTGTGGTGCCACATGTTCTCGCGGTGGTGCAGGAAGTGGATCGGGGCGCCGAGCCAGAACGCGAGGTCCGGCTTTTCGTGTTGCACCTGGTGTGCGTAGGCCGCGAACGCGGCGTAGGCGATGGTGCCGACGGCAAAGCCGAGGCCGGCCGGAACCGAAACGAGGAAGCCCGCCCACACGATCAGGAGTCCGGGCAGCGAGTAGTCGGTGAACTCGCCCCACCAGCCCTGGGCCTCGAAGTTCCGGTGATGCTTGGCGTGACGTTTCGCGAGAAACTTTCCCTTGTGCATGAGGCGGTGGACCGTGTACTCGACGAAGGACCCAAACAGCAGTCCGATCACGAGAGCGATGGTGAATTCGAGAGTGGCTTCGTACTGGGTCATAGCTTCTCCGTCCGCTTTCGACACGGAACATCGGCGGGCGGTATAACCATTCCACCCGCCC
>JBFFBV010000172.1:0-4699 GCA_041560205.1 Candidatus Sulfomarinibacter sp.
CAAGTACGGCGAAGCCTATGACGAGATGCACAAGGCGACCGTCACCGGCGACACCGTCGGCGATCCCTTCAAGGACACCTCGGGCCCGTCGCTCAACATTCTCATCAAGCTGATCTCGGTCGTCGCGATGATCATCGCTCCGATCCTGTACGCCATTCACTTCGGATAATCGAACTTCAATTCGAATTCGCGCCGGGCCCTCGGGCCCGGCGTTTTTTATCCCGTGCCCGTGCCCGTCTCCGTCTCCGTGCCCGACCTTCGCGGTGGCGCCACCGAGTATGAGGAGCCACCTTTCGCATTGTTGGCCTCGACAGTGGATTCGCTTCGTCGACCGACCACCAACAATGCAAAAGATGGCACCTGGCGCTGCTTGCTCGAGCGCGCTGATTTCGGCATGCGCGTATCTGGCCACCCTTGCGGGGCACGCGTCTCGCGTGCCGAGTGTATGGGTGGACCTCAGGTCCTCAAGTCCTCATGCCCACAAGCCCTCAGGATCATGTACCGTATGTGCCGACGGAGGTCGCCGATGCGTGGTTTGATGATTCCGGTCATAGTGGGTGCTCTCAGTTGCGGAGGAGCTCAAGAGCCGGCGCCGCCACCAATTGAAGAGCCACTCGAGATCGAAACCGGCGTCGCTGCTTTCGGCCAGAGCGAGATTTACTACGAGGTCGCGGGCTCGGGCGAACCGACGGTGATCCTGATCCACGGCGGTCTGCTCGACTGCACCATGTGGGATGACCAGTTCGAGCTGCTGGCGAGAAACAACCGGGTGGTGCGCTACGACGCAGACGCCCACGGCGAGTCTCCGCTTCCTCCGGACATGTATTGGGACCATGCGAGCCTGCGCGAGCTCATGAACTTCCTGGGCATCGATCGTGCCGTGTTGGTGGGTCTGTCGCTCGGTGGCCGCATCGCGATCGACATGGCCCTCGAAGAACCCGATCGGGTCGAGGCGATCGTCGCCGTGTCCTCGGGTCTCAGCGGATACACATTCGAGTCTGCCTATCTGATCGAGCACCGGGACGCCATGATCCAGGCCTGGCGGGCGGGGGAGTTCGACGCGGTGGTGGAGCATTTCCAGCGCTGCTGGACTGACGGACCGCACCGGGCGCCTGAAGACGTCGACCCCGAGGTGCGCGAAAAGGTCCGTGCCATGGCCCGCAACGGTCTCGAACACGCGATGGAGGGCCGGATGATTGATCCGCCGGCCATCGATCGCCTCGACGAGCTCCAGCTTCCGATGCTTGTCATCCTCGGTGAGCTCGACATGCCGGGCATCCACGAGATCTCGGAAATGGTGGTCGCGGCCAATCCGAATGCGGAGCTCGTAACGATCCCGGATGTGGCGCACATGGTGAACATGGAAGCCCCTGATCGCTTCATCGAGCTGTTGCTCGAGTACCTTTCGCGTTTTTAGCCCCGAACAGCGCGTTCAAGTCAGAATCGCCAGGTGCCATCTTTTGCATTGTTGGAGGTTGATCGATGAAGTCACTCCAACGCTGGGGCCAACAATGCCGAAGGTGGCTCCTCATACTCGGTGGCGTCGCCGATCTCCACCTCTATCGATGCGAAAGATGCCTCCCGATACTCGGTGGCGCCAACGATCTGCTTCGCAGACGATGCGAAGGCTGGCTCCTCACGATAACGAGGATGAAGGGTCAGGAGCCGCAATCACAGTGTGGCTCCGACCGCGTGATCCAGCCTTTGAGAATGGCGGTGGCGCATCCCACTCCGGGGTGGACGCTCAAAGCATCTTCGGGGCAATTCAAGACGCACGCGCCGCACTCGATGCACAAGTCCGGCTCGCGAACCGCGACCGCCCGTTTCAGAGCTTCAAAGACGGGATGCGGACAGACCTTGATACACATCATGCAGCCGTTGCACAGCGACCGATCGAGCTCGATCGTCGTGACGCCCCTGATGTATTCAAGCCCCGTCATGGGTCTGTCCTGGAATTGGTGCAACTCACTCTCAGCCTCCGAGCCAGTGCGCGAATCCAATGACAATCGCGAGAAACACCGCACTGATCTGAATCGGCAACGCGCGTCTCATCTCCCACTCGACACCCGAGGGAGAGGTGAATGTGGTCGACCCGGTGAACTGCATTGCCAGGAAGGATGCAGCGGTGGTGCCCAACAGGAACAGCATGGTGCGGCCGGCCGTCGTCTGAAATCCCGGCATGAACACGAGAGTGGTTCCGACAACGACAGCCCCCAGGATCGCTCCCTTGAGAGAGAACGCGCGTCCAGGTATCCAGGGGAGAAGGATCGGAACCAGCACCACACCCGCGAATACGCCTGCCAGGACTGGCAGCGCAGCAGGCGTGACGGCGCGTACGCGGTCGAGGACCGAATCCCCTCCGGCGAGTAGCATCATGACGACGAGGATCGGGACGATCCACTTCAGGGCCGAGGCGAGTTCGACGCCAATCATAGCGAACCTCTCGCCAACGGTGAAGGTCACGCGTCGCATACCGTCCGTGGCATGCATCCCTGCCTCCAGGAACGCCTGGACGTCACGCGCACGTACAGGGCCGTACACCACCTTGAAACCGCAGAGACGGCGAACCTCGTGGGCTGCGACTCCCGTCGCACCGAGCTGTGGCACGACGAGCTTGCGGTGCGAGACGACGTCCGATAGGCCGGTCGTCTGCACCCTCCGAACCAGTTCTTCGGTTCCGAATGTGCCCTTCCCGGCTGCGCACCAGACGTTGACACCGTTGGTGTCGAGCACGAGGATCCACGCGTCGACGTCCTCGAGCTCCGAGCGGAGCACGTCAAAGCTGAGTTTGTAGTTCGCGGTGACCAAAACGGGAGATGAAGAGTCCGGAGTCCCGATCGTGTACAGACCGGGCGCGACGCTGTAACGCCCACGACCGACGCCCAAGCGAACTCGCCAATGGCCGAATCGGTCAACAATCCCGAGGCGGGTGCCGACAGTTGGGGTTGTCAGTTGGCTCACGCCGGATCCTCGTTGATCGACGTGAGCCGTTGCGCGCGAAACGTCAGTGGGATCCTCATTTGTCGCAGTGTATCGGCACTTGATTCGACTGCAAAGAGGCTCGCCAGCTCATCCTGGGTGAAGGAGCATTCCGAATGCCGGTGCTCGACGCCCTGAAGCCCGGAGCCAATGCTGCGGCGTATCGGGCGGCATCGGTTATTCGAGCGACCATTCAACCGTGTTACAGTCTTTCTCAATTATCGGAGGATGAGGATGTCGCGACGGCTGTTGGTCCGCGATTGTTTGGTCACCGGGTTTTTTGTTACCGCGCTCCTCCACATTCCGACATCAGTCGGTGCCCAGGATCCTCCGGTCGTGACCCTCGGCGTTCTCGTCGACGGCGAGTCCGAGCGCAGCATGAATCTGCTCGACATGCTCCGGACGGAGATCGACGCACTCACCAGGAATGAGTTCGATCTCCGGGTGCCGGAGGACAAGGTCGTGATCGCCAATTGGACCCGGGCGGGTGTCGAGATCGGCATGGGGCGCCTGCTCGCCGACCGGGAGGTCGACCTCGTGCTGGGCATCGGCGCGATCGCGGCCGATGTGGCCGCCAGCCGCGGCGTTTTCCCAAAACCCCTGATCACACCGCTCGCCATCGACGCCGACGTCCAGGGTTTTCCGTTCGACCCATCGACCGGCGGCTCCGGAGTCCACAATTTCACGTACGCGAATTGTCTGGCTTCCACCACTCGAGACATCCGCACCTTCCTCGAAGTCCATCCTTTCTCGAAATTAGCGGTGATCGTGCAGCCGGCGTTGGCGGAGGCGATGCCGAAACTCCCGGATTCCGTGCTGGCGCGACTCGCCGAGCTCAACGTGGAAGTGATCCAGGTGCCGGCCAGGGCGACGCCCGAGGAGACCGTGGCCGCCATCCCGGCCGAGGCCGAGGCGGTGTATGTGCTGCCGCTGATGCGCTTCACCTGGGATGACATCGACGTTCTGGCCGAGGGATTGATGCAACGGGGCCTGCCCAGTTTCTCGATGTTCGGGGTCCACGAGGTCGAGCGCGGACTGCTGGCGAGCACGCGAACACGTGATTTCTGGCCACGGCTCGCTCGCCGGATGGCGCTCAACGTTCAGCGGGTGTTGCTGGGCGAAAATGCGGGGATCATCCCAGTCAGTTTTGCCGAGAATCCGAGGCTGGTCATCAATATGCGGACGGCGCGAGCGGTGGGTGTCTTTCCGACCTGGTTGGCGACTTCAGGTGCTGAGCTGCTTCACGAAGAAGAGACAGAAGGCGTTCAGCAACTGCGGCTGATCGATGCCGTCACGCGGGCGGTGGCAGCCAACCTGGACCTCGCCGCTTTCGATCGCCAGGTGGCCGCCGGGCGTGAAGCCGTCGCGGAGGCCAGGGCTTTGGTGCGGCCGCAACTGGCTGCGGGTGTGTCCGGCATCCTGATAGACGAGGACCGTGCCGCCGCATCGCTCGGTTCACAGGCCGAGCAGCGCTTTGCCGCATCGCTCGCCCTCGACCAGATCATCTACTCCGAGCCGGCCTTCGCCAACGTGACGATTCAGAAGCGATTGCAGCAGAGCCTCGAGGTCCAGCGCGAAATTCTCCGTCTCGACGTTATCCAGGAGGCGGCGACCGCCTACCTCATCGTCCTGCGGACCGCGGGGTTGTATGAAATCCAGAAAGAGAACCTGCGTGTCACCCGCAGGAACCTCGAGCTCGCGCAGATCCGGCAACGTATCG
>JBFFBV010000173.1:0-4678 GCA_041560205.1 Candidatus Sulfomarinibacter sp.
AAGTGTTGGAGGTTGGCCATGGGGGAGCGTATCACGAAGGCGTGCGAAGCGGTGTGCGGCATGGATGTGAGCGATCAGTGGACTCAGATTTGCGTGTTGGATTCAAACGAGGGTGAGGTGATTGAGGAGTCGAGGGTGAGGACGACCCCGGAGGGCATAAGGCGGAAGTTTGGCGGGATCGAGCCAATGTGCATCGCCTTGGAGGTAGGGACCCACTCGCCGTGGATAAGCGAGGTTTTGGAGGGGCTGGGGCATGAGGTGGTGGTGGCGAATCCACGGCAAGTCCGGCTCATCGGGGAAAGCCGCAGCAAGGACGATCGCTTGGACGCCGAGCGCCTGGCGAGGCTTGCGCGTGTCGACCCAAGGCTGTTGGCTCCGGTAGAGCATCGGCGAGGTGATGCGCGAGCGGACTACGCGCTGCTGAAAGCACGAGATGTCGTGGTGCGGACTCGCACGCTGTTGATCAACCACGTGCGAGGGGTCATCAAGTCAACAGGGTCAAGACTTCCGTCATGTAGTGCGTCGAGCTTTGCCAAGCAAGCAAGGGATCGCGTGCCGACTGCTCTGGAGCCGGCTCTGCTGCCTTTACTGGAGACGATCCTCGATTTGACGAGGACGATTGGCGCTTACGACCGCCGAGCGAAGAAACGAGTTGCTCAAAGCTACCCGGCTGCTGCACGGCTGCAGGAGATCGCAGGCGTTGGTTCGGTGACGGCGCTGGCGTACGTCCTTGTCATTTTCAAACCCGAGCGCTTCGAGAAAAGCCGTGACGTTAGTGGCTATCTGGGGCTCGTCCCAGCCCGCCGCGAATCGGGCGACAGACACCCCCGATTGGGCATCAGTAAAGAAGGGAGCGTATTCGCGAGGAGACTCCTCGTGCAGGCGGCTCATTACATCTTGGGCCCGTTTGGACCTGACTGCGACTTGAGGCGATTTGGATTAACCATCGTTGCTCGAGGGGGTCCTTATGCGAAGAAACGGGCGATCATAGCGGTAGCCCGGAAGCTCGCCACTGTGATGCACCGGATCTGGATGACCGGAGAGGAGTATGACCCTTTCTACAACACACGCTCAAAGCGAGCTGCTTAAAGGAATCAAGACTGGACATTCGAGGAAACTTCATTGAGGCAGCATGACGACATTGAGCTGGTCCATCGCCCAGTCCGGGTGACTGCGAGGGATCCCTTGGCGCAGTCAACCACTGACGCCGAAGACGAGATGTCAGCACCCAACTGGATGGAACACAGCATGCACCGGACGCTACAGCGTCCATCAAGAGTGCGAATGGAAGCGTTGCGAAAGGACCGCTCGAGACTCATGCATGACTCTGGATCAAACCGCGGGCCGCCACGTCGGCCCCTTGACGTAGTTGGCCTTCTCATGGAAGGGATCCCCCCAAGCTGGAGACAGTCCCGCGCGGAACGATCTCTGACTTGGGGGGATCCTTCGACTCGGCCCTCGGAGGGCCTCGCTCAGGATGACAGACGAACCCTGTCATCCCGACCGAGCGCCCGAAGGGTGCGGGCGGAGGGATCTGTGAAGTGGGCGCCTAAAGCTGCGTCGTGTCCTCCCACCCCGCGATCTTCTCGAGATACTCCTCATCCTCGAATCGCGCGGGGTGGAATGCCGGCCCATACTCCGGCAGTTCGCCTCCCACGATATGCGCCGCCACCAGCTCCGACGTCGCCGCCGATGCCATCAATCCGTACCCGGACAACGCGCCGTGGACGAAGGCACCCTCGATCGGCAGAGGTCCCGCAAGCGGGCGATTGTCCTGCGTCTTCGTGTAGTAACCACCGTCGACCCACGGTTTGGGCAACCGCTCCACGTAGGCGCTGAGCCCGGGGATCATGGTCGAGATGCCGCGCAAGCAGATTTCGGGATAGTGCTCCGGAATCGGCAACGGCAAGTTCTCCGCCACCGGCTCGAGGTGATACGGCCAGAGGACGAGCAGGTGCCGGCTCTCGCTGCCGCCTTCGATGCGGGTGTGAACTCCCGGCGGCATCTCGGCGAGCAGCAGCTCGCCGTCCCGAAGCTCCGCCACGAACTCCCGCTCCTCGTCGTTCCAACCGAGGTGTTGCGAATCCTCCCAGATCATGAACGGTGCATCGCGAGGAACGACACCCAGGTGGTCCTCGATCGACACCTTGAGGTGGAGCTCGGAGAAGACCGGGACCTCGAGGCCGAGGAGGGCGCCGACCTCCCGCAGCATCGGTCCTGCGGCGACGACGAATCGGGGTGTGGCGACGGTGACGATCTCATCGCTCGTGCCGATCTGCACCGACGCAACCCGCCCACCGGGCGATTCGATCCACTCGACCCGCCCTTCGATCACCTCGACTCCGGCCACCCGCGCCTCCTCGAGCAGGAGCATCCCCAACTGCTGGCCAGAAAACCAGCCGCATCTGCGGGCGTGGAGGACTGCGACGGTGGCGGGTGACAGGTAAGGAAAGCTCTCCCTGATCATGTCAGTGTCGAGGATCAGATCCGCGCCAACCGGTTGATCCTGCCAGCTGTCGGCAGCAGCGGGCTGATACTCCGGCCCGCCCTCACCATCCGCGTGGATCCGCAACGGGCCCGCGCCGTAACTCGCGGCCAGCACCCCGGATCTCTGCAAGTCCTCGACGTGGTCCGGGTTGGCTGTCGCGTAGAGATACCCCCGGCGATTCATCAGAAAGCGGTTGTCGCTCGCCTCCGCCATTTCCTCGAGGAGATCGATCGAACGATTCATCAGGCGGACCATCGCGTCGTCCGGCCCCGGCCACCAGTTGCGGTAAGCCTCCGTCGATTTGTCCGAGGTCAAGGTCATCGGCGGCCGCTCGTCCACCAGGACGACATCTCGCATCCCGTGTTTCACGGCCAACTGCCAGGCGGTGGAAATCCCGGCGATCCCGGCTCCGCAGATCACGATCTCCGCTTTTGAGGCTGCCATTCTGTTATGGGGGTACGGTTTCGTTCACGATTCTCTTCGCTTCGCCTGCCTGAGCTTCTCTTCCAGCTTCTTCTTCTGCTCAGCCGTCAGCGTGTCCTCGGCGAGAAACTCCGCAATCCGCTCGTCGGTATAGATCTCGATCGGGTACCCGTCGTCGGTAACTTCTGTGGGGAGTTTCTCTTCGTCTGGTTCCATGAGGCAAGGATACCAAGCGCAACCTATTTGTTGTCCGGGTTCAACGAATGTGCGGGTTGGATCGCTGTTAGTGCTTCCGCAACGGGTGGCGCCACCGCAGACCCGGAAATCGATCGAAGTCGGAGTCGGTCGTTATGAACGTGCAGCCGTGCTCGACGGCAACGGCCGCATGCTGGGCGTCGGCCGCGAGCTTCGCGGTGGCACCGGATTGGCGGCACAGATCTTCAAAGATCTCGAGGTGGTGGGGACCCGGGTGGATGACTCGTGCATTCGGGCGAGCGGTGAGTTCATTGACGAAGGCAATAACCTCATCGAGGGTCGACGGGCGCCTGAACACTCGCGGATTGGTGACGATCCGGACCAGGCCGGAAAGGGCGAGGGATGACAGCGCGAAGGGCTCGTAGCCGGTGGCAAGCGCAGTTAACCAATCGGCATACGCCGCATGGTCCTGGCAGGAGTCGGTGCGATGGGCGTAGATGAGCACATTGACATCTGGAACAAGCATTAGCCGTACTGCTCTTCGTCCTCGGCCACCATGAGCTCCCTTGGCCGGTCGAGGTCGACCTCCGGGTAGGGGCCTCCCCCGCCGACGGCCACGAGGCGGAATGGTCGCTCTTCCGACGGCTGCGGGTCACGTTTCATCGCGTCGTCGAGCACGGCGGCGATGAATGAGCTGACGCTGCGACCCTCTGCGGCCGCTCGTCGTTTGACGGCCTCGAAGATCCGGTCGTCGAGCGAGATCGTCGTCCTCATGCATACTATCATAATAAATGTATGAGAAGTATGCAACTATTGAAAATTCGAAAGTCGAAATCGGGATATGATGAATCCGTCTCCTGCCGGAGTGGCGGAATGGCAGACGCTGGGGACTTAAAATCCCTTGCCTGTAAAGGCGTGTGGGTTCGAATCCCACCTCCGGCATTCAACGCCAGGGTTGCTCGTGTGCCGAGCACACGAGCTCGTGCCGGATCCAGCGGGTGGTTGTAGGCCGTCCACCACCCGCCCTACCATTTCGGCCACAACCACGGGCCGCTGTCTCTCGGAACGATCGACCCCCACCTCCGGCACCACCTAGAGTTCGAACTCACCCTCAGCAGCCATCCGTGGCCGTTGCCATGGGGGTCTCCGAGAGGGAGGTTGGTTGGCTTACGGCCACTGGCTGATGAGGGTGAGTCACGACGCCCGAAGGGCGTCAGTAATCCCGGCTCCGGCACCACGTTTCCTTTCACAAAGGCTCGAGCCCACCTGCGGGGCCGTTGGTGGCCGTCGTCGATTCGTGCACGACGATATGGCCGGTAGGATTCAGAACCTCTCGCTATCGGTCAGAAATTGACCGGCATGCCCTCTGCGGCATAAATGATGCCCACGTCGTCGGCGTAGTTTTTCCACTGCTTCAGCAAGCGTTGGAGTTGTTCCAGGTTTTCGGCCGCGAGATTCCGGGTCTCGCCAGGATCGGTCGATAAGTCGAAGAGCTGCCACTCGCTCTCCCCGAACGGCGCGTCAATCCAGGTGATCTTCCACTGTCCCATGCGGAGGGCACGCCAGCCCAGC
>JBFFBV010000174.1:0-4668 GCA_041560205.1 Candidatus Sulfomarinibacter sp.
ATCTCCGTACTGGAGGGCGTCAATCGGGCGACCCAGGTCACCTATCTGACGGGGCTCCTGGAGGACCCGGCGGAACCCACCCGCCCCATCCCTGTGACCCTCAAGGCTGTCGCGAAACCGCCCGCGTACACCGGCTTCGACGAGTGGCCGGCCGGGGACGCTCTGGTGGCCGTCCTCGGCGAGAGGCTGTCGATGCGGGTGGGTCTCGACAGCGGGGACGCGGCCGTTGTCCGCCTTCCCCCTAAAGGGGGCTCGTGGATTCTGCCCGCGCTCCAGCTCGAGGTGGTCGGGACTTTTCGCCTCGCCTTCGCCGAGTTCGACGAGCAGTGGATCACGGTCCCTCTCGCCGAGGCCCTCCAGTTGCTGCCGGAGATGGGGGTGGCCGGAATCGAGATCGAGCTCGACGACCCGATGGCGGTCGGATCGATGCGGGAGCGGCTCGGCGAGTTCGCCCCCCGTCTTCTCTTTTCCGATTGGCAGGACATGAACAGCTCGCTCTTCGCCGCCCACCGGTGGCTGACCCTCTCGCTTTTCGTCGTGCTCAGCCTGGTCGTGGCGGTGGCCTCGTTCCAAGTCAGCTCCGCGCTCGTGGTGCTCGCCATCGACAAACAGCGGTCCTCGGGGATGTTGCAGGCACTGGGGGCGACACCAGCCCGTATTCGGCGGGTGCTGGTCTACTCGGGTCTGGTGCTCGGCGGCGCTGGTGTTCTCGGAGGGATCGCATTCGGATGTGTCGTCAGCTGGGTCATGACCGCCACCCGGGCCATCCGTTTCCCTCCCGGCCTCGCCCGCGTGTACATGGTCGATTCGATCCCGCTGGTCCCGACCGCCCTCCACCTCGCAGCCGTAGCCGGAGTCTGCTTTCTGATCGTCTACCTGTCCTCCGTTTGGCCGGCCTGGAAAACCTCGCGCAAGGACCCGGTGGCATCTCTTCGGGCCGCCTGAGAGCCCGATCGCGACGCCGAATTCGCAGAAATATCGGATACTGCGTCGCTGTTTCTCCTGCAAGGGTCTGGTCCCCGTTCGGCGATCGAATTGCGTGGTAGGCTGGATCAAGACGTCGAACCACGGACCGAGCGTAAGCAATGCCACAGCCGCCGGATCCTGTTCGCACCATCGTTGGATTCTAGGATGTACGAAATTCAATTCCACCCCGCGGACATCCGCAAACAGGTCCGCTACCAATTCCTGAGCCGAAAAGGATTTCGCAGGCTCGTTGGAGTCGGTGTGGTCGTGGCGGTGGTGCTCGCTGCGGGACTGGTGCTCGCCCCGCTCGGCGTCCAATCCCTGCTCCTCACGGGAAAGCTCCACTCGCTGGGCCAACAGAATCGGCTGCAGCGCGAGGTGCTGGAGCAACGCCTGATGACCATTCATCGGCTCGAGAGGGAGGTCGCCTCGGCGCGGGCCCTGCAACGGCAGATGAGCCTGATCCTCGGTTCGCCACAGGGCTCGGAAGGTTCCGGCGGCTATCCCGAGCCTCCCCCGCGCGATCTTCTCGTGCCCGAGGCGGAGATGGCGGTCCGTCGAACCCTCAAGCTCGACTCCGACACCAAGGCACTGCTCACCCTGGCTGACGAGCTGGCGAGCTTCGCCCGCTCGAACGAGGACCTGGCGGAGGCGGTGCCGTCGATCTGCCCGTTGCCGGTCGGCACCTTCGTCCTCACCTCGCCCTTCGGCAACCGCACGTCGCCGTTCACCAACACGGTCGATTTCCACTCGGGTCTCGACCTCGCGGCGCGCGAGGGCACGCCGATTCTCGCCGCCGGGGGTGGCCGTGTCGTGTTTGCGGGCCGTTATCCGCTGCGTCGCAACGTGCGCTGGTGGCGTTACGGAAACGTGGTCGTTCTCGCGCATGGGGAGCGTTACCTGACCATCTACGCCCACCTCGAGGAGATCTCCGTCAGGAGAGGCGCGACTCTCCGGAGAGGCGAGGAGTTGGGCACCGTCGGCAACACCGGCTGGAGCACATCGCCACACCTCCACTACGAGGTCCGGGTGCGCACCGAGGACGACGACGAACCCGTTCCGGTGGACCCGCGCATCTACATCCTCAACTACCAGTGGACCGGTCACGAGGAGCTGCTGGTCCGCGCGCGCAACGCGCCGCCACCGTCATTCGACCCGCTGCCGTCGCGCATGCGAGGAAGGTAAGACCATGGAAGAGGCCAAGAACTTTCCCACGATGATCATCCCCAACGGCACCGACGTCTCGGTCAACGAGCACGGCCAGCTGTCGATCCGCACGCCGGGGAATCTCGTGATCCAGAACTCTGGTGTGTACTCGATCATCGAGTCGGGCAGCGGCTCGGTGCGGATCGATCCCGACGTCAAGGTCGAGGCGGTATCGGTTCAGGCGGCCGACTCATGCTTCGTCGCCGGCCAGCTGACTGCGTGGAGGGTTCGCGCTCGCACCATCACCCTCGAGCGCGGCGCACAGGCGAACATCATGCTCCAGGAATCGGAATCCCTCGAGCTCGATCGCAATGCGCGGCTGGTCGGGAACTTTTCCTCCGAAAAGGAGCTCTATCTGATGCTCGGGCGATTCAGCCGCGAGCTCCGGGATCTCCCCAACGGTATCTTCGCGGGTGAGGAGGCCGGTGCCAGGATCCCCGCGAAAGTTCCCGATCGAGTCGCCGCCGACAACCTCCGCGACGAGCCCTTTGTCGCCCCCGACGGAGAGGGCGAACCGACTCCGCAACGGCGGCAGGAGCAGAGCGAGGTCATCTCGCTCGTGCGAGTGATCCTCGAACGTGAGATCGGTCTCGTCGGGTCCGAGGGTAGTGGTCGCGAGGCGCTGGAACGGCTCCTCGAGCTGGTTCGCAGCAACGACCACGAGAAGCTGCGGGACGAGTACCGGTACCTGATCTCGCAGGTCGAATCGCCGACCGACGAACTCGAGCGGGCGAGAGAGATCCTCGCCAAGTTGCTTGCTCAATCCTAGAGAGCGCCAGATCCGGGGTTTGCACCCCGGGCTATCCATCTGTCGCCCCCTCCGGGGGCTTTTGTGTTCTCAGCAGCGTCAGTGGTCGTCCCCGTGGGATATCGCTATTTTCGGATTTTCGCGCCGTCTTTGGTAACCTGCAACCCGACGGCTGTAAGGGAGGACTGCGCGCCTATGAGTGACTCGCCCGATACGGGGAGAACACCGCTGTACGAGGAGCATCTCGCGGCCGGCGGGCGGATGGTCGATTTCGCCGGCTTCGAGCTGCCGGTGCAGTACACGAGTCTCGGCGAGGAGCACCACGCGGTGCGCCAGCGGGCGGGCCTTTTCGACGTTTCACACATGGGTGAGATCGCGATTCGCGGCCCGGCGGCGCTCGATTTCGTGCAGCTCGTCTCGTGCAACGACCACCAGAAGATGACCGTCGGCGCCGCCCAGTACACGGGGATCATGTATCCCGAGGGTACTTTTGTCGACGACACCCTGGTCCACAAGATGGCCGACGACGCGTACCTGCTGGTCGTCAACGCCGCCAACCGGCACAAGGATGTCGCCTACCTGACCGATCTCGCTTCCGATGTCGAAGACGTCGAGGTCGTGGACCTGTCTGACGAGTACGCACAGCTCGCCCTCCAGGGGCCGCTGGCTGAAGAGATCCTGCAACCGCTGACGGCGGAGGTACTGGAGGAGCTCAAGTACTACCGTTTCATCGAGGGCGAGGTGGCGGGCGCAGCCGCGATCATCGCCAGAACCGGCTACACGGGCGAGGACGGCTTCGAGCTCTACGTCGAGCCTGCGGACGCCCCGAGCCTGTGGCGTACAATCCTCGACCAGGGCCGTCCAAAGGGTTTGTTGCCGGCCGGTCTCGGGGCGCGCGACACGCTGCGATTCGAGGCTTCGATGAGCCTCTACGGAAACGACATCGACCACACGACGACGCCGCTCGAGGCGGGTCTCGGCTGGATCGTCAAGTTCAAGAAGGGTGACTACATCGGCCGCGATGTTCTCGAACGCCAGAAAAAGGAGGGCGTCGAACGAAAACTGGTCGGCTTCGAGCTGCACGAGCGTGGAATTGCGCGCCACGGGTACCCCGTTCTACTTCGAGAGGATGACGACGCACCGGTCGGCGAGGTGACGTCCGGGACCCAGTCACCCACCCTCGGCAAGGCACTCGGAATGGCTTACCTTCCCATCGAGGCAACCGAGATCGGCTCGGAGTTCTTCGTCCGGATCCGCAACCGCACCGCCCCGGCGCGGGTGATCGAGATGCCGTTTTACAGTCGGAAAAGGAAATGATCACACGACCAAGGAGGAGCCATCGATGACCGTTCCTGATGACCTGATGTACGTCCGCACGCACGAGTGGGTCCGAAGCGAGGGCGATGCTGTCGTGATCGGTATTACCGACTACGCGCAGGATCAGCTCGGCGAGGTCGTCTATGTCGAGCTGCCCGAAGTGGGCACCGGCTTCGATGTCGGCGGCGAGCTCGGGACCCTGGAATCCGTGAAGGCCGTGTCGGAGTTTCTGGCACCGATCGCGGGTGAGGTCCTGGAGGTCAATCAGCGGCTCGAAGACGAGCCCAACCTGATCAACGACGACCCCTACGGGGACGGCTGGCTGGTCAAGATGAGCGGCTCGGCCGAGGGTGACGACCTGCTCGACGCCGACGGATATCAGGGGTTTCTGGAGCAGGAGAGCGATTGATGCACCCATGGGTCGGGGCCGG
>JBFFBV010000175.1:0-4497 GCA_041560205.1 Candidatus Sulfomarinibacter sp.
CGCGAGCGCTTCGCCCACATCCCGGACTTCGTCGACAAGATGGAGGAGTCGTCGTCCATCCGCACCCGCTGGTGGGCGCCCGACGATTGGTGCACCTCCGATATCGCCCTTCCGGCCGCACAGCAGGCCCTGGAAAAGGCGGGCAGAAAACCCGAGGATGTGGACCTCATCATTCTCGGTACTGACTCGCCCGACTACATCACTCCGGCCACCTCGGTGGTCCTCCAACACAAGCTGGGAGCCGTGAACGCGGGCACATTCGACGTCGGGTGCGCGTGCGCTTCGTTTCCAACCGGTGCCTCCATCGCCGCCGGGCTCATCGCCGCCAACGAGGCGCTGCAAACGGTCCTGGTGGTCGGCGTCTACAACATGCACAAGCTGGCCGATGCGGCCGATCCGATGGTCTTCTTCTACGGGGATGGGGCGGGCGCCGCCGTCCTCGAAGCGGCGGACGAGCCGGGCTTTGTTGCCTCGGCGATGCGGGCCGATGGGAGCTACCACGGGCATTGGGGCATCTACTCAGGGGCGACCTATGAGCCGGCGACGGAAGAATCGGTGGGCGAGGGCCGCACCAGCGTCAAGATGATCGAGCGCTACCCGCCGGAGGTGAACCACGAGGGCTGGCCGAAGGTCGTGCGATCGCTCGCCGCCAACGGAGGTTTCGAGGTGTCGGACATCGACTTCGCGATCTTCACCCAGGTCCGGAAGCCGTCGATCGAGCTGGTGATGGATGACCTCAGTCTGCCGATGGAACGGACACACACAGTGATGGAGAAGTGGGGCTACACCGGCTCAGCGTGCGTACCGATCGCGTTGGACGACGCACTCGAGCAAGGAATGATCGCCTCCGGCGCCTTGCTGGCGATGGTCGGATCCGGGGTAGGGTATAACCAAGCGGGAGCCGCGTTCCGGATGCCGTAACTCTCCCGTGCCCGTGTCCGTCTCCGTTTCCGTGCCCGACGGGTTCATTGGAGGCGGTTTCAATCTCCGGGCACGGAGACGGCGACGGAGACGGTAACGGGTGAGAAACGGGGAGTCGCGTATGGGCAAAAAGGTACTCAAGATCCTCCTCGCGATCGGCGTCCTCCTCGTCATCGGCATCATCGTGTGCGTGTGGATGGTATGGAAGCGCCCGCTCAGGGTGGATGCCATGTTCAGCCGCATGGCGCTCGGCAAGCTCGGTTTCGAGAAGACGACGATTCCCTCTCCAGACGGCCGGATGACGGTGTGGGTGGGTGGAAAAGGTCCGTGCATGGTGCTGCTCCACGGCGCAGGCGACCAGGCGGGCGCGTGGGCACGTATGGTGCCGGCCTTCCTCGACGAGTATCAGGTCGTGATCCCCGATCTCCCTGGCCACTGGAAGAGCGACCCGAGGAAGGGCCCGATCGGTGTCGCCCAGATTTTATCCGGGGTCGAGGTCGTCATGGACTCCGTCTGCGCCGGTTCAGAGGTCGTGCTGGTGGGCAACTCGCTCGGCGCCTGGATGGCGATGCTCTATGCGCACGACTATCCGACGCGGGTGGCACGGATGGTTGCCATCAACGGCGCTGCAATCACGAACATCAATCCGGAGGTCAACCTCTTTCCGGAGACGCGCGAGGAGGCCCGCGCGACCATGAAGGCGCTGATGGGTCCGGCGACCCTGCCGGTGCCGGACTTCGTGCTCGACGACATCATCCGCCACGCCCGGGATGGTCCGGCGGGCCGGTTCCTGCTCACTCTCGAGAGCTGGGGGCCGTACCTCCTCGATGATCGTCTCGACGAGGTGGTCGTGCCGGTCGAGTTGGTTTGGGGCGACGGTGACGGTCTGTGGACCCTCGAGGTCGCGCAGCGAGTGCTCGACGGGCTGCCGCGAGCGCGGCTCCACCCGGTTCACGGCTGCGGGCACATGCCCCATCGCGAGTGCCCGGACAAGACTGCGGAGGCGATCAAAGAGGCGCTCGCGATGCCGCTGCCCGATCCGAGCCTGGAGATCGAAACCGAAGAGGGGGAGGAGAGCGAGCCGTGATCTGCGCCGACATCATCGGCGAGCGCAGCCGGTTGTCGCCGGACCGGACCGCCGTGGTCGAGGTGTCGAGCGGTGCGCGCCTCAGCTACCGGGAAATGAACCGGCGTGCGGCCTGCTGTGCGCGCGCCTGGCTTTACGGGCTCGGTCTGAAACACGGTGATCGGATCGGCATCCTCACCGGCAACCGGCTCGAGTTCCTCGACGCGTTTTTTGCGGCGGCCAAATCGGGCGTCATCCTCGTTCCGCTCGGCACCCGGCTGACCGCCGCCGAGCTCGCAACCATCGTTGACGACTGCGAGCTGTCGGCACTGATGTATGAAGCGGACCACGCCGAGACGGTCCGCGAGCTGAGCTCGAAGGCGGAGGTCGGCCGGCTGGTCGCGCTCGACGAAGCAGAGTCCGGCGACGATCTCGTGTGGGCCTCTCTCTTGGCGTCACTCGGCGAGGGGAACTACGTGCCGCCGGTGTGTCGTCCCGAAGATCCCTTGTGCCTGCTCTACACCTCGGGTACGACCGGGCGGCCGAAGGGGGTCATCACGCCGCATCGCATGGTCGCCTGGAACGCCTACAACACCCTGACCTGCTGGCAACTGTCGGAGGCGGACGTGAGCCCGGTCTTCACCCCCCTGTATCACGCGGGCGGGCTCGGGGCCTTTCTGACATCGATTCTGCTCGCCGGAGGGACCATCGTCCTGCACCGCGATTTCGATCCCTCGGAGGTGTGGCGGGTCATCGATAGGGAGCGGTGCACGGTGGTACTGGGGGTGCCGACGATTTGGAAAATGCTGGCCGACGCGCCGGAGTTCAGATCCGCGGACCTCAGCTCCGTCCGATGGTTCATCTCGGGCGGTGCACCGCTGCCGCGTCATCTGGTCGGCGTGTTTCGCGACAGAGGTGTGGTCCTGAGGCAGGGCTATGGTCTGACCGAGGTCGGGGTCAACTGCTTCGCCATGTCCGACGAGGAGGCCTGGGCCAAGGCGGGCTCGATCGGTCGTCCGTTGATGTTCACCGAAGCGAAAGTCATCGACGAGGGCGGGCAGGACCTTCCAGACAACGAGGTGGGTGAGCTCTGTTTCCGCGGACCTCACGTGAGTGGTGGGTACTGGAACAACCCGCGTGCGACCGCCGTGGCCTTTGACAACATGGGCTGGTTTCACACGGGAGACATGGCCCGCCGCGATGAGGACGGTTTCTTCTACATCGCCGGCCGTGCCAAGGACATGTTCATCTCGGGCGGAGTCAACGTCTATCCGGCCGAGATCGAGAACGTCCTCCTCCAACACGCGTCACTCGTGGATGCAGCGGTGGTCGGGGTGCCGCACGGCACCTGGGGCGAAGTCGGGGTCGCTTTCGTCGTGCCGGCCGAGGGCGAGACGGTGCGAGCCGGCGAGCTCGGGGGATTCGTCGGTGACCGGCTCGCGCGCTATAAGATCCCGAAGGAATTTCGAGTAGTCGACGAGTTACCCCGGACCCCCTACGGCAAAGTGGTGAAGGGGGAGCTGGTGGAGAGGTGGAAGAAGGAACACAAATGACGATTCAACCCGTGCCCGTGTCCGTCTCCGTTTCCGTGCCCGGATGGGGCGAAACGGAGACGGAGACGGACACGGAGACGGGTTTATAGGGAGGAACAGTGAAAAAGATTTACATAGCAGCGTACAACCAGTCCAAGTTCGGGAAGCTCTTCGACATGACGGTGCCGGAGATCGTGGCCAACGCGGTCAACGAGACCTGCACCCAGATCGGCGCCGAGCCGAAGGCGATCGATGTCGCCAGCATCGGCGCCACCTGTAACCTGTCGCTCAACAAGCAGGGCTTGCTCTCCGGGCTCGTCGCGATGGTGCCCGGCCTCGAGGCCAAGCCGATTGAAACGGTGGAGAACGCCTGTGCGACCGGTGGCCAGGCGGTGTTGAGCGTGATCGGCAAGCTGCAGATGGGGCTCGGTGATGTCGGCCTCGCCGTCGGTTACGAAAAGATGCGCAACGAAGAGGGCAAGATGGACGGTGCCCTGATCGGTGAGGTCCTGGGTTATTTCTCGCACCCGGACGAGCGCGAGGGCAAGGTCTACGTCTTTCCTCATCTTTGCAGAGGTCATGCGCGACTACATGGCGGAGCATGGCACCTCCGAGCGCGAGCTCGCGGAGATCTCGGCTCGGGAGTACGGCAACGGCAACAAGAACCCCTACGCCCAGATGCAGAAGGTCGAGGTGTCGGTCGACGAGGCGGCGACCGTCGAGGGCCGCAATCGCTACATCGTCGAGGGCCTGCCCCTCAAGACCTATGACTGCTCGCAGATCACCGACGGCTACGCCGGGATGATTCTTGCCACCGAGGAGGGCCTGGCGAAGCTCGGAGTCCAGAAATCGGATTGCGTCGAGATCGCCGGCTGGGGACAGGCGACCGATCCTCTGATGAAGGAGCATCGCAACGTGCTCAAACCCGAGGGCGCCTTCCGGGCGATGAATACCGCCTACGAGATGGCCGGAGCCACC
>JBFFBV010000176.1:0-4296 GCA_041560205.1 Candidatus Sulfomarinibacter sp.
GGGTTCTTTTTTCGGTGTGTACGGGCCTCTTCTTCTGACCAGAAGAAGACGCTCTTCATTCAAAAGTCATCGACGATGCACGGCGAATCGAGGTTGAGCAAATCGACCATCGGGATGAAAAACACCGGTTTTTCGGCCGGTGGTCGCACGCTGTACCGCAATTCGCTGTCGAGATCGAAAACAATCGGACGGCCGCTGATCACGCATTCGGTCGCGACCTCGCAGCCAAGGTCTTTCTGCAACAGTCGCCCTTGCACGAAGGGCGTCGCCACGGCGTCGGCCGCTCAGGCGGCCGAGAAGGCGGCACCTCCGTCGATCCGCAGCTGGTGAGGCGTCTCGTCGGCGGTCACCGGGTAGGCCCAGTTCACGTCGTCGCCGCCCCTCCGACAGAGGAAGGTCATGCGCCGTTCGAGCTCGTCGAGGATCTGGTAAACCTCCTCGAGCGACAGGTCGAGCTCCTTGGCGAAGACCTCGGGAGCGATCGACTCACGACGGCGAGGGATCTCTCGTACTGCGAAGTGCTGGACGCGCCGCTGGTCGGGCTCGAGCGGAGGTCTTTTCGCCATCTTCCGGATATCCCGGTTGATCATCGGCAGGAAAACCCACTCGGGCACCGGCACCATCCGCTTGCCCACACCCAGAAGAACTCGTTCGAACATCACGTATCTCCCTTCGACTCCTCGTCCCACGTGTTGAGGCGACCGATGTTCTGCCCAGGGTGAAGAGGAATAACACAGAATCGGTGACCACTCGGGGCCTCCATGACCCACCAGTGTTTGATCTTCTTCACCCGTGTTGCGCCGAGCCTTTCCAGACGCTGGACTTCGGCTTCGAGGTTGTCGGTCTTGATGTCCAGATGAACCCTGCTCGGATGATCGACGGACTGAACCTCGATATAGGGTTCACCCTTCGGCGTGTCGAGGATGACGTAGTTCGCGTCATCCGGGTCATCGGAGGGACGTATGTCGTAACCCAGTGCCTTGCCCCAGAACCGAGCCTCCCGTTCGAGGTCGCTTGTTTTGCAGTCGATGATCAAACCGCCAAGACGGCTCTTGTGCATGGGTCACGCCTCCTTTCGATTCGGACGAGGGATGAACATTGGCGTCCGCCGCCGATACTCGACGTATGCGTCGCCAAACCGCTTCACGAGCTCCGGTTCCTCGATCTGTTTCAGCTCCCACACGTTGACGAGAATGAACAGCGGCGTGAAGAACATGACGAGTGAGAGCGAATCGAAGGCGATTCCAAGGCCGAACAGGAACAGAAAAACTCCCGACAGCATCGGGTTTCGAGCGAAACGGTAGGGGCCGGTGTCGACAATCTCGGGGGGAGGATTGAAGGGGACCGGCGTTCCCTTGACCTTCAGGAAGTGATAGCCCGACCACGCCGTGATGGCGATTCCTATCGCCATCACCGGGATGGAGATCGGGAGCCTGGCACCATCCGGCAGAAGGCCCGGGAGTTGCAGCAGCTCATCGACCCACAGCGCGGCGATCACGAACAGAGCGGTGAAAGCTCCGAAGATCGCGACTCCGATCGGAGTCAGAAGCGTTCGAGTCTTTCTGGTGCCCGTCGCTGCTCTGTGGAGGAGGTTGATCCATCGTTCTCGGATCGCCATGATTCCCCTTCCTTTCTGCCGTTGTCGTTGCTCCTTGCGTTGGCAAAGTTGGGCAAAGCTTCGGCGGCAACGAAGCTGGGTTGGTGTTTGTTCATAGGATCCGAGCCTCGAGGTAATCCGCCAGCTGCACTCGCGAATGCAGGGTGAACGTGATGGAGCTAGGGTCGGCGCGGCGGGTCATCAGACGGAGGACGAAGGACTGACGGTAGAGTCGGGCGGCGTCATCCGATTCCCACTCGTAGATTCCCTGCCATTCTCCGGTTGCGTCGGCAACCATCCACAGCTTGTGGCGGAATCCGGGGAAGCCCCCGATGAGCGGAACCGGAATGAGCGAAAGGGCTCGATTGACCCGATGAGAAAACCCCGTGAATCGAAACCGGACCACGAGGACGGACGGTTTTCCCTTGGCGCGGCCACGACGCGACAGATGGCGGAATACTCGAAAGTGCCGGCCGTCCTCCGTGACGATTTCTTTGCCGACATAGCGATGGTTGAGACGGAGACGCCGGAACACCGCCAAGACAGTCCCGACACACAAACAGATGGGTGGAAGGCGGCGGAATCGACTCTCCGGTTTCATCGACGGGCCCTGAATCCTGTCTGTATCAGTGGTACTGCACGCCGGCGAGGTCCCTGTGGATGCTCCGGCGGTATTTGAATTTCGGATAGCCGAGGACGAGCGAGGTACATACCCTGTTGTCCTTGGGGATACCGTAGCGTTCCCGGAGGAGCTTCGAGCGATCTACAATCGGCGGGATTAGACCGATAATCGTGCTGCCGAGACCAAGGGAGAGCGCCGCCAGCATCGAGTGGTGGCAGACCAGGTGGGCGTTCTCCTCGTAGGACATCGTCCAGCGGTTGCCGTGAAACAGCATCAAAACCGGCGCGAGGTGCATATATCGATCGACCTCGTCTCGGTGATAGAGCTCGTTGGCGAACGTCGCCACATCCACGACGTGGTTTTTCAATACGCCGAAATTCTCGGCCCCGGCCATGAGGCGGACCATGGCTCGCCCCACAGGATTGGAGAACCTCTTGACCATCGCCTCGTAGTCTTTGACCAACTCCGTGAGCAGGAAATCCAGCTCCTCTCGCTGGTCGATGACGATGACCTCGGTCGTATGAGGCGGGAGACCCATCGGCGCCGTCGCGGCCGCATCCAGGATTTTTTGGATGACCTCCCGTTCGACAGGCTTGTCCTTGAAGACGCGGACGCTCCTCCGTCGTCTGAGGAAATCGAAGAATTCGTCGTAGCCGAAGGGCTGCTCGGCCAGTCTGCGAAAATCCTCGGTCGGCAGCTTCGGCATCGTCAGTGATTCGGTCGGACACACCGCAACGCACTGTCCGCACTCGATGCAGAACTCGGCGCGGTCTTCGACCGAGCATGCCTTTTCGTCGACGATTTCGAGCGTGTTCTCCGGGCAGACATCGACGCAGATGCCGTCGCCCAGACAGGATTCCCTATCCACCACATGCAGTTGCTCGGTCATGGTGCACCTCGCGGGTCGTGATCAGGCGAACTTGTTCGCAGGAAAGTTGTACCTCTCGATGATTGTTATCTTCTCGTCATCGGGAAGTGACTTCATGTAGCCCTTCCATCCGGGACAGAAGTTGGCGTGCCACCTCCACAGGCGTCCCAGGAAGGATTTGGGTTTCGCGTCATACTTGGCTCGGAACGAGCACGTCGCGCACTCGGATTCGCTCATGTCTTCCTCCTTAATGCTCCAGGCGGAGCTTCGACCAGCTGGGGACCAGCAGGACAGAGTTGCCCGCCTCTCGTTCCATACGTTGAAAGAGCGGCATCGGTATGGTCAGGGTCAAGGTGTCGTCGTGGAACTTCCGGCGCATCACTTCGCGGCCGTCCACGTCGAGCATGCCGAGCACCGCCCTCGGCGACTCCGCGTCGTACTGCTCGTAGGCGAAGCAGGTGATGCGGAAGCAGTCGGCGCCCTGGGGGACCTGGATCGGGTCAGCGCCCTCGACGATCGACCCCAGCAGGGTGGTCAGGCCGGCGAGCTCGAGTGGGCTGACCGGAAAGATGACTGCACGGATGTTCTCGTCCGGATCCGTTTCGCCCAAGGGTTTGAAGAGCACATACCGGTAAGAGATGTCGTAGCGGGGCAGACACTCGAGAATCCACTTTCTGGCCATCTCGAAGCTGCAGTGGCGGCGTTCGCCGAACTCGTAAAGCGGCCGCCAGGCCGGACGCACGGACTCCATCTTCTCTTGATAGGCGGGCTGATCGCGGGCCGACTCGAGGCCCTTGGCAAAGATGGCGGCGTGGTGATCGAGCTGGTCCTCCGATTCGACGAACACGACGCCGAAGCCGAGCGCGGCGCGGCCCCCTGAACACACAACCGTGTCGCGGCTGCCGCCGGCCACCCGACCCTTGCGGGAGGCTTCCGCGAAGAGGTGGAGAATGCAGCCGAAGCGCCCTCCCGTGAACTCGAGGGCGTGGTCCGGAATATCGTCGCTCCACACCACCGCCACCGGCTCGAACTCGGGCTTCAGGTGTTCGACAACCGAACTCTTCATCTCAACCTCCAGGGGTCGACGCGGCACCTGGCGGTGACCGGGCGGCTACTTCTTCTTGTCGTCATAAACCGAAACGAACCACAGCGCCGCGAGTCCCATCAAAAGGACTCCGAGACCGGCTGCCGCTTGGCCTAACGCCACCA
>JBFFBV010000177.1:0-4035 GCA_041560205.1 Candidatus Sulfomarinibacter sp.
CCCGAGTGCAGCGGCAAGCCGACCGAGGAGCTCGCTGCCCTTTCCGTTCCACGAGGAGCCGTGCATGCAGGCCAGGGTTGTCGGTTCGGTGGCGGCGAGCTTGGCGATGAGCTTTTTGGTGTTGGTGGTGTGGGCGTAGTAGTCCATTGCATCCCGCATCGATTCGCTCGGCCCCAGGATGTCGCCCTCGATGAGCGGCACGTGCTCATCGCCCGGCTGGGTAAAGAGATCGCCACAGAAAAGAGTGGAGGTCTTCTGTTCGAACAGGTAGCCGCAATCCCATCCGTGTGGCAGGTGGGGGGTGTCGATCCACGCCACCGTGTGCTTGCCGAGCGAAAGCTGCTCGCCGTCCCCGAGGCCGATCGCTTCGCGGTCCGCCACGTCGTCGACGGACACCATCTTCGCCACCGCACTGCACACCGGTACGGCGTGCGGCGCCACCTCCAGGAACTCGTTGAGAGCACCGCACTCGTCGGCCTCGAAGTGCGAGATGCCGAGATACCGCAAGGAGTCGATCGGGATCACCGCTTCGATGGCCTCACGGACGAGCGGAAACATCCCCCGCAGACCGGTATGAAACAGGAGCGGTTCGTCATCTTCGATCAGGAACTGGTTGAAGGTGAATCCGGTCGGCAGGGCCGGGTTGGCCGGGACCGGCGTGCTGATTCTGTAAATACCGTCGCCTATTTCGGCGATGCTCGTGTTGGACTCTGAGTTCGTAATCTTCACGGTGTCTCCCTACGAAATGGCGTAAATGAATGTGTAGACCGCCATACCGATGACGATCAGCGAACCGATGCTGAAGAAGGTCGCGCGGGTTTCGTGAGACCTCGCGGTGAGGTACGCCACGAAGTGCGCCAGCCGGGAGGCCACGTATCCGTAGAGCAGTACCTGGGCGACCAGCAGCGGGGGCTGGGTCCAGGCGAAAAGCAGGCCGGCCACGAGGAACACCGGGATGTTCTCCGTGTCGTTGTGGTGCATGCGTCGGGACCGTTCGACGGAGTCGTCCGGATCGAGCTGGCCGGGACGGGGTTTCGGGTTCGTCCAGCCGGCCGTCTGGTCTTCAGGGTTGAGAAAGCCTCCGCCGACTTTCATCATTCGCGCGACGGTGATCCACCCCTGCCCCATCATCTTGAGGATCATCAGGGTCGCCGCGATCACATAGGTCACGAATACCGGGTTCTCGAACGTCATTTCGCACCTCCTTGGAGCGCTGCATCACGGAACGTGGTGCAGAGGTCGTCGATCAGATCTTCGTCGCTGTGAATCAGCGGGTCCTTGGCGGCGGCCACGATCGCCTTCATATTGAGGAGCCCCAAGACCGCTGTGTGAGCGGTGAAGACGAAGCGGCGCGGGTCACGCTTCTTGGAAAAACCACCGCTGCGCTGATCAGCCCGCAGACGGGCTGCAGCGCCTCCGTAGAGCATCTCGTTGATCGGGCGCACCCGTTCGAGCTCCTCAGGCCCGACAACGCCCACGAACTCGCCACCCGGACCCATTTTGTAATGGAGCACGAAGAGCTCGAGGCGGTCGCGATAGCGACCGAAGACCGTGCGCATCAACTGCTCGACAGCATCGGCCCCGTTGTCGGTGCCTTCGACCGCCGCCTGCACCTCGGTGGCGGCCTCGACCCATTCGCGGAGCAACAGCTCGAACAGCAGGGCTTCTTTACTCTCGAAGTAGTAATAAAGCGCGGGCTTGGTCAGGCCGAGTTCGTCGGCCACGTCCGCCAGCGTGAATCCGGCCAGCCCGTTGCGGAGAACGACATCACCTGCAGTTTCGAGGATTTCGGCTCGCGTCTGCTCTCGTCTACGCTCGTTCCGGGCCTCTCGCTTGCTGCGGGCAACATCTTTCTTGGATGACCTCATGCAGTTAATTTAACGTAAGTAAAATTATTTGTCAAGTATTCAAATCTTTTTATTTAAAATCAGATTCGCCAAGTGACAGGTTCATGATTCTCCGAACGTGTACGTGGCACCCTGGAGACGCGGCCGGGACCCGGCAGGTGGTGGCGGCCGCACAACACCACCGCTCACCCCAACTGAACTAGGTTGCCACTGTTTGCGAACCTACAACCTGCCGCGCTGCCACCCCTACATGACAGCCTCTCCAACAATGCAACAATGCGGAACGTGGCACCCGTGTGCTGAGTTAGAATCCTCCTCGCGATGGGCATACTCGATCTCCTCGGGCTCGGGAATTCGGCCTCGCCGGCAAAGGCGGAGCCCGGATCGAATCACGGCGACACCGAAACGGTCCGCCGCATCGTCGGCGAGTTGGATCGTCTCGATCGGGCTCGGGCGCGCTTCCTTGCGGCGTTCGCGTACGTCCTGAGCCGTGTCGCCGCGGCCGACCTGGAAATCAGTGACGCAGAAACTCAAAAGATGATCGAAATCGTCCAGCGCCTCGGGCACATCCCCGAGGAGCAGGCGGTGCTGGTCGTCGCCATCGCCAACAACCAGAACCTGCTCTTCGGCAGCACCGAGGATTATCTGGTGACCCGCGAATTTCGGGAGATCGCCGACGACGAGCAACGGCACGAGCTGCTCGACTGCCTCTTCGCCGTATCGGCGGCCGACGACACCATCACCGGCGACGAAGAATCCCAGATCCGCCAGATCTCCAACGAGCTGGGTTTCAGCCACAGGGAGTTCATCGAGGCCCGCCTCGTCTACTCCGACAAACGGTCGATTCTCAAGCGCCGCGAGTGATGCCTGCAGTGGGTCCCAAAAATGTGTGCATGCCACCCATGAGACTTTTCCGGAGGCAGTCTCCCGCATAGGCGACTCACGATGGTGCAGTGGTGAACGTTCCACCCATGTTCGCTAACGATTACTATTCCTGTAAGATGTTGACCAGATTGAGCTTAGTTTGACAGACAACTCCTCAAAACATACCTTAGTCTCGACCCCCTATGCAGCCAGATGAATGACTGCAGGCGCTCAGTCGTGCGTGTGGCCCCGCAAACAGAGGAGGCGAAAACGGAATGTCGCCCGCGATCGCGGAAGCATGGTTCCACGACGGCAACAGCGTTCTCTTAGTGTACGGAAATAACCTCGACGATGGGCGGTCGTCGGTTTCCATTCTTTGCACGCGCTGCCGTTCGTCATGAAAACGGGAATCAGCGATTGAACAATGAACACCTTCTGGAGTTCGCGTTCGGGAGGCCACGTCATGTCGGTGAAAATCGGTGGTCGGTCAAAGTCAAAAGCAAGTGTTTCGCGAGCGCACATTGAACGAGGGTTCGGGAAGCACCGAGTGAACTGGGCGGAAGCAGCCAGGATGAAAAAGCTGCGTCGGGCCGGCGTTCTGGTAATTGTGTGTACCGGGGTCGTTTGGCAGCTTTCCTCTCTTCCGGCCCTGGCCGCCGATTGCGAGGCACAGGCCAGCGGTGACTGGCACACTGCTGCGACCTGGACCAACTGCGGCGGGAACATCCCCCAGACCGGCGACAATGTGACGATCCTCGGTCAGTCGATCTCAGTGAGCGCAGCCATCCCCTCTCTTGCGAGCTTTCGCCTCGAAGGGGGGACCCTGACCGCCGCCACCGGAGTCGATCTGGTGATCGAGACTTCTCGTGACATCAGTATCGTCGGAGGAAGCACCATCGATGTCGTCACCGGCAACATGCTCTTTATAGCCAACCTGGGCGTGACTCCTACGACGGGAGACTTCGCCGGCATCGTCCTCCAAGCGACAACGATTTCTGCCGCCGGAGACATGGTCTGTCTGGGCCGTGGAGGCGACGACGCCGCCACCACCGATCACGACGGTGTTCGATTGCTCAACAGCTGCTCGCTTGCTGCTGGTGGGAGCATCGCGATCCAGGGCGAGGGAGGTGTGAGCGCCGGGGGCAGCGTGGGAATCACCAGTGATGGCAGCTCGCATGTGTTGATCAGTGTCGGATCGGTCTCTCTTGAGGGTGTTGTCGACGATCCCGAGCACCACGGCGTCTTCATCAACGGGGCCGCGATCGATGGTCAATCGGGGATCGTCATCGAGGGGACACCGGGCGTCATCGAGGCCTCCGGGACC
>JBFFBV010000178.1:0-4033 GCA_041560205.1 Candidatus Sulfomarinibacter sp.
AGCACCGCGAGCACGAGCCACTTCTTGGCCCAGATGAGCCGCACGTACTCCATGACGTCGATCTCGGGCTCGGCGTCCTCCGCCCACTGCGTACCGTACGGGTTCCACGGCGTTGCAGGCGCCGGGCCGCGTGGCGAGCTCAGCTCATACGGCAGGCGAGGATGGTCATTTGACATGACGACCTCCAGAGGTTTCTAGCGGTTTCATACCTTGTAGTACTCGCGATACCACTCGACGAACTTTTTGACGCCCTCTTCGATCGGAGTGTCGGGGTGGTAGCCGGTATCGGCTGAGAGGGCCGATACGTCGGCGTAGGTGTCGGGCACATCGCCTGGTTGCAGCGGGAGGAGGTTTTTCTCGGCCTCTTTGCCGAGGCACTCCTCGATGACCTCGATGTATCGCATCAGCTCCACAGGACGGTTGTTGCCGATGTTGTAGACGCGCCAGGGGGCTTTGCTGGTTGCCGGGTCCGGTGCGTCACTGGACCATTCGGGATTCGATTCCGGCGTCTTCTCCATCACGCGGACCACGCCTTCGACGATGTCGTCGATGTAGGTGAAGTCGCGGCGGTGGTTGCCATAGTTGAAGACGTCGATGGGCTCACCGGCGAGGATTTTGCGGGTGAATTTGAAGAGCGCCATGTCGGGCCGGCCCCAGGGTCCGTAAACGGTGAAGAACCGAAGGCCAGTTGTCGGCAGGTCGTAGAGGCTGGAGTAGGTGTGGGCCATCAGCTCGTTGGCCTTTTTGGTCGCGGCATAGAGCGACATCGGGTGATCAACGTTGTGGTGAACGGAAAAGGGCATCGCGGTGTTGGCGCCGTAGACCGAGCTCGAAGATGCGTACACCAGGTGTTCGACACCTGTGTGGCGGCAGCCCTCGAGGATGTGAATGAATCCGACCAGGTTGGAGTCGACGTAGGAATGGGGGTTTTCGATCGAGTACCGCACGCCTGCCTGGGCCGCGAGGTGGACGACGGTTCCGAAGCCGTAGGTGGCGAAGACGGCTTCCATCTTTTTGCGGTCGGCCAGGTCGATGCGCGCAGCGGTGAAGCCATCTTTCGCTTCGAGGAGCTCCCACCGCGCCTCTTTGAGAGCCGGGTCATAGTAGTCGTTGAAGTTGTCAAGACCGATCACGTGCGTGCCGTCGTTGAGTAACCGGTCCGCAAGGTGATAGCCGATGAAGCCGGCGGCGCCGGTGACCAAAACTGGTTTTGATACGGAATCAAACATTGAAAGAATGTCCCAAATAGAAATTCTGAATTTTGAATTTTGAATTCTGAATTATCCACCGCCGCCCCACAGAAGTGGCGTGAATACCCCCGCACACGACGATGCTGATCATCGCGTCGACTCTCCGGTTGTTTTGACGATCGAGGTGAGCAGCCTGACGAGCTCTCGAGCATCTTCGAGTTCTGCACCGACGTCGATATCAGGGGCGAGATCCGACTGATCAATCGATCGAAGCCAGTAGACGGTCTCGCGAGCTTCTTTCGATGCGATGGTCAATTTGTGGAGGAAATCGCGACGGCTCGAAGCCGCCATCGCTTCCTCAACGTTTGCCCCGACGCTGGTTCCAGATTTCAGCAGCTGGTTGGACACTACATATTCACGGACGGACTGAAGCCGCTTGAATAGACGAATTACGGAGATGGCAAACGCAAAGCTCTTTTCCCGAATAGGGTTCGGACCCTTGCCAGAGACCATGAGATCGAATTCGCCGATGACCTCATACGGTGACTCGGTATGCGAGTCACCTGGCGTCGGTGATTCCTTCTCGCTCATCGACCACTCTCTCGCCGCAAATTCACAATTCAAAATTCACAATTCAAAATTTGGCGTGTTTGCCCAGCTACCGCACCATGATTGCAGTTGCAACCTACTGATTTATAAACTTTTAGGCGAATCAGGCGCGCAAAGAGGCCCGATTCGTCAAGCTCGCACGACGGCGAGCAAATCGGTTTCCACCTCCACCAGACTGCGCCGGCGGAGGAACTCCATCAGCACGCGGGCACGCTGCCCGCCACGGAGGTAGCCCCGGAAGACGCCCTCCATTCCTTCGAGCGGCCCGGCCATCACCCGCACCTTGCGGCCGCTTTCGATCCCCAGCTCGAGCTCGGTCGGGACGACGTAACCCCGCTCCGCCTCGCGGAGCCTGAGGGCGTGAATGACTTCTTGCCCCACGGTGGCCGGTTCACGGTCGAACTGCACGAGGTGCATCACACCCGGACAGTAACGGACGGCGTTGAGCTGCAGCCGCGGATTGCAGCGGACGAAAATGTACCCGCTGAAGAGCGGTGTCGGTCCCTTGGGCGCCCGCGGGTGCCAGGGCGGTTCGAGGTAGAGCGGGCAGTAGGGCTCGACCTCGCGCTGGCTCAGGTGATGCACCGCCACACGCTCCTGCCGCGGTTTCGTGCGCACCACGAGCCACTGGTCCGCAAGCGCCTCGACATCGATCGGGAAATGCCCGGAATTGCCTTTCATCGTAAGTAATTATCTCATATGTCGATGTTGCGATAGAATCGAGCGCCGCAAACCAACCGGGGCGTTCGACCGACGGTCCTTGCGACCAAGTCTCTGAAGAAAGGACGATTCATGACCACGACCACCACCACCGACTACAAGGTGAAAGACATCGGCCTCGCCGAATGGGGCCGCCGCGAGATCGCCATCGCCGAGAAGGAGATGCCCGGCCTGATGGCAACCCGCGAGAAATATGGCCCGCAGAAGCCGTTGAACGGCGTGCGCGTGATGGGCAGCCTGCACATGACGATCCAGACGGCCGTGTTGATCGAGACCTTGAAAGACCTCGGCGCCGACGTCCGCTGGTGCTCGTGCAACATCTTCTCGACCCAGGATCACGCGGCCGCAGCGATCGCCGCCGGCGGCACGCCGGTCTTCGCCTGGAAGGGCGAGACCCTCGAGGAATACTGGTGGTGCACCAAGCAGGCGCTGACCTGGCCCGATGGAAAGGGACCACAGCTGATTGTCGATGACGGTGGGGACGCGACCCTCATCATCCACCGCGGCTACCAGGCGGAGGATGATCCGTCGATGTTGACCAAGCCGTCGGACAACAAGGAGCTGCAGATCATCGACAAGCTGCTGCAGGAAACTCAGGGCGTGGCGCCACGCTTCTGGCACGGTCTCGTCAGCGAGTGGAAGGGCGTCTCCGAGGAAACGACCACCGGTGTCCACCGTCTCTACCAGATGGCCGAAAAGGGCGAGCTGCTGGTGCCGGCGATCAACGTCAACGACTCGGTCACCAAGTCGAAGTTCGACAACATCTACGGCTGCCGCGAGTCGCTGGTCGACGGCATCAAGCGCGCCACCGACGTGATGATCTCGGGTAAAGTGGCACTGATCTGCGGCTTCGGTGACGTCGGCAAGGGCTCCGCCGAATCGCTCGCCGGCCAGCGTGCCCAGGTTTGGGTGACCGAGATCGATCCGATCTGCGCGCTGCAGGCGTGCATGGCGGGCTACAAGGTCGTGACTGTCGAGGAGGCCCTCCCCCACGCGGACATTTACGTCACAGCCACCGGCAACAAGGACATCATCACCGCCGAGCACATGAGCCGCATGAAGGACCAGGCGATCGTCTGCAACATCGGCCACTTTGACAACGAGATCCAGGTCGACGCACTGGAATCGGTGCCTGGGATCGTCAAGGAGACGATCAAACCGCAGGTGGACAAGTACACCTTCCCGGACGGAGACTCGATCTTCCTGCTCGCCGAGGGGCGGCTGGTCAACCTGGGCTGCGCCACCGGCCACCCGAGCTTCGTGATGTCGAACTCCTTCACCAACCAGGTGCTGGCGCAGATGGATCTGTGGCAGAACGAGCACGAGGTCGGTGTGACGACGCTGTCGAAGAAGCTCGACGAGGAAGTGGCCAGGCTTCACCTGGATCAGCTCGGTGCGTCGTTGACGAAGCTCTCCGAGGAGCAGGCGGATTACATCGATGTGCCGGTGGAGGGGCCGTACAAGCCTGATTGGTACAGGTACTGAATCAGTTTTGAATTCTGAATTCTGACTTC
>JBFFBV010000179.1:0-3940 GCA_041560205.1 Candidatus Sulfomarinibacter sp.
CGAACCCGAAATAGACAGGGCTGGCCAGAATGAGGCCCTGAGCGGTTTTAACGGTTTCGCAGATCGGTTGGAAGTCGTCCTGATGCGACTGACAGCCCTGGCCGTTGGCACAGACGCCGCAAGCGTTCGTCGAGGTCGGCGTCCCAGAATTCGATGATCTTGCCGGTGGCCGTACACACCATGTGATGGTGGCCGCCGCCCGGCTCCATTTTTTCGTAGTAGTAGTGCTCGCGACCGAGCCGGCTCTTGCGCACCAGGCCGCACTGGACCAACAGGTCAAGCGTGCGATACACCGTCGCACGCGAGACCTTGCGCTGCTTGCTCTTCATCCGCGCGAGGAGGTCGTCCGCGTCGAGATGCTCGTCGGTTGCGAAGATCTCGTCCAGCAGCGCGAGGCGCTCCTGGGTGACCTTGAGGTTGTTCTCCCTCAGGTATTGGATAAACAGCTTCTGTGCCCGTTGTGCAAGTTTGCTACTCATACTTTTAATCCAGTCTCATTTTCATTGTCGCAACCAAAGGTAGCGTTGATGAGAGCTTGTGTCAAGAGAGGAAACGGCGGTTTTGTTGCCGTTTTGCAGGCGCTCGACAGAACCACAGCAGCCAGGCAAAAACGCGACTCCGACAGCATGGAATTGGCGCCAAACTGAGGCTTGAGCAAATGTACATTATTGATTTCGAAGGGTTTGTGCGAGCTGTCCGAGAATGCTATCGTGGCGCACGCGACTGATTCGGAGGCAAGATGGACTACCCGATTTGGGATCTGGCCGTGGGCGGGGGGATGCTCATGGCCATCGTCGCGATACCGCACGTCATCGTGGCACATTTCGCGATCGGTGGCGGCCTGCTCATCGTCGTCACCGAGACGCTCGCCGTCAGGCGTGACGATCCGGAGCTGCGCGAGCTCGCGCGCCGCTCTTCCCTCGTACTCATTTTGGTGTCGACGGTCTTCGGCGCCATTTCCGGGGTCGGCATCTGGGTGGTGGCGGGTTTGATCTCGCCGGCAACCATCTCAGCGCTGATCCACACCTACGTCTGGGGGTGGGCGATCGAGTGGGTGTTCTTCATCCTCGAGATCGTTGCAGCCCTGGTCTACTACTCGACCTGGGACAAGATCTCGAAGGGCGCCCACCTGCTCGTGGGCTGGCTGTATTTCGTCGGCGCCTACCTCTCGCTGGTGATCATCAACGGGATCATCACCTTCATGCTGACCCCGGGGCGCTGGCTCGAGACCCACGCCTTCTGGGACGGATTTTTCAACCCCACCTACTGGCCCTCTCTGATGCTTCGTACGGGCATCGTCATCCTGATGGCCACCGCCTTCATGGTGTTTCCCGCTCTCAAGGCGACCGCGACGCGCAGGGCGGGTGTCCTTCGCTACCTCGGGTGGTGGTTCGTTGGTGGCGCGTTGTTGTCATATGCAGGCTACCGTTGGTGGGAGGCTGTGCTGCCGGAAACGGTGCACAATCTTTTCAGTGGCGCCGAGCCCGCGTTGGCCACTCTCGCGGCCACGCGCAGCTTCGCTCTGTGGTCGCTGACGGCGGCGCTGGCGCTCGGGCTCGTGATCCTGATCGCTGCGCCGCGACTCGCTCGCGCTGCGACCGCCCTGATCATGGCGGTTGCGGCCTTCGCCTTCTTCGGCGGCTATGAACGGCTGCGTGAGGGGATCCGCAAGCCCTTCCTCATCCACAGCCATCTGTTTTCGAACGGTCTCCTGGTGAGCGATATCCAAAGTGTCAACGCAGAGGGTGTGCTGGCCCGTTCGGGCTGGGCCGCGAGGGGGGCAGACGACTCCCTCACCATGGGTCGGCAGATATTCCGAACCCAGTGCGCGAGCTGCCACACACTGGATGGATACCAGAGCATCCGCCGTCTCCTGCCGATCTACGACGACATGGTGGCGGTGGCCTCGGATCAGCCGGCGGGCAACGGTGGGCGCACATTCGAGGCCAAGTGTGCGAGCTGCCACGGGGATGTAACTGCAGAGGAAATGAAGGATCTGCTGCCGACGCCGGCCGAGATGGCCGAAGATCCCGAAATGATCCACGAGCTCGGAACCGGAATGATCTACATGGCCCTCTCCGAGCTTCGAGAAATGGGCGAAGCCTACAGCGCGGCTCCGCGGGGGGAAATGATCAACACGGCCGACCTTTACTCTCCTTACATGCCACCGTTTGTCGGCACCGATGACGAGCTCGAGGCCCTGGTGGAGTACCTCGCCTTCCTGGCCCTCGAGCGCGGGACGGGCCAAGCCTTGGAGGGGGGTGGCCGATGAACCCGAACCTCATTCCTGCCGTTGATCCCGCCGGCATCCCGGGGCCCCCGTGGCTGTTTCACGTGCTGCTGGTCTTCACCTTCTTCCTCCATCTCGTCTTCATGAACTTGACCCTTGGTGGCACCCTGCTCGCGACCGTCGCTCACTTCAGAAGCGGCGGCCGCAAGGATGATTTCCGCGGTGTGCTCGCCGGCAGGCTCATGGCCATCAACAACTATGGGATTTCCTTGACGATCACCACCGGCGTCGCACCCCTCCTCTTCATTCAAGTCCTCTACCAGCAGTACTTCTACACCGCGACGATCCTCCTCGCGCCGCTATGGTTCGCGATGTTGATCCTGTTGACGGTAGGTTACTACGCCGCCTATCTCTACAAGTTCCGTGGCGCTCCGACCCGGGGCGAGGGTGGCGGCCTCTGGTTGAGCGTGTCGGCGGCGATGTTCCTGCTCATCGCCATGATCCACGTGGCCGTGAATCTGGTGCACGCCCAACCCGAAAAATGGGGGAGTCTTGCCGACGGGAACTGGATGGTGCTGTCCGATGCCACCTACTGGCCGCGGCTCCTCCACTTCGTTTTCGCGGGCCTCGGCTTTGCGGCCCTAGTCACCGCGTGGTGGGCGGTGCGGCGGGCGTCGCAGGGGGTCGACGCCGAAGTCAATTCAGAGATCGCCCGCTGGGCATGGCGTTGGGCGCTATGGAGCACCGTGCTGCAGGTCGTCGACGGTTTCCTGCTTCTGATGCTGCTTCCCGGACCGGTGCTTCGCGGCATCATGGTGGGTGGTGTGGCCACACTCGGCCCGCTCACCATCGGGATTCTCGGAGGTATCGGCCTGTTGATGATGCTTTCGCGGGTGTCCAATCCGGTCGAGAAGCCCGGGTTGGTTGGCGCCACCCTCGGTGCGATGACGCTGACCATTGCCGTCATGAGCATGACCCGCCACCAGGTTCGCGCCTTGTATCTGGATCCCTCGACTGCCCAGTTCAGCATTCAGGTCGTTCCCCAGTGGGGCAATTTTGTGCTCTTCGTGGTGCTCCTGTTGGCCGGGCTGGCAACTGTGGCCTACATGGTGCGCCGGGTTCTCGCATCACCGGCCAGCGGCGCAGACGCGGCGTAGCACCGCGGACCAACACGTCGATGAGACCCACGGGCATCGCGAAACGGTCGTTGAATGTTGTATACAATTTGTATACAATTTTCGAGATGGTGAATGAATTTGCAAATGACACGGTGGAACGAGCTACGGCTGCCGAGCAGGTGTATCGGGCACTCAAGCGCGACATCATCACCCTGCGTCATCGGCCTGGGGCGTCATTGACCGAGCACCAGCTCGCCGAGCAGTACGGCACGAGCCGGGTCCCGGTGCGTGAGGCGTGCAGGCGGCTCGACCAAGAGGGCCTGCTCATCGGTCGCCCGTACCGTGGATTTTCGGTCAACCAGATCTCGCTCAAGGAGATCGACGACAGCTTCGATCTCCGCCTCCGCCTCGAAACTCTGGCTCTTGAGCTGGCGGCGAAAAGGGCAAGCGCCGCCGATCTCGAGCGGCTCCGTGACCTGGCCGCGACCGAGTACACCTATCACGACTGGGATTCCTACGTGGAGTTCCTCGACCGGAATCTTGACTTTCACATCCAGCTCGCGTCGCTGTCCCGTAACGATCGCCTGGTGTC
>JBFFBV010000180.1:0-3723 GCA_041560205.1 Candidatus Sulfomarinibacter sp.
GCGCCAGCTGGTCGGTCAGGGCACCGCGCAGGGGACCGCGCAGCCAGGCGCCGATCGGCACCTCGAAGCCACGCTTGCGGCGCAACGCGCCAGCCTTCGGGAGCAGCCCGTCGGCGACCTGGCGGAGGAGAATCTTGTCGCGGCGACGGCTCTGCTTGAGACGCCCGGGCAACGCGAGGACGAAGTCGGCGACCTCGTTGTCGAGGTAGGGAACCCGGACCTCGAGCGAATGCGCCATCGACATCCTGTCCACCTTCGGTAGGAGATCGCCGGGCAGAAATGTCTGGCGGTCCGTTTCGAGGCGACCGTTGACCGGGTCGATCTCGGCCCACTCGTGCCATCTCGAGGCCAGCTCCGGGTAGAGACCGGAGATTTCCGTCTCGCCGACGGTGGCGGTCCCTGTCAGCCGCTCGATCTCTTGCGCGGAGAGGAGCCTCCCCCAGTCGAGCTGGCGGACCAGCCCGGGCGGCATTTTCAGCCGGGCCGCAAACCGGTTCGTCACGGGTTTGCCGGCGACTCTCATGATCAGAGGCAGCAACCGTCTGCCGAACCCGCCCATACGGTCGATCGCGACGTCGTAACGCTGACGGGCGTAACCACCAAAAACCTCGTCTGCGCCCTCTCCGGACAGCGCCACGGTGACCCGCTCTCGGGCCAGCCGCGACATGTACCAGGTTGGAATGGCGGTGGGGTCGGCGAGGGGTGCGTCGAGTCCATCGATAATCCGATCCACATCCCGAGCGACGGTGCCCGGGTCCATCATCAACTCGTGGTGGTCGCTCTCCAGAAAGCGGGCAATCTCGCGCGCCGCCGGGAGCTCCGAGATCGCGCCCGGCCCCACGAACCCCACCGAAAAGGTCCTCAGGGGGCCGCTGACCTTGCGCCCGGCGAGGGCGCTGACGGTGCTCGAGTCGAGCCCTCCCGAGAGAAAGACACCGACCGGCACGTCGGCGACCAGCTGCCGACCGACCGCCCCCTCGAGCACCTCGCGAAGCCTCTCGAGCGGCCGACCCGGACCGGGCCGGGTGTCGGCCGGCGGCGGAGGCCTCCAATAGGTTTCGAGCTCCTCGCGGCCGTCCTCGTCCACCGTCAGCATGGCCGCCGGCCGGAGGGACCGAACGCCCTCGTACGGCGCCCCGTCCGGTGAGAGATACCCGTAGGCGAGATAGTGGTGCAGCTGCTCCGGGTCGAGGCGCGGAGACGACGGGAACCCGCCCACCCGGAGGGCGCGGAGCTCCGAGGCAAAGGCCAGAGCATTCTCTGATCGACAGACGTACAACGGCTTGATGCCAAATCGATCGCGAGCCAGGTAGAGTCGCCGGCGCTTGCCGTCCCACACCGCCAGCGCGAACATCCCGTTGAGTCGTGCGACCGAGGCCGGGCCCTCCTCGGCCCACAGCCGCAGCACCACCTCCACATCACCGGAGCTTCGGAACCGGTGGCCCTTCGCCTCGAGCTCGCTCCGCAGCTCGCGGAAGTTGTAGACCTCGCCGTTGAGGACAATCACCAGCGGTGGCTCGTCGAGGACGATCGGCTGCTGGCCCGTCTCGAGATCGATGACCGCCAGCCGTCGAAAACCCAGCGAGACGTGTTGGTCGTCGAAGAAACCCTCGTCGTCAGGCCCCCGGTGGGTGAGAGCCGCCGTCATCGTCCCCACGCGGCGACGCCGGTGCTCGGGGTCGCCGAGGCCCAGGATGCCCGCGATCCCGCACATCTCAGCGGACCCCGATCTGAATGGTCGGCTGGGAGAGTCCGGACGCGCCTTTGACGACCGAGGCGGCGGCGTCACGAAGGCCACGAAGGGCGACCATCAGGGCCTTGGCCGGCCCGAGGGCGCGAAGCCACGTCCAATGCCGGTTCGCTGCAGAGCCCCAACGCGGCTGGAGACGCGCCAGAATCTCCGCATCGTCGAGCACCTCGGCGGCCTCGAAGGCGGCACGAAGCGCCACATCCGAATACTCGTTGGCGGTCGCCGGGAGCTCTTTCCGGAACACGAGGTCCGCCGCCAGGATCGCCAGGCCCAGCCGCCGATCTCCGGACCGCCGGTAGTGCTTCCATACCCGTTCCAGATACTGCCACTGGACCCGCGAGTTGTGGGGTCGGGTGAGGCGCAGTCCGCGATACACCTGCGACGCCTGCAGCGCCCGATGCGCACCGAAGTGGAAGGCCTGCAGCTCCGACGGGTTGCCGGCGTGAAAGATGAGGTCGCGGCCCGGGTGGTCAACGACGAGCTTGCGTCCCGGGAAATCGGGGTCCGGGTCGACGTAGAGCGATTCCTCGTGCTCTTCCCAGCGCACCCGACTGGAGAAGAGATGGGCACCGATGATGCGGCTGTCGGTCATCCAATCGTTCACCGCCACCACCAGGTGGTCCAGCTCCGGATGCTCTTCAAAGACACGAACGAGATCGGCGAGGACCTCGTCGTCGGCGAGAACCATGTCCGCGTCGAGCTTGAAGAAGAGGTCGTGGTTCTCGCTCTCGGCCATGATCGTCCTGTAGAGCGAGGCGTGGGCCTCGGCGTTCGGCAGATGCTCGAAGACCCGTTGGCTCCAGCCACGATAGGTCTGGTCTTTCAGTGATTCGATGGACCTTTCAAGCTCCGCCTCACCTGAGAACAGGGTTAAAACGAGGACCGCAGGTCGATCATCCGTTACCGTGGTAAAAGCGTGTGCCACAGCTGAATTATAGGTCAGGGCATGGATCGGCCCCGCGCGGTTTGTATGATTGGAGTGCACGGCATGGGGTATATCGGCGATGGACTGAAATGGTTTCTCGACCGTTACCGGGTGCGTCTCCTATTGCGCGCGGCCGGTCGGTGCAGTGAAATCATTCGCTACTCCGTGGTGCGACCACGACGTACTCATCGATTCCACATCGTCTCGACCCAGCGCAACGCCGGCGCCGACATCATCGCTTGCCTCGATTCGGTCGAGCGCCAGAGATACCCGAAGGACAGCTACTGTCACCTCGTCATCGACGACGCCTCAACCGACGGCACACCAGGGCTCATCGAAAACTGGTGTACCGTCCACCCCGGCCACAACGTCGATCTCATCCGACGGCCGCAGCGCCTCGGGGGCACCAGCAACACCGTCGACGGAATCCGCCAGGGAGACAGCGAGACGATCGTCATCGAGCTCAACGGCGACGATTGGCTCCCCGACCCGGGGGTCCTTGCCTTCCTCAACAAGGTCTACCAGGATCCCGATATCTGGATGACCTACAACACGCAGCGCGAGTCGACCGGCGTGATTCCCTTCCAACTTCCCCCACCACGCGGTGTGCGCCGAGCGCGTACCTACCGAGATTTTCAATGGGCCACGAGTCACCTGCACTCCTTCAGGCGCCCGCTCTTCGACCACGTGCCCGACGAGGTGCTGATCGATCCGGAAACCGGCGACTACTGGTCATCGGCAGACGATGTCGCGATGTATCTGTGGATGCTCGAGCTCGCCGGAGACCATGCCCGACACCTGTTCCGCATCACATACATCTACAACTTCCATGAGCAGACCGAGTACCGGGTGGACCGCGAGGGTCAGCTCGCGCGTGCGCAGCGGATTCGCCAGCGCGCTCCGGCACGGCCGCTGGACCGCCTCTGAATCTCTTCAGCCGCTGTGAGCCGCCTCGGAAAGCACTGAACGGAGGCGATCCAAGCTCTTCTCGAGCGAGTAGTTGGCTTCGACGTGTCGTCGTCCGGCGGCCCCCATCGACGCAGCCAGC
>JBFFBV010000181.1:0-2948 GCA_041560205.1 Candidatus Sulfomarinibacter sp.
GAAATTCTGCCCTTGATCGGCTGGGCCGCGGGGGGCTTCGCGAGCCAAGTCTGGTACACCTACTGGGTCATTGGCGCAGGGTACGGAGCCACCGCCGGGCGCGGGTACGGGAAGCCGGCCGACACCCACATGCTCGCCAACATGTCCGCCGCAACGGCGGAGAAGATCAAGGGCTGGTGCCGTGTCGTCTATGCCGATGCGTCTCTTGCAGCGATCATCGGCGTGGTTGCGACCGGCGCGTTTCTGATTGCCGGCGCCGGCGTGCTGCGGCCAAACCAGCTCGCCCCCCAAGGCCCAGAGGTCGCAACGACGCTCGCAACGGTGTTCTCGGCCCGCTGGGGAAGTTCTGGCGGGATGCTCTTCATGATCGCCGGCGCGTGCGCCCTCATTGGCACACAGATCGGCCAGCTCGCGGGGTGGCCGCGTCTGCTCGCCGACTCCATGCGAATCTGCTTTCCAAAGTTCAATGACCGCTTTGCATGGAAAGTGCAGTTCCGCATGTTCCTGGGTTTCTTCTTCTTGACCAGTATGGTCATCGTCTACTCCTTCGGCCTCAAGCCCGTATTCCTGGTGAAGATATCGGCAATCTTCGAAGGTCTGCTGCTGACGCCATTCCAGGCCCTCTGGGTCCTCGCCGGTCTCTACATCGTGATGCCGAAGATGTTGTCGCCAGATGCACGAAGGATCCTCAAACCGCACTGGATCCTTGCCGTCGGATTGACTACGGCCTTTCTGGTCTTCGGTTACTTCTGCCTGTTTCAGATGCCGTTCGTGTGGTGACTCGAAGCCGCCATCGCAAGGAACCCGCCGCCGCCCATCATCGCACTGGGGTGCCACAGGGGTGAGCGTGGCGCCCACCGAAGGTACAATGGCGGAAAAGATGACCTCGTACCCTGACGATTCCACGATAGACGACCTGCTGCATCAGCTGTCCGGGAGTTTCCTCCTTGACGAGCCGATCGCGGGCGACCGCCTCGGCGATCTCCTCGCCGAGACGATTCGGGACGCCGGCCGTCGTCCACTCCCGGACCTCGGTGAGGCCGGCGACCGGCACTCGGTCCGGCGCGACGTCGAGGAGCCACTCACGTTCCTCTACCGCCCCCACCTGTTTCCTGGCATGGACGAAGCCCTGCGACTGGGTCACGCGGTGCAGTACCACCTCTTGCCACGGGAATTGCCGCCGGATACGCCTGTCGACGCGGCGGCGGCGCTCGAGTCGTACTGCCACCTGTCCGGTGACCTGTTCGGCTGGCGCGGCGAGAGCAATGGCAAGCTCACGCTGTGGCTGATCGACGTCTCGGGTCACGGGGTGCGAGCCGGGTTCGCCGCCGTGGTCATGAAGCTGCTGCTGGCCGAGATGGATCCGGGGCTGCCGCTCACCGAAATCCCGCGGCAGCTCGAGAGCCGATTCCAGGCCGCCCGCAACCCCGACGACTCGATGTTCCTCTACGCAACCGGCGCCTTCCTTCGGATCGCGGACGACGGCGGCATCGACTACGTCTCGGCCGGGCATCAGCCGTTGCTGGTGTGCCGGGAGGACGGCTCGGTGGAGAGCCTCGATGCCACCGGAATGCCGATCGCGCTGATCCCCGGGGGACTCTGGAAGGGGGGAGCAACGCGCCTCGCCAGGGGCGACACTCTCCTGCTGTTCTCGGACGGGCTGGTCGAGCTGTGCAACGAGGTCGGGGAGGAGTTCGGGGTGGATCGGGTCGCCGACGTGTTGCGGGGCGGCGGCCCGGCGCCGGAGATCAGTCGCAACCTCCTGCGCGCGATCGAGGATTTCCACGACCTGGAACGCCTCGACGACGACCTGAGCTTGATCGTTCTCCAGCGCCGTATCCCCCGCTGACAACCAAGGTGCCAGATGGGATCAAGAGCCCCATCCCCCAAACGACGACACTGCAGACACGACAGCTGACAAGCGCCAGAAAGGTGCCTCCATGACAAGACAGGTGCCACGCTTTGGTGCCAGCGAAGGAAGCTCGGGTGTCAGCTCACAATGCAACAATGCGGAACGTGGCACCCATGCATGCAAGTCACCACCACCCCACCCGCCACGATCGGCGGTCCTCGAGCTCTCGCCAGTGGATTTCCCGCAACCGCTGGGTCAGCACCGCCTCGACAACGACACGGTCTGTAGGCTCGCCTGCGTCATCTCGAACCCAGTCAACGACAAGGAAGTGCTTCTCTCTGTTGACCGGAGATACTGCTGTCCATTTGGACATCGGCAGCTTCTTTCGGTTGACCGGGTTCCGGGCCCGCCCTGTCACCGCTCGGTTTCCTGACCTTCGACCGCCGGGTAGGCACTGACGGACTCGACATCGATGCGAAACGGTCCCTCCTGCCGGCTGATGATCAGCCCGAAGGTCGCGATCCGGCTCGGATCCAGCGGCGGATGATCCCGGACCACCCGGCCGCGATAGACCGGGATGAAGTCGGTGAACGGGGCGGATATGTCGGCCCACTCTCCCGCCGGCGGTTCGATCTGGACCTGATAGCTCACCCCGTCGAACGATGCGTCGGTCCTGAGCCGAAAACCATAGCGCTTGCCGTCACCCCGAACGCGGAGGATGAGACCCTCGTACATCGAGAGATCGAGAACGACGGCCGGCGAGCGGACCGAAGAGAATCCGCCGTTGTTTTCGAAGGACACCGTGCCCTGAAACGTGGCGTAGCCGTCACCCGCGGACATGCTCCCCGAGGACACACCGCCCATCACCCCGTCGTTGATGTGCGGCCAGGTCGCGTCTCCTCGAGAAAAGTCGATGATGGTCATGATTCCCTTTTCCCCGGTCCCGGCGCCAGGTGTCACCGAAACCACGAACAGCACGAGCATAAGAATGGTGCCACGTATCACTTTGTGACCTTACATCATTCAGGGTGCCACGTTCCGCAATGTTGCACTGTGAGGTTGTGGTCAGTGGCACCCTGGCGAAACAAAGCAACAA
>JBFFBV010000182.1:0-2484 GCA_041560205.1 Candidatus Sulfomarinibacter sp.
CGAGGATGGAACGGTCAAGGTGCTCGACTTCGGGCTCGCCAAGACGTGGGAGACGGAGGGTGGAGACGCCAGCCTCTCGCTGTCGCCGACGGTAACCCACGCGACGGCCGCCGGGGTGATCCTCGGCACCGCCGCCTACATGTCGCCCGAGCAGGCGCGCGGCAAGAGTGCCGATCGCCGGGCCGACATTTGGGCTTTCGGCGTGGTGCTGTGGGAGATGCTGATGGGGCGCAGGCTTTTCGAAGGGGAAACGGTGTCGGATGTCATGGCGGCGGTGCTGACGCGAGAACTCGATCTGGGCGTTCTCCCTCAGGCGACCCCTGCCGCAGTTCGCCGCCTCCTTTCGCGGTGCCTGGAGAGGGAAACGAAAAACCGCCTCGGTTGGATCGGCGACGCCCGCCTCGAGCTGGCGGATCCTTTCGGCGATGACGCTCCAAAGTTGGTCGAAGCGCCTGCGACAGCAGGTTTTCTGCGGCTCCTGCCGTGGGCCATTGCCGCAGTCATTGGGATAGTTGCAGTTGCTGCAGTGATCGCCGTTCTTCGCCGGCCGGCACCCGAGGGCAGGGTGGTGCGCTTTCCAATCCGTCCACCAGATGAGACGGTCTTCCACCTCGAAGGCCTGGGTCCCGGACCGGCCGCGTTGTCTCCTGACGGAAATCATGTCGCCTTTTCGGTACGAGGAGTCGACGGAATTATCCGTCTCTGCGTCCGCAGCCTCGATTCAGTCGAGCTCCGGATTCTCGATGGCACGGAAGGAGCCCAATACCCATTCTGGTCGCCGGATGGCTCGGAGATCGGCTTCTTCTCCCGTGTCAGCGCATCGCTCAAGGTCATCCCTCTCGAGGGCGGCGCCATGCGCACCCTGTGCATCTCGCGCAATGGCAAGGGGGGGACGTGGAATGAAGACGGTACCATCGTCTTCACCCCCGACTCGAACACACCGCTCTATGCGGTTTCCGCCGCCGGCGGCGAGCCTCGGCAGCTGACCTCCCTCGACGAGGCGCGAGGGGACAACTCGCACCGTCATCCCTGGTTCCTGCCCGACGGCAAGCGCTATCTCTACACAGCCCGGAGCGTGCGCGGTGGAGACGCTAACATCGTGATAGCCGGCTCACTCGATGGTGAGACCGAGGTCGAGGTCTTCAGCTCACCGGTGGGCGTGCAGTTCGTGGCCGGACGGTTACTCTACCTCCGGGGCAGCACCCTCGTCGAGCGGTCGTTCGACCCAGAAACGCTCGAATTCTCGGGCGAGGAAACTGATATCGCCGACGAGATGTTGATCGTCGGTGGCGCGGCGAAAAGTGTCTTCTCTGCGACGCCCGAGGTGTTGGTGTACCAACAGGGCGTCGAGGAGACGCGGAGCGAGCTCGTCTGGTTGGACCGGACCGGAACCCGCATCGGAATCGTCGGCGACGTTGCGTCCTATTACTCGCTCGCGCTTTCGCCCGATGCTTCGAAGGTCGCCGTGCCGATCACCAACGGCACTGTCGGCACCCACGATCTCTGGATCTATGATATTGCCCGAGACCTTCGCTCGAGGGTCACCTTCGACGACGGCGAGGACCTCGCCCCGATCTGGTCGCCCGACAGCCGCGAGGTTATTTTCGGCTCGAATCGTAGCGGCCCTTTCGCCATCTACCGTCTGGTGCCGGGCGAGTCCGACGAGCCCGAGCTCATTTACGGAGGCGAACAACCGGTCTTTGCGGTCGCGGCGCATCCCGACGGTGGTCGTCTGCTGATCTCGATGACCCGCGAGGACACGCGCAGCGATCTCATGTATCTGGACATGGAGAGCGGGGGTGAACCAGTCGCGTTTCGCGCCACCAAGTTCAGCGAGGAGCACGCCTCGTTCTCGCCAGACGGCCGCTGGGTCGCCTACACCTCCGACGAATCGGGACGTTTCGAGGTCTATGTGACCTCCTCCTCAGGGGAGGGGAGGCACTGGCAGGTCTCGACCGACGGTGGCCTCTGGCCGCGCTGGGCGGGCGGCTCTGGCGAATTGATCTTCCAGGACATCACGGGCCGGTTCGTGGCCGTGCCGGTGAGTACCGATGGGACGGACGTCGAGATCGGAGCGCCCGAGATGCTTTTTGAGGGTCTCCCGAGCACGAGGCTCTATCAGCATTTCGATGTGACGGGCAATGGACGGCGGATTCTCTATCGGGCGCTTTCGAATGTCGATCCTCCCGAGCCACCGACGGTGGTTCTCAACTGGTTGAGCACTGGAGGCCGCTGATGATCGGTCAGACTCTCGCTCAGTACCGCGTGACCGCCGAGTTGGGTGCCGGCGGGATGGGGGAGGTGTGGAGGGCCGAGGACACCAAGCTCGGGCGGGAGGTGGCGCTCAAGGTGCTGCCGGAGGAGTTCGCGAAGGACCCCGAACGTATGGCGAGGTTCGAGCGGGAGGCGAAGGTGCTTGCGAGCCTGAACCATCCGAACATTGCGACGCTTTACGGGCTTGAAAGTGTCCCATCGGGCACGGAA
>JBFFBV010000183.1:0-2013 GCA_041560205.1 Candidatus Sulfomarinibacter sp.
AGCACCTGCGGCTCCGCGCGAAGATCGAGCCAGAACATGCAGTACGGCGTGTCGGCGTTGGGCGTCACCACGGCCTTGTCGTCCGGGGTGAACAACCGCGCCACGCAGCTCACCTCGTTGAACGGTCCCTTGTACTCGGGGTTGGAGGTGTCGATCACATAGTTGTAGAGCGTCTTGTAGTTCATCACCATTGGGAAGCCCCAGACGTAGGCCTCTCGTGCAGTGACTTCGGCCTCCTCTGGTGTGACGGCTTCAGGACCGGTCCCGCTGCAGGCGCACAGGACGCCGACCAGGATCGTGGGCACGACTGTGCGAATACCAGCTTTCATAACGACCTCCGTTTCTTTGGCCTCAGCGCTCGCGACGAATAACATCGTTATCTGAACAGCACCTGGTAACTCACCAGGAACTGGTCGAAATCGGTGCCGAATTCGGTGAAAATGCCGGTGGCGTAGCCGATTTTGAGGGCGTGGCGACCCTTGAAAGGCACCACCACCGTGCCGCCGATACGAGAGTTCTGCTGAACATCGATGAGCTCCCGGCCGTCGATGGTCTGGCGCCCGCCCTCGAAGTAATTGAGGTCGAAGGCCGCCCAGAAGCCGGGTTTGAATCGTCTCACGAGATGCAGCTCGGCGCCGATGATGGGCTCCTGCTCCCTCTTCCCCGCGATGAACTCGTCGTCGTCGCCGAGGAACCACACGCCGCCCTCGATCTCCAGGAGCCACCTGGGACGGAGAGGGATGATGCCGCCGACCTCGGCCTTCACCGCCCATCGATTGCCGCCCGTGTTGAGGAGCCGGTTCGGATCGTACTGTCCAATCGGGGCGACGACCTTGAGGCTGGTGCCGAAGATCGGTCGCGGCTTCGCACGAAGCTGCTGGAACTGCGCCGGCGTCATGGCTGGTGCGCCGAGGAGGTTGATCGTCAGGGTGGCGGCGGGGTCGCCGAAACCGGACACGCTTCCCTGCGCCGGCGTGTCGACGAGGATGCCCCACGTCGTGCTCCACTGGTAGGGCAGCTCGACGAGGATGTTGGCCGTCCGCCCCCTCAGGCTGAAGGTCTGGAGATAGGCGGCCACCGCCACGTTGACCTCGGAGTTGACGCCGTAGAGGGGAATCGAAGGATCGAAGAGCACGTCCCCCTCGGCATAGATGTAGCCGAGAACGCCGATCTTGATGCCCTTCGGTGCCGGCCAGTAGGTGCGGGGAGTGAGCTCCTGGGCCGCGCCACTCGCAGCACACATGCTACAAAACGCAAACGCAAAAAACGCTCTTCTCATGATTGCGATCCGAATTGTATCGGATCCGGAGACTTTGCTTCCCGGCTTTTGCGGTCCATATCGAGACGACTCTTGGGATCGTTCATGGATGGGGAGCGGATGAGCTTTGCTAGGGCTCCCGATACATGTCGGTGATGACGTCCGCGAAGCGCTCCATGGCGACGTTGCGTTTGACCTTGAGGGTCGGCGTCAGTAGGCCGTTCTCGATCGAGAATTCGTCCAGCAAACGGAAGTCCTTGATGGTCTCGAAGGACGCGAGCTCAGTGTTCTTTTCCTCGACCACCGAGCGGATGAGGTCGTTGACGTCCTGGTGCCCCAGCAGATCGTCGAGGCTTGTGGTCTCGATGTTCCGCTCCTTGGCGAAGGCCTTGATGTTGTCCGCATCGACGGTGATCAGAGCTGTGAGGTACTTCTGGCGGTCGCCAATCACGCAGACCTGTGAAATGTATTTGGAGGTTGCAATCAGCCCTTCGATTGCAGACGGAGCGACGTTCTTCCCGCCGGCGGTGACGATGAGGTCCTTCTTGCGGCCGGTGATCTTGAGGAAGCCCTCGTCGTCGATCTCGCCCAGGTCGCCGGTGTGCTGCCAGCCGTCGGGGGTCAGGGTTTCAGCGGTCTCGGCCGGCATCTTGTAGTACTCCTTCATCACGTTGCGGCCGCGGTAGAGGACCTCGCCATCCTCGGCCGTCTTCTGCTCGATGCCCGGTCCGGTCGGGCCGACCCAGCCGAAGCGG
>JBFFBV010000184.1:0-2007 GCA_041560205.1 Candidatus Sulfomarinibacter sp.
ACCCGATCCACGGCGCCGACCTCGCCGTGGCCTGCGTCGACGCCATGGAAGGCAACGAGACCGAGATCGACGTCGGCGGGCCCGAGGCCTTCACCTGGGAAGAGGTTGGGGCGCTCGCCTTCGAGATCCTCGAGAAACCGGCCAAAGTCTCGCATGTCCCCACGTGGCTGATGTGGTCCGTGGTGCGGCTGGTCAAGCTCTTCAACCGCCACCAGTGCGATCTGCTGGCCTTCTTCACCACCATGGCGACGACCGAGGTCGTCGCACCGCCGACCGGCACCCATTCCCTTGAAGAACATTACCGTCAGCTTCTCGAATCACAGACCGCCGAGAAAGGAAGTCCTCCATGTTGATGCTCAAGGGTCTCGTCCGATCGCTGTTTCAGATCGGCCTCTTAGCTGCCGTGTTGCTGGTCCCTGCCGGCACCTGGCACTGGCCGCGGGCCATCCAATTCCTGGTGGTTTTTGCGCTGCTGTCGTTCATTTCGATCGTCTCCCTTGCCCGCTGGGCTCCGGCATCTCTCGAGGCGCGGGTCCAGCGCGGCGCCGCCAAGGACCAGCCGGCTGCGGATCGGATCGCATCTCTCTTCATCGGGCTTTTGAACCTCGCCTGGTTCGTGCTTATCGCCATCGATGTTCATCGCCTTCAGCTGCTGCCCTTTCCACCGCTGGGGCTTTCGGTCGTCGGGGTGATCGTCGGCCTCGCCGGTTACGGCGTCATGGTGACTGCCGTCTGGCAGAACCCCTATGCGGCACCCATCGTCGGTGACCAGACCGAACGCGACCAGGTCGTAATCGACACCGGCCTCTATGGCCGAATCCGTCACCCCCTGTACCTCGGCTACATCCTCTTTCTCACCGGTCTGGGTCTGTGGCTCGGGAGCGTCGCGAGTGTGCTCGTGATGCCCGTGATCGTGGCACCGATCTTCGCGAGGATCCTCATCGAGGAAGAGAACCTGCAGGAAAAACTGCCGGGATACTCCGAGTATATGACCCAGGTGCCGTACCGTCTGCTTCCCTTGGCCTGGTGAACGGAAGGGAGCACGAAAGATGAGCATGAGTCGAAGAGCCATCGTTGTCACCGGGGCCTCGAGCGGTATCGGCAAGGCCACAGCTCTCCACCTCGACCAACTCGGTTTTCGGGTCTTCGCCGGAGTCCGCAAAAACGCCGACGGACAAGGCCTCAGTGAGAACGCCTCGGATAAGCTGAAACCGATTCTCCTCGACGTTACCGACGACGGCTCTATTGCCGCCGCGGTCGACACAGTCACTCGGACCACGTCAGGGGAACTGTTCGGCCTCGTCAACAATGCCGGGCTCTCGCTCAACGGGCCTCTCGAGCTCGTGCCGGTTCCGGAAATGAAGAAGTTGATGGACGTCAACGTCATCGGACTCCTGGCGGTGACACAAGCGTTCCTTCCGCTTCTCAGGAAGAGCCGGGGCCGGATCGTCAACATCAGCTCGGGCCATGGCCTGCTTGCCGTTCCGGACAAGAGCGCGTATGCAGCCTCCAAATTCGCGGTGCAGGCTCTCAGCGACTCCCTGCGCGTCGAGCTGCGCCCCTTTGGCGTCTCGGTTTCATGTCTGGCGGTCGGCAAAGTGAACACTGAAGTACTCGGCAAGATCGTGTCTGACCGAGACGCAATGATCCGTAGCGCAGATCCTGAAATCGTCGAGCTCTACTCGCCTCTCATCGAGTTCTTCAACAGAGAGGTGAAGGATCTTCCCGGAATTGCGCCTGTCAAGGTGGGACGGGTCGTGGCCAAGGCATTGACGACTACCAAGCCAAAGGCCCACTACCTGGTCGGACCGGGTGCGAAAAAGATGAAAAACCTCGCCCGCTTGCCGGTCGGACTGCGAGATTGGATGCTGCGCACGGCGATCTATTCCAGGAGGTCGTCATGAATAATCTGGAGATCGTCCACCTGCGTTCGTCCGGGGAGCCGATCGAATCCCTCGGCGAGCGGATCAGGGAGTCGATCCGGTCGGAAGGCGAAGCCGCAGAAAT